>CBFIFE010000007.1:0-63966 GCA_965661765.1 uncultured Flavobacteriales bacterium
TTGTTCAGCGGGCTTTCCGGATTTGGCCAAAGGCACTTTGCCCGGTCAGGGGAGGTTCAGTTTTTTTCAAGCACGCCGATTGAGGACATCGAAGCCAAATCGCAAGCGCTCACCGCCCTTTTCGATGCATCCAGTGGAGAGATTGCCTTTCAAGTGCCCATTCGCAGCTTTCACTTCCCCAACGCCTTGATGGAGGAGCACTTCAACGAGAACTACCTGGAGAGCGAAAAACACCCCAAGGCCACTTTTGCAGGAACCATTGCGGGATGGGAAGAAAGCAAACCAGCCGCTGAAGGAGCAGACGTGGTGGCTGTGGGCGACTTCACTTGCCATGGCGTCACTGTTCAACGAGAAATCGCCGGAAAGTTGTCGTTGAACGACGAGGGACGCTGGACGATTCAGGCCACGTTCAACGTGGCCACGGCTGACCACGACATCCCCATTCCCGCCGTGGTGCAAGAGAACATCGCGGCGGAAATTGAAGTCACCGTTCACGTCACACTCGAGCCACGATGATGATTCGAACGTTTTTCGCATCCTGGGTCTTCCTCATGATTTCTGTGGGGTGGGGTGGGCTGACCGCATTGGGACAGGGGCTTCTGGATGAATTGGATGGTTTGGCCGACGACACAACCGAAAAGGAATTCGTTGTGGCCACATTCAAAGACAGCCGCATTGTCAATGTGCAAAGCAACGAGACGCCTGGCGAAGGCATGTTGCATTTTGTGATTGCCCACAGGTTTGGCCAAATCAATGAAGGCCTGTATTCCCTGTTCGGACTGGACAATGCAGCCATGCGGCTGGGCCTGGATTTCGGGGTGACCGACCGGCTGTCCTTGGGCGTGGCCCGGAGCACGTTTCAAAAAACGCTCGAGCTCAATGCCAAATTTCAAGTCGTCCGGCAGGCAACCGGTCCCGGCTCATCGCCCGTCAGCCTCACATTCTACAGTGTGGGCATGATGAACGGGCTGCGCTGGGCGGCGCCCGAGCGAGAGAATTTGTTCAGTTCGCGGTTGTCTTACGTTCACCAAATCGTGGTGGCGAGGAAAATGGGGACGCGGCTGAGTTTGGCCTGTATTCCTTCCCTCACTCACCGGAACCTGGTGCCGACGGAAGGCGACCCGCATGATGTGATCACCCTCGGCGTCGGCGGTCGCTACAAGATCAACAACCGACTCAGCATCAACGGAGAAGTCCATCCATTTCTTTCCAAGCGACCTCAGAATGTCACGCCGAGCCTCAGCCTGGGCGTGGACATCGACACGGGCGGACATGTCTTTCAGCTGCATGTGACGAATGCCCGTGGGATGTTCGAGAGGGCCTTTTTGACCGAGACCGGCGGCAAATGGCTGGATGGCGCCTTGTTCTTCGGATTCAACCTCAGCCGGGTCTTCGCATTGAAAACATGAAGATTCCCTCGAATGTCTTGTGGGTGATCGGCCATCCCACCTTCGAAAAAGCTGTGGGCGCCCAACGCGTCGCGGAAATTGTCGGGGAATTGGAGGGGCAGCAGGTTCGGGTCATTCAATCTGCTGATTGGAACCGCTCGAAAGAGCAAGATCTGTGGGCTTCAGCGGATGCCGTCGTGTTGCATTTCCCGCTGTACTGGTATGGAATGCCTGGGCTCCTGAAGTCCTACATCGATGATTTGCTGCAACCTGGCTGGGCGTTTGGAAAAGGCGGAAATGCGCTTCATGCCAAACCCCTGGTCGCCTCCATCACCACTGGCGCCCCAATTGAAAGCTATGGTCCTGCGGGCAAAAACGAGCACGACTTGGAGACCTACATGATTCCAATGGCGCGAATGGCTGCCTTCACGAACATGGAATGGCGAGGTGTTGTTGCCACAGGTTCCGTGCCTTGGCAGGTCCCTGAAGAACGTTGGGATGCACACGTGGCGGAAATTTTTGAACGATTGGTGTAACATTGTCTGGCTGACAACGTTCACCCCGCGATGACCACGGCCGACTTCAACACCCTCGTCGATGAGGCAGCAGATGCCTTGTACCGATATGCTTTGGGCATTGTGCGTCGAGAAGACGAGGCCGCTGACGTGGTCCAAGATGCATTCGAAAGGCTGTGGATGAACCGTGCCAAAGTCCAACCTGGCAAAGGCCGAAGCTATCTGTTTTCAACGGCGCACAACCGTGCGATCGACCGGCTGCGCAGGACACGGCCCACCGACGAAGTTCTGCCGCACCACGTTCAATCTTCCTCGGACGACCCGCACGACCTGCAAGAGTGGCTGCAGCGCGGCCTCAACACCCTGCCTCCTGACCAACGTTCTGCCATCCTTCTGCGGGACTACGAGGGCTACAGCTACAACGACATCGCGGCCCTGACTGGTCTCTCGCTCGACCAAGTCAAGGTTTACATCTTTCGCGCCAGGAAAGCCCTGCGTGCCTTCATCGGAGAAATCGAAAACTTGGTCTGATGCATCTCGACGACTTCCCCAAGCTCCAGCCCCCGACCGGTGCACGAATGCCCAACAAGGCAAATCTCAAGAGGTCGCTCCTTCCGGAAAACAGTCCACTTGTTCTTCAACCGGATTTGAACATCTCCCATCCAGACAAACAGGGCTTGAAGCGGATTCCGCATGCAAGCCCGCGCACAGCCAAGATTCCGCGCATCCCAACCATGCCGACTCGGACCTGGCACCGGTGGACTGCAGGCCTTGCCGCGGCGCTGTTGGGCACCTTGATTTGGTTTGCTGGCCCCTCCCCGGACCCCATGTCTCCAGGCCACCCACCGAGCCCCGAACCGAACCCCGCAACCAACGCCGAAGTTCATCGCAACACCCTTCAAACGGCCACCCCCGAGCATCCTGAAGCCGATGCATCCTTGGCCGGAATTCCCACACCTTCCGAAAAGAACAACATCAACGCGATTGCGAAATCAAGCGCTGACACGCGAATTGAAACCCACGCAAGCGATGCATCGACTTTGAAGCGACCGAACTTGTTGGCCCAGCTTCCGGTTCGCCCTGCATCCCAGGTCCAGAACATGGCCCCACGATTGGCCTTGGCAAGCCCTGCCATCCAGGCCCGACAGAACCTATTGCCTGATGAGAATTGGGCAATCGCCACCGAAAAAAGGACTTCTACCTCGGAAGTTTCGGGGGGCCAAACCGTGTGGGCCTTCCTGGAAGATCAACCCGTCGGAGCAGCTGTCCGTGGTGTCAAATTTGCCGCACAACGAATCGACAAGTTGCTCAAGAGCTTCCCCGAAAGCGAGCAAATGATCAATCAACGCGCAAGGCAGACCACCTCAGATTGGCGCAATGCCTTTCGCAATGCAGGAGACAAAATCGAACGGCAATGGCAAAACCAAAGGGGCAGAGCACCGGACTTTTTGGCGCAATTCAGCACCCGATTTGGCCTGAAGCCAGACGATGGAAAACCCTAAGCATCCAATTTTTCGATCCGCTTGTAACTTTTGCGACACCCAATTCGTCACCACATCTGAAACCGCAGAACATCAATAATCCCTCATGCGAACTTACATCTCCGCCTGCCTTGTCTTGCTCGCAAGCCTGGGCATCATTCGCCCGAACAACCTTTCGGCTCAAGCCCCCAACGAAGGACTCATGGACACGTCCACCATCGGCGCTGGCTTCTCTGACGCCATCGCTTTGAATCAAAGGGCGCTCGGTCGATTCTCCAGTTTCGGGGTCGAAACCACCAACGCCATCAGCGAAGATCTCCTCGTCCAGGTTTGTTTGGACTCGACCAGCACAAAGAGTGGCGCAAAGAAGGACGAACGAAGCAAAGGATACTTCGGCGGACTCTCATTTGCAGCGGTCACACCTTTGCAATTTGCCGGCGACGTCCAAAATCCTGATGCCGTCGAAACCGATGACATTTCATGGGGCGCCCCGGACACCCTGGGTTTGCTGACGAGCGATGTGACGAACAGTTGGCGTTTCGAATTCAATCCCTTCGAGTACCGACAGAAAATCCTCGGCGAGTTCTTGGGCATCACGACAGGCATCGGTTTTGACTGGTGGAGGATGTCCGTGGCGGGCAATCGCAAGTTGTATTTCGATGAGGCCACAGACCAAGTCGCATCCGAACTCTTCCCCGTCGACTCTCTCGATGTCAAGAAACACCGTCTCGATGCCGTTTACGTCCGCCTCCCCATCTTGGTCAGCCTTCGCACAGACAAAGATGCCGATGAGGGGTTGCACCTCGAAGCCGGTTTGGTGGGAGGTTACCTTCTGACCGGACAGTACCTTCGGGAGTTCGACACCCCCTCCAACACGACGACCGAAAAAGACAAAACCTTCCCGCTCAATCCATTCTCAGTCAACGCGCGAGTGGCCTTCGGCTACGGCAATGTCTCGGTGGTCGCTGAGGCAGGCCTGCTCCCGACTTTTGAAGAAGAACGCGGCCCTGCACTGCACAACGGCTCCATTGGAATCCACTTCGCGTTCAACTGACCAGCGCCAGAAAACCAAAGTGTGACCAGGGGGAACCAGGGAGACCAGGGGAACTAGGGTGACCAGGGTGTGACCAGGGAGACCAGGGGGAACCAGGAAGACTAGGGGGAACCAGGGTGACGAGGGTGCCGAGGGTGACGAAGGGAATGAGGGAAGCGTGGGGGATGAGGGGAGCGTGGGGGATGAGGGAAAGGACGCACCGAGGGCAAACCCTCGAACGAGAGAATGACTGGTCAGGTGGTAGCGTTGATGTTGCGAAGTACTCGACTCGGACTGCTGTCAGGCAAAGCTCCAATTCATTGGAAACGAGTTGGCCGATCTAAGGCAGGGACCATTTCGCTGACACCGCGGGGCCAGCCATTGTCTCTTCGATCCCTGGTCCCCCCTAGTCTTGCTAGTTTTCCTAGTCTCCCTTGGTCTCCCTAGTCACCCTCGTCTCCCTAGTCTCCCTAGTCCCCCTAGTCACCCTAGTCCCCCTAGTCACCCTAGTCCCCCTAGTCACACTAGTTCCCTGGTCCCCCTTAGTTGGCCCTCGTCCTGGAAATGGTCAACGAACCTTGAATCGACTCGAGGCCTGGGATGTCCAAGGTGTAGAAATACGTTCCATCGGAGGCTCCCTCGCCGCGCCAAGTGTTTTGGTAATTGTAGGCCTCGAAGGCAAGGCGCCCCCAGCGATCAAAGATCCGAAGGGTATTGCCTGGGAAGTAAGGCAGGTTTTTGAACACCAGCGCATCGTTGATGCCATCTTCGTTGGGGGAGAACACGTTGACCGTCTCGACCGAACAGCCACGGATTTCCATGTTCACCACATCGACATCACCGCAAAGTCCGTCCAGAAGATGGGTGACTTCGAGCATGCCGACGCCAGCAGTGAGCAGATTCACTTCACCAGACGGGCTGATGCAGTCGATGCATGGATTGCCATCCAAGGTGGCAGTCCACTCTCCTCCGCCGATGAAGACGCCGGCTTGCCAAGTTTCCGAACCGATGCATACCACGTTGGGCAGGTCGATTGTGGCGTTGAGTTGCGGAATGACATCAATCAGGATTTCATCTGTGTCTGTGCACACTTCATCGATGGTGTAGGTGATGGTGTAATCGCCAGCGCCAACGGTGGGGTCGAATGTTGTACCCGACAGGCACCCGCCGCAGTCCGAAGACCAAATCCCCCCCGACTCAGCCGCAGACAAGGTCACCGGATCACCGGACTCGCAAAGCTGTGGGACTGAGGCAATGGTCGCATCCACGAGCGGAGCGACCTCGATGGTGCCTTCGATGGGCACGCTGCAGTTGTTTGAAAAGGTGTACACGGCAGTGATGGTGCCGACCTCATTGGCGGAAAAACCGCCAGAAATGGCGCCCACAATGCAACCTGGGCAATTCGGTGAAGACCAACTCCCTGAGTTGCTCGACGTGTATGCCTCAGGGATGTCGGGATCGTAGGAAAAGTCGAGGCTCGTTGTGCTGCCCAAGCAAAGGGGGCCCACCGGGTCGAGGCTGCCAGAAAGGACAGGCCGAATGTCCACAACGTAGTCTGCGGCGTCGCTGCAAGCGCCGCTTTCTACAGAGTAGTTGAGCGACACCTCGCCTGGGCCAGCCGCAGCAGGATCGAAGAACCCTTCTGCCGTAATGCAGCCCCCGCAGGACGCCGTCCACACGCCTCCGTCAACATTCGTGTTGAAGTCCACTGGATCGGCCTCCACACACAACGCAACTGGAACATTGCCGCCGCCGATGGAAACACTCGGGCTCACGGTGACAGATGCAGAAGATGTGATGGGGCAAAAAGAAGCCGGCGTGAACGTGACATCGTAACTGCCTTCGTCAATCCCGGCGGGCGCAAAAGTCCCTGTGGCCTCATCGATGCAGTCGCCGCAGGAGGCCGTCCACGTTCCATCAACGTCTGCAGTGAAGACCACTTCATCGTCTTCGCAGATGATGGGGGGCACTGTGATTTGGCCCTCTAGCTCAGCAGACACCCCCACCATCAGCGTGCCTGTACCGGGACAAGCCCCAAAAGTGGTGAAGGTCACTTCGAACTCTCCTGCCTCTGAGATGTCCGTGAAAAAGACGCCGTTTGTATTGATGCAATTTCCACAAGAGGCGCTCCATTGTCCCACTGGCGGTGTGCAATTGTAATCGAACGTCTCCCCCACGCAGAGCGAAGTGTCCGTCGAAGCCGCAAAGTTGATGTCCGGCACGTTTCCGATGGCGATGAATTCGGTGGTCACATCCGCAAAGCAGGTCCCCTCGAGCACATGTTGAACTTCGAGGTTGCCAAACCCGGCCGCCACAGGATCGATGGTCAACGTCTCTTCATCAAAGCATCCGTTGCAATCCACTGTCCACGACCCACTGCCTTCAACGGGGGCCAGAACGAAAGGGTCTGAGTTCTCGCAAATCAAACCGGGGTAGTCAAAGTCAGCATTGACATCGCTGACCGCAATGACATCCAAATCGTCCGTCGCGACGATGTCATAATCCTCGTAGACGGGCGCCGGACCGGTGTAATCCTCAAGACAAAAAGTCTCGGCGCCTTCTCCCCCGTCGATGCTGAATGGCCCAACCAACGTGCCATCTGCCAAGGTCAGTGACCACTCAGCAGGCCCCCAGCCGTTGTTGCCTGAATCCGACATGTCCAAGGTGTAACATCCATTGGGCAAACAGAAATCATCGTTGAACGGGGCGCTCTCAGAAACAATTGGAAAGCCATTTTCCGAATAGAGCGTCCAAGCGATTTGATTGTTTGCGCCAAAAGAGCCAGCCGACGAGACCGCGATGTTGTAATCCGTGCAGAATTCGCCCGGCGGCAAAATGCCAAACTCCGCTGTGACGGTTGTGGACTGTGAGGTGCAGAAGTCCAAATTCGCCCCCGATCCCAAGTACACCTCGTCTTCGTACCAAAACGTCAATCCCTCTGCTGGCTGGCTCGATGTGAAACGCCAGGCCTCGTCCGTTGCGCTCCAATTGCCGGTGTTGAATCCGGGGGCTGCAATGCCCGAGGTGCCCGTGGCGTTCTGGATGCCCACCACTGCATTTCCCCAACTGCATGTGGGGCGGCTGTCCAGGTAGATTTCGATGGCGTTGGACCCCTCGTAAAGGACAATCTGTGCTGTGACGATTTGGCTTGTGCAAGAGAATTGGCAAACACTGTTCCAATTTGCGACAAACTTCCGGCAAGGCGCAGTGCCCGATGTGAAGTACTTGATGTTGCCACAAGTTGAAGGATTGATGTCGCTGTACACCGCCATGATGCTGTTCAAGGCCAAATTCACCGAAGGGACGTTTCCATTGGGGTTGAAAGGGGCGGTTTCGTTTTGGTCAAAGGTCAAGAAGCCATTGCTGGCCAGCTTGCACGTGGTGTAATTGTTCCCATAAAAATTGAAGGTGAACCCGATGGGGATGTTGCCTGCGTAGGTGTCATCGCCAGTATTGATGGCAGTCGTTCCTTGCGTGAAGGGAAATGGAGGATCATAGTCGATTTCCTCCACTGCGTAGTCGGTGCCGCCAGCGGCGACATCCGCCACTTGTGGCGCATTCAGCGTCAAACAACTGTCCACGCAGGTGATTTCCACGTCAGGTCCGACGTTGTACGTGCCAAAGGTCTCGCAAGACTGCCCAAACGAGGCAGTTGCTGCCGCGACAAGCAGCCCGAAAACGGAAAAGAACAAAAAAGCAATGCGCATGGCAGGTGGCGATCAGGTTGGGTTCAACGGGTGAACAAATTCACCCGGGAAGAGGTTGCAGAAGGTATGAAATTCTTCAAAACTGCATGGGCATTTGCCGCCCTTTCCATCAGCCTCACCATGACCGCACAAACTCCTTCCTTCTACGACTTGCAAGCGAACACCCTCGAGGGAGAATCCTTCGACTTCGAAAGCCTCAAGGGCAAGCGCGTGCTCATTGTGAACACCGCTTCCAAGTGCGGATTCACGCCCCAATACGCGGAGTTGGAAGCCTTGCAGCAATCCCATGGCGGAGAGGATTTCGTGATCCTTGGCTTTCCATGCAACGATTTTGGCAACCAAGAACCTGGATCGGCCGAAGAAATCGCCACCTTTTGCGAGCGCAATTATGGCGTGTCTTTCAACATGATGGAAAAAGTTCACGTCAAGGGGGACGACATCCATCCTGTGTATGCCTGGCTGACGCAAGCCGATTTGAATGGCGTGGACAACCACCGTGTGGGTTGGAATTTTCACAAATTCTTGGTGGATGAAAAAGGCCAACTTGTCGCCTCACTGCGTTCTGGCACAGGCCCTGACTCAAAGGAGGTCGTCAATTTCGCTGCTGGCCTGGCCGTTGAGTGAGATCCGGGCCAAATCCGCCTTCGCCGCAGCCAGCCGATCTGAACCACCGACCAAGCGCTTTTCCAAAGCGCGAAAGTCCTTGGAATGGTCAAAATGCACCCAGTGCGCCAACTCGTGACGCACAACGTATCGAATGGATTCCGGCGACGCTTGGACCAGTTGAGCGTTGAACAGCAAGTCTCCATTTGCCGAACAACTCCCCCATCTTCTCTTCATCTTCCGCAACCGAAATGCACCAGAAGGCCACACGCTCCTTTCGGGGACGAGTGCATGAAGGTCGGCCTTGGCCAAGGGAATTTCCTTCGAAATGTACCGCTCGAGCAAGGACCTGAAATACCGATCGAGTCGCTCGGCGGAGTAGGCCCTTGGCGCAACAAGTTGACCTTCGACCACTGCCGGACGGGCCGTTTCTGACAGAACCAATCGGCGGCACTGGCCAAAGAGCACGACCTCGCCCGGCTCGGGCAGAAGCAAGTGCGATTGTCGGGCGCGCATTTCGGCGGTTTTGGTCTGAATCCACGCCTCTTTCTCCTTGAGAATGGCCTTGAGCACGACTTCGGTCATCCGCCGAGGACAGCGGACCACCACCTCGTCGCCTGACCTCACCTCAATCGAAACGGTTCGGCGGTCGGAGCGAATCGTGCGAATTCTCATCGACGCAAAAATGCATCGGAAGTTGTGAAGTAATTTGGCCCCATGCATTTTCCTGCTTTGTCATTCCTTTGGGTTGTGCTGCTGTTGGGATCCGCCAGTTTGGCGCGTGTTTCAGGCCAAACCGACCCCACCGACTTCCTCGGCCGCACACCTGGGGAGGCATTCACCCCGCACCACCGGCTCGTCGATTATTGCGAGCATGTCGCCGCTGCGAGCCCCGTCGCCGAACTGATCGAATATGGAACGACACCGGAAGGTCGTCCGCTCCAAGTTTTGGTTTTCAGTTCACCGCAAAACCTGGCCTCCCTCGAAGCCCTGCGCTTGCGGCACCTGGATGCTTCGTCTGAGGCCGATCTTGGGGTTGTCTGGTTGAGCTACGACGTTCACGGCAATGAAGCCGTTTGCACGGAAGCGGCCATCGAAATCATCGGTCGCCTGGCGGCACAAGAAGAGCCTGTGAATGTTTGGCTTGAAGATCTGATCATCCTCATTGACCCTTGCCTCAATCCCGATGGGCACGAGCGCTACGTTCAGTTTTTTCAGCGGGAAGCCAGCAGCATGCCCAATGCCGATCCATTCAGTTCGGAACACAATGAACCTTGGCCCGGCGGACGATACAACCATTACTTGTTCGACTTGAACCGCGATTGGGCCTGGCTCACCCAAGTGGAAAGCCAATCTCGGTGGGACCTCTATCGCAGATGGATGCCCCACGTCCATGGCGATTTCCACGAAATGGGCTACAACAGCCCCTATTACTTCCCCCCTGCCGTGGAGCCGTACCACGAGGTCATCACGGAGTGGCAACGGGCGTTTCAATGGGAAATCGGACAAGCCACTGCTGCCAATTTCGATCGACGTGGAGAGACTTATTACACAGACGAAGATTTCGACCTGTTCTACCCGAGTTACGGCGACACCTATCCGATGTACCATGGCGCCATTGGCATGACCTACGAGCAAGGCGGCAGCGGTGGTGCGGGTTTGCTGGTCGAACGCGCGGATGGCAGCCTGCTGTCTCTCGCCCATCGCATTGAGAATCACGTCGAGGGCAGTTGGACTTTGCTGGAAACTGCACATCGGTTGCGGGGACAGTTGGTGACAGAATTCAGAGAATACCAGCGGGTGAATGTCGCAGGAGAAGGCCTACCATACGCCGGGTATCTGATTCCTTCGGCTGACCAAGAGGACCTGCTCCCCGAGCTGCTCCGCTTCTTTGACTTGCACCAAATCCAAGCGCAACAAGTCGGTGCTTCGTCCAACCGGAGCATCCTCGGACACAATTACACAACCGGCTTCCAGGAAGATGTCATGCCCGAGGCTGGCGACATTTGGATTCCCAGTGCTGGCCAGCATGCCCGCTTCCTGTCTGTGCTGATGGACCCAGCCCCCAAGTTGTCCGACTCGCTCACCTATGACATCACCGCTTGGGCCCTCCCCTACGCTCACGGACTTCAGGCCTTCGCTTGCATGGACCCCCCGTTGCGCCTGCAAGAACTGCGCGAAGCTTCTCCTGCTTCGGCGGACTTGCCCAGTGCAGATTACGGTTGGATGTTGCCGGCAACGGGGCCCAAACTCGGACGCGTCCTTGCCGCTGCTTTCGCCGAAGGACTCACCCCCAGGATGGCGCAAAAAGACATCGCTTGGGAGGGAGGATTGCAATGCCCTCGCGGCACACCCATGTTTTTGATTGGAGATCATCCCCATGTCGATTTGGCGTTGAAACTGCAGCGTGTTTTGGCGGAAAGTGGGGGCACGGCGATGGCCATCCCCGGCGGGATGACCCCGGTGGGTCCTGACTTGGGTTCAGAGCATGTCCGCACCCTTCGCGCCCCGCGCATCGGCCTGGCAACAGGAGAAGGTGTTTCAGCCACATCCATGGGCGCGGTTTGGTGGCATTTGGAGTCCCAGCTGCACTACCCCGTGACCCGCATCCATTGGGATGACGTGGACGCGGACGCTCTGGATGAGTTGGATGTTTTTGTTCTGCCTGGCGGCTGGTATGATGCGAGTGCCGATGCATTCGATGCCCTCTCGGCGTTCTCCCGTGAAGGGGGGTGGGTTGTGAGCATGGGCAACGGGACAGACGGCTTGTTGCGCGCCACCAACCGTGGCACTCCTGTGGGCTTGGAGGCAGAAGAAGAAACCTTCGTCGCACTTGAAGATCAGCAGCGCCAGCGGGCACGCGGACGGATTGAAGGAGCGGTTTATGTGACCGAAACCGACCCAAGTCACCCCTTGGTATGGGCATCTCCAGGTCCTGTCTTCACCCTTCAAAACAGCAATCGGCGTCAGAACGCAAACCTGAACGGCGGCCAGCCGGCCGTGTGGATTCAGGAAAATGATGAACCACTTGCTGGGTTTGCCGGCGATCGTTTGACCCCTGTGCCGGAAGACCTTTGGGTGGCAGGATCCCTCAGAAATGGTGCAGGTGGCTTTTTGTGTTTTTCCGATGACCCACTTTTCCGCGGTTTTTGGACTTCTGGCCAAACCTTGTTCAATCAAGCCATTTTCGTCGCACCTTCGTTTTTGGAATGAATCCGCTCGTCACCGCAATCATCCCCTGCAAGGACGTCGCTGACTACGTCACCCGAGCCCTCGACAGCCTGCTTGCGGTGCGAGAGGACATCGCGCTTGTGGTCTGTGTGGACAACGTCTCCTCGGACAACACCGTTGAGGTCATCAAAGCATGGGCCCTTGCTCATCCCGATTTCCCGGTCCTCCAAGTGTCTGAACAAACGCCGAAGGCCATGGCCGCTCGATTCCGAGGTTTGGCACATGTGCAGACACCACTGGTTCACTTCTTGGATGCCGACGATGAAATCTCTCCTGAAGGTTGGAATGCCCAAATCTCCAGGTACCGCGCATGTCCCCAAGCCGATCAAGAACGGACGATTTGGGTCAGCGGCATCATTTGGCAATCCCTCGATGGCCGGCGCGTGGAGGACCCTGCATATGAGGGCGACCCCAGAATCGGCTTGATGCGGGGAGAGAAGGGCATGACCTCCGCCATGGTTTGGCCGGCGGCAGTTCTTGAAGCTGCGCGTCAACGAATCAACAAACGCTGGTGGATTTACGCCCAGGGTTCCGATGAGTACCGCTTGCTGTTCGAATGCCTGAAAGCAGGCGCTCGAATCGAGGTTTACAGCCCTGCTGGCGCTGTTTGTTACGATCGGGCCAGCGGCCGAATCAATCAAACCAGCCACGTCTTCGTCCAGGCGGCCCACAGCCTCTTGCGCGCAGACATGCATGAGACCTTTCGGCGGGAAATGGACACCGATGCGGACCGCTTTGCGTGTGACCAAGCCTTGCTCATCAGCCTGATGCACCTCTCCAAACACGCCATGTACCTGGCCACCGCCATGTACCGGAAGCACATTCCAGGTTTTGTCCCCAAGCCCGACCGTGCCGTGCCTTTCGCGTATGTCCTGCTGCTTCGGGTTTTGGGCTTTGAAATCGCCAACAAAATCACTTGGATCATCGTCGGTTTGCCGCCATGGCTGCGCAAACCCACGCGCATTTTCAGCTATCCAGCACGAAAACGCCGACCTTGATTTGGCCATTTTCCATCAAGGCCCAAACATCGCGTCGTAGGCGCGAGGCCAAACCCCCATCAAGTCCCGAATTTCATTCCTCATTTCCAGTGGCTCCAGCAGTTGAGCGTCCCTGGCTTCTGCGAGCACCGCCGATCGCAACGCATCGTCTGCGACAAGGAGAAAGGTGAAAATTTGACCGCCGGCAGCGGCTTCCACCCGAGGGGATTGTGAGGCGTGCCATGGTCGAAATTGCAGCTGTTGTGCGCGCGGCTGTGAAAACCAAATCCGCACTTCTTCCGGCGTTGCATTCCATTCTCGAAAGGTGGACCACTCTCCTGGGCGGACAGCGAATCGATGGGCGCACCATTGGGGCCAACTGCGTCCTTGATGCGTCCCCTTGAAATGATCCGCATCGGACATGTGTTCAATGGTTTCGATTTCCAACCAGTCCAACACACGCATCACCAACATGGGTTCTCCGTTCTCATCAATCCGCCGCTCCATGCCACAGACAACGTCCGTGTCCCGGCCCGAATGCAAGTGCTCCGGGAGGTAGGAAATGGCTGTTCCATCTTTCAATCGCAACGCGTGCCAGTCCCCAAGATGAAGCCCATCCCGGATGTGCTCGAGCACCGCCACACTGGGGAATCGGTGCGGTTGTCCGATGCTCCAACCTTGTGCTTCCGTCTGATTCCGCCGAGCTTTCAAACTGTTCGCATCCAAGTGAAAGCTGTGCCGGAGCAAGGCCAAGGCCCACGGCAACCATTTGGTTCCCTCATTTCCCGCAAAACGATCACAAATCTCCAGGGCGCCCGTGAGCTTGGAAGATTCTGCGCCTGTCAGCCCGCCGGCGCGAATGGTCATGCCTTCTTGTGCGTAACTGTACCAGGCACGCTTTTTCTCGTGGTACCGAACAATTTTCACACCGAACAAACGCTGCATGTCTTGGATGTCCTTTTCCAAGGTACGCATGGCAATGGCCTTCGTGCCCGGAATGGCCTCTTTGAGGCGCTTGTTGACCAAATCCAACAAGTCCTGCTTGAAGAACCGCGGCAACGGTTCGCCCGCGGATCGTTCTGGATCCCGCGCAAAGCACTCGTCCAATACCGCGTAACGCAAGGTGGCCAATCGGCTCGCTGAAGGTGTCGGCATCTGCTATAATTCGCAATTGTTATGCGAAGATAACACTGCGGAGAGGATTCAGCGTCGGCCGCCGGCCATGAAATCTTCGCATGGCACATTGCGTCGACGCTGAGCGCGGTCAGCTGGACCCTGTCTTTTGTCCTCTTTCAATGGCTTCTTGCCGAAGACCAAATTGAACCCGGTCTGCAAACTGAGCACCTCCGCACGATTGGGCAGAACAAAACTCACATCATCTCCCAATTCAAATCGCGTCCAAGGCGTGAGCACCAAATTGTCCGCCGCAACGTACCACTGAAACATACCGAGATTGAGTGCCAGCCCCACACCCAATGTTGAAAAACCTGCGGAAAAAACATTCCATGCCATGTTCAGGCCAAGCTTGCGGTCCCATTCGTGCCTCAGCCCAAGGTTTGCTTGCCAATCGGCAAAATCTCCTCCAGCATGTCGACCGGTCCAAGCGCCGTGAAGGCTGGTTTGTGAAGCAGCTGCGTCCCGAAAAATATAAGCTCCTTCCACCGAAAGCCTGGTGGGCAATCGGCTCGAAAAAGCTTCGGCGGAAGCCACCGGCACCATGGCACTGTCGAATCGCGCCCATTCTCCGGCCAGCCAATCGCCCAAGGAATCGCCTTCAAAAAAGTCCAGGGCGTCCTCGCCTTCGAGGGTCGGACCCTGGTAAGCAAAAGTGGACGGCTGAAGTTCGTGGGTGCGAAGGTCTTCGCGCCAATGGATTTGGCCCAAATCCACAACATGCAAACCAACTGTGGCCCGCTCTGACAAAGCCAGCCGCAGCCCAGCATCCATTGACCATCCACGGTTGTCGCGGTGCAACAAATAGTGCTCCAACGAGTCACCTGTTTGTCCATATGTGTTCAAACCAGAGGAGCGAAATGCACCAGAAGCTGCCAAATTGTAACTGAAATCGGTCGCATTTGTGGACCATGCCGCCTGAAAGTCCGTGAGTTCTGCGAACTCCATGCCATAGAGGTGGTTCACCCGAATTCCTGTATTCAAGAAGTCACCCCAAGCGCGGTTCCATCCGACTGAATATTCTCGAAAGTGAATCGCGCGCAATCCAAATGCGGACATGTCCAAAACGGATCCCGCAGGGTTGCCATGGAAAGGAATCTCAAACAGCGCCCCGGGCAAAGTTGCATCTGCCTCCAAGCGCTCACGAATCCGAAATGACCAGATGCTTTCGCCGTGCTCTCCCCCCGAGAAACCAAAATTGGCCAACTCCACGGAAGTGCTGGCGCCCAACATGCTCTCCGGCGAAGTGAGCTGTTCCATCAATGGCGCCAGACGAACAATGGTGCCGCCACTGGGACCGGGCAAAAACAACCCCTCGGGTTGAAGCAAGGTGTTGTCCAGGCGAAAGGTCAAACTGGACAACCCGGTCATGCCGAGCCACCCTTTCAACTTGGGGCGGCTGCCAGGAAACAAATCCGTGTGTTGAGGGACTTGCGTCAGACGGGCGGCCGAATTCACATACTGCGCTTGAGCATCTTGCTTCAAGGCAAAAGCAAGAATGGTGAGGGTGAAAACCATCCACCGACCGGGATGTAGGCTGCCGAACTGTTTCATTCCTCATTCAAGTTTGCATCGATTTGAATCGCCAAGCCCAAGCGCAACTTCAAAGCTGCATCCGCTGGGATGAAGACATCTTCCTCACCGACGGCGTTGGGTGTAGACAAAGTGGCTGCCCAAGCCAGATGACGAATGCCCAGAGGCTGCAAGGTGGCCAATTCTTCCCTGCTGATCGTCCAATCCACCACCTCACTCGCCCCTGCAGGAACGAACGTGAATGCATCGCTGCCCTCGTACCATGTGGCCAGGACATTGCGCATTGAATCTTGAAAATTCAGCTCGGGACGCACCGCAACGGGCAGGTCGTTTTGCCACAGGGCCCGCAAAGTGATCGAAGAAACATCCTCCCAAGAGAGGCGATTCTCGAAGTTTTCCGAGAAAATTTGGTCCAAATCCAAAGCCATCGTATCGCGGAAGGCGTAATCGCTCAACCAACCCTCCAGCGGCAAGACCAGTCGGCCCACCACCCGAATCGGCGCATCCGCTGTGACGAATCCACTGCCGCCTGTCCCTGACGTGGTGAGGTGACCAGAGAGCGTCATCGAGGCCGGCGAACTCTCCAGGATGGCGGTGATGGTCGGCGTGGTTCCGTCGTTGTTCAAGACATGGGACCACTCCCCCGGCATGACATTCATCAGGTTCGTCGCTGCGGGGATGGGCGGGATGTTGGTGATTTGGTCTCCGGCAATGACCGCCTCCCCCACGGCAGTTGAATAGGATGCGGAAGAGATGACCGGTTGGATCGACAGCCCTACGCCGTTGGTGGCCTCGAGTTCCAAACGGGGTGCAGAGACGTGAACCACACCTGGCTCCAATCCATCGAGGGCCGAAAGGGGCAACTCTTGATCGAAACTGCCAAACGTTCCGCTGGCCCAAGCCCCGACTGCCCAATCGATTGATTCCAAACCAAATGACATCGAAATGGAGATCACATCGCCTGCAGAAAATCCGGATGCGCTGGACTCCAAACTCAAGTTCATGCCCAACCCTGCGTTGCCATCTTCTGTCCATGTCACACCGGAAAGTCCGATGTTTTCCGCCCCGGACCCAACGCCGAAGGCGAAGGGAACGCCAGCGACAGTCCACTCCTCGATGGCCACCTGCAACAGCAAATCCACAGGCACATCGCCACTGGTTTCGACTCCCAAACTTCCAAAGGCAACAAACAATGAGTCCAACACCAAACCATTGGGCAGCGCAAAATCAATGTTCAAGGGAACTTCCAACGCTGTCCCTGGGGGCACATCTGTGGGAATGATGATGTCTTGGGACCAGGTTTGGTCTGCCACAGACAACCAATGGTTCGCGGTAGTGTCCACGATCTCAAACGTCTCATAAATCGCCAAGCCCCCGCTGCCTGTGACCTCCGAAGAAATGCCAGCAGAATCGAGCCAAACCAGGGCCTCTTCCGCCGTCACAACCACCTCGCCCACAGGAATGGCAAAGGCCGGTGACCATGCACCAGATGCCACCAAGCCATCGGGGCGGAGGTCAAATGTTTCTTCAACGCAGCCCGTCAGCACGAGACATCCGAGCAATGCACAAAGATTCTGGAATCTGTTCATCACCGGAAGAGTACGACAAAAACGCCCAAATTGTTACCGTTTGATCGTGCTTTCATACAATTCTATCCAAACCTCCGGTGACATTTTTTCTGCCAGCTCCCCCACCAAATCCCACGGAATTCGTTCGGATTGTTTGAACCGAATGCAACTCTTGCCGATTCTTCACTCGCCTCAGAAACTGCCACCGGCGCCGCCGCCGCCGAAGCTGCCACCACCGAAGCCACCAAAACCGCCACCACCACCGCCGCCAAAACCGCCACCACCGCCAAATGGCCCAGACCCACCTCGGAAGTGTCTGTAACTCCCCGAATGCGATCGGCTGCTGGCCAAAGCGAGGAGCACGGCAGCCCACAATGTGGTGTTGTTCATTCGCGCACTTCGACGGGCTGAAGTGAGCACTGCGAAGGCTGGCAACCCGAACATGAACAGGGCGAAAACCAACAAAATGAGCAAATCCCCACCTGAAGCTGTGCGTCCCCCCGTCAAGTAATCATCGAAAGCGATTTCTCCAGCTGCGAGCAGCATCAAAGCGCCCACGCCCACCTGCAGCCCATCCATCCAACGACCTTGGCCGAAAGACGGAATCATGTCATCGACAATCCGCCGAGTGACCAAATCGGGGATGGCCCCCTCGAGGCCTTGGCCCACGGCGATGAAGATTTGGCCCTTTTCATTTCCAATCCGCGGCTTCAGCGCAATGACCACGCCATTGTCCAAATCCGCCCGACCTACGCCCCATTCATGTCCCGCTTCTGTCGCAAATTCGTAAGGCTCCAGGCCACAAAAATCTGGATGCGTGACCACGACAATCACGTTGCTGGTTGTATCGGTGAAAGCGAGCAAGCTCCGATTGAGTTCCGCCTCTTGTTGTGATGTCAGCAGTTGTGCCAAATCCAGGACCAAAACCCGATCCGCTGGCGGTGGCAAGCACCCCACGGGCAACTTTGCAAAACCCATTGTCCCTGTGCCCAAGAGCACAGCAATCAATGGCAGGGTCCGAATGAATGTGGGCAAGATCATCGACCAAATGAGATGTCGTCCGAGAGTTCATTGACATCATCGGGTTGTACCGGGAAGTGTTCGGCCAATGCCCGGCCAATCTCATCAATGGCTCCGACCAATGCCAGCCCCCATTCCCCATTTTTGAGGTGTGGCAAGGCTTGATCATAGGAACGTTTCCAAAAATCATCTCCCACCCTGGAGTGAATGCCTGCATCGCCCAGAATGGCAAACTTTCTGTCCTTTGTGGCCAGGCAGATCAAGACACCATTGCGCAGCGCCGTCTCGTGCATGTGCAACTCGGCGAACATCGCAGCGGCATGGTCCATGATGTCTTCCTTGCACCGGGATTCGATGTGCACCCGAAGTTCACCAGACGTGACCCGCTCAGCGCGCGCAATCGCATCCCGAACATCCTTCAAATCTTCATCGCTCAGGCCGAACTTCATGCCGCGCCTCATCGGCCTCCAAAATTGACTGCGGGTGCGGCCTCCGCCCCACTTGCCGCTTCAAAATACGCTCGCACTTCGAAACCGAAAACAGAAGCCCAGAACCGGCCTGGGAACTTTCGAACATCTGCATTGAAAGACTGAACCACTTCGTTGTAGCGACTTCGCGCTGTCGCGATCCTGTTCTCTGTCCCTTCGAGCTGAGCCTGAAGGTCCCTGAAATTTTGGTTCGCCTTCAAATCAGGGTATTTCTCCGTGTAGCCCAACAACCCACGAAGGGCACCCCCAAACACCATATTCTGCTGTTCAAATTCGGCAAGATCCCCCGTCTCCCCAGCTTGCTTCATCGCACCCAACGCCGCCGCCCTGGCCTGCGTCACGGCCGTCAAAGTCTCTTGTTCAAAATCTGCATAACCCTTGACGGTCTCGACGAGGTTCGGGATCAAATCAAACCTTCTCTGGTATTGCGTCTCTACTTCCCCCCACTGTTTGGACACCTGCTCTTCACCCGCAACAAAACGATTGTATGCGCCCATGGCATTTCCGATCACCAAAGCAACCACTGCCAAGGGAATCAACCAAACCAACATTTTTTTCATGCTGCGAAATTAGCGCGTTCTTGTTGGGTGTTGCTTGAATTTTTGAATCTTTGGAGGAAAGCGAGAATCGTTCTCGCTGACAAGAACCCCGCACAACAACCCCTGAATCCCCGATTGCTCATGACCCTCAACACCGATCTCTATCGCCATGGTTACCGCGCGCTTCAAGGTTCGTGGCTCCACGCCATTGCTGTCGTCGTTCTCGTGACAATTCTCCAGAGCATCGCCGGCTCCGTCTTTGTGGGCGTCGTTGTCATGGGCGCCTTGACCATCGGGCAATACATCTATTTTCTCGGCGTTTCTCGAACCCAGAGTCATCCGCAAATTGAAGTGCTGTTCGATGGTTTCCGCTCCGGAGACCGATTCATCCAATCCATCATTGCGCTGCTGCTGGTGGGGATTCTCACCGTTGTGGGGTTCTTCTGCTTCGTCATCCCCGGCATCATTGCAGGTGTGGGTTTGTCGATGACTTTTTTTGTCATGGCAGATGACCCCAAAATACGCGCCACTGATGCCATGCGGAAAAGCTGGAGCATGGTGTGGGAGCAAGGAAATTTCTGGAAAGTTCTCGGCTTTCATTTCTTGGCCATTCCGTTGTTTGTGCTTGGGGCCCTCTTGTTGGTGATTGGCATGCTTTTCGTCATTCCGGTGTACTTCACCGCTTTGGCAGGTTTGTATGACACCCTTCGCGGTGCGGATGCCAGCGGTCTGCCAGAAGGTGAATTCTTCTGACTGTGCACTTTTGGCCCTGATCCGATGCAACTTTTGAAGACCAAATCTGGTTGTCCTCTTGATGAACATCTTCCGAATCAGTCTTTTGCTCGTTGCGTCCACACTGTCAGGCGCTCAACTCGTCGCCCAAGTCAGTGTTTACGGGTTTTACAATGAAAATTTCGACCCCAATGTGCCGCTGGTTTTGGGGCAATTCGAAGCCGTCACCGGTGAGTGGTTGGAATTGGACACGCTCGATTTTGCCGGTGCTGTTGTGATGGGTTCGAGTGCGTTTGACGCGGGCAGCGAGAGTTATATGTTCGCTGGCTTGGGGTTTCCCATGGAAGGGGCCGAGAGCGGATTTTGGGATTACAACGTCACCGACAACGTCGTGATGGGCAGCCCCGTTTTCAACCAAACCATCAATGCCATCCAACATGACATGAACAATGACAGACTTCTGGGGCTGGGGATGTACCCCGCCGATTCTGTTTTTGTCGACTTTGGCAATGGTGATGGGTACTGGCAATACGAATACGGCTCTCAGCTGCTGGAACTGGACGAAGAAACGGGCACCACTGAAGCATTGGGGAACGTCGAAGGCGTCAATGGTGTGATTTTGGGTGCCACCGCGTTTGATTCTGACAATGGGGTGTACGCCCTGGTGGGCATGGACAATCAAGGAAACCAAAAGTTCATCCAACTTGACGGGACCACCGGTGAGGAGATTTCCTCAGTGAATCTTGACATCCCCGAGGGGTATGGATTCAACGAACTGGAATGCTACCTTGAAGAATCCAAATACATCGGCATCAAAAGGCCTTACGGCAACCCCGATGGAAGCGTTGACGCCCCGGTGGAACTTGTTCTGGTTGATCCGCTGAGCGGCAGTTTGGGCACGCTTTTGGAACTCCCCCAGATCTATGCCATCACCCCCAATGCCAGCGTCTTCGACCAGACCAGCGGCTTGTTCGTCATGCTGTATTACGACGTGGACTTTCAAACCCACGTCTTGGTGTTGGACCCCACGGCGCCTGAAGTGGTTGCCGATCATGTGATTTCCGGTTCGTTCATCGAACTGCAGATCAACAACCGAGAATTCATGATTGCCGCATATGGATTGCCTAGCCCGGTCCCAGAAATCGCCGAAACAGCGGAGGATCTGTTGGTTTGGCCCAATCCTGTTGCATCCACCTTGCATTTGCGAGGACAAGAAGGACCGGTTCAAGTCTACAATGTCGCAGGCAATTTGCTGCTCGATCGTCACGCCGCGTCCAGCTTTTCGGTGAATGCCTGGGAAAATGGGTTGTACATCGTCAAGGATGGCAAAGGCAATGGTGCCACATTCACCGTGCAGCATTGAGCGGACGGGAGCACCGGCTTTCTGAA
The DNA here is from genome assembly GCA_965661765.1 of uncultured Flavobacteriales bacterium. Classification (GTDB taxonomy): domain Bacteria; phylum Bacteroidota; class Bacteroidia; order Flavobacteriales_D; family Sanyastnellaceae; genus JBMYZL01. Next base: position 21,378 of record CBFIFE010000007.1, read on the forward strand.
AGAGCTTTGCAAGCTTCGTCATCTCGAGCAGTCCTGACACGAAATTGTGTTGCGCCTGCTGAGAGCCTGATGTCCGCCCAGCAAGGCCGGCGAAGCCGCCCAGCAAGGAACGAGAAAATGTCGTGAAACAAGAAGCCCTGCAAGTCGATGACTCGCAGGGCTCTTTGATTTGTTGGCGGTCTGGACGAGACTCGAACTCGCGACCCCATGCGTGACAGGCATGTATTCTAACCAACTGAACTACCAGACCGTTTCACAACAGTTGTGCTGCTCCGTTGCAGCGGGGGCAAAGATACGGCATTTTGTGTTTTCACCGCAAAAAAAATGCGCCTAAGATTGAAAAAATCAGCCGAGCAAGAGCTCCCGCCATTGCGACTTCGGCTCAGGGGATTGATAACGAGCGATTCGGGTGAGGGCATTGTCGATTCGATGTTGCAGGGAACGACGCAAAAAGACGTCGCGCTTTCGCGTTCTCGGCAATCGGGTGTCACTTGGTGCGGCAGCCGACCATTTGAATTCAAAGGCATCTCTGGCCAACATTCGGAAAGACTCCGCGCTGCAAAACGCACGGTACATTCGATCGAACGTATCAAAATTTGATTTGGTCTCCAGTTCGAACCGCACATCAGCATTCACCAACACCTTCAATTTGTGAAATCGAGCGCGAAGGGCAAAATCAAATGCCTCCAACCCCGACATGCGCTCATCCCATCCGCGGAAAACCTCATGCAACGTCGATGTTCTCGCAACAAAACAATGAAAGTGCACACTGTCAGATGCGCAAATCCCGGCTGGCACACCATCCGAGGGCAAATCAGCATAACGATCAAACATTTTCAACCGCGCCAATTCTCCATTTGCCCGATGCGTGGAGCGCAACTGGTAACCTCCGAAGAGAACCCGGTTTTGGCGCAGCAACAACGGTGATGCAAAATCGGCGTTGTTCTCGTGCAGGGATTGAAGCAAACAATCAATGCCACTTTGGGTCACCTTGATGTTGGGGTCCAAATACAGGATGTAGTCTTGGGTCAGGCGGGCACTCGCAAGATTGCGCATCTCTACTGGAGTGAGAAGTTCATTGGAATCCAAATCCAGCAACTCCACCTTCCCGAGCGACTGCATTTCCAACAATCGGTTCTTCACCTCTTGAGATGCTCCGCAAGCGAACGCAAAAATCTTGGTGTTCAACTCGTTGTGAAGGTGTTCGCACGCAAGAGGCAATGCGGCGAATCCATCATGAGGAACAATTACTGGAGCAAGAGAGGAAGAAATCATGTCAGGCCTTACGACACCACTGACCCGAAAGTTACCAAAACACGATGAAAGAATGGATTTTTTCGCTCAAAATACCGAGAACGCCGCCAAAACGAAATCAACGCATCATCTTTTGGCGCTTCATCAAATACGTACTCAACACCTGTTCAACCCCCAACCCCATGTCCACTTCCACCCAGTCGATGCGATTCTGCATGCATTGTTCGCGAAGACTTCTTTGCATCTCGCTCATTTTGTTGGCATAAGATTCCCGAACCTCTTCCGGGTGCAACCGAACTTCTTTGCCCGTTTCCAAGTCCCGAAACACTGTGGGTCGATTCTCAAAAGCAAACGCTGCCTCTGTTTTCTGTTCAAGCACATGAAACACCACCACCTCGTGCTTGTTGTGTCGCATGTGCTGCAACGCTTCCACCCACTTGTCCACCTCATCCGCACCATCGAACATGTCGCTGAACAACAAAATCAGGGATCGTCGCGGCGTCGCTTCAGCGATTGTATGCAAGGAAGCGGGGCCAGCTGTGCCCACGGGTGGAGCATCATTTGAGCGATCCAACAGTTCCTCCAGCATGTGAATCAAGGTCCGGTGGTGGGCCATCGAGGACCTGGCAGGGGTGTGCGCATCGAGGTCCTCGCCAAACAAGCTCAACCCCACGGCATCCCTTTGCCGCCGGAACAGATCCATGAGCGATGCGGCGGCATAGACAGCGAACTTGATTTTGTTCATCGCCGGCCCATTCGGATCCACTCCGCCCGGATACCACATGGAACTCGAAACATCCAGCACCAACTGGGCCCGAAGGTTGGTCTCTTCTTCAAATCGCTTGACAAACAGTTTTTCCGTCCGAGCGAACAACTTCCAATCCAAATGCTTTGTCGACTCCCCCGGATTGTAGGCTCGATGTTCTGCAAACTCCACGCTGAAGCCATGAAAGGGACTCTTGTGCAGCCCCGTAATGAATCCCTCAACTGTCGAACGAGCGAGCAATTCCAGCCGACTCAATCGGGCAATTTCATTTGTTTGAAGGGGTACAGGCATCTTGTGAAGTTACAATTTCAACGGAGGTCAGACCGGTTGCGCGTCAAAAAAAATCCCCAAGGCTCACCAGAGTCTCAGGGAATTTCTTGCGTTGTGAATCGCAGTGAAGCAAGGACATGCACATGTCCTGCATGGGTTTTCCTCAATTACAAGAGGGCGTCCAATTTTTCAACCAAAATGTTTTTCGGAACAGCGCCGACGCTCTTGTCCACCAACTCACCATTTTTCAAGAAGATGATGGTGGGGATGTTGCGAATGCCGTATTTCATGCTGATCTCGCTGTGGTGGTCCACATTGACCTTTCCGATGACGGCTTTGCCGTCATACTCTTTCGACAATTCTTCGACAATGGGACCGACCATGCGGCAGGGACCGCACCATTCGGCCCAGAAATCAACGACCACAGGTTGATCGCTGTTCAAGGCCAACTGTTCAAAGTTCTCGCTGGTGAATTCTACAGCCATGATAAAATCTTAAAGACGTTCGAGTAAAGGCAATCCAAAAAGCGAAGTTAGGGCTGTTTGAAGAATTGAAGGCTCCCTCCCCCGCCCCGAATCGCGGAACTTTTCCACGATTTGTGAAAGATTTCATTTCTTCATTTCAATCCGCCAATCGATGCCACCCTCCTCTACGAGTCCCTCCAGTCCTTTGAGGAAATCGTCGGAAATCGCCACCTTTTTCGTTCTGCTGCTCATCGTCATGTTCGCCTCCGCATCGCTGATGTCCAACGTCAAGCCCACCGCTCCCGGGCTCGATGTCACCAGTTCCGTCAATCGAACAAGGCGAGCCTCAGTCATCGAAACCAAGTCCACGGCCAACCTCAGTCTGCCAACCATTTTTTCGCGCACATCGGCCAAAAGTTCCACACCCTTCACTTTGAATTCGACATCGTTGGGATCATCTCGAAAACGGCGTTGTTCCACGGTCCCGCGAACAAAAACGAACCAACCTTCGACCAAATAATCCTTGAACTTGAGGTAATCTTCACCGAAGAGCATGAACCGTTCGCTGTGGTGATAATCTTCAAGTGTGAACGAACCAAATGGCTTGCCTGCCTTGGAAATTCGATGCTGCGCCTCGATGATGCGACCTGCAAAACGCAAGTCCTTTCCTCGCCACGCGAGCGCATCCATGAGGACCTGAAGGCCATCTGAGGGCCAGCACAACTGCTCCATTTCAAACCGAAACTTGTCCAGCGGATGTCCAGAAATGTAGACACCAATGACTTCCTTTTCCTTCGCCAGCATGGCCATGGGCTCCCAGGGTTCGCAAGTCGGAATGGCCGGCTCAGGAATTTCCACTTCAGCATCGCCGAACAACGACGCCTGAGCCGACATTTCAGAGGCTTGGTGACCGGCTCCATACCGAACGGCAAGCTCAATCAAGGTCCTGCCCTTCTCATCTTGAGCAAAAAACTGAGCCCGGTGAAGTCCCGCATATTCGTCGAACCCGCCACCGAGGGCAAGTGCTTCATACACGCGTTTGTTGACATCCTTCGGATTGACTCGACGGGCAAAATCAAACAAGCTCGTATATGGCCCTTCGCTCAATCGATTCTCCACAATGGATTGCACCGCCCCTCCCCCAACACCCCTGACAGCGCCCAGTCCAAACCGAATGGCCCCCTCATCGTTCACCCGAAATTTCAACGCCGATTCATTCACTGAAGGCCCCTTCACCGGAATCCCCATCCGCCTGCTCTCCTCCATGAACATCGTGACCTGTTTGATGTCACTCATGTTGTTTGACAACACCGCCGCCATGAATTGCGCTGGATAGTTCGCCTTGAGGTAGGCGGTTTGGTAAGCGACCCATGCATAACAAGTGGAATGGGATTTGTTGAATGCGTAGGAAGCAAAGGCCTCCCAGTCCTTCCAAATCTTCTCCAACTTCGTCTTATCATGGCCCTTTTCGCCGCCTTGCTCCAAGAATTTGGGCTTCATTTGGGCAATCAAATCCGCCTTCTTTTTGCCCATCGCCTTTCTCAAGGTGTCCGCCTCGCCTTTTGTGAAGCCAGCGAGTTTTTGGGACAACAACATGACCTGCTCCTGGTAAACGGTGATCCCGTACGTCTCCTTCAAATACTCCTCACAAGCATCGATGTCATAAGAAATGGGTTCCGTCCCATGCTTCCTGCGGATGAAACTCGGGATGTATTCAAGTGGCCCCGGTCGATACAAGGCATTCATCGCGATCAAATCAGCAAACTCAGTAGGCTTGAGCTCCTTCAAGTACTTCTGCATGCCGGCAGATTCATATTGAAAGATGCCAATGGTGTCGCCACGCTGGAACAGCTCATAAGTTTTTGCATCATCGAGGGGAAAGGCATCTGGATCCAGATTGAGACCAAATGAGTCCTTCACATTCCGGACAGCATCCTTGATGATGGTCAGGGTCTTGAGCCCCAAAAAATCCATTTTCAACAGCCCCGCATCTTCCGCGACGGCGTTGTCGAACTGTGTGCACGCCATGTCGCTGTCCTTCGCCGTCGCGATGGGCACGAATTCCGTGATGTCACTCGGTGTGATGATGACCCCGCATGCATGGATGCCCGTGTTTCGCACAGATCCTTCCAGCACCCTCGCCGTCTGGACCGTTTGTCCGTCAAGCCCGGAAGAATTGGCAATCTTTTTGATCGCATTCGCCAATTCCAACCCTTCATTTCCTTTGAGCTTTTCGCGAAGGGCCTTGTCATCGAGGCTGAACAATTTGCCCAATGAGATGTCCGGCATGAGCTTGGCGATGCGGTCTGCATCCGCCAAAGGCAATTCCATCACCCGAGCGGTATCGCGTATCGAACTTTTGGCAGCCATGGTGCCATAGGTGATGATTTGGGCGACCTGATTTGCCCCGTATTTGTCGATGACATATTGGATGACTCGCCCCCTGCCTTCATCATCGAAATCGATGTCGATGTCCGGCAAGCTGACGCGGTCAGGATTCAAGAATCGCTCAAACAGCAAATCATATTTGATGGGATCGACGTTTGTGATTCCCGTGCAATAGGCCACCGCCGAACCTGCGGCCGAACCCCTTCCCGGCCCGACACTCACCCCCATCTCCCGAGCTGCAGTGGTGAAATCTTGGACGATCAAGAAATAGCCAGGATAGCCGGTGTTGCGAATGGTTTCAAGCTCAAAGTCCAATCGGGTGGTCACTTCTTCGGTCAATTCCCCGTACCTGGATTTGGCTCCTTCATAGGTCAAATGGCGCAAAAAGGCATTTTCCCCTCGCTTGCCCCCATCCATCTCGTCCAGAGGGTCCCGAAATTCATCCGGAATGTCAAATGCTGGCAGCAATACATCCCGCTCCAGAACAAAACCTTCACACTGTGCTTCGATGTCTGCCACCGTTCGAATCGCATCAGGCAAATCGGCGAACAGCCGCTTCATTTCCTGCGGTGACTTCAAATACCATTCATTGTTGGGCATGCCAAACCGGAACTCTCGTCCGCGTTTGCCAACATATCGCTTCGGCTTGGATACGTTCGCTGCATCCTTGACGCAAAGCAAGATGTCATGGGCGTCGGCCTGCTCCTTCCTCGTGTAATACGTGTTGTTCGCCGCGATGTACCGGACGTCGTGCTTGGCGCAAAACCTGAGCAAGGTGTCATTCACAACCTTTTCTTCCTCGAGCCCGTGGCGGTTGAGCTCTGCATAGAAGTTGTCCCCAAACTGGGCCTTCCACCACAGAAATGCCTCCTCTGCCTGCGCTTCGCCCACGTTGAGAATCAAGGAAGGAACTTCACTGAACAATCCACCGGTTGTGACAATGATGTCGTTTGTGTTGGCTGACGAAAGCAAATCCTTGTCAATCCGAGGAACGTAATAGAAGCCTTCTGTGTAGGCTGCGGAACTGAATTTGGCCAAACGATGATAGCCATCCTTGTTCTTTGCGATGAACACAATCGGATAGCCATCGTCTTTTTGACTCTTGTCCAATCGATTCCGACACACATTCAACTCTGCACCTACGATGGGTTTGATGCCTTTTTTGTTCGCCGAACGAACGAACTGAAATGCCGCCATCATGTTGCCGTTGTCCGTGACAGCCATCGCTGGCATGCCCATGGCTACGGCAGCATCGACCAGCTCATCTACTTTGCTGACGGCCTGAAGGATCGAAAACTGGCTGTGGACATGCAAATGCGTGAAAGGCACAGATTCCAAGTCCGCGGCATCGGAAGGTGCAGCCATTTCCGGTGCAACGGTCGAATGGGCTGCGGGAACCGGGTTTGACTGGAAATTGGCTGTTTCGAGTTGCGGTGCCTCGTATTGAATCTCGTCAGGGGCATCGAGTCCTGGACGTTGAACCACGCGAAGTCTGCACAACTCGAAAAAACACTTCGCCGTTGCATCGACATCATAGGCTGCATCGTGCGCCTCAGCAAAAGGAACACCGAACAACTTCAAGTGCAACTCAGTCAGCGAAGGCCACTTGTATCCACCGCCTCGCCCACCAGGGATGGCGCAATAATTTGTTGCCTCATCCTTCGAATCAATCAACGGCTTCTCCAGAAGCCCGTCCACGGGCAAACCCAACCGGTGCAGCTCAGCCCCCACAATGTTGATGTCGAATTCAATGTTGTGCCCCATCACATGGGTGGCTTGCTGCAATGTCTCATTGAACTCCTCAACAACATCAGCAAGGGGCAAGCCTTCTTCAATGGCGCGTTCGGTGCTGATGCCGTGCACCTTTGTGGCGTTGAAGGGGATGGAAAAACCATCAGGCCGAACAATGCGATTCCCTCTCGAGATCAAGCGCCCTCGTCCGTCGTGCAATTGCCAGGCCAACTGAACAAGCCGTGGCCAATTGTCACTGTCTGTCAGAGGCGCTTTCCAGTCCCTGGGCAGGCCTGTGGTTTCCGTGTCATAAATGAGGAACATGACCGCACAAGTTAGCAAGCTCGGATGGGAATGCTCGTCCCGAAGGGGTCAGCATGCAGACATTTTTTTCACAATGCCCAACCCCTGCACCGCCGTTTCAAGTGTCAGTCCAAGTCCCCGAGAGCAGGACGGATCTGGACCTCTTCCACCACCGCATTGACGGGTGTATCATGGGCCCGCCAAACCTGCTCTGCCACGTCCGATGCCGCCAGCAAACGGTCCTCGGGCAAGTCCACTCCGTCCCAACTCGCCGACCACGTGGGCCCCGGCATGACCGTGGTCACTTTGATGCCCAAGGGTCGGAATTCGGCCCGCAAAGCATCAACAAGGGCCAGCTGCGCATGTTTGGTCACGCTGTATGAAGGTTTGTCCGCAAACATTTTCCGAGACGCCACTGAAGCCATGTGAAACACATGGGCGCCGCGCCCCAGCAGCGGCTGGAGGCCCCGCACGAGGAGGTAATGCGACAAGACATTGAGCCGCATCATGTAGGGGAGCTGTGAGGTGGGTTCGCTGGAGATTTGGCCTGGCAGATACACCCCGGCGTTGTTGACCAACACATCCAATCCATTGGACATGGCCACAACCCGTTCGGCCAATGCCGTCACCTCATGCTCCACGCTCAAATCGACTGCATGAATGTGCACTTTCAATTCCGGGCGGGCCACTTCCAATGCCAATTCCTCGAGATCTGCCTGCTGTCGAGCGACCAAATGCAACACCTCAGCCGCTGGGCAAAAGCGGTCGACAATCGCGCGGCCGATGCCCTTTGTGGCACCTGTGATCAAAATCCTCATGGGCGATTTGTGTTGAAATCCGTGGCTTGTGGAAGTCCAAAATACCGCTTGCGGCAGTCGACGACGGGCAGCATGGGCGCATCCGCAGCGGCAGGGATTTCATCCGACGGGATGAACGCTGGGCGATTGATGCAAAGGATGGAGCGTTCAACGTCCGTGGGGTTGTCATAGGCATGAACAAAGCCTTTGGGCCAAACATGCCCCAACCCGGCCCCCACAGGATTTCCTTGCAACAACAGCCCATCGCTCATCACAAGCTCCGCTTCACCCATTTGTTCATGATAGTGCTTCGGAATGCCACTTCGGGGGGCAATCCGCAGGCGATACACGCCGCAATCCTCGCTCTCGTGCAAGATGTCCACTTCACCAAATCCATTGCGCTCCAAGCCCACCGCCAACTCCTCGGGTCGTCGCGTGATGCAGACCGATGGGATTGCCAGCCCTCCGAGGGCCAACGGTTTCCGGATGAGTACTTCCATGGCGGCCGGACGCGCCGCTGGGCGATCGGGCGCCTGGGGCCCAAGGACCATTCCACAGATGGCCTCAGCGGCTGTTTCCAACAACTTGAACTGCGCATTTTCCAGCAAAAAAGCCACATCGCCCAAAACGTAACCGTAATCCACGGATTCCTCCAATCGCTCCCCAAACTGTCCGGGACGGCGATGGAGGTACAATTTGACCTGAACTTCCAAGGGTTGCGGCGCGATGCGCTCATGCGGATGAATCCCCACGATGCACTGAACCTGGATGCTTTCCAGGGTGATCATGTCATGGTGCTCGGCATTCAAGGCGATCATTGGGCAATGGGGTTGTCGGGGATGAGCAAGTCCAACAAATTCTTTTGCGTTCGTTCGCGCGCTTCAAATCCAAGCGCGGCTTCGTATCGCGTCAGAACTGCCAAGGCAGATTGGACATCCGATGCGCCAACCGCTTCAAACTCGACACAATGCACAACGCGGCCGTCGTATTCCGCCCGATAACGAACGATTTCACAATCTGGATACTCGAAGACGCGGATGAACTTCTGGATGCTGTAGGTTGCGGAAATCGGGAAATGAGCGAGGAAGGCACGGATGGCTTCGGTTTGGTCTGATGCATTGTCCAAGGCCAAATTCACTTCTGTGCGGACCTCCGAATCGCTTTCCCTTGTTTTCAAGGTCAACTGTTGGATTTCCGCATCCAAACGATGGCGCAAGACCACGTCATCACGACCTGATAGGATGTAGTACGAATCACTCACCTCCAGCTCTTTATCAACAATTGGGTCAAGTGATTTGCACCCGGCTTCAAACGTGGACAGGTCTTCCCCCGCCGCCAGCACATATTTGTGCTCAATTTCTTGAAATGTCGTTCCACTCATCGCTCGACAAGGTAGTGGATGAACACCATATCCGCTTCTGACCGCGTTCCCTGCAAGGTCAGCCGGACGGGTGCATCAAGTTCTGGCGCGACAATGGGCACGCCTGTGGAGCGGCCGACAATGACTGGGCAAAGCGTGAGGACAAGTTCATCGACAAGTCCTGCCTCGTAAAACAGTCGGTTCACACGTCCACCACCGAACAACAGGACGCGTTCGAATCCTGCCCGGCGGCAGGCCTCCGTGATGCCTTCGGCAAGACCATTCGGGCGCACGATGACATTGGACGCATCGCCCCTCATCCCTTCGGGGAGCTCGGTTTCGCTCGCAAGCCATTTGGGAACCTCAGCATGCCGCCAAACAGGCGCATCCATGGGGAAACCATGGTTGGTCATCAAAATCCAAGTGGGGTGTCCGCCGGCCTGCCTCGCCATTGGCATCACCCCACCACTGACGTTCACCGAATGACCGCCTACGATGACCGCATCGGCCTCACGCAGCAGGGCGTCCAAATGGCGACGATCCGCGGGGTTTGTGAACCCATATCGGGCCCTGTCCTCGTCGCTTTCTTGCGGGGAGCTGGCAATTCGGCCGTCCACACTGGCGCCCATGACATTGATCAACTTCATTGTGTGTTGCAACAAGATTTGGCCCATCAAGTTCGAACTTTCCGGAAAAGACTTTGTTCCTGTTTCCATGACATTGCAACAAATCCAAGCTGCCGATGTGCTGGGCGACGCGCACGTTGGAACATCCGTCGATACCCCGCTTCTGGCAGATGCCTTCGCCACAAGCGATCAGGAAAAAATAGACCAAATCGAGCCCCTCTTCGCCCAAATCATGGACATCATCGGACTGGACCGATCAGACGATAGCCTGGCCGGAACGCCCAGGCGCGTGGCGAAGATGTACGTCCAAGAAATTTTCCGGGGATTGAACCCAGCAAATCATCCTGACGTCAAAAGCTTCGAGAACAGCTACGGTTACGGCGAGATGCTCGTGGAAAGGAACATCAATTTGAATTCCACGTGCGAACACCACTTCCTGCCCATCCAAGGCGTGGCACACGTCGCCTACAAATCGAGCGGTCGTGTGGTCGGCTTGAGCAAAATCAATCGCCTCGTGGATTACTACGCAAAGCGGCCGCAAGTGCAGGAACGCCTGACGCGACAAATCGCGGAGGCCATGAAAACCCTCCTGGACACAGACCATGTGGCTGTGGTGATTGACGCCAAACACCTGTGCGTATCTTCACGAGGAATTGAGGACGAAAGCAGCTCCACCGTGACAGCCGACTACCATGGCGATTTCAAGTTGGCAGATGTGAAACGCGAATTTTTCACCTTGATTCAAGGCAATTGAGCCCGGAGACAAAAGAATTCTGACCTTCCTGGCGCATGAGTCGGAATTCTGCCTACATTTGCCGCTCTCAAATTAACAACTGGGTTTCGGACCCTTTTCAAACGTTTTTTCATGGCAACACGCCTCAGACTCCAGCGCCACGGCAAGAAAGGAAAACCTTTTTATCATGTCGTCGCCGCAGACGCTCGTGCTCCTCGGAACGGTCGCTTCATCGAAAAGGTGGGCACCTACAACCCGAACACGAACCCCGCAACCATCGAATTGAACCACGACCGCGCTTTGCATTGGTTGCAGGTGGGTGCTGAAATGTCCGACACAGTGCGGGCGTTGATGAAGTACAAAGGCGTGGTCTACCACAACCACTTGCTCAATGGCGCACGGAAAGGTGCCTTCACAGAAGAGGAAGCACAGAAACGTTTCGAAACTTGGATGCGCGAGAAGCAGTCCAAGGTAGACGCCAAGGTTGCCCAGCTTGCAGGCGAATCTCAAGCCGCCTTCGAAGCCCGGATGAAGGCCGAAAAAGAGGTGAATGAGAAGCGTGCTGCAGAGATCAAGGCTGCTGAAGACGCGTTGAAAGCTGAAGCTGAGGCAGAAGCGAAAGCAGCGGCAGACGCAGCGGCAGCAGCGAAAGCTGAGGCAGAGGCAGCGGAAGCTCCTGCGGAAGATGCAGCCGAATCAGAGGAAGAGGCCCCAGCGGCAGAGGAAAATAGCGAAGACAAGCCAGCCGAATGACCAAGGTTCGGCATTGACAATATTTTGATCGAAATGGGCGATTCCTTCATGGGGTCGCCCATTCTTTTGTCAAGACCACACATTTGATTCCTGAAGATATGATTCCTGATCTTGCCGATTGCTTCAACCTCGGGATTCTGACCAAACCACATGGGGTCCAAGGTGAAATGCTGCTGTTTGTTGACGCCGATGAGCCTGAACGGTACAGAAAGCTCGATGGATTCTTTGTCGAACGAGGGGATCGGCTTGTCCCGTACTTCGTGGAAACCATGCGTCCGCATGGCAAGCGCTATGTGGTCCGCCTCGAGGGTGTGGATGATTTCGAGGCGGCGTCCCAACTGGCAGGCCTGAAGGTTCATTTGCCTTTGGATCAATTGCCAGATTTGGACAATGAGACCTTCTACTTTCACGAAGTGTTGGGATGGCGATGCTTCGACGCTGAAACGAACCAGGACTTGGGCGCAATCGATGGGGTCCGAGACGATGGCCCTTACCCCCTTTTGATGGTTCAAGGCAATGCAGGGGAAGAAATCATCATCCCGCTGCCTGAACACGTTTCTGTGAAGGTCGATCGGGCCCAGCGGTGTTTGACAGTCACCCTGCCCCCTGGATTGCTCGAGTTGTACCTGCCAGCCGAATGACGTGGATTCCATAACGTCTTGTTCGTAACTGCGAAAGCGTGTGCTGTTCGTGTGTGAATTCGTTGAATAGTTTGGTCACAACGGACACCAAATCCCACACACATGACGCTCTCCGAAAAACTTCCCCTCTCTGCCAAGCCTGTTGCCTCTGCGCTGTCCAACCGGATCTATGTACTGGACACAAGTGTTTTGCTCCATGATCACTCGGCCATTTTGCAGTTTGACGAACACCGGCTGGCCTTGCCTTTGACAGTCCTTGAAGAACTCGACACGTTCAAGGTAGGCACAGATGCCCGGCACTTTGAAGCAAGGGCTTGCATCCGGTTGTTGGACAGATTGCTGGCCGATCGGGAGGCCACAGATTGGCAAGACTGCGGCAATGGGAAAGGGGGACGCTTGAGGGTTTTGGTCGAGGACATCGAGGATGCAGGCCAAACCTTGCGATGGTTCCAAAACTTGACGAACGACCACCGGATTTTGGCTTCAGCCTTGCATTTGCAAAGTGAAGACCCCACTGCCACCGTCACGCTCGTCACCAAAGACATCAATTTGCGCCTCAAAGCTCGTGCACTGGGCATGCCTGCAGAGGACTACAAGAATGGGCAAGTCCGCAACCCTCAAATCGGGCAAACCGGCCGAACAACCATTGACAATGTCGATCCCGAAATCATTCGAAAATTGTATGTCAATGGGACAAGCCGCAAAATTACTGCACTCGACCCGCACCGACGCAACAACCATTATTACGTGCTCAAGAGCGGAACATCGAGTGTTTTGGCCTTTCACAACACGGGAAGCCGCACCATTGAGAGGGTGGACAAAGAATATGCCTATGGCATCAAAGCTCGAAATGCCGAACAGGCATTTGCCCTCCATGCTGTCATGAATCCGGAGGTGAAATTGGTGACGATTTCAGGAGTAGCAGGAACGGGCAAGACGCTGTTGGCGCTGGCTGGTGCGCTGGAACAAAAGAACAGGTTTGACCAAATCATCCTGGCACGCCCCGTCGTGGCCCTGTCCAATCGAGATTTGGGCTACCTCCCGGGCGATGCAGAAGAAAAGATCAATCCCTACATGCAACCGCTGTGGGACAACCTTCGGTTCATCCAATCCCAGTTTGGCGAAAATGAACGCAAAGCCAAGGCGCTCGAGGAGATGAAACAGGACAAAAAAATCACGATTTGTCCACTGGCATACATTCGAGGTCGATCCATTTCCAATGCCATTTTCATCATCGACGAGGCCCAAAATCTGACGCCGCATGAGGTGAAGACCATCATCACTCGGGCTGGAGACAATTGCAAAATCATCTTGACTGGCGACGTGCGACAAATCGACACCCCTTATTTGGACGAACAATCGAATGGATTGGCTTATGTGATGGAAAAGCTCAAAGGCCAGGACCTTTATGCCCATGTTTCGCTCGAAAAAGGCGAACGATCCGCCCTGGCAAATTTGGCCAACCAATGCTTGTAAGTGCGGTCTCCGCTGTCCTCAACGAACAATGAGGCGGAGGGCAGGTCCCCGGCCCAACTGCAGGTGGTAAAGGCCCGGGGGCCAGTCCGACGGGACCGTCAAGGTCGGCTGGTGGCCAGCGACAAGTTGGCGCTTCAAGACCTTTCCTTGCGCGTCAAACCAAGTGCATGCCACAGGCTCTTCCGATGACCAACCTTTCAACGTCAACGCTTCACCGCTTGCGACCGGGTTCGGGAAAACCACGAAGGATGATGCATCTCCATCCAGTTCAGTGCCACCGGCCAAGTTGATCGGGGTGGTCACTTGGGCTGTCACCAAATCAGGGGCTGCGTAATCCCAATACAATCCCTCGAAATCGGCAATGGCCGGAGCCTCGGTTTCGAACATCGATGCGACCCAGCGCGGCGGCATGGCTTGGTACCAAACCTTGACTTCAACCTCCGGCGTGAGTCCCTCCGGCCAATCCGCGGGCAGGGCCATTTCATAACGGATCCGGTCAGCACCTGATCCCTCCGCTCCATCCTCTGTCCTGTTGAAGTCTCCAAACAGCATATCTGCCTCCACTTCTGCACCCACCACGGCCGTGGTGTCATACACGGGGTGGTTTGTGGTGAACCCAAGCGGTGGCAGGCGGTTGTCTTTCAGCGTGTAAGCCGCACGTTCCAGCAAGTTCGTGGGGGCCCCTGTGACGTCGGCGATGACCAATTCGTAAATCTGCACCTGCTCTTCGCTGTCAATCACGGTGTGGTGGGCTTCGAAACTGGTCAGCCCGGCTTCATCCGCCCCCTCGATGGACAAACCATCCGGCGTCAGTGCCCCACTTTGCCACACGCGAACCCCAGTTTCTGGATGCTTGAGCACCACTTCCAACCAAAACCGACGCGCTGGATAGCCGGACGGAAACTTGTGGCCCGTGAGGTTTGTCAAGGCGATATCGGCAGTCACAAGCGCTGCCGCTGGGTCGTATTCTGCGTCCACCTGCATGTCCAACGAATGTTGCTGCAACAAGTCCAACGTTCTGGAAATGGTGGAATCGAATTGCGCAGCCGTCGCAGAAAGGCCCAAGTTGTCGATGTTGTCCCGCATCAACCGCAACATCGCTGCGTTTGCCCCCACCAGATAGTGCAAACCGTAGGGACTGCGCGGCTCCAGGAACACATAACCGCTGGAAATGATGACAGGATCATTGATCGATGGCATGTGACAGCCTTGGCACTCCTGACGCAAAGCATTGGGCGAGCCCTCCCAAGTCGGAGGCGCATACCGGCTGTTGAGCCATTCATGGTAGGTCGCCTGTTCGATGTAGTCCTCACCTGTGGGATTGCCCTCGAGATCGGCCGTCTGCGTCACCAAGGAATGGCAACCTGCGCAAGCCTCACTTTTCGTGATGTAATCTGCATACACGGGTTCGTATCCCACGTAGGTGTTCATCGGCAGCGCGTACAATGGCGGATCATCCTCGGAACCTCCGTAGGGCCCGTACAACGTGTCTTCTGAAAAATGAAGCTCGCCACTGAACGTCGTGCCTGTCAACTCCGGGTCCTGTTGGTGGCAAGCATTGCAGGAGACCCCATCCAAGGCCAAGCTGTCCAACACCATTTCCGCCATGGTGTAAAATTCTTGGCCATCGTGGTGTGCGGCAAAATGCCCGAGGGGGGCGTGACAGGAGGTGCACTTGTCTTCCAGTTCGAGCTGATGTCCTGGGTTTGTGGTGACTTCATGTGCCACCTTGGCTCGCCAAAACGGATCTTTGGCGCTGTTGGCCATCAACGTGCTCCGCCAGTCATCTGTGACATTGACATCCCAACCGTCCGGCATGGGTGAAGGCGGAAAGGTCTGCCCAGCAATGCTGGCAAAATTGTTCGGATCCTTTGCATGACAACCGGAACATTTTCCTGACCCCGTGAAGAGGCTGTTGGACGTATCCGGCAAATTCCCGTAGCTCATGCGGTGAGCTGCCGTCAGTTCAGGGCGCGTGTTCACATGAAGGTGCTGCGGGCGATGGCCAGCGGCCAACAACAAAGCCGCAAGGCCCAGAATCACAAACGCGGTGGGTGCTGCGTGGATTTTCATTACAGGAAGATGCAATTTACAAAGGAAGCTGGTTTGGCATCAATGAATCACCATCGATCGCACCACTTCGCGCCCCAAATGCTCATTCAAGCGCCTGATTACCTCCGATTGCGACATGACAAACTCTTCTTTCAAGGGGCCACTCTCGAGTTCCACCCACAAGGCGCCATTGACGCGCAACGCAATCCGCCGCGTTTTGCTGTGAATCAGTTCGCCGAAGCAGGCTTGCCAGGCATTCACCACCTCCACTTCATCAAATTTCGATTGCATGTTGTGCAGGCGAACAAAAGCGCCCAAGGCGGTCTTCAGCGGCGTGGCATCCTCGTTCCTGTTTGTGCCGGATCGGCTGTTCCTGTCTCGGCGAATCATGGTGCCAAATCTATGGCAGATTCAGTCAGATGCACCACCCGACACAGCGGTGACCTCGCCAGCAACGCACGCGTAGACTTGGACATCAGCCCCCGTGGCCTCGAGCCATTCCGGCATCCGGGTCAAGCTTGTATCCGTGAGGAAAACCTGCCCAAAAGCGCCGCCACTGAGCCGCTCCATCAACGCGCGTGCACGATGCTCGTCGATTTTGTCAAAAATGTCATCCAGCAACAAAATGGGCTTCACCCCCGTGGCCGATTCCAAATATTCCAACTGGGCCAACCGCAGCGCCAACAAAAACGTTTTCTGTTGGCCTTGGGAACCAAATCTGCGCAACAGCCGCCCGGACAACAAAAAAGCAACATCGTCCTTGTGAATGCCCTTCGTGGAGCGCCGCAACCTGCGATCCTCAGCGCGAGCCTCCACAAAAGACCCGCGAATGTCCCTTTCATCCGCCGTCAATTGCGAGACATCGGACAGGCTCACCTCTTCCGCACCTTGGGCCAAATCCGCATGAATCGCCTGAAACCGAGGTCGAAAATCCGCAACGAATGCGGAGCGTTTTTTCCGGATTTCTGCCGCCAAACCCGCCATCCTGTCGTCCCACGGCTCGAGCATGGCTTCGTCCCATGTGCGATTCTCGGCAAAGTACCGCAGCAGTGCATTTCGCTGGGACAGGCACCGGTTGTAGTCCATGAGGTCATCGAGGTATCGCCTGTCGAACATGGAGATCACCGAATCGATCCACTTTCTGCGCATTTCAGAACCTTCGTGAATCAGTGCCGCATCGTCGGGCGCAATCATCACCGCTGGGAAGCGGCCGATGTGATCCGCCATCCGGTCGTAAACCTTCTCATTGAGCTTGAACACTTTCTTCACGCCTTTGCGCACGCCACAGCTGACATGGTCGCGTTGTTCATGACGATGAAATTGGGCACTCAGGTGCATCTCCTCTTCCCCATGCGCGATGATCAAACTGTCATTTGGGTGGAGATAGGACTTGGTTTGGCAGAGGTAAAAAATGGCATCCAACACATTCGTTTTCCCACTGCCGTTGGGGCCCAGCAGGCAATTGATTTGGTTTCCAAAGGCCAAATCAAGCGACGCATGATTCCGAAAATGAAGCAAATGAAGTTGTTGCAAGCGCATGATGCGAATTTCCTTATTTTTGCGCCCACCTGAAACAGAAGAACACTTTTTCGATGGCAAAGAAGAATCAGAACGACGAGCCGATTTTCGTCGACCTCGGCGAGGAATACACAAAAATGGAACAGTTTGTCAACGAGAACCGACAAACGCTGACCTACGGATTGGGGGGATTGGCTGTCCTGATTTTGGCTGTGCTTGGGTACCAGAGTTTTGTGGTGGGACCGGCAGAAACCGCCGCTGAACAGGATGTCTGGCGAGCGGAAAACTACTTTGAAATGGATTCGTTGGACCTTGCCGCCCGCGGCGATGGTTATGACCCTGGATTGGAGGAGGTTTTGAACAACCACAGCGGCACCAGTGCGGCGGCCCGCGCGTCTTACGAGCTGGGCTTGGTGTACCGGGATGAAGGGCGATTCGAGGAAGCCATCGAGGCGTTCAAAAGTGCAGATGTGAGCGACGACGTGATTGGCGCTTTGGTGGAGGGGAACATCGGCGATTGCTTGGTCGAAATGGGCAGTTACAATGAGGCCATTGGGCACTTCGAAAAGGCAGCTTCCATCGGCGCATCGGGGTTGGCTGAAGATGTGTTGGCACCGATGTTCTTGTACAAATCCGGTGTTGTGAAGCTGGAAACCGGCGACCGTTCAGGTGCTCGGCGCGACTTTGACCGGATTGTCAACGACTATCCAGAGTCTCAGCAATTTAACTCCGCGCGCGGGATGGCTGCGAGCTTGGCGAACAGCTGATTCAGAATGGCGACCTCTGGAAATGACCTGAGCGCATTCGATGCGAATCTGCTCGACGACAGTGCCCACTTTCAAGTGGGCATTGTGGTTTCTGATTGGAATGCGGAAATCACCCATGCCCTGCGGGATGGGGCCATCGAGGTGCTGCTTGCCGCTGGCATACCAGAAGCTCGATTGCTCGTTCGATCTGTGCCGGGGGCCTTCGAAACGCCCCTCGCTGCACAATGGCTGCTGGAAGAAGGGCAATGCGATGGGGTGATTTGCATCGCCGCGGTCATTCGTGGTGAAACGGCTCACTTTGACTTTGTGAGCAGTGCCACGGCCCAAGGCATCCAGCAAGTCAGCCTGACCACAAAAAAGCCTGCGATTTTTTGCGTCTTGACAGACGACAACATCGAGCAATCCCGGGCAAGATCAGGCGGCGTCCACGGGAACAAGGGCGTCGAAGCAGCCGCGGCTTGCCTCCAAATGATGAAGCTTCGCAGCACCTTGAACACAGCAAAAGGCACGGACAAGCTGTCCACATGGGGCGTGGGGATGTCATGATTTGGCAAGCGACATCGTGGTCTCGTCCATTGATGCCCATTCTTGTCGCAGCAATTGTCCTGCGGTTCTGTGCGGCATGGTTTTCTGAGGGATATTTGATGCACGACGACCACTTCTTGGTGGTCGAAGCAGCAGCGAGTTGGGCCGACGGTGAAGACTACAACAATTGGTTCCCCTGGTCACAAGAAGCGGCTGGGCTCTCCCCCGTTCAACCGCATCCAGCAAACTTTGCCTACGTCGGGACACAATATGTGGCCATTTGGCTGATCAAACGCCTTGGGGTGTCGGACCCGAAGGGCATCGTTCTGATCTTGCGGTTCTTGCACGCCTTTTACAGCCTGCTCGTCGTCCTTTTCACTTACCGAATTGCAAAGAAAATCGGGGGACTCAAAGCGGCCTGGGTCACCGGTTGGGCCATGGCCGGATTGGCCATCATGCCCGTCCTCTCCGTTCATCAATTGGTAGAAATGGCTTGCATTCCCCCATTGTTGTTCGCTTTCGACCGGATGCTCTGGGCGCCAGTTGGACGCCTGCGATGGGCGATGATGGCCTTGGGGTTTGGGCTGGCCACAGCCCTCCGCTTTCAATGCGGCCTCGTTGCAGTCGGTTGGGCAGGAGGCCATTTGTTGGCGACAAAAATGCGTCGGGAAGGTTGGTTGGAAGTGGGAGTGGTCGGTGCAGGGAGTTTGGTCGTTTTTGGTTTGGGCCAAATCCAAGATCTCTTCATCTGGGGCCGTCCCTTCGTTCAGTTGTTCGCATACTTCGGATACAACACCACGCACGCCATGAATTACCCGCAAGGGCCTCCTGGCCAATACCTGCTGACCATCATGGGCATCTTGGTGCCGCCGCTTTCGCTGGCTTGGATGTGGGGATTTGCGAAACAAACACGACGCTGGCCTTCGCTCGCTTGGGCTGTTCTGGCCTTTTTTGTTTTCCATGAACTCTACCCGAACAAACAAGAGCGGTTCATTCTGCCTGTCTTGCCGTTGATTGTCGCAATGGGTGTGGCTGGCTGGCAAGCCTTTCGCGAGAATTCCCGTTTCTGGCAAGGAAACCCAAAATTGCACCGAGCCTTGGTGGGGCTTGCGTTGTTCTTGAACGCAGTGGCATTGGTCGGATTGACCTTCGGAACGGTGAAGTCCTCCCGCATGAATGCCATGCACGCGCTTTGGTCTGCTGGAGACTTGGAGAATTTCATGGCCATTCATGTGGACAGTTCGCCGCAACCGCCTGCCTTCTACAGTGGCTCATGGGCAAAGTACTATGTGTCGAAGGGAGACCAAGATGCTGCCGATCGGCTGGATTTGGTCTGCAAACTGCGCGAAAAAAGGCCTTTCCCCAATTATCTGCTCTTTTACGGCGATGCGCACCTCGGCGAAGTGGTCTTGCGTTACAAAAATGCGTGGCCTGGGTTGACGTATGTAGGCCAAATTCCGCCCGGTCGACTCGACCGCCTGATGCACTGGTTGAATCCGCTCAACACGGTTGAACGCGTCATGATTTATCGGGTGAATCCGGATGATGCGTGCGCAGTTGTGAAAGAAACGGGGGCAGTTGCAAAACCAGCGAATGGAGAATGAAATTGGGCGTTAGGTTTGTTGCATGAAATGGTTTGACCCAAGCTTTCTCAGCTTTTTTTCTGAGCTCGAGACGAACAACAACCGGGACTGGTTCGATGCCAACCGCCACATTTACGAATCGCAAGTCCGCGAACCTTGGAAATCTTTTGTGGCCGCATGCATCGAAATGATGGCGGACTGGGACCCCGCATTTGCAGATGGTTTGCTGCCAAAAGATGTCATTTTCCGCATCAATCGTGACATTCGGTTCGCAAAGGACAAATCTCCTTACAAAACGCAAGTCAGTGCTGGCATCAGCCCTGGCGGCAAGAAGGGGTCGGCTCCGGGATTGTACTTGGAAGCGTCCCATCGCGGATTGACCATCGGTGGAGGGGCCTATTGGGTGGAAAAGGAGGACCTGTTCTTCTTGCGGGAGAAAATTGGGAAAGAACAAAACCGTTGGAAGGGATTGGTTGAGGATGAAGAGTTCACCAGCCGATTTGGCCAAATTCAAGGGGAACGCAACAAGCGGATTGACAAGGCGCTGCAACCCTTCGCCGAGCAGAATCAGGACATTTTCCTCAAACAATTTTACTACATGGGCCGCTTGCCAGCGAGCGTCTTGCTGCGAGGAGACCTGCTGGAACAAGTTCGGCGGCATGCCCGGGTTGCTGAACCGCTGCGCCAGTTTTTGCGCGACGGGATGAAGGGGACCTGACGGCCACGCCGAAGGTGCGCCCGAGTTTGGGGTGACAAGATGTATTTTCGCGCCCATGCAACGTTTTCTCCCTTTCGGCCTCATTGCCTTGACTTTTCTCTTGTTGAACGCCACACCTGGCGCTGCGCAGTACCCTGGTTGGCAAATGGGTGCTGATTACGAGATGAGCATCTCCCTGGACACAGCATCGCACCAATACGACGGGGAGATGAAATTGGTTTGGCAGAACAACTCCCCGGACGAACTCGATCGCGCCTTCTTTCATCTGTTCTTCAATGCCTTCCAGCCCGGGAGCATGATGGATGTGCGCTCTCGGACGATCGCCGACCCAGACCCTCGCGTGGGCGACAGAATCGCTGGTCTCCCCACCGCTGAGTGGGGCTGGATTCAAGTGGAAGAACTGCAGGTGAACGGCAAACCAGCAACGTTTCAACATGACGGAACCATCCTCGACGTCGCATTGCCAGCCAGTGTGAAAAGTGGCAAAAAAGCCACATTCACCATGAAATGGAAGGCCCAGGTGCCCCGTCAAATCCGGCGCTCGGGTTGGCGAAACAGCGAGGGCATTGAATACTCCATGACCCAATGGTACCCCAAGCTGTGTGAGTACGACCACGATGGTTGGCATACAGACCCTTATGTCGGTCGTGAATTCCATGGCATCTGGGCAGACTACGAGGTCAGTCTTCAATTGCCATCCTCCTTTGTTGTGGGCGGGACAGGCACCTTGGAAGACGTTCCTGAAGAGGTCAACGGCACGAAGGTTTGGCGGTTCAATGCCGAGAACGTGATTGACTTTGCCTGGGCAGCGGATCCCGACTATGTGCACACGGATACCCTTGTAGGCAAAACGGTTCTGAACTTTTGTCACCAAGCAGACACCACGTACGACGCCGCATGGCAAGAATTGCCGGCTTATACAGCAAAAGCCCTCCTGTTCCTCGAAGATTTGGTTGGGCCTTACCCATATCCTCAATACAGCGTTCTCCAAGGCGGCGATGGGGGCATGGAGTACCCGATGGCCACCTTGATTACAGGCAACCGGAGCTTGCGCAGCCTCGTGGGCGTTACGGTCCATGAAATGGCGCATTCCTGGTTTCAAGCCCTTCTGGCCACGAACGAAAGCCTTTATGAGTTTCTCGACGAGGGATTCACATCTTATGCAACGTCTCGCTGCATGGATTTCTTGTTCGCCGATGGCATGGGCGGCCCCCACCGTTACAGCTATGGCGGTTACATCAATCAAGCACTCAGCGGAAATGAGGAGCCCCTCATCACACATGCTGACCACTACACCACGAACCGGGCTTATGGCATCGGCGCCTATTCCAAGGGTGAGGTTCTGTTGGCCCAACTCGGGGGGGTCATGGGGCCAGAATTGCGAGACGAAGGACTGAAAAATTACTTCAAGCAGTGGGCCTTCAAGCACCCGGGTGTCAACGATTTCAAACGTGTCATGGAAACCACTTCTGACCTCGAATTGGATTGGTACTTCCAGTATTTCGTCAACACCACGCACACCATCGACTACAGTGTTGCAAGTGTCCTCAACGATGGAGACACCATTGCTGTAGAATTGGAGAGAATTGGGGGCATGCCCATGCCGATCGACGTGCTGGTGGAATTTGCCGATGGGGACTCTGCACAGTATCACATCCCCTTGGTGATGATGCGAGGGCACCGCCCCTTGGCACCGAATGAGCAACTTGCCGAAGATTGGGCTTGGGTTCAGCCCTCATATGTATTGCGTTTGCCAGCGTCAGGCCGAAGCGTGGCCCGCGTTGAAATTGACCCCATGCGCTACCTGGCAGATGTGGACAGGCAAAACAATTCCGCGACTTTGTGCGCCAATTGCATCCAATCCTTTGAAAGGGACTGATGTTTGACGCCCAGATCCAAGCAGTTTCGCTTCCCAAGAGAATGGTGCTGCTCTGTGCCCTGCTGCTGCTGATGTGTTTGGCAGGCCCAGCGCGATTGGACACGGCGGACGGCATACCGATGACCTTGCAATCCCTGGTGGTGGTGCTGATGCCCATCCTGGTGGGGTGGCGCCGGGGAGTCTTATTGGTTTGCGCGTACCTCCTTCTCGGGGGCATTGGGGCCCCTGTGTTCGCTGGCGGGACAAGCGGTTGGACCCGATTTGCTGGGACAACTGGAGGCTTTCTTCTCGCCTTCCCCATCGCCGCAACGGCTGTCGGTGCATTGGCCGAGCGCATTCGCAAGTACCACGCATTGTTCGGTGGCCTGCTCATGGTTTCGGGGCAAGCGATTGTGCTGACACTTGGACTCATTTGGTCCATGCGCATCAGCCCCCCTGCCCTTTCATTGCCTGAACTTGTCGCAGCCTTCTTGCCTGGTCTCTTGCTGAAAAGTGGCATCGGTGCGATGCTCATTGCGCTGACCACCCGGATTCTGCGATCTGCTGGTCAACTTCATCCTGAACTTCACGATTCATGAAAGCCTTTCCGCTGCACTCACTCTTGTGCGTGTCCCTGTTCGCCATCCTCATTGGATGTGGGACCTCAACCAATGAACCAGACGCTCCCTCTTCTCCAACCAGCTCCAAGGGACAACAAATTGCCGCCATGAAACGGGCGACAGATTTCCATTCCTACAGCAAACCGGAGGAAGCTCGGGTTGTGCACTTGGATTGGACAGCCCAAGTCGATTTTGACACGAAAGTCATCGAAGGCATCGCACGTTACGACATCGCGCCCGCGGTGGACGCGAAGCGGATTTTGTTCGACACCGATGGTTTGACCATTTTGAGCGTTGAGGTCGATGGCGTTGCTGTTCCATTTGAAATGGGGCCTGCCTTGCCCCACATCGGGTCTTCGTTGAGCATCCCCATTGCACCTGAATCCGAATCTGTGTCCATCGCCTATTCCACGGCACCCGACGCGGGCGCGCTGCTTTGGGTGGAGGGAGCGTCGCCCTTTCTGTTCACGCAAAGCCAGGCCATCCTGGCGCGCACCTGGATTCCCTGTCAAGACAGTCCTGGCATTCGCTTTACTTACGACGCAGATGTCCAAGTTCCTGAAGGCCTCTTGGCGATGATGAGCGCCACAAACCCGACGGCCAAGGACCCCGACGGGCTGTATTCGTTCAAAATGAGCCAACCCATTCCTTCGTACTTGCTGGCCTTGGCTGTCGGCGATGTGGAATTCCGATCGGTGGGCGCTCACACCGGCGTCTATGCTGTTCCCGAACTGATTGAGGCAGCCGCAGCCGAGTTCTCCGAGATGGAAGACCTTTTGGTGGCAGCAGAATCCCTGTATGGTCCGTATGCATGGGAACGCTACGATTTGTTGGTCCTGCCTGCCGCCTTTCCATTCGGCGGGATGGAAAATCCCCGCCTCACGTTCGCCACGCCCACCATCATCGCGGGGGACAAGAGCCTGGTGGCCTTGGTGGCCCACGAACTGGCCCACAGTTGGTCCGGCAATCTCGTCACGAATGCCACGTGGGATGACTTCTGGCTCAACGAGGGGTTCACTGTGTATTTCGAGCAACGCATCATGGAGGCCGTCTACGGAAGAGAAATCAGCGAAATGCTGGCCACTTTGAGCTACCAAGGTCTTGTGGATGAAGTGGACGCCATCATGGATCTGAACCCGGACGACACCCACCTCAAACTCCACCTGCAAAACCGCAATCCTGATGATGGCATGACGGCCATCGCCTACGACAAAGGCTACTTTTTCTTGCGCCTTTTGGAAGAAACGGTGGGGCGAGCTGCCTTTGATGCTTTCCTGCGCACCTATTTCGAGGCCCACGCGTTCAAGGTGATGGACACGGAGCGCTTCGTCACTTATCTGAAGCAAAATTTGTTTGCTGATGCGGATGGCAACGTGAATCAGGCCCTTTTGGACCAAACCCAACTCGAAGCCTGGATCTACGGTCCCGGATTGCCAGACAACTGCCCATCCGTCCGAAGCGAAAGAATCGAAGCGGTCGACCGGGTCCTTCAGGCTTGGACCGCTGGTGAATTGGCCACATCAGATTTGCCTTGGCCAGAATGGGTCTATCAGGAGAAATACCGATTCCTGTCGAATTTGCCAGACAACACCACTTCAGACCGCATGCGGGAGTTGGACACAAAGTGGGCCATCTCCGGAACTGGCAACAACGAGGTGCTGTTCGCTTGGCTCGAGCAGGCCATTCGCAGCAATGACATCGAGAGTTTTCCCCGCCTTCGCACGTTCTTGGTCCAAATCGGTCGTCGGAAATTTCTGACCCCGCTCTACAGGGCGATGATCGAAACGGGCAAAAAGGAATTGGCCCTGACCATCTACGAAGAAGCCAGGGCCAATTACCACAGTGTGGCAACAGGAACAATCGATGAACTGCTTGGCGTTACCGGAGAACGGTAACGTAACCAGTGATTTCTCGCCTGTTGCCGGAGAGCGACAGGCTGTAAACCACGACGCGGTACATATAAACGTTGTCTTGAACAAAGTGATCTGAGTCTGCATTCGCAGGCCCATGCCAAACTTCCGCGGGGTCACTGGTCTCAAAAACTTGGTCGCCCCAACGATTGAAAATCTGCAGGGAGAATCTGTTGGGATCGATGTCCGTTCCTTCGATTTTGAAAGCATCGTTGACACCGTCGTTGTTCGGTGTGAAGCTCGTGGGGATGAACAAGTTGTAGAGATCGAAGATCTCCACATAGCGGGTCACTTGATTTGAACATCCATTTTCATCCGTAACCACCAATGTCACAGGATACAGCCCCCCCCTGTCAATCGGGAAGGTGAAAGTCGGGTCGGCTTGCGAAGAAATCCCCAAATCCGCCACCGTGTCAAACTGCCAAAACCAACCCACAACATTGGATGAGTTCACACTCTCGAACTCAATTTCGGTGTCCGGAGCTGTGGCGGGTTGTGGGGAAGCCGTGAAGCCGACAGAAGGTGGCACAAAAATTTGAATCGCATTCGGAAAGTTTGCGGTGTACGTGCACCCCAAATTCGATGTGATTTCCAAGGTGACGTCATAATTGCCTGGCGACATGTAAGCATGCGCAGGATCCTGATCGGCAGACCCTTCCCCATCTCCGAAGAACCACAATTGACTGGTCAAATCTGCCGGTTCATTCTCCAAGGTGAATTGAATCACGCCGGGCACACATGCGCGCGACGTGTCCACACTGAAAGCGGGAGGCATCGGGGTTTCAATGACGACCTCAAAGCACGAAGTGACTGATGGGGTTTCGCAATTGTCACTCAGCGTCACACAATATGTTCCAGTTGAAGACGGATTGTGCGACAATTCAGCGTCATCTCCACCGACAGGGATGTTCTGCCAAGTCCAATCAAATGCATAGCCCAAGCCCGAGCCGCCAGCTGCCCCTACTGCCTCGAGTTCAGCAATTGCGCCTGTGCAAATCAGCCCTTCCCCATCGATTTGGGCAATAGAAAGCGAATCATTCACATAGACATTGACAGTCTCTGCTTCTGTCGGACAATTGTCTTCATCTACAGCAGATACTGTGTAGGATGCGTCCAATGTCGGGCTGACAAATTGGGTCGTGCCTGTCCCCAAACCGTTGTCCCATGTGTAAGTCCATTCGTTGTTCAAATCCATGTCGGACCACACTTGCAACATGGCTGTTCCGTCGATGCACATGGTGGTATCATTCGACACTTCAAGGGTCAAAACCGGCGGATCTTCGAGAACAATGTCAAATTCATAAAGACACCCTGAATCGTCACTCACCTCTAGGACATAGTCCCCTGGGCTCAACCCATCAAAAAGTGTTGCTCCCCCGTTGGAGGTAACCTGCTCGACCAAACTCCCCCCTCCTGTAAGCGTCACATTCCAGGGGCCGTCCGCAGCAGGGCTCATCACATTCACAAGCACTTCCCCGTCTGTGATCAAGCATGAGGGTTGCTCCACCGCATAGTCGAATTGGAATCCTGGCAGAACCATCACTGTTGCCTCTGTGCCGCAATTGGGCATATCCATCGGTTCGACCAGCAGGGTGTATTCGGTAGCGACACCATCAAAATCCAGAACCGTCGGATTGGGAATTGTGGGGTCATCCAAATATTCGCTGGGAGACCAGGTCCAATTGTAGCCACAAGTGCTTTGGCCTCCGCAGGTCACACACCACTGAGACTCCTCAAAACTGCCACTGCCACAACTCACGCTTCCGTCTGAAGTGAAGACAATCGTCAAACACCCATCTGGATTTGTCGCCACAAATGAATTTCCAGTCAAATCGCCTTCCAAAACAGCCAACACCGGTGAGGCCTCATCTGGGCCATCATAAATTGTCACTTCGTCAAAAAAAGTTTCAACTGCTCCTGCAGTGAAATCAATCGTCATCATCGTGCCATCGCCTGGATTGTCAGGGCAATAGGAAAACACATCGTAGGCGTTGTTTCCGTAGCAATGCGAAAAAGAACCTTGTGACCCGCCGCATGAGGAAGGGATGACACCGTCAAAACTCCCCGCAAGCTGAACAGGCGTTTGACAAAAAATTTGGTCTGGCCCCGCTGTGATTGAATTGCCCAACCCAGGAATCACCTCGATGTTCACCGTTGTGTCCCAAGCGCAACCAAAGTTGTTCGTCACCCAATAATCGAAACTGTAATCTCCTGGAGCATCAAACAACAACTCAACATAATCGGCTTCGCCGTCGATGGTTGAAACACCATACGTTGATTCGTCCAAGTCCCAATAGCTGCTGTCCGCATCCGCCCCAATGGTCGGTGTGAATGTCGTTACACCTGGAACAATCGCTGGATTGAAATCAATTCCCCACTCAAACAAGAAGCCATTGTCCGCCGCCCACTGATCCAAAACGTTGAATTCCCAGATTCCATTGAGAGGACACCCCTCAAAATCGCAAATGTCACCGCAGGTGGCATACAAGCCCGCAGGCACAGTACCACCGCCTGCGACATCTGGATTGTCCGCGTCGTCCAAAACATAGACTCCAGCTGTACTCCAAGTATATTCATAACCCACGCCAGGTGTTGGCGAACCGCCACCATCGCCAAATACAGGCTCCCCCAAATCATTCCCTCCCAAATCCGGATTGTTGCAACCAGTGGGGTCTGGTCCCCCACTTGCGCCATTTTCCATCACCAGGACTTCCGTTCCATCCGGGCATGTCACCCACATGGTCAAGTCACCGATAAACGAATGTTCAAGGACCGCTGAGAACGACATGAGGTCATCACAGTTTTCCAAGACTTGACCCGGATCGAAGAAATCGATGACAAGTTCAGATGTAAAGGGCACACCCGTGGCATCTGGCAGTGGCTCCGACTCTGAAACCGCCAACGGCGGCAGAGCAGTCCAAGTGATGCTTTGAACAGGACTCCCGTCCAGGTAACCCGGAGAACCGACGCACAGCGGGGTTGTGTATTGTGCGTTGAAGATCGGCAAAGTCGACACCAGGACTTGATAGGGCTCGAGGTTGATGCTGGAACACCCATTGTCATCCTCTACAACGAGAGATACCAAGTACTCACCAGGCTCAGCATACGCGTGCTCAGCGACAGGCGACGAAGTTGTCTCCACCTCTCCGTCTCCCCAATTCCAAATGTAATTGGCCAATGGTGCACCATCCGGCACAGACAAGCTCCCGTCAAAAGTCAGGGCTTGATCAGGGCAAACGCCCACGCTCGGCTGTCCGGGTTCAAAAGGATCAGGTGAAACCAAATCGTAAGACGACGTCGGATAGGTACAAGGCGTGACACAGGCCACTTCCGCAGCCCAACCAATGTCGCCGCCTGTTGCACCATTGTTGACGACCAATTGAAAAGTCAAACAGCCCGTCGGATTGTTGATGGAGGCCGTGATGGTCATGTCCACGAAAAGGTTCCCTGATCCAGCCCCTACCAATGGGGCGCTGTTGTCAGGCCCATCAAAAACATACAAAACATCGTTGTTGTTTGGATTCGCATTTGTCTGCAAATCAAACCCCAAGAAATACACGGATACCGCATCGCCATCTACTTCTGGACAAATGGTGAAAACGTAATCAGAGTCAGTGTAAGGCCCGCCATCTCCATTGGACTGATCTCCGTCATCGTAGAAGATGTCATCACAAGCGATCACACTGCCATTGGACATCATGATTTGCCCAAGCCCCAACTCCGGCATCAACAGAAACCCGGTCAAAACGGCAAAAACTTGAACGATTGATTTCAACATGGCCCTCATCTTGTCAATGTAACTGTTCCAAACAACTCCTTTCGATCGCCTGTGGCAAGCGACCTTGTGATGATCACGTACGAATAAGTCCCATCAGCCACGTAGTAATCGCCGGCTTGGTTGTCACCTTGCCACACCTCATGGATGTTTCGCGATTCAAACACAACGCGTCCCCACCTGTCAAAAACTTGCACATGAAAATCCGACTCATCCACATCAATCCCTGAAATGGCCCAGCCATCATTCAAGCCATCCTGATCAGGCGTAAAACCGGTCGGAATGAACAGGGTGAAGCTTTCATTGACCAACACGTTCCGAGTCACCTCGCTGTGGCAACCCCAATCATTCATGGCGTGCAAGGTGACCTCATAAATCCCAGGTTGATTGTCGGGGAAAGTGAATTCCGTCTCGTACGCCTCACTGGTCGCCAAATCATCGAATTCCCACAAAAAAGAATTAGCAAACGAACTGTAGTTGTAGAACTCCACTCGGGTCAGCGGCAATGCCGTGATCAAAGGCTCGCCGAGGAAAGAAGCGATGGGCTGTTGAAAGGTGGTCACCAAGTCTTCAGCCGTGTGCGTGTAAACACAGCCCGCCTCTGTTGTCAAAGTTGATGTGACAGTCCAAACACCCGTTTCAATGTAACTGTGCGCGGCATCAGGAGAAACCCCCGTGGTCAAAACGCTGCCATCACCAAACGTCCAGTAAAAGCTTGCCACTGGATCATTGCCCGGCGCAGCATTGGAAGAAAAATTGACCACCAAGGGAAAACATCCGCCCAAAGTATCCGCTGCAAAATCCGCGTTGACGGCATCAGGAACCAGCAATTCCACGCATTGATCCACTGCCGGGGACTCGCAAGCATCGGTGACTTGTACACAGGCGAACGATGTCACGTCAGGAGAAGCCCAAAAGCCATCGCCACTCGCCCCAGGAACACCCGTCCAAGTGTAATTGTACGGCGCAACGCCACCAGATACTGCATTCACTCCTACCCAAATGGAATCCCCAGGACAAACTGCACCTCCAGGCTCCAGGGTCACAGCGAGGGGATCGTGCAACGTGACCCATATGATCTCCGACTCGCTCTGACACCCAATATCGTACGTGGCTTGAACCGTGTAGTACGCATCCCCATTGGGGCCGACTGAGATTTGATTGCCCAATTCGTTCGTCGACCAGGCATACACCTCGTCGGTTTGTGCAGGAACCAATTCCGCCGAAAGCAAGGCTTCCCCATTCAGGCAGATTGTGGTGTCTTGCGAAACCACCAAATCTGGAACCGCGGGCGCGACCAGGCTCAACGTTTCAATGATCTCACATGTCGGGTCTGCGACCACAACTTCGTAATTCCCTGCAGTCAAACCCGAAAAACCAACCGGATTCAGACCGCTTGCTGTGAAGGCTGTTGTGATTTGATTGCCACTGTCGGCATCCCACAAGGTGACGTTCCATGGCCCATCGGAGTTGTAAATGTTGAGCACCACATCAATCGAACCATCGTTTTGAAAACAAGTCGGATTTGCTGAGGTGACGTCAATGTTGAAGCCGGCTCCAACTGTGACTTGGTCAGTCGATCCGCAACCTGGCAAGAAAGACCATTCGCCGAACACCTCAAACGTAACAGGATCGAAGCCGATGTCACCCAAAGCCGGTGATGGACCGGTCGAACTTTGCAGGAATTCTTCGGGCGTCCATGCCCAGTTCACATCCCCCGTGTTCGTGCATCCCACGATGTATTCCCACTCTTCGATGAAGTCACTGCTCTGGCAGTCGACGGTGAAGTCAGGCACCACCTCCATCGTCAAACACCCTGTCGGTCCGCTCGCCGTCCACGACAAACCAGTCAAGTCCCCATTGTCTCCGTAAAATGGCGCCGTCACGAGCAGCGGGCTTGCATTGTCTGGGCCATCGTAAACATAGAACTCGTCGAAAACATTTTCCACACTCCCCGCCAAAAACTCAATGGTCATGAAAGTCGAACCTTCTGAACCCGCGTCTGGGCAATAGGTGAAACTTGAAGTCGTGTTGCTCTCATAACAATGGGTGTAGGCACCTGCATCTTCGCTGCATACTGGCGCAGGAAGACCAGGAACAAATGCCTGAAGATTGCCATCCCCACAAATCGTCAAATCGGGCCCCGCTGAAATCACAGGCGGATCGAGCACTTCCAAAACAACGGTCGTATCGGCCGTACATCCAAAATCATTCACAATGTTGAAGACAAACGGATAAGTCCCCGCAGCTGACGCACTGATGTCCAAGACCAATGGGTTGTCCGGATCCACCGCAACGTCAATGTCACTCGACCCTGCATAAGGCCCCAAATCCCACTCCGCCGTGACAATTTCCGGCTCAATGACAATGGCGCCCGGGTAAAGATCTGGGTTGAGAATCAGGTTCCAAGTGCAGACGAATCCATTGTCCGCGCCCAAGTAGTCGGTGAAGCAAAATTCCCAAGTCCCGTTGAGTGGGCATCCAACGAGGTCGCACAAGGTGCCCTCCGGCTCATAAATGCCGGGATTGACAATGTTTCCTGTCATGGGGTTGCCCAGGGCGTCGGTGTAGGATACCTGAGTGGCATTCTCAGGAAGCTCTATTTGGCCCAAAGTTGACGTCTCACTCCAGCCGTAACCATAGCAATTCCCTTCTGTCAAATCATCTTCTACGTCTACAGGCTCGCCGAGAAATGTGCCAGCACCACCTTGGGTTTGCAGGGTAACGGTTGTGCCGTTGGGACAAGAAATGTTGATGTCCAAATCGCCAAGGTAGCTGTGCTCCATGAACGCATCGATTTGGATCAAGTCCTCGCAGCTCTCCAACACAGAGCCGGCCGGGAAAACATCCAGCTCCAACTGGGAACAATAGGTGAACCCTCCATCAAACCCCGTCGGAGAGATGGTCGGCGCATCATAACTGGGGGCATCCGTCCAGATGATGGACCCCACAGGGGTGCCATCCATCACGCCCTCCACAGCCGTTGTCCCCGTGCAAATCGGACTTTCCAATTCTGTATTGAACAAAGGAAGCGTGGAAACCAAAACCAGCATGGGATCCAAGTTCAAGGAAGCACACACCCCATCATCATTGGGGTAACTGACGGTGAGTTGAACGGGATACGCCCCGGGCTCGTTGAATTGATGAGACACATCGTCAGGACCATTCATCACCAAAGTGTCTCCATCACCAAAGATCCACGTCCAGTTTTCAATGCTGTACCCAGGATCCACCGAGCTGCCCAAATCTTCGAAGGAAACTTCGTCTCCCACACAAATGGAAGTCGCTGGAATGTTGTTCACCAAATCCGTGGGTCCTTGAATGCTCCCTGCCGAAACAATGTTGGCGCAAGGCGTTCCGCACTGAATGCTTCCTTCCCAACCCGCAAGACCAGCAGTGTTGTTCGAAGGCGAAATCAACTGGAACGTCAGACATCCGGACGTGTTGTTCACCGTCGAGGAAACCTGAAGCCCCTGCAGTTGCGTGCCTGTATAACTGCCCAACGATGTTGCCCCCGTGTTGTCCCCGTCGAAAATCAACAAATAATCGCTGTTGTTGGGGTTCGCGCTCGAGAAGATGTTGAAGGCCAAAAAATCGATGCTGATGAAGTCCGTCGCATTGTCAGGGCAAATGGTGAAAGTGAGCTCCGCACCTGTATATGCCGCATTGTTTCCATCGTCCCGGAAAATGCCCTCGCACGCATTGATTGTGCCATCTGCCATGGGGAATGAAGTTTGGCCCAAAGCCCAAACAGACAACAAACAAAATGCCGCCGCTCCCACCACTCGCCTCTTCAGTTTGTCAACTCGCAAAACAATGTTCATAAGGGTTCATTTCAGCAGATTTCCGGCTGCAAAGAAAAGACACATCTATTGCAGAATGGTTGCACGAAAGAAAAGAGGTGCCGCGCAGCAAAATGCTCGACACCCCACGTATTCTTCAAGTCTAACCCATGGAATCCGACGCACTCAACGCTCAATCCGTATGTTGTCAAAAAAGAACGCCGGCAGGCGGTGTTTCTGATTGATTTTCAACACCCAAGAGTAAACAGCACCCGACATGGCCATTTTCCCTTCCGAAGTCAAACCCGTCCATGGAGATTGCGCATCCGTGGTTCGAAACACCTCGTTGCCATCGGCGTCAAAGATTTTCAATTCCCAATCGCCGGATACTTCGTGGACGATCCCAGGAAGGAAGGCATCATAACGGCCATCTCCATCTGGCGAAAACAAGCCTGGTGCTTTGGCGTTGTGCCTATCGCCCAGAACAAAGTTCCGTTCCTCAGAGTCCTGACACCCGTAGGCATTGCTCACGACCAAATGCACTGCATGTTCACCTTCGCGTGCAAACATCTGTTCACTCCGATCGAGTCCCTTTCCATCCACCAACCAAGTTGAACTTGACGAACCAATGGTTTGGTCGACGTATTTCACCAAAAGACCTTCCCCATTGGGATCCAAGGTGGCATCCCAGGATAGGTCGGCCTCTGGCTTGGGACGAACCACAATCATGTTCTCCACGGTTTTTGTTCGAATCATCCCGTTGTCACGAGACCGAAGAGAAATGGTGATGTCATAGGTCCCCGGGCTTTTGAATACGTGTGTGGGGTGCGTTTCGTTGCTGAAATTGCCATCGCCAAAGTTCCAAAGGACCGACCCGTCGAGGTCCCCATCGCCAAGCGAGAAACTCACTTCAGTGCCCTCGCAGGCCTCCTGGACAGAGGAAGCCAACCGCTCCAAAACGTCATCTTCTTCCGTGGCGGCCGCATCTGCGTCTTCGCCCCAATCGCTGGCGGAAGCCTTTGGCGTCTCGTCCACTTCGGACCGATCGGAAGACACCGCTGGAGCGGCCGCAACCAGCGCCTGCTTGCTCACAGGAGGTGCTTCGGGAGAATTGTCGGCTTTTTCTCCAGTTCCCGTGTCATCCGCTTGTGTCTCGCCCGATGACCCGTTGTCGCCTTCATTCCGTGTAAAATTGTCGATGCCAGCAATGCGGACAGTTGTGGAGGTTCTGGCGATCCCATCACGTTCAACGGCGCCCTCAGACGACGTTGAAACAGGAATCGAGGCGGTTGTTCCTCCCTTTGACTCAGGGAGACTTGCCTCGGACAATGCCGATTTTTCAGACGGCGTCGGAGTGTTTTGGAGCGAAGCCCAACCCAAAGCACCCAAGGCAACAATCGTTGCTGCCGCAGCCAACCTTCGGGCGAACTGGGTCTGCTGAACCAGTTGGTTTTGGTGTTTGAGCTGATCCAATCCGGATGAAATGGGCTCAAATTTTCCCGGCGTGACATCTGGCTCGAAGCCATCAAACAAATCACGCAAGTGTTGATCAAAGTTGTCTCTGCTCATTTTGTTTCACTCGTTGTACCCGTCCCCTCATGCGCAATGGATCTCTCCCGTCGAATCTCCTCCAGTATTCGTTTCATATTTCTTCTGGCCTTCGCCAGGTTCGATTTCGAAGTGCCTACAGAAATGCCAAGTCTTTCTGCAATCTCAGCATGTTCCAGATTGTCAAAAACATACATATTGAACACGGCTTTGTACGTCGGCGTCAATCCCTCCATTGCCGCCAAAACATCATGGACAGACAGGCCCTCCCAGGCCAGTGTCCTCTCCTCTTCAGCTGGCGCCTCAATCAGATGCATCGGATACTCCTCCTCGTTGAGCGTTTGCCCAAGGGGCTCCTTGCGGACATGATCAATGGCTGTGTTGACCATAATTCTTCGAATCCAACCTTCAAAAGAA
The DNA here is from genome assembly GCA_965661765.1 of uncultured Flavobacteriales bacterium. Taxonomy (GTDB): domain Bacteria; phylum Bacteroidota; class Bacteroidia; order Flavobacteriales_D; family Sanyastnellaceae; genus JBMYZL01. The sequence goes on from CBFIFE010000007.1 coordinate 56,013, forward strand.
CCTTTCGACGCGAACCTGTCGATGCCCGAGAACACCTTCAAGAACCCCTCTTGCACGACATCCTGCACGGCATCCCGGTCAGACACATACCGCATACAGACCCCGAACATCAACCGATAATATCGGTCGAAGACCCAGCGTTGCGACAAACGGTCACCTTGTTGACAACCGCGAATGTGCTTCTCAATGATGTCCTCGTGCATGGCTCGCGCCGTCGATGAGACGGAGGGAATGAATGGGGGTTGCCTGACTGAAAACCAAAATCTTTCCGCGCAAGATATTGTAATTTCGCAGCATGCGCATCGTGGTTGGGCTTTCCGGGGGGGTAGACAGCAGTGTGGCCGCTGCCCTGCTTCAAGAACAAGGGCATGAAGTCATCGGCTTGTACATGCGCAATTGGCATGATGAATCCGTCACCATCGACAACGCATGTCCTTGGATCGACGATGCGAATGACGCCATGCTCGTCGCGGCACACTTGGGCATCCCCTTCCAAGTGATCGACCTGTCCGACGCCTACAAGCAGCGCATTGTGGATGTCATGTTCGCTGAATACGCTGCCGGCAGGACCCCGAATCCGGATGTCCTTTGCAACCGAGAAATCAAATTCGACAGCTTCTTGTCGGCGGCACTCGATCTGGGGGCTGAAGCCGTTGCCACAGGCCATTATTGTCAGCGGGATGTCCTGAAGACGCCCAATGGCGATGTCTACAGGCTGCTCGCAGGGGCCGATGCGAACAAAGACCAGAGCTATTTCCTTTGTCAATTGAATCAAGACCAAATCCGCCTCGCGCGATTCCCCATCGGTCACCTCAAAAAGTCCGAGGTGCGGGAGGAGGCACGGCGGTTTGGCTTGCCCACAGCAGAAAAAAAAGACAGCCAAGGACTTTGCTTCGTCGGAAAAGTCAAATTGCCCGTTTTTCTGCAACAACAACTCGAAGTCAAGCCTGGCCAAATCATCGAGATTTCCAAGGATCACCCCAAGTTGATTGCGCGCGCCGAGGAGCGCCGCGCAAACCCCTTGGTGGATGTGTCCGCTGTCGCTTTTGTCCCCGAAGACGGAAAGGCCGTTGGGGAGCACCCCGGTGCACACTTTTTTACCATCGGACAACGAAAAGGCCTTCAAGTCGGGGGCAAGGAAGAGCCATTGTTTGTGATTGGCCGAGATGTGACCCACAATGTCGTGTATGTCGGTCAAGGAGCGAATCACCCTGGTCTGCTGCGCCGGGCCTTGCGCATGCGCCGAGAAGATGTCCATTGGCTTCGACCCGACCGAGCTGCGGCTTGGCAGATGAAAGGCAATGAAGTTTTTGATGTGCGGTTTCGATACCGCCAGCCCCTTCGGAAAGCCAAGCTCCTCGGCTCTCCCGAGGACGATTTTGTCTGCCTGTTGTTCGATTCAGCCCAAACCGGAATTGCATCTGGGCAATTCGCCGCCTGGTATGAAGGCGATGCGTGCATCGGCTCAGGGACAATCCACGACTGATGCCTGTGAAGCTGCATTTCGAGGCTCTTTTTCTGCAATTGTGCAACCTTTTGGCCCGGCAGCGGTTTGGATACCAGAAAACCAACCCTCCCTGAATGATGAAGAAATTGAAACCCATGAAGTGGTCGTTTTTTGTGCTGGCGGCAGTGGCCTTTGGAGCGACCTCCGCGACCACACTGGCTCAAGATTGTGATTTTGAAGTTGAAATCCTCCTCACTCCAGGTTCGTGGCCATCGGAGGTTTCATGGGCCCTCGCAGACAACGGCGGAACCATTGTGGCAGAAGGAGACAATCCGGAAGGCATCGACGTGGTGACCACTTTTTGTCTCGACACGTCTGCGTGCTACACGCTGTTCATGGTGGATTCTTTTGGCGACGGGTGGAACGGCGCGACCTTGACCTTCAATGCTGAAGAATTGGGGTGGATGTCGCCTTCGTTCACGATTGAAACCGGCAATGACGCTGTTGCCATCGTCGGTTTCGGTGATTGTGGACAAGGCGAAGAAGCCGTTGTGAGTGGTTGCACAGATCCGCTCGCTTGGAACTACAATCCACTGGCCACAGAAGACGATGACTCGTGCGAGTATGGCAACGGCGGCGGTTGGAATTGCGAGTGCGATTCTTCTTGGTACGAACCCGTGTGCGCTTTTGACCCCATTACCGGGCAAGCTCAGGACTTCGAGAATTGGTGTGAAGCAGAATGCGCTGGTGCCATTGTTTTGGCAGATGGTGCCTGTGAAAATTTTGGGTGGCCAGGCTGCACCGATCCAGAAGCGCTGAACTACGACCCGAACGCCACTGAGGACAACGGGTCATGCACGTACCCATGTGCTGAAGGTTCGGAAACTGCCATGATGTACGTATGCACCTTTCAACAAGGCGCCAACGTTTCGCTGACGATCACAAACCAGGACACCGGAGAGGTAGTCTACGAGCAAAACGGCTACAGCAACTATGCGATTGAATACCTCGATTTGTGCTTGGCAGAAGGTTGTTACACAGCGACTTTGACGAATTTGGCAGGTGAGACAAGCTGGTACAATGGCTACTTCTACATCAATGCAGAGGCAGGCCAAATCATCCATGCGACCTTGTCCGATGATGCCACCACCATGACCATTGCCTTTTCAACTGACGGAAGTTGTGGCGACATCATTGGCTGTACGGATGCAGAAGCGCCCAACTACAACCCAGACGCGACTGTTGACGACGGATCATGCTTGCCGACGTGTGAATGTGATGATGAAGCTTACGAGCCAGTCTGTGCTTACGATCCATTCACTTACGAGTTGATCACCTTCCCCAATTTGTGCGAAGCCCTTTGCATTGGCGCATACGTTCAATTCAATGCTGATTGCAGCAACCCACCGGTCTATGGCTGCACAGACCCGGAAGCCCTGAACTACAATGCGGACGCCACGGAAGATGACTACAGCTGCGTGTTCCCACTCCAGTGCGATGAAGCATCCACGTTGGTCACCATCACTTCGAATGTGCTCGAGCTCGACAGCAACGCATTTGGCGCTGATTTCAATGTCGTTCCTGCGGTGAGCTGGAACATCGGTGACAGCACCGGATTTGGTGTTTACATGACGTACTGGTACGATGAATCTCAGGCCATGAACGCCCAAGCTTGTTTGGCCGATGGCTGCTACAATTTTGTGGTCCAACCTGCATCATGGGGGTGGTATGATGAAACGATAGATCCTGAGCTGTTCTTCGCGACCGTCACGTTCGATGGCGAGAGCACAAACTATTTCTACAATTTTGAGGACAACGGTTTGACGACTTTTGGATTGGGCGTGAATTCTCCTGATTGCTCTCCTTATGTCCCTGTTCACGGCTGCACGGATCCTGAAGCCGACAACTTCAACCCATCTGCGAACGTTGACGATGGCTCTTGTTTCTACTCCATCGAATGTGGAGACGGAGAGTTGACGCTGACCAGTGTCTTCATCCCCGGCTTGTGGGCGAACGAGGTTTCGTTCTATGTCCTCAATGAAGCCGGTGAGATTGTCCTGAGCGGCGAAGGAGAAAGCCAAAACAATGAAGTGGTCTCACAATCATGCGTGGTCCCCGGGTGTTACACCTTTGTTGCAGTAGACAGCTGGGGCGATGGATGGAACAATGGCTTGGCGATCTTGGAATGGGGGTCGGGAGCGATGGAATTCGGATTGGAAACCGGAGAGCAATCCAGCACTGTCTTTGGCATTGAAGCCACAGGTTGTGGCACGCCAGCTCCGCTTGTGGGCTGCACAGATTTGGGCGCGACGAATTACAATCCCTCCGCCACGGAAGACGATGGCTCTTGTGAATTTGCCTTCTGCCCCACGAACGAAGTCACCTTTGTGACGGTCATGATGGGAGACGGCATGAATGCTGGATGGTTCATTGGCAATGAAGAAAACCCAGCAATGGGTGGTGCATCAGGTTTCGCAAATGACAGCCAAACTTGGACTGCCTGCATGGCATCTGGATGCTATGACGTTCACATGTGGGACGAAGAGTCCAACGGCTGGGATGGCGGCTGGATTGAGGTCTGGATGGACAGCACGTTGATGACAACGGCTACCCTCGAAGACGGAGTCGGCGCCACGATGACGCTGGGCATTGATTCGGATTGTGGTGATGGAGAGACCGACGGATGGGGCTTCGGTGGATCACCGTTCGAATGGCCTGATCCGATTGGGTTGGTCCCCTTCCCCAACCCCACCGAGGGAGGATGGAATTTCGACGGCTCCGGATTCAATGAAATGAAGCCTATTGTCGTCAAAGTGCATGATCTCGCTGGGAAGTTGGTCTTGGAAGTTCAGAAGGCTCCCACCGGCGGCACCATCCAAATGGAAGACCACCAGCTCGCACCCGGTGTATACACCATCGAAGCGGTCCAGGGCAAGCAAGTCGGACAGGGCCAGTTGCACGTCGTGCGCTGATCCACTGGTCTCGATTGCCCAAAGGGAAAAGCCCCCTTCAGCCATGACTTGGCCGAAGGGGGCTTTTTGCTGCGCAATGCTCGCGCGAACGGTTCAACGGTCACCTCCACTCATTGTGAGGCTCAGTGGAGGTTGTGCGTGTCTGAGATTTGGTATTCGCCCTGGCGCTTGTCCAACCTCGAAATCATTTCCGCCAAGAATCCGGTCAGAAAAAACATCGCTCCCAAGATCATCCCAGTCAATGCCAAGAAGAAAATGGACAAATCCGCAATGTTTCGAACCTCGTATCCTTTCCAGAGGCACCACAACTTGTAAGCCCCCAGCAAGACAAATCCCCCGAGACTGAGCACGAACATCGACAACCCAAGCGCCCCGAACAGATGCATGGGCTTTCGGGAAAACTTGCTCATGAACCCAATGGTCATCAAATCGAGGAGACCATTCACGAAACGCTCCACGCCAAACTTTGAACTGCCATATTTTCTCGCCTGATGCTGAACAACTCGCTCGCCAATCTTGTCGAAGCCGGCGTCCTTGGCAAGAATCGGAATGTACCTGTGCATCTCCCCTTGCACATCAATGGCCTTCACCACCTCGTATCGATAAGCCTTCAAGCCGCAATTGAAGTCATTGAGTTGAATGCCACTGACCTTGCGGGTGGCCCAATTGTAGAGCTTTGTGGGAAGGGTTTTCGTCAGTGGATCGTAACGCTTTTGTTTCCATCCTGAGACCAAATCCAGTCCTTCCTCAACGATTCTCCGCTCCATCTCAGCGATTTCATCAGGGCTGTCTTGAAGATCCGCGTCCATCGTCACGACGACCCGACCGCGAGCGGCTTTGAAGCCCGTGTTCAGGCCGGCACTTTTGCCATAATTCCTCGAGAACCGAATGCCACGAACCCGGTCGGGGTGGGCCGCAGCGAGCGCTGTAATGACCGCCCAACTTCCATCCTTGCTGCCGTCGTCCACGAAAATCACCTCGTAAGATCGGCCAGTAAGAGCATGCGAAATCCAATCGTACAACTCGTTGAGGCTCTCCTCCTCATTGAACAAAGGAATGACCAAACTCAAATCGCACACAGGTGGCTCCATCGCTGACTGCATGGGTTGCAATACGTCTGATTCCACAAAAGGTTCCGATTCCTTGAGCAAATCACTCATCAAAAAGCCGCGTCAGGTTTGCGCCGCACAACCAGGGCCACAAGCAACGCAGGAATGGCCCACAGCAACGCATTCCACAACAACCCTTGGAGAAGACCTGCTGTCGAAAATCCCTTTCTCAATTCTGCATCCAAAGTGCTCTCCACCTCTTCAATCATGGCGCTTGGTGCGCCGAAGGAGGCCATGGAGTCCAACGTCTTTTCCTTGACTGTGCGGATCATTGCTTCAACAAACTCCGCAGGCGCGATGAATTCATAAAGCACGATGCTGAACACGCCAGAAGCAAAAATCGCCACAACCGCCACCAACATCACATGACCGAAGGCCCTTTTGTAACTCAGTACGCCATCTTCTGATTTCCGAACCGCGAGTCCCGACAAAAGCATCGCAATCAAGACGACCCCGAGCTGGCCGACACTCATCGGCGTGCTGACCATCACAGATGGTCCCATCAAGTACCCTGTCAACAGCAAGACGACCAGAAGGGCTGATGCCAAAGCCGCATGTTGCCAAAGCAACGGATTCACATTTTTCATGACCGCGAAGGTAGCACAAGGGAGAATTTCCTCGTAACTTTGCCGCTGGGGCAAGTCTCCTGCGACCAGCTCCCGCTGAATCCCCCAGGGTCGGAAGACAGCAAGGGTAGGCGGTTGTAGCGGTGCGACAGGAATCGCTTGCCCCTTTTTTCTTGCCTTGTCGCGGACAGGCGATGCAGGCATTTCAACAGGCTCTCAATCGTCTTTCGACATGTCGCAGAACATCCAACCCATCCGCAAACTTCTCGTCGCAAACCGTGGCGAAATTGCCCTGCGCATCATGCGCACCGCAAAAGAAATGGGCATTGCCACCGTGGCCGTTTGCAGCGATAAGGACTCCCAGTCCCCGCATGCCCGCTTTGCGGATGAAACCTACGTCATCGGCCCCGCACCATCTCGTCTGTCTTACCTCGACATCGACAAGGTGCTGGAAGTGGCCGTGAACTCTGGTGCAGACGCGATTCACCCAGGATACGGATTCCTTTCCGAGAACGCAGACTTCGCGCTTCGAACGAAAGAGGCTGGCCTTCGATTCGTCGGTCCGTCTGCCCACGCCATTGAGGTCATGGGATCCAAACTCGCCGCCAAGGAAACCGTCATGAAACATGGCGTGCCGCTTGTTCCAGGCACCGCCCATGCCGTCAGTGATCCGGAAGAAGCCATGCGCGAATCAGAACGCATCGGGTTTCCACTCCTGATCAAAGCCAGCGCGGGCGGCGGCGGCAAAGGAATGCGGATTGTTCACGAACCCTCAGACATGGCTGGTGCGTTCGAGCGGGCGGTTTCAGAAGCGGTGAACGCATTTGGCGATGGGGCCGTGTTCATGGAGCGATTTGTCACCTCCCCGCGTCACATTGAAGTGCAGATTCTCGCGGATCAACAGGGTCATGTGGTCCACCTCTTCGAACGCGAGTGCAGCATCCAGCGCCGACACCAGAAAGTCATCGAAGAAGCGCCTTCCTCGATTTTGACACCGGCCTTGCGTCACGAAATGGGCGAATGTGCAAAAGCCGTGGCCAGGGCTTGTGACTATGTGGGTGCAGGAACCGTCGAGTTCCTGCTGGACGAATCCATGAATTTCTATTTTTTGGAAATGAACACCCGCTTGCAAGTGGAGCACCCAGTCACGGAGTGCATCACAGGTGTGGATTTGGTCCGGCAGCAAATCCGAATCGCTGAGGGACACCCACTTCCCTTTGCCCAAGAGGATCTCCAAATCCATGGGCACGCCTTGGAAATGCGCGTTTATGCGGAGGACGCGGCAGCGGGCTTCTTGCCCACAACAGGCACTTTGACACGCTACAGGCCACCGGTGGGCCCAGGCATCCGGGTGGACGATGGCATGGAAGAAGGTGGTGAAGTTCCCATTGAGTACGATCCCATGTTGGCCAAATTGGTGGTGCATGCTTCCGATCGGCCGGCGGCAATCGAACGTGCCATCCGCGCCATCGATGCTTATGAAATCCATGGCGTCCCCACGACGCTGGATTTTTGTCGTTATGCCATCGATCACCATGCGTTCCGGACGGGCGCATTCGATACACATTTTGTCGAGCACCATTTCCGTCCAGAGCACCTGTTGCGCAGCGGCAACCTGACGAAAGAAGAGCAGGCCTCGCTGACTTTGGGGCTCCTCTCGCGGACGGGGTCTCATGCCCAAGCTCAGCCTGCGGCCGTGGGCACCGGCACTGCAGGCAAAAGCCCTTGGCGCCAGAATCGCCTTTGAACGTGTACATGCCATGAAGCGCGTTTGAAGTTCTGAGGAAAGCCCTCATCTTCATATCTTTGGGGCTCATGGAGAGCGAGCGCCATTTCATCATTTACGACCTCGAAGCCACC
>CBFIFE010000007.1:64065-67121 GCA_965661765.1 uncultured Flavobacteriales bacterium
TGTTGGCGCAGCCGAAAGCCCCGGAAAGTAGAGGTCATTGAGATCGGCGCTGTCAAAGTGGATGAAGACCTGAACGTGGTGGATGAATTCTGTTCCTTTGTCAAACCCAAGCTTCACCCCCAAGTCTCTTCCTTTTGCACACAGCTCACGAGCATCACTCAATTCGATGTAGACCGAGCTGATCCCTTTGATGACGTGATTTCCGAATTCGAAGATTGGATGCGGCCCCGCGACGTGCGAACCGTTTTGATGAGCTGGGGTGAGTTCGACAAGCGGCAGTTGCTCAATGACGCTGATCTCCATCGGGTCGATTTGCCTTGGTTGCGCTATCATGCTTGTCTGCAACAGCATTACAGCCGTTGGAAAGGTTCGAAAAACCAAATCGGACTCAAAACAGCCCTTGAGCTTGAAGGCCTCAGTTACAGTGGGACCCAGCATCGCGCGATTGAAGACGCCCGCAATATGGCGCGGTTGTTCCAAGCCGTGGCGCACCCCATGTCGCTGGTCGAGCGATGAACCACCGGACGATTCGGGGCTGGATTGCCCTGCACTGTCTCGAAGGTGGTGCGTGGCTCATCGCCCTGCTCCGCGGCGCCCATCGCCTCGACAATTTCTTCGTCCCGACATGGATGGACGCCCGTCAGGCCCAATGGTTCGCCGCGGCCCTTTTGTTTTCCGCGGGGCGCATCACTGCCGAGGCCCGAAGGGAGGAGCGAGACACGTTCTGGCCCCACGTGATGGGGGCGCTGCTCGCCGCCGCTGCTGTGGTCGGGTTGTTGTGGCATCCTTTCGGCGAAAAGCACGAACTCGCGTGGGCCCCAGCAATTGGCATTCCGTTGGCAGCAGCCTGTGCCGTCCAAATCAAGAATCGGGCATTGCCTGCGACCGACTGGGCATGGATCGTGGTGATCATCGGCGCCTGCATCGGCACGCATTTCAGTGAGGCCTTGCGCCCGGTGACGAGCTTGCCAGGAAAATTGTCGGTCGTCGGATTGAGTGACAAGAGCAGCGGCGCCATCCATCAAGGCGAATTGGCCGCCTTTGGCGGGCAGTGGGTGGGCATGGCAAAAGGACCGGATTTGGCCTTCGAAATGATGGAAAGCGAACCCGTTCAATACACTGAAAATGAGCGGGTTCAATACAAAGGCCAAATCTACCGCTGCATCCATCCCCACACCGCGAGCCACGACTTCGCTGCGGATGTTGCCCACTGGGACTTGATGCTTCGTCCACAAGGCACGCATGCGGATTCCATTCCGGCTTGGGCGCCGGGCAAGCCGGGCACAAAACGGCTCACATTTGATGCAGCACTCGCCGGTGGCTTCAGATGCGCCGTGCACTGGCTCTCGCCCGACAAAAAGACGGCCATTGTGAGCATCACAAAAATTCGTGGGTTGGGTTGTGGGATGGCGGGGTTGGTTTGGTTGATTGTGGGCACGTGGCTTGCGGCCATCCGTTCATTGCGCGCATCTTTGCAACCAGATGCCACCCCCTGAACACATCCATTCCGACCACGGCCTTTCCGACCCCCGCAATGCGCCACCGTTGCGCCTGGGTGTATGCGGCACGGGCAAAGTGGCAACAGCCTTCCTGCGGCGCTGGTCGACCTTGACTGCTGCGGTGGATGTTCGGTGGGTTTGGGGCAGGAGACCGGATGCGGTGGAGGAAATGCGCGAAAAAGTGGGGGGCACTTGGCAAGTCCTTGGGGATTGGCGGGACGGGGTTTCGGAGGTCGATTGGATTGCGCTGGCGGTGAGCGACGACGCCATACCAGAATTCCACGCGCCTTTGCCCAACAGCGTTCGCACGTTTCACTTCAGTGGTTCCGTCGCTTGCCCGGCCCATGGCGCCGTTTTGTGGCCGATTCGGGCCATCCAAGAGGACATCCCACCAGACTTCGATACGTTGCCCTGCGCCCTTCAGATTTCGGCCGGACACAATTCGGACGGACACCATGACACGGCTTTCGAGGCTTTCATGCGGCAAACCGCGCCCAATTGCCGCATCATGAACGACGAAGAGCGAATGCAAGCGCACATCGCAGCCGTTTTTGCGGCGAACATTTCGAATCATGCCTTCGCCATTGCGCAAGATTTGGCCCATGCGGCTGGCTTGCCCTGGGAGACCTTTGCGCCACTCGTCCAAGGGGTGGGCCAAACCGCCACCGCCGGACATTCAAAATCTGCCCAAACAGGCCCTGCACTCCGAAGAGATGCCGGGACGTTGGAACGCCACCGGGTTTGGCTGAAACAGCATGCCCCCCAGTGGCTTCCCCTGTACAATGCCGCCTCCGCGAGCATCCAAAACCACGACACAACCCCGACTCCATGAACAAGTCCTCACTGGATTTCAGCAACATTCAACGCATTGCCTTCGACTACGACGGCGTTTTCACAAATGGCATCGTTTTGTTGATGCCCGATGGCAGCCAAGTGCGCTCGGCAAGCGTGCGCGATGGCTATGCCGTTCAGTGGGCTGCTCGCCAGAATGTCCCCATCAGCTTGATCACAGGGGGGCGTGAAGAAAGCGTGCGACTGCGGATGAATGGTTTGGGCGTGGAGGACGTTCACCTTGGATCGGGGAACAAGTTGGAAGTGGTCACGCGCTTGTGCCAAACCGAGTGGGGCATCGACCTCTCGGACCTCGCCTACATGGGCGACGACCTGCCGGATTTGCCGGTCCTTGAAGCCTGCGGGCTTTCGATGTGTCCGGCGGATGCGGTCCCTGAGGTTCAGGCCATCTGCGACTATGTCAGTCCATTGCCTGGCGGGGCCGGGTGTGTGCGCGACGTCCTGGAACGAATGATGAAGGACAAGGGGATTTGGCACGGTGAAGGCCTCCACCACTGGTGAGGCATCTCTCCCCACGAAACCCTTACCTTCGCACCCGCAACTATGGATCGGAACAACATCATTGGAATCGGCCTGATGGTCGTCCTTTACATCGGCTACGTGCTCTATGCCACGCCTTCAGCGGAGGAGCGCGCAGCGATGCAAGAGGAAGCGCGGAAGGCGCTTGCTGCCCAAGACAGCTTGGCGCGTTTGGAAGAAGAGGCC
>CBFIFE010000007.1:67220-75373 GCA_965661765.1 uncultured Flavobacteriales bacterium
ACTGCCCTCAAACTGGAAGCCACCGAGGCGCGGGCTTTGCCGGACTCGTCGATTTCGGCCGAGGCCTCGGCTGCCTTGGTCAGTCGTTACGGCGTTCTCGCAAGTGCCATCGGTGGGACAGATCAGGAATACGTGCTCAAGTCGAGCGTGCTGGAAGTGCGCATCGCCAGCCGTGGCGGCATGCCACAATCGGCTGTGCTTCAAGATGGATACACCCGCTTTCACGACGGTGAGCCCGTTTCTTTGTGGCGTGCCTCCGAGGGGCAACTCGACTTGATCCTCGACGTGGCCGGTGCTGGGAAAGTGCGGCTGTCAGATTTGCATTTTTCCGCAAGACAAGCCACAGACACCATGTTGACCCTTGTGGCCGATTGTGGCAATGACCAGCAATTGAGCTGGACGTATACGTTGGCCGATTATCGGTTGAAGTCTGACTTTGCGCTGCTGAATTTGGCTGGCGAGGTCAGCGAAACCTCTGTGATGGTTTGGGAGGTCATCGGGGAGGCGAACGAAAAGGGCATTGAATGGGAGCGCCAGCACAGTGCGGTCTACTACCGCGAAGAGGGCATGGGCCGGGATTACTTGAGCGATGGTGCTGAGGATGATGCGGATGTGGAGGGCCGATTGGATTGGGTGGCCTTCAAGCAGAATTTTTTCTCGGCGCTGTTGACTGCCGAAGGCGGCTTTGAGCCAGGCGCCTACCTCGCCAGCGCACCGATTGAAGAGGACAGCACAGCCACCATGCGCTATGTCGCCGAATTGCCCGTGGCTTTCCAATCCGTTGGATCGACGTCAGGCACCACTTTCCGTTGGTTCTACGGCCCCAACGACTTGCCCATTTTGGAACGCACGGGGCTCGAGGAAGTCGGCCGAATCATCGATTACGGCTGGTGGATTTTCGGATGGGTCAACCGCCATTTGATTTTGCCGCTGTACAATTGGCTCACCAGCAGCATTGCGAACGTCGGCATTGTGATCTTGATCATCACGGTCATCATCAAATTGGCCCTCTCCCCCATCACATGGAAGAATTTCCTGAGCTCGGCCAAGATGCGGGTTCTCCGGCCAGAAATGGACGCCATCAACGCCAAGCACAAAGACGATGCCATGGCACGCCAACAGGCGACGATGGCGCTCTATCGAGAAACCGGCGTGAATCCCTTGGCCGGTTGTTTGCCTGCAGTCTTGCAAATGCCCATTCTGTATGCAATGTTCCGGTTCTTCCCTGCGAACATCGATTTGCGGGGGCGCAGTTTTTTGTGGGCAGATGACCTGGGCGCCTTCGACAGCATCCTGGATTTGCCATTCAACATTCCGTTTTATGGTGCGCATGTCAGCGGCTTCACCATCTTGATGGCGGCTTCGACGTTCTTCTACATGCGCCTCACCATGGCCAACCAGCCCGCACAACCGCAGCAGCCTGGCATGCCCAACATGCAGGTGATTCAGCAGATTTTCCCTTTCATGATGCTGTTTTTCTTCAATCGCTTCGCCGCAGGCTTGAGCTTGTATTACTTGGCTGCGAATGTCATCAGCATCGGGCAGATGTATGCAATCAAGGCCTTCTTCATCGACGAGGACAAAATCCGTCGGAAGATTGAGGCGAAAAAAGCGCAGCCCAAGAAAAAGTCCTCCTTCCAGCAGCGCCTTGAACAGATGCAGCAAGAACAGCAAAAGCGAACCAAGGACATCCAGGACCGCAAAAAGAATCGAAAATGATGCGGAAGGCCACGTGGTGCGCGCTGCTTTGTGGCTGGCTGAGCTTGACCGCTTGCCAGCAATCGGGCATGTTGCCTGCTGCAACTGGCGCTGTGTTGATTGAGCATGAGCGCGGCGCCTGCTTCGGGCCTTGCCCCATCTTCCTGCTCCAATGGCACGACAATGGCTCTGCCTCCCTGAACGTGCAAAAGGGGTTCCCCGAAGATCGAGATGGCAAGTTGTCGCCAGGAAACTATTTTCGTCCCGCTTCAAAATCCAACCAAACGGCGATGGCCGAAATCCTGAGTTTGGCCGAAGAGATGTCCTTTGACACCCTCGGCGGGCGTTACGACAACCCGATGATCATGGACCTCCCCACGATTCGAACGGTTGTCAATGGGGTGGAGGTTGTGGATCGGTACAAGGGTCCAGATTTGGCCCTGTTGTACGATGCCCTCTCCGGCTGGATACTCTCTGGAAATTGGGAGAAAGAGAAAGACACAAACAACTGATCAAAAACATTTTACCAGAATCACCTGAATGAAGATGAAAAGATTTCTGACCACTGCCTTTTTGGGCTTGATGACGTTCACCACTGCTGTCGCCGACGAAGGCATGTGGGTCGTGAACATGTTGCAGCGCATCTATGATGCTGAACTCAACGGTATGGGCCTCAACCTCACGCCTGAAGAGATTTACAACATCAACGAGGCATCGCTCAAAGACGCCATTGTTCGCCTCAACGGTGGGCAATGCACCGGGGAGGTCATTTCGGACCAAGGTTTGGTCTTGACAAACCACCACTGTGCCTACGACGCCATCCAAGGATTCAGCGCACCGGAGCATGATTACCTGACCGATGGTTTCTTTGCCCTTTCGTTGGATCAGGAAATGCACATCGAAGGTTTCGAGGTTTCTTTCCTTCGCCGCATTGATGATGTCACAGGCCAAATTCTGGCCAACGTCACAGATGACATGGACGAAGAGGCCAGAGCTGGCGCCATCGCAGAAGCCCGAAAGGCTTTGATGCAAGAGATGAACCCCGACGGAGAAAAGGAGCTGGAGCTCAAGTCATTCTACTATGGCAATGAGTATTACATGTTCGAATACGAGACATACATGGACGTCCGGTTGGTGGCTGCACCCCCTGAGAGTGTCGGCAAATACGGCGGAGACACAGACAACTGGATGTGGCCGCGCCACACGGGTGATTTCAGCATGCTCCGCATCTATGCAGGAAAGGACAACGCACCTGCAGAACACAGTGAAGACAATGTGCCCTATGCGCCAGCGAGGCACTTGAACATCTCCCTCGGTGGCGTGAAGGCTGGCGACTTCACGATGGTCATGGGCTATCCAGGTTCCACCGATCGTTTCCTCAGCAGCTGGGGCATTCGCCAAGCGTTGGACTTGTACAATCCCGCGGTGGTCGACGTTCGCGATTTGAAACTCAAAACGATGAAGTCCCACATGGACCTGGACAAAGCCGTCCGGATTCAATACGCTGCAAAGTATGCTTCAACAGCGAACTACTGGAAGTATTACATCGGTCAATCCAAAGGCCTCAAGAGGTTGGATGTGGAGTCGAAGAAGGAGGAAATTGAGACCGAATTCACAGCTTGGGTGAACAGCAACCCCAAGCGGCAAGCGAAATATGGCGATGCGCTGAAGCTCATCCAGGATTACTACGACGGAACGAACCACAAAGTGCTGGCCGACGTCTATGCGCGCGAGGCAGGATTGCTGGGTGCCGATGTCATCTTGTTCGGCATTCGTTTTGCCCGAATGGCGCCTGGTTTGCTGGCCGAAGATGGCAACCCTGAAGAAATTGAAGCATTGCGAGCGCAACTGAAGGAAATGGCCGAGGGCTTCTTTGATGAGTACGACCAAGCCACAGACCGCGATTTGTTCGTCAAAATGTTGAGCAAGTACAAATCGGACATTGCCCCGGAGTTTTGGCCTTCATTTTTCGAAACCATCGACGGCAAGTACAAGGGTTCGTTTGACAATTACGCGGAGAAAATGTATGCCAAATCCATGTTGGTCGACCCCGCTCGCTGCATGGACTTCATTGACAATCCCTCGCAGAAGGCGCTGGACAAGGATTTGGGGGTCACAGCTGGATTGAGCATCCTCGATGCCTACCTCGGCAGCATGGCCGATCCAGTGCAAGAGAAGTACGATCGCGGATACCGACTCTTCGTTGCCGGCTTGCGCGAAATGAACCCTGACAAGTTGTACTACCCAGACGCGAATTCAACCATGCGGATGACGGCTGGTGTCGTCGGTCCATATGACGCAGCCGATGCAGTGTTCTATTCATACTACACCACGGCGAATGGCATCTTGGAGAAGAAGGACAACGCAAACCCTGAATTTGTCGTGCCTGACGCCTTGGACGAGCTGATTCGCAACCGCGACTTCGGCCGATGGGCAGATCCTCGGTCGAAGGAACTGCACGTCTGCTTCATCCACAGCACAGACATCACTGGTGGCAACTCCGGCAGCCCGGTAATGAATGGCAACGGCGATTTGATTGGTTTGGCGTTTGATGGCAATTGGGAAGCCATGAGTGGGGACATTGCCTTTGAAGAAGAATTGCAACGAACCATCTCAGTGGACATTCGCTATGTGATGTGGGTCTTGGACAAATTTGCAGGCGCCACAAACTTGATCGAGGAAATGGATTTTGTCGACGAGCGTGGAGCGGGTCGGAGCGCTGTGCGTGAGCAACCGCTTGAAAAAGGCGGAGGTTTGGGCGCTCGATTGCAGGAGGTCACAGGCATGACCAAGGAGCAGATCAAGGCTTTGAGTGCTGAAGAGCGTCGCGCGGTGATGCGGAAAATCCGGGACAACGAAGACAACGAAGACAACTAAGGAGACCAGGGGGACTAGGGGGACTAGGGAACGAGGGTGACCAGGGTGACTAGGGAACGAGGGGGACCAGGGTGACTAGGGTGACGAGGGTGACCAGGGGGACTAGGGAACGAGGGTGACTAGGGTGACGAGGATTGGAGAGTCCGGAGATGCTTGAAGGCGTCTCCGGACTTTTTGCTGTTCGGGCCCATGGGTTCGGCCCAACGGGGTCAGTCTACCCAGGGCAGGCCATGCGTGGCGGTCACCGAGGGGCGATTGGGAAGTCTTGGCTACACCGCGTTGCGAGAGGCATTGACGATGCCGTACATGGACCGCACAACGAGCCGCTTGAGAATTTCCGGATCCCAGTGGCCATTGGGGCTGCGTTGCATCCGATCCATCTCGCTGAGCGCAAAGTGCTGAATGATCAAGAGCGGCTTGATGAGGCCGTCCCGCAAGGCGATGGATTCGCGGATGTGTGGGTGATTTTGCATGAGCTCGGTTTGGCCTGAAATCTGCAAAACATAGTCCATCGTGCGCTCAAACTCTTCATGGATGTCGGACCAAATCCCGCCAAACCTCTCGTCCCGCTTCAGGTGAGCCGTCAGCCGGAAATCGCACTTCATCATCGATTGCATGCTGTTCTCCACCAGGGCTTTGAAAAAGGCATTCTCGGCGTAGAGGGTGGAGGCTTCCGCCAACCGGCCCTCCTCGTCAAGCGCGGCAAGGGCGGTGCCGAGGCCGTAATAGCCAGGCACGTTTTGCTTGAGCTGAGACCAGGAACCGACGAATGGAATCGCTCGAAGATCACTGAAATTGAGCGGGCCGTCGGGCTTACGGCTGGTCGGGCGGCTGGCAATGTTCGTTTCGCCGTAGTATTTGAGGGTGCCGAAGGTGGCCAAATAATCGAGGAACGCAGGGTGCGCCTTGAGGGCGCTGTACTTTTCGTAGCTTTTGTCCGCAAGCCAAGCCAACAACGCTTGCCCCTCCCCTTCGAGTCGGGTCCCAGGGTCATCGAACAGTCGGTTGCGGAGGCCCGCCGTCAGCAACAATTCCAGGTTGAACCCGGCAGAACGCGGGATGCCGAAGTTGCTGGAAATGGTTTGGCCTTGGATGGTGGTTTGAATCTCGGTGTTTTCGATGTCGCGGCCCAACGACGCGTAAAACCGGTGGGTGTTGCCGCCTCCCCGGGCGGGCGGACCGCCACGACCGTCAAAAAACAACACCGTGACCCCGGCATTTCTGGAGGCCTCGGTCAAAGACCGCTTGGCTTCGTAAATGCTCAGATTTGCACGCAAGTAGCCGCCATCCTTTGTCCCGTCAGAGAATCCGAGCATCACGGTCTGGCGGTTGTTCCGGGATTCGAGGTGATCGCGATACACCGGAATGCTGTAGAGGGATTGCATTTGGCCTTGGGCACCCGCGAGGTCATCAATTGTCTCAAAGAGGGGGACCAAATCCAGCGTCATCGCGCCTCCCCAGCCACTCATTCGGGCCAAGGCCCAGAGGGCGGCCAGGTCATGAGTGCCACGGCAATTGCTCAGAATGAACCGGTGGCAGCCTTGTTCCCCATTCCGGTTTTGGATGCCGCGGATGGCCACCAGGGACTCGATGACATCGCGGTGACGTTCCTCAGACAAGTTCTCCTTCCACTGCGGGGCGCCGACGCATGGCGGGTAAGCGAAGAGTTGGTGGGTTTGGTCTTGGACTGAAAGCGCCCGAAAGGCCGGAGCGCCGCCGGGGTGCAAAATGTCCAATGCCGCATCGAGGGCCGACTGCACCACCCGGCTGTCCTGACGAATGTCGATGGACGCGAAGTGCATGCCGAACAACCGAACTTTGAAAATGAGACCTCGAATCTGCTCGGCGTACAGGCCGTTGTAATCCGACTCCACCAGTTCCAGCACATCTTCGAGGGATGAACGCAGTTTTGCAGCTGTCAAACCCTGGGCCATGGCGTTGTCGCTTTGCATGGCTTGCTCGATGCGGGTCTGTATGGCGTCGAGCAAGGGCGATGCGTGTCGAAAGGTGATTCGACGCCGGAGCTGCCGAACCTCTCTTCGGTAGGCCCTGAGCAAAGTCATTCGCAGGCGATCAGCAACATCTTCAGTGGTGCCCGCGGACACAAAGGGGTTTCCGTCGCGGTCCCCACCTGGCCAAAACCCAATGCCCACCAGTCCGTCGGGCAGACTTTCACCAGATGGGTCATCGAGGGCCTGAGCAAAGCGGCTGAAGAGTTCGGGCGCGGCATGAAAGAAGACGTTCTCGAGATACCAGGTTTGGCGCACCGCCTCTTCGAAAGGTGTGGGCGGCTCGGACTGGAAAAATGGGGTCAAACCGAGCTGGTGCAAGAGCTTTCGGATCCCCACAAGGTCGTTCGCTTCCATCGCCTGAGCAAGGTCCGTGATGATGGCCAAGGCATTGCCGGGGTAAAACTGGGTCGGATGGGCCGTCAAAACAACACGCACGGCATACGTAGCGAGGCGCTCCCTGAAGTCCTCTTCAAGGCCATGTCGGCGCACCCGCTGCATCAACGACATCAGCGACTCCGTGCCGCCCATGTCATTGAGCTGCGCGTAGCGGGCGTCCTCGAGTGCGTCCACCAGAACGACCTGTCGCTCAACGTATTGAATGATGCGGAAGAGGAGCTCGGTTTGGTCTTCACCTCGATCCAAACCCTGCGAACGGAAAAACCCCTCCAAAATTTCTGTCGGGGTCTGCTCTTGCGCGAGCCCCTTTTCGCAAGCCTCCTGCAACAGCGGCACCCGCAGGCCGGTCTGGCGAATGCCATCGAGTGGAAGGGTGAGGAAAATGCCATTAAACACCTGAAACGGATGGCTCACCACCTGATTGTATTCCTTGCGCTCGCGGGTTGACTGCATAGTCTGCGAAGGTAACTTTGCTGCATGGAATACCGACGCATGGGGCCCACCGGTTTGCATTTGAGCGAGCTGTCGTTTGGGAGTTGGATCACTTTCGGAAACCAAATCGGCGACAACACCGCCGGCCGGCTTCTCGACATGGCCTATGAGGCCGGGGTGAATTTCTTTGACAATGCCGAGACCTATGCAGATGGCCGATCGGAGGAGGTGATGGGGGCGTTGCTGAAGGCTCGGGGTTGGTCCCGAGACACGTGGATGGTTTCCTCGAAGGTCTACTTCGGCGCCGGAGGGCGCCTGCCCACCCAACGCGGGCTGAGCAGAAAACATGTGATCGAAGCCTGCGAGGCCGCCCTGAAGCGATTGCAAGTCGACTATTTGGACATTTACATGTGCCACAGGCCGGACAAACTGACTCCGATGGCGGAAACGGTTTGGTCCATGCATCAACTCATCATGCAGGGCAAAGTCCTGTACTGGGGAACCAGCGAATGGAGTGCAGCGGAAATCATGGACGCCCACAGGATTGCTGAACGGCATCATTTGATCGGTCCAGTGGTGGAACAGCCGCAGTACAACATGCTCGTGCGGGGCAAAGTGGAGGTGGAATACGCCGATGTGTTCCGTACAGTGGGCATGGGCACGACGATTTGGAGCCCACTGGCGAGCGGCATCCTCACAGGCAAGTACCTCACAGGTGCAGAAGCCACAGCGCGTTTG
>CBFIFE010000008.1:0-74051 GCA_965661765.1 uncultured Flavobacteriales bacterium
TGGTTTTTGTGGCAGGCGGCCACCGGTGTTCGGGAGATTTGGACTGGGGAGTGGTGGGGGTTTGTGCTGGCGATGGGGCTTTCTTGTAGCATTCTCGGCATCAACGTGGCGCATGAGTTGGGGCACCGCCGGGAACGACATCACCAGATTCTTGCTCAGTTGCTGCTGACGACCTCGCTCTACACCCATTTTTTCATCGAACACAACAAGGGCCACCATCGAAACGTGGCGACCCATGAGGATCCGGGCACTGCACGGCGGAATGAGTGGCTCCATGCTTTTTGGTTCCGCGCTGTGTTTCTGGCTTGGTGGTCAGCCTGGAAAATCGAGGCGAAAGCCCTTCGGCGGAAAGGCAAGTCCCCCTGGCATCCATCGAACCCTTTTCTGCGCTTGCAGGCCTTGCAGTGGGGATTGCTCGCAGCCGTCTTCGCCGTGCTGGGCTGGCAAGCCGGTTTGGCTTGGCTCATCGCCGCTCTCTTCGGCGGCTTCCTGTTGGAGGTGGTCAATTACGTGGAGCATTATGGCCTCGAACGAGACAAAGTCACGGAATTCCGTTACGAGCGCGTTCAGCCACACCACAGCTGGAACTCCGATCATCCGCTCGGCCGGCTGATTTTGTTCGAGTTGACGCGCCATTCGGACCACCACCACCAGTCTGAGAAACCATACCAAACCCTTGATTCCATTGCCCACGCTCCGCAACTTCCGACCGGCTATCCCGGCATGATGTTGCTGAGTCTGGTGCCGCCCCTTTACTTCGCGGTCATGAACCCGCGCGTCGATCGGCTCAAGGCTCCGCAGGCTTCGACTTGAAGTTGGCCTATCTTGCCAGGATGCAGACAAGACTGTTGTTGGTTGGCTTGGCGCTGGCTTTCTCGGGGGCATTTCACGCGCAACCGGACACCACCCGAGTGCTGTTTCTGGGCAACAGCTATACGCATTTCAATGATTTGCCGGGCGTGCTGACGGAGCTCGCTGCGAGCTTGGGCCATGTCGTGGAGACGGCGCAGAATGCACCTGGGGGCTACAGTTTGCAGGGGCATGCGGCGAACGCAACTTCGCTGGATTTGATTGCACAAGGAGGTTGGGATTTTGTGGTGTTGCAGGAGCAAAGCCAAAAACCAGCCTTCCCTCTCCCACAAGTCGAAGCGGATTTTTTCCCGGCGGCCACCGCGCTTGTCGAGGCCATTCGCGCCGCCGATCCATGCGCCATTCCGTTGTTTTACATGACTTGGGGGCGCGAAAATGGGGACGCGGCGAATTGCGCGTCGTGGCCGCCCGTTTGCACCTACGAGGGCATGCAAGACCTGCTGACCGAGCGGTACCTGATGGCGGCAGACATGAACGATGCCTGGTGCGCCCCGGTTGGGGTCGCCTGGCGCGATCTGTTTTTGAACACCGGGCTCGACCTCTTCAACGCCGACGGCTCCCATCCTTCACCCAGTGGCACGTTCGTCGCTGCAAGCACGATGTTCGCCGCGATGTTCGGCGAAAACCCGCTCGCCTCGGATTATAATGGGAACATCGGTGCCGCGGAAGCACAGGCAGTTCATCAGTCGGTTTGGTCAGTCTGGGAAAACGATCCGGAGGCTTGGCACCGAATGGATTACAATGCGGTGGAGCTGTCTTTTGCGGAAGCGTCGCCAGGTTTCGAGGTCACCTTGTCAACAGGACTGTGGATTGAGGAGGTGGAGGTGATGTGGGGCGGGGGAGTGGAGGTTTGGTCTGACGGCAGCAGCATCTACTTGGATCCGGAATCGACCACCGTTTTTCAACTGCAGCCCATCAGTGATTGCACGCCTGATTTGCCGCCTGTACTGGACACTTTGCTTGTTGACGCCGCTCTGGTTTCATCCCTCGACGCCTCGATTTTTGCGATCGCACCCAATCCGGCCTCGGATCAATTGACCCTTCGGCGAAGCGATGACGCGCCTTTGTGGATTGAATTGTGGTCGATGAGCGGCACGAAGGTGTTGGAAACAGCGATGTCTGGTCGGGCGTTGCAATTGCCGTTGGAGGTAGGCGCAGGCACGTACATGCTGGTTGCGACTGAATCGACGGGACGACAGTCCGTGCAACGGGTCGTGGTTGATGGACAATAGCCATTGGAAAAGCCCTTTTCCGCCAGCAACGGCCGGCTCTAGTCAAATGGATCGCTGAGCCACCACTGATCGGCCAAAGTCGTGTCTGTGAGGGTGTGCAAAAAAGCGACAAGCCCCTCCTTTTCTTGTTCCGTCAAATGGAGTTGATAAGGGGTTTGGCCAGCCGGACCGAAGCCAGCTTCTGTGAGTCGTTCGTCGAGGAACGGATGGGGTTGGATGTTGTCGCTGTAGAAATCCACGACCTCGCGCAGCGTGGCGAATCGGCCGTCGTGCATATAGGGTGCCGTGAGGCCGATGTTGCGCAAGGTGACTGTTCGGAATCGGCCATCGTCTTCTGGTGCGCCTGTAAGAGCGCCACGGCCCGCGTCGCCAGCGGCCGCATAGTTGGTTTCGAGCCCGTTGATGAAGAGCTGGGACGAGAAGAAGGTGAGACCGCTGTGGCATTGGTTGCAGCGGGTGGTGCCGTTGAAGAACAACGATCGGCCGAGTTGCTCTTCCTCGGTGAAGTTCGCGAAGCCGTTAGACAGGCCTTCGTCGTAACGGGAGGAGAAGGAGCGGATGGAGCGAATGAATTGGGCCAGGGCAGAACGAATGCGGTCTGAGGTGATGGCTGTGTCGCCGAAGGCTTGAGCAAACAAGTCGGGGTAATGGGGGAGGCTGTGCAAGCGGGCCGGGAGATGGTTCAAGTCCATGCCCATTTCGTCGGGGTGGGCGATGGGCTCGAGGACTTGGTTTTCCAAGCCGATGATGCGACCATCCCAAAACATCCGGCGCTGATACCGCACATTGAACAACGGCATGGCGTTGCGTGGCGTGGGGACTCCGCTGATGCCGATGGAATGCGGGCTGGGGTCCGCAAATGCATGGGCCTGCAGATGGCAAGTGCTGCAAGAGACGGTGCCGTCGGCTGAAAGTTGCGGATCGTAAAAAAGGACACGGCCGAGCGTGGCGCCAGCGTCGGTGATGGCGGTGCCGCCGCTGGAGCTGAAGAGCTGCAACGCGGGGTCATTTTCCCAGCTTTCGGGGTAGCCAAGGCTGCTGTAGGTGAAGTTGGACTCGGGCAGATCCGGGGTGAACACCGGAGCGGTGTCGGGTGGGGGAGGAACAGGCGAGATGTGTTTTTTGCAACCCGCGAAGAGCAAGCACAGGATCAACGTGGATGCGAGGCGCAGCATGCTCAGCAATATACGCAGGGAATCCGCACTCACGGGGTGAGGTGGATGAACGGCAAGGTGACGAAGTCCCGCCCATCCAGGCTGCGAATGACCAGCAACAAGGGGCCGCTCCTCAGCCCCGACAAATCAAGGGTGATTGGGCCGGCCCAATCGAAACGCACTGGCGTCGCGAGGGGGCAGCCGTGGAGGTCGTGGATTTCACATTGCGCGGGTGTCGTCAGGTTGAGGTGGAGGCGATCGTCGGCTGGATTCGGATAAGGGATGATTTCGTTGAGCGACTCCGGGTGGGGGAGGTGTGCAGTGCAGCTGTTCGCCAAATGCGATTCAACCGCCGAAAACACCTGTTCCTCGAGGCTGTAGAATGCCGTTTGCGCGCCGAATTCGTAGCCGTTCCAAGCGCCATTTGTGAGGAAGATCACGCCATTGCCTGTTTGCACATCGTAGTACCAGTCGCTGATGAGCCCGTAAGCTTCGCCGGGGTGGCCCCACATTTCTCCGGTGTTCGGAAAGACTTGGTCGGTGTCGGCGGTGGAAGCGCGTTGGAGGCCCCGGCCCCAGGATTGGAAGAGCCCAAAGTAATCATCGCCGTTCGAACCGTCGTTCGTGTGCAGCATCGTTCGCATCGCTGCCATGGTTTCAGGTGAGATCAGTTCTTCTCCGAGAAAAGTTCCGTTGTTGATGTGGAGGTTCATCAGTGCTGCGAGATCCAGGGCGGAGGCGCGAAGACCGCCCTGTGGCGCAAACCGCAAGCCGTTTGTGCCGGGCACATCATCCGGGAGTTCGACCGGCGGCGGCAAAACGCCTTGAAAATCGTCGGCTTGAGCAGTCCAACTGCCGCCGATGTTGCGGTAGAGTGTGGCGATGTCGTCTGCGTCTGGCAAGTCGCTGACGTTGAAGCTGCACGAGAGCCCCATGGGGTCGAAAAGCCAATCCCGCATCAACGTGTCAAACCGCTGGCCCGTCACAGCTTCCATCACGGTGGCCAGGAGACCGAAATTCACGTTTGCATAGGCGAAATGGGTGCCAGGCGGTTCTGTGCGCCACATGTTGCTGGTGAAATGGCTGCCGCCGGGCAAGAGCAGTTCCGCGATGCTGGGGATGTCACTGCTGGTGTAGGTTTCGCTCAGAAAATCCGCGTATCCACTGCCGTCTTGGAGGCTGCTGGTATGACTCAAGAGCATCTCGATCGTAATGGGCACATCTGGGTGCTGTGGGTTTCGGATCTCGTAGCCCAAAACCGCTGAAACATCATCCCCCCATCCGACCAAACCAGCATCGTGCAAGCGCATCATGGCCGTCGCGGTGATGGCCTTCGAGACAGAGGCGATTCGGAATTTCGTGGCGTTGTCGACGGGCAAGGAAGACGTCCAGTTTTTGAGGCCGGTGTGGTGGATGGCAGAGGTTTGGCCTTGGCAAACGGCCACAACGGACATCCCCATCAGCCCGTGGGCTTCCGCAATGGTGTTCAGTTCAGCCGCCAAGTCGTCGCCTTGGGCCGCGCAGGTCCAACTCGCAGCGCAAGCCCAAGCAGCCAGGAGCGCCCGGCGCATCAGTCCTCTATTTCGACGATGACCTCGACTTCGCCACCTTCCATCGGCTCATCGCTTTCGATGTCAATGGTTTTGACGACCCGAACCACTTCGGCGGAGGAAGATTTGATGGGGCCACAGGATTCCGTGCAGCTCGAGGAGCCCGTGACGCGGCCGACGGCAAATCCGATGAGGCAGAATGCGGCCGAGGCGAGAAGGAGGGAGGTGCTTTTGTCGCTCATGATGCAGGCAATTTATGGGATTTCAGCCGCCAAGGCCCGCTCGAGCTGTTCGCCGACAAATCCTTCGCCCTCACAAGTCAGGTGGTGCCAATCCCTGAAGAAGGTGTACGGGGCATCGGAAGGGCCGAGTCCGAGAAAAGTCACAGCCTCGCCGTGCCGGGCATCAAGCGACGTCAGGAAATGCCGGTAATCCGCGTGGGAATGCGCGTGGATTTGTTCGAGGTAATGCCAATGCAGCGGGTTTTCGAGGAGAATCAACCGCCACCCCTGATCGACGACTTGCTGGGCGAAACGCTCAACAATCTCCTGAGATTCTTCGGTTTCGGCCCACCAATGCGTGTGCATGAACGCGTATCCCTGCCCGCGTCGAAAGTCGGGTCGGACGGATTGTTCGAAGCAGTTTTGGTCGAACCGCATCCCCACGCGCTTCAATTGAAGGCTGTGAAAGAGGGCTCGCCATTTCAAGCGCGCGGGGCCGAAGGGCTCCAAAAGATCGGCAATGCTGAGCAAAGGAGCTAGCTTGCCGAGGGCCTGTTGATCCCAACCATCCTCTTGCGGGACGCCGCTCATGCGTTGCAAGGCCAGCGGGGCGAACTTGTTGGGCCAAACCGTCAGCACCACCGTTTGCAGCTTCGAGTCGGCAGGTCGCGTTTTGATGATGGCTTCCAGGTACTGGTGGGCGGTGAAGAGGTCTTGGGCCGGATTTGTGAATCGGGGCCTGTCCGGCCAAGGCAGGTCGTCGCCATGGCTGTCGCCGATCAAAACCATGTCGTGTGCATGAACCCCTGCGACGGACTCCAGGGCCAGGCGGTGTTGCAGGGCATGCACGCCGAGGGCCAGGAGGACCAGTGTGCCCAAGAGGAGCAGCGGGCGTTGGAAGGAATGGGTTTGGTCTGAATGGTGGCCCATCAGAAGGCAAAATAGATGAACGTGGTCGCCTCGTTTCGCAAGGAAAATGCGAATGTCAAGATGATGAGCAAGGCCTCCGGCCAAACCCAGCCCAGCCCCCGCCGCCACGGCCAACGCACACCATAGCGGAACAGCGACCATTCCAGCACCAGAAAGCCGACCAGTGCATAGGCGAACAGCCGTTCGTCGGGTGCGCCCCAGAAGGAGCGGTAGGCTTCCCAGTTGCCGAGTCCTTGGCCCCACCGGGCCTTGATGTTGCTCAAGTAGGTGCTTGCAGCGCTGAGGTTCTCAGCCCGGAAAAAGACCCAAGCCAGGCAAACCCAGAAAAAGGTCACCACCGCTCGCCAGCCATGCCGCCAGTCCCATTCATCGCCGAAGCTTTTGTTGCGGCCGAGAAGGAAGATGGGCACAAACAGCGCCGCATGGATGCCCCCCCAAACCACAAAGGTCCAATTCGCACCGTGCCACAAGCCACTCACCAAGAACACCACGGCAATGTTGCGCAGGCTTTTCCATTTTCCGCCACGCGACCCGCCGAGGGGGATGTACAGGTAATCCCGGAACCAAGTGTTCAGGGACACGTGCCATCGGCGCCAAAACTCCGCGACATTCCGCGAGAAATACGGGAAACGAAAGTTGCTGCGCAGGCGGATTCCGAAGAGCCGGCCGAGGCCGATGGCGATGTCGCTGTATCCGCTGAAGTCCCCGTAGATCTGGAGGGCGAAGGCGATGACGCCGATCACGAGGACAGGGCCGGTGAAGGACTCTGGGCTGGCAAAGGCGGCATTGGCGTACCCGGCGGCGCTGTCGGCAATGACCACTTTTTTGAAGAGTCCATAGGCGATGAGGCGCAGGCCAATTTTGACCGCCGTTGGGGTCACCGGGCGCAACCGCTGGAGCTGCGGGAGCAGCCGAGTCGCGCGTTCGATGGGCCCGGCGACGAGTTGCGGAAAGAAGGACACGTAAGCGGCAAACTCCAAGGGGTGGCGGCTGGCTTTGAGTTGCCCCCGGTAGACGTCGATGGTGTAGGAGAGGGTTTGGAACGTGTAGAAACTGATGCCGACAGGGAGAACAATCTCCAAGCTCGGTTTGTGCATCGTCACCCCAAGGCCTGCCCAGGCGTCCACCCAGCTTTCAACAAAAAATCCCGCGTATTTGAAGACGCCCAGCAGACCGAGGTTGACGAACAGCGAAGCGAACAAGGTCAGGCGGCGCTGGACAGCGCTGAGCCCCGGCCGTTCGAGGTGTCGGGCGATGAGAAAGTCCGTCGCTGTGGAGACGATGATCAGGGAGAGAAAACGCCAATCCCACCACCCGTAAAACGTGTAGGAGGCGATGAGGAGCAGGAGGTTTTGGCCTTGAAGCCGATGCCGCAAAGGGCCATGGAACAGCAGCAAAACCACTGGAAGGAACACCCAAAAAATGCCCGAGGTGAACGACATGGGCGGAAAATTACGACCGCTCGGCCGATTGCTCGAAAGAAACCTCCGAACTTCGTGGCATGGAAAGCGATTCACGGGCGCTGTCTTGGCACAATGATCCGGTTCCGTTGGCTGATTGGCCGGCGTTGCGCGAGGAGTCTTTTGCGCCGCTGCCGCGGCGTTACCGACGATTGCGCATGATGCTGCTGGTGGTGCTGGCCGTGGCGCCGTCGGTGTTGGCGTTTCTGATCACCGGGCTGTGCGCTTGGTTCACGGATGGGTTTCGAATGCCTTGGTTGGCCGCTGGGGGGCCATCGGTGGTTTGGTCGCTTGTGATGAGCGGGGTGCTCTGGGCGGAGCGGCGTGCCTTTCCGCTGCGCGGGTATCTGCTCCGCGAGCACGATTTGACCTTCCGAAAGGGGTGGTTGTTCCGCAGCCGGGTGACCGTTCCATTCAACCGGGTACAGCACAGCGAAGTGGTGCAAGGGCCGCTTCAGCGCTGGAAAAACCTCAGCACCCTCAAAATTTACACAGCTGGCTCATCGGGGGCGAACTTGAGCATCGCGGGGTTGGACGATGAGGTGGCCCAAATCTTGCGTCAGACCCTCAACGACCGCATCGGTGATTGACCTGAGCACACCACAACGGCAGCACATTGCGGGGTTGGTGATTTTTCTCGCCCTCAACATCGGCCGGACCATCCGGGCATTTTTCCCGATTCTCATCGCCCTGACCGTCGCGGAGAACACACGCCTGGCCATCGCGGCCGGAAGCATCGCACTGGGTGTTCTCGTGGTGGTGTTCACCGTGTTGGAATTTTTGCGCTTTCGCTACCATGTGGAAAAGGACAACGTGCTGGTGGTCACCCGCGGTGTGATCCGCCGCGAGCGCTTGGAGATCCCCTTCAGCCGAATTCAAGCGGTGCACTTGACCCGGTCGGTTCTCCAGCGGTTGATGGGGCTTACAGGTGTATCGATTGACACCGCGGGCAGTGCCGAAAGTGAGTTGCAAATTCGCGCCCTTCGATCCGCAGAAGCCCATGCCCTTCGTCAGCTTCTCAGCCCGCACCCCTCACACATCGCCCAGCCTGAAGCCGGTTCGACAGCCACGCGCACGCCTGCGCCCGGCTCCTCGGTTTTGTCAGCTTCGCCAACCGAGGCAGCGAGCGATCGGCCTTTGTTTGCCTTGTCGAGCCGCGACCTCCTGCGCATCGGGTTGACCATGAACCACTTCCGCAACGGGATGATTGCCTTTGGGGGCGTGGTGGGCCTCGGCGGCCAGGTGACCGATTTGATTGTGGGGCGCATTGAAGCCTTGCCAGCCTGGCAGGTCACGCTCTTCGGCCTGCTGAGCGGTCTGCTGTGGTTTGCGGGCATTTTCTTCTTCGCAGGCCTGGGCATTTTCATCAGCATGTTGCTGGCATGGGTGCAATTCCATGGGTTGCGGCTGACCTTGGCCGGTGATCGCTTGGAGCTGGCCTCGGGGTTGTTGAAGCGCAATGAATTTGCCATTTTGCTGCGCAAAGTCCAAATCCTGCGCTGGCGCAGCTCCTGGCTTCAGCGTGCTTTCGGCCTCGAGTCGTTGTCCATTTTGCAGGCACGCGCATCCTCCGAAGCGGACGAAAAAGCGGTCAAAATGGTGGTGCCCGGATTGCGTCCTGCAGATACGCGGGCCTTGTTGGCCATTTTCACTGACATCGACCCATCGAGTGCGGGATTTCGCGAAATCCGACCGATTCCCTTTCACTTGTGGTTGATGCGGTTTGCCTACGCCTTGCCGCTGGCTCTGCCGGCCCTCGCCCTCCTCACTTTGGCAGGGTGGACGATCTTGCCTTTGTTGTTGTTGGGCGCTGGTTTGCCTTTTGCTTGGCATGCGGGGCGCTGGGCGCATGAGGCCCGCATGGTTCGAACCGATGGTCATGTGGTTTGGGTTTATGAGGGTTGGTGGAACCAAACCCGGTCCTTCCTTCAACCCCATCAACTCCAACGCATCAGCGTCACGCAGCATTTCTTGCAATCGCGACGTGGTTCCGCCCACCTTCATCTGCACACCGCAGCAGGCACCTCCACTTTGCGCCACATTGATGCCCAAACGGCTCATGCCCTTGCCGACGAATTCCTCGCCCGGGTTGAGACCCACCGCGGACCTTGGATGTGAACGGGGACGGCTTCGCCCACGAGTTGGGACCGGAACGGCTTGCGGTAGGTCAAAGTTTGCCAAGCAACTTCTGGATTTCGAAGTTGAGGTCTTCTTCAGAGGTCAATTGCATCTTGCGACGAATCGATGAGCGCAAATTGTACAAGTAGCTGGGCGTGCAGCTCATGTGCTGAGCGATGGTGTTGACGGGCAGGTGTTGGGCGAGATGGCGGGCGAGCTCTTGTTCGGATTTTGTTAATGTATGCCAAATCTTCACATCCACAACCTCTGAATCGTCTTCCTGCCTTGCCTTGAATGCTCTCCACGCTTCACGCGCTGAATTCGTCCAATCTCCAGTACGGATCGCCTGCTGCAATCCCTGCCATTGTGGCAAAACTTGACGGTGGTTTTGCCGCTTGAGCCACGCGTACCCGCCTGCCAAAAGTATCCACATTAGGACTGCGAAACCGAACAAGAATTGCCACAACTGCCGCTCGGATGCCGTCATCAAGGCACGCGTTTGGGATGCATCGAGTGGAACGTTGAGGGATTGAGGAGCGTGGTTGTAGTCCTGGGTCAATGTAGGTTTAGACTGTTGGTAAAGGGACCACAGGGCACTATCTGACACCTGCGCCCAAGCGGGGCGTGTTTCGAAGGGCATCAGCGGTGCCTTCAAGGTGAGAGGGAGGTCTGGCCGTGGCGAATCTGGTGCCGCTTGCCAGGCAGCCACACCGTCGAGCCATTCTTGTTGCGCTTCGATTTCAATCCAGTGCATCAGCGAATCGGCTGGAGGTTGTGCGCCACCACATGCGAGGCAGTGGATCATGCAGATGAGCAAAAATGCAAATTTCATTTCAGGTTCGATTGCAGCCATTCATCGAGTTGGACTTCTTTGCGAAGGTTCAGCCGTTGCCGAATGTCCCGACGCGCTTGGTAGATGCGCTGCACTGAGAGATTTTCTGTGGTTGCGAGTTGCTTCGTGGTTTTTCCTTGTGCCAAACCCAGCGCCACCTTGCGTTCCAGCTCCGACCAATCCGCCATCAGTTCGTCGCTCAAGTCTTTTGCCTCGGTTGCGGATCGGGCCATCAGGACTTCAAACGCGGCAGCGGCCTTTCGGCGTTGAATTTGGGTCACGGATTCACCCTGGTTCTGTTTCGGGACGGCGGACTGGATCTGGTCCATCAAGAACGCAGGATCTCGACGCTGCATACGCCACTGTTGCCCAGGAACACTGCTGAAAATGGCTGCGGCAACCAGAACAGCAAGCCCCAAGGCGCCACAAGCGATCCATTTCCAGAGCGCGCCACCTGCAGCGGCGACAGCTGCATTGAGCGAATGTGCCTGCACAACTGGATCCTTGCAGCGGCCGATGTTCAGACCTTTCATGTCGAAAGGAAGCGGCGCAAGCGATCGCCACTGCGCCAACCAATTTTCTTGCGACTCAGGCGCCCCGGCGCCAAACAGTACAGAATTGACGCCTAAAGTGGCAGATTTGTCGGCCGCATTCAAGTCCGCCACCCAACGATCGAAACGCGGACGCAAGGCCAGCGCTGTGGTTTCATCCCCAATCCATTGGAGGTATGCAGTGAGGATTTGGACGCCCACTGATTTGCGTTCCTCAAACATGTCATTGCGCGGTTCCACATTCGCGAAGCACGACCTCGCCCGGATTTGATCGTCTAAAGCCATGCACACCTTCAATTCAGTCAGGTGAAGCATCTGCGAAGTGACGGTTGTCCAGGATGCATCCAAGCCATTCGCCTCAGCTTGTTGTACCCGTTCTTGGCCGTTTTGACACCACTGCAAGGCTTCTCCACAATGCCCCAATTCCAAGTGAAGTTCCGCCATGTTATTGAATCCCTCCGCATTCTGTTGCTCTGGGGCCAATTCCAAGGACATCATGAGTGCATCAATGGCATGTTGCGGCTCGCCCAACAATACCCAAGTTGAACTGAGTGCGATCCATGCCGAAGCGGCGTAGGACTGCGGGGAGTCCTCACTGAGTTCCACAGCGGTTTCAAACCATAGCCTCGCCGCGTTCAAATTGTCCTTCCTGAACTCACAGATGCCGGCCAAATGCGCCAACATTCCGGTTTGCATGACACAACCGCTCTCGTGCTTTAAATCATCCAAAAAGGGCTCGTACGCATAGTTCTCGAGCATCACAGCTCCCTGTAGCATCATGTAAGTTGCCAGTTCCAAGCTGTCACAAGAGGACGTGTCCGAGTGACGCTGCCACAAGGCATCCCCCGTCGCAATGAGCGCTGTGGGGTTGTACTCAGCAGCGATGAGAGCCGAAGTCATCTGCTCGGCAAGGGAAAGGGAGGTGGACTGCCCCCACAAACCCTGGACACATGAAAACAAGCCGATTGCGGCCAGAAGACGAGACGTGAACAGTGCACTCCGAGACATTCCTTAAAAAAGTCCCAAAAATAGGTGTTCGCTCATATTTGGATGTGTGATGCACTTCACAGCATGATGTGATAGGGTGTCAGATTCGTTGTGCATCACACATTTATTCACGTGTTTTGAGGGAGGGCTGTGTTTGTCTCGTCGTTTCTTTGCGGGGTTAAGTCGAATAAATGCCCTCTTTCGCATGAATTTTCCTCAATCCCGTATTGTTCTGTTGCTCGTGGCGCTTTTGCCATTGGGAGCAATTACAGCACAGCAGCAAGTCGCTGTGGTGTCGGACGAATCTGGAAACAAAGTATTTCTTCGCATCGATCCGCTGTTGTTGCGTGGTGATTTGGACACGTTGTATGCGTCATTCGGTGATCTGCAAGACCAAATTGACAATTTGTCCTGGGCTGATGTCCTGGAAAATGGCACTTCCCCTGGGATCGATGTCAATTTCTTCGGGTTTGACGCGACAGGCTTGGGCCAGGTGACCACAACGGGTACATTGACGGGTGACAGTTTGGTGCTCAACAAAGACGCCGCGATTACAGGGCGATTGAATGTCTCTGGTGTGACAACTTTGAATGATTCCCTGATGGTGCAAGGAACAGTCGTGTTGAACGACTCGCTGCGTGTGGTGAAGGCAACCTCCTTAGGGTCTCGCTTGCATGTGACTGGGGTGACCGCGCTTGGCGATTCGCTTCACGTTGTGGGCAATGTGGATTTGGATGCACTCTTTCACGTTGATGGAGCGGCCACTTTCGGGAGCACCGTGACGGTGACGGGTGAAACCACGCTCATGGACACGTTGCAAGCGCAAAGCGCGGCATTGCTCGATGATTCTCTTCGGGTCGGGGGCAACACGCACCTTCAACAAGACTTGCAGGTGGATGGGAGCACCAATATTGGCGGTTCGCTGAGCGTCACTGGGCCGACGTCGCTGAGCGGGACGCTCAACGTCACAGGGGTCACTTCACTCGGCGATTCACTGCAAGTCACAGGGGCATCTGATTTTGCAGGCAACCTCAATGTCGACGGCAACACCACGTTGAATGCTGTTCGGATGGATGGCGACCTGGAGCTCAACGGCAACGCCAACATCTCGGATTCGCTCGTTGTGGTTGGCGCTGCGGACTTCAGTTCTACCGTGGACGTTGCCGGCGCCACCACGCTCAACGCTTCATTGGACGTCAATGGCGTCACTTCGTTGAATGACTCGTTGCATGTGAGCGGAGGTGTGGATATCGACAGCAACCTCAATGTCGACGGCCACACGACATTGAACACCTCGACCCTCAACGGTGCAACCACAGTCGCCGGTATGAGCACATTCAGCGACGAGGTCAACTTCAACGACACGATTCACGCAAATGCACCAGCGATGTTCAGTGATTCCGTCATGATGACAGGTGGAGCAAGTGTGGGAGGCACCCTTTCCGTTTCTGAGTTGATCATCGACGGCGTCACCATTCCCGCGCTCGACAACACCGATGCGTTGCCTGAAGGAGACAGCAACCTCTACTTTACGGCGGATCGGGAAGCTGCATTGCAGGACCAAATCGATGCGGCGGCGGAGCGAGAAGCCGCAATGCAGAACCAAATTGACGCCGCGGATTCAGTCAATCAAGTCTTGACGACGACGCTGAGCAACTTGCTCAATCAGTTGTTCGATCCAGCAACCGTGACGACAGGCAGCGCAACGAGTGTGTCAGCATTTACTGCGAATTTGAACGCGACTTATGATGACGGCGGCGCGGAAGTCGATGATGCGGGGTTCATGCTGTCCTCGAACAGCGATTTGTCCGATTCGACAGAATATTCGACCACCATTTCCGGTTCACTGGCAGAGGCCGTCGCGAGTTTGTCGAAGGGCACCACGTATTACTACCGTGGTTATGTTGAGACCCTCATGGGGCGCGCTGTGGGTGACACTCAGAGCTTCACCACCATCGGTGACGCCGTGGTGGGCTCATCTTCCTCAAGCAATGTAACGAAGACGGATGCCACGCTCAGCTCGAGCATCACCTCTGCTGGTGGTGGAACGGTTTCGCAGGCAGGCTTCCAATATGGCACTACGACGAGTTGGTCATCCGCTTCCACGGTCACTTCGAGTTCCACTTCGGGGAGCTTTTCGAAGAGCATCACTGGCTTGGCTGAGGGCACCACTTATTACTTCAGGCCCTTCGTCACAAATGAGGCGGGGACCGCTTACGGGTCCTCCCAGAGCTTCACCACAGATTCTGGGCCTTGCACTGTGGAATCGGTTGCCTATGAAGGTTTCACCTACAACACAGTAGAAATTGGGGACCAGTGCTGGTTCCAAGAGCGTCTTCAAAATACGAATTTCAGAAATGGCGACCCCATCGCACAGGGTCCTGGTGATTATTCCAATCCGGGGCCTGTTTACTATGTTTTCAATGATGAAACACATGGGGACATTCATTACTATAACTTCTTTGCAATTGATGATGCTCGTGGCCTTTGTCCATCGGGATGGCATGTGCCGAGTCTTTCGGAATTCGAGACCATGGGCAGCCTTTATTCCACCGAGGCTGATTGGTCCGATGCCGCATTTTTGGCTCCAATCGGCAGCAATAGTTCTGGCTTTTCACTTCTGCCAAACCAGGGTTGGGTGAGGGACGGAAAAGGGTTTGCCTCTACTGAAGTTGAGAATACAATTGCTACATACATTGCAACTACTTCACAACCGACATCTGTACCCTTTGGTTCACCTGAGGATTTTTTTGTGTCTATGAATTTCAGGGATGGCGCAATGGATACTTGGAACACCACCAGTATTGACGATAAAGGGGTTGGGGTGCGTTGCTTGATGGACGACTGACCCAAATGAACATGCCCGAGGTGCGGAGGAATTCTTATTCCTCTTGACCTCGGGCAAATTCATCAAGTTACTCAGTGCGCCGCATGATTTCGAGGGTGCCCGTGCAGTAATCGCGAAGCTCCGGCGTCGTGCCGCAATCCAGGTCGATTGTCTCCAGCGTGTAATAGTACATGCCATCGGCCAGCGGATCGCCGTTTTCGTCCTCGCCGGCGAAAGGCTCCTTGTCGTGCCGTTGGACATACACGCGCTTGCCCCAACGATTGAAAATCGACAGTTCGTAGCGCAGGCATTCGTTCGCCACGCCGTTGAACTGCAGGATTTCGTTGTCGCCGTCACGGTTGGGCGTGATGACATTGGGGATGTAGAAATTGGCCAAATCAAACTCGCTCTCCAATTCCTCCACCTGCGTCACCCCGTACGTACACCCAAACTCGTCGGTGAGCTCGAGCTCAATCGAATACGTGCCCGTCGTCATGAAGGGATAATCCGCGATCGCGGCCACCTCCACCAGGTCCCCATCGAACGACCACGCATAAGTCAACAACCCCTCATCGCTCAGCGCGTTCGGCGTCAGCACCACCCGGTTGCACTTGATCTCGGGCGTGAAGGCCAGGTCGTCAAACGGCTCGGGGATGATGTACGCTGAAGTGGTCGAGCCGCCGCATCCAAATTGGTCAAAGTACGTGTACGTGACTTCGTAATTGCCAGGGCTCGCAGCGGTGTGGTTCAACTGCCCACCGTCCACAAAGGGTCCGCTGAGTGTACCACCCGGAGGCACAGGGTCAATTGGGATGGTGGTCAGCTCGGGGCAGTAACTCGGAGCGATGTTGGGGCTGACGAAGGGGATGTCCTGCACGGCGAGGTTGACCGTGTAGTTGCTGTCGCAGCCGAGGGTTGTCACGTTTTCGAAGAAGTACGTGCCGGCGTTGGACACGCTTGAGCCGTCGGGCAGGGTGTAACTGTCCCCGTTGCAAATGGTCTCATTGAGCACCAGTTCATAGGCCGGTTGCAAAGTCAAGTTCAAAATGATGCTGCTGTCGCATCCCCAAACCGACTGCAAATTGAACGCAAACACCCCCGATTCCTCGGCGAGGTCCCCATCAGGCAAGACGTAGGGTTCGTTCGAACAAAGCGTCGCTTCGATGAGCTCATCCTCATATGCGGGATGCACGGTGATGTCATACTGCGCGGTGCTGTCGCAACCCGTTACCGCAGAGGTGTACACGATTTCGTAAATGCCGGTGGTGTCGGCTTGGCCACCACCGGGAATGTTGACGTATTGCCCCTCGCAGATGTCGTAGGCATACTCGGTGTAAATCGTCGGAACGACCTCCGCAACGGTGGTGATTGTGCTGTCGCAGCCGGCAATGGCAGAAGGCAACACCGTCACATATGTTCCGGATTCGGTCACCAAGGTCGTGTCGTCTGGCAAGTAGAACGGATCGTCCTGGCAAATGGTGATTTCTTGGCTCAGCTGGTACAAAGGTGTCTCAATGAGGTCGGTCAGGATGATGCTGTCGCAACCGGCGACGCTGACGAGAGAGCTGGTGTAGTCGCCTGGGGTCTCCGCAATCACGCCGTCTGGCAAGACGTAGGTGCTGCCCTCGCAGAAATAGATTTCTTGAGCCACGGTGATGGCGTATCCCACAGTGACGGTGGTGTCTGTGCTGCAACCGGTTGTGGTGCCTGTGATGGTGTAGGTGGTGGTTTCTTCTGGGGTGGCGATGACGGTGCTGCCAAAAGTTGTATTCAAGCCGGTGGCCGGGGTCCACTGGTAAGCATTTGCTCCCGTGACCGTGATGACGGCTTGCTCGTCGTTGCAGGTGGTGGGGTAGGGGGGATCGATGGTCAAGACGGGATAAGGCACGACCACCACGGTGACGTCCACGGTGTCCTCGCATTCTGGGGTAGTCACGTAAATCGAATATGTGGTGGTGGAATCGGGCGACGCGACAACTTCGTTGCTGTTCGGGTCGCTGATGCCATCGGCTGGCAACCATTCATAGGTGTCTGCACCTTCCAAGGCGATGTTCACTTCGCCGCCTTCGCAAAAGAAGGGGTTTGCCGGTGAGATGCTCAATCCGATGCCGCCGATGGGGGTGATGGTGACCGATCCATCGCCGGAGACGTTGCCCGCCACGCAGCTTCCTCCCGGCGGGGTGAGGCTTGAACCACCGCCGCCGCCGCCGCCACCCACGGAACTGGTGAACGTCACACAGTCCGATCCACCGCCGCCGCCGCCGAACCGACCGCCACCTCCACCGCCTCCGGGTGCATTGCTGCCGCAGGGATCAGAACCGCCGTCGCCTCCAGCACCGATCACCCCGTTCGCACCCGAGTTGCCGCCGGCGGCCCAGGCTGCCCCGCCGAAGCCGCCCATGAAGGCAGTGCCCGGCCCGCCGCCATCTCCAAATGTATTCTCGCCGGCCACGCCGGAGCTGCATCCGCCGTTGCCCCCATCGCCATCGGACGTTCCGCCGCCCATGCCCCCACCGCCGGCAGCAATCGCCAGCCGGTCGCCCAATCCATAGGGGGCTTGGCGAATGTCGGACCCCCCGCCGCCCCCGCAGGAACGCGAAGCAAAAGGCGAGGCATTCGCGCCATCCCCACCGCCATTCCATCCCCCGGCAAAACATTCGCCTTCGCCACCGACACGCACCTCCAACACGTCACCCGACATCACATCGAGGGTGGCGGTGACTGTGGCACCGTTGCCGCCATTCGCTCCGCCACCGGCCCCGCCTTTGAGGGTGACCTGGATTTGGCTCACACAAGGCGGAACGGTATAGGTTTGAACAGCTCCTGTGTAGTTGAATGTCACCGCTTCCTGAGCGAAAGCCCCAGAAGAAATGCCGAAGAATAACAAGGTCAAAACCTTGAAGGTGAGGACGAAACGGAGGTTCTTGTTCATGGTCTCGGCCAAATTAGGGACATTTTCACAACGATTCACACGCAAAAAGGTTGCAAATTGCCCCTCCAGTCGAATTTGAGGATGATGAATACAGCAGGCATCAGGGAGTGGGACCTGGATGAGGTCAATGAGGAAGACCAAACCTTGCTCCGCGCAGCCTTCTCCGCTGCCGAGCAAGCCTATGCGCCGCACTCCGGCTTTCACGTGGGCGCCGCCGCTCGGCTCGCCAACGGCGAGATCGTCATCGGCAGCAACCAGGAAAACGTGGCCTTCCCGTCCGGCCTTTGCGCCGAGCGGGTCGCGGCCTTCGCCGCAGGCGCCCAATTCCCGGGCGTCACCATCGAGGCCATGGCGATTGTCACCACGAATGGCGAAAAGGTCGAGTCTGGCTTCAGCCCCTGCGGCGGATGTCGGCAGGTCCTCGTCGAAAGCGAGCACCGCCAGCAATTCTCGCTCCGCCTGCTCCTCCAAGGAGGGAGGGAGGCCAAGGTGGTCGAAGTGGATGATTGCAATGTATTGCTGCCCATGGCCTTCCATGCCAAGGGATTGGGGCGCGGCTAACGCCGCTTCGAGGAGGCGCGGCTCTCGCCTCGCTTGAGGGCGCGGCTGGAGCCTACCATCCACTGACCATCGTCCATCGTCTACCGACTAATCAAAGGAGAAGGTCCAACTGATCCAAGGCAGCGGGACCGTGAATTCCCCATCCGTCACCATCACCATGGCATAGTCGAACAGTGAGTCCTTGGATTTGGAAGCCCGCCGGATGCCGATGCTCGCCAAGATGCCCTCGCCGAGGACGTAGTTTTCGGACATTAGCCAGGTTTGGTCATTCATCGGCACCATGAAGGACGCATTCCAAACCAACTGGTTCGATGACTCCGAAAACGCATTGCCTACGCTCACTGTGAAATTCGAGACCTCCCGGCCGAAAGTGACGTTTGCGAAGGCGATGCCCACTGGGCCCTCTAGGAAATTTGTCGACCAGTCGAAGAGGACAATGCCGCCAGCCGAAGCGTGAACACCTCCATTTTCGAGATCCCCGGACAGGGTCCCGCCCAGTTTGCCCGTCAGGCCTGCGCCGATGAATGGGATCAGCGGGACGCCGATGGTCAAGTTGTCGGTGACGCCGTAGGAAACTTGGGAGTAGAGCAGGTAGCCGTTTTGGTAATAGCCCTCGCCCTGGCGCAGTTGGATGCCGCTCGGGGCGAAGTAATAGCGGCTGGATTGCGGGTTCGCGCGCGGCTCGCGGTAGGGGGTGAGCCGGTCGATCGTCGTTCGGCGCAAGATGTCGATTTTCTGCACTTGAAGGATACCGAGGCCTTCGGTTTGCACGCGCAGGTAAGCTTCGTTTTCTTCGAGGATTTCGCCTTCGAGCGTCCGGCCGTTGGCCAAATCCAACCTCACCAACTCCCCCGACACCACCGCCGTTCCCAAGGAATCCGTTTGCCCCACGGCGGGGTTGAGTCCTGCGAGGCTGACAGCCAAGAAAACCAGGACGAAAAGCGCGGTAGCATTGATTTTCATGGCATTGGGGTTGGGACGAAGCTACTCGATAACTGGGCGTGTTTTTCTGACAGGGGTCAGTTTTTCTCACGGGCGGAACGGGATTTTCCGCCATTTCTTGGCGGCCTTGTCGATGTCGAGTTTCAATCCGACGTTCACGATGGCCGTTCCCTCGTCGGACGGCGCCGCCCATGGGGCATCCCAAACCCACTTCACCTGAAGATCTGCCCATTTGTTGAGTTCGTGCTCGAGGCTGGCAAAGAGGCGATACTCGTCGAGGTGCCAAGGGGCTCCTGGCGTGTTCGGCAGGAACAACTCCCCACCCAGCTCGCCGTCCCAGTCTTTGCGGATGTCAAAGCTGCCGGAGAGTTTGAGGCGGGAGGTCCGGTCCGCGCTGCGGCCGTTCTCGCTGCTCAGGACGTCCGTGTGTTTGAATTGCTGGCGAAGGCGGACTTTGATTTTGACTTCGCCGATTTTGTCGTCGAAGGCGGCGTCGAACTGGTAGCGGTGGCCGAGGTGGTCGACCCCGTTCAGCGGACCTTCAGCGAAGTAGCGGTAGCCCAGGCTGAAGTCCCAATGTTTGTTGGCCTTCCATGAAAAGCTGGCTTCCGCGAAGGAGTTGTCGGTGAAGCCGTTTTCGCGGCGGTGCGCCAGTTCGACGGAGGCCTCGAAGGGACCGGGCAGCCCAAGGGAGCCGCCGAGGTCGAACCAGGTGGCTGGGGTTTGGCCGGAGGCCCAAAGCGGCATTGCCGCCATCAGGAACCACAATCCGCGAAGCCTCATCGCCTGCAGGTCAATTGTCCAGGACTGTGAGGGTGCCGACATCCACGGTGTCTCGCTTGCCCAGGATTTCCACAGTTTGCATCACAATGGTGTCTCCTGCCGGAAACGCACCAGAGCTGTCCCGAGAGTATGCATAGACCGTGTAGCTTCCGGGCAGCAAGTGGCTGAACCGAAAGGAGCCATCGAAGTGGGTCGCCGTTTTGTCCCCGTAATGGTCGCCGTCGCCGTAAATGATGAACACATCGTGGTCTCCGGCAGGGCCTTGGTGAATGATTTGGCCAAAATTCGAAGTGTACTCCACTTCCCAGACCGATCCCTCCAACACGGCCCGACCGCCCTCACCGGGCCCCACGCGGCATCCCGCCAGCAACACCACCGCTGCCGCCGCGCCCCAAGCCCAGCAATTACTCGCCTTTGTGGTAATCCGAAAACGCTTGTTCATCGTCGTAGTAGTAAATGCGCACTTGCGCGGTGTCATTCAGGAAATCGATGCGACCGATGTCAAATCGGTTGATTTTGAGTCCGGTGCGCGTCTCCAAATCGGCGTGCATTTCTTCCGATCGATCGGGCACAATGAGGTCAATGCGTTCGTAAATCAGCGTCTTCCGGGTTTCGTGTTTCAGAAGCCACAAGTATTCCAAACCATACGTCATGCCCACCACAGTTGCATTGATGAGCAAGGTTTCTGCGACACTGATTCGGTTGGCCGCCAAGGCATTGACCACCGAAATCCCGATGACAATGAACAGGTAGGTCATCTCCTTGATCTCGATGGCGTCTGTGCGGTAGCGAATGATGCCGAAAATCGCAAACAGGCCGAGCCCCATGCCCGTATCAATGTCAAGTTTCTTCAGACCGAAGCACAGGAAAAAGGTCACCAGCCCGATCAGGTAATAGGTGAAGAGGTAGTCTTTCCGCTTGGTTTTCGGGTAGTACAGGAATCGGATGATCACGGTCATGAAGACCAAATTCGACACCAACCTCGCCATCAGTTTGTAAATGTCGGGGTCCATCCATGTGATTTCAAACGGCATGTGCGGTCAATTGAGAGAGTTTTCTGCGCTTCGCCTTGAAGCGGTTCGATTTGAGTCCTGGTCGTGTGTCGGCCAAGCCCATGCAATATTTGCTGATGCGTTCCGGCCGAATCTGTTGGGCCTTTGCCCACTGGGCGAATGGCGACCGCCGATCGAGGCCAGATTGCTTCAGCTCAGCGATGCAGACCCCCTGCCACGCCATGGGGGCATCGGCTTCTCCTGGCGCCGCCACGACGATGTTCCAGTCGAGTGTCAATCGTTCGGTCCGGGCCCTGTTGACCAACGTGATCCGGTCAAACGCATTGAACAGGGAAGGGGCGAGGCCATCGCTGCAAATGCCCTGCGCTGAAAGGAATTGCAAGTGTTCCGGCGAAAGTTCTGAGGAGATGCGGGGCACGGGCAGGCGGCGCTTGTCGGTTTGGCCCTTGCGCTTGAGCTTCACTTCCAAGAAGGCCAAACCCGAATCCACGTAGGCACGCATCCTCACCTTGTGCCGCTGCACTTTCTGACTGTGATGCGCAAAGTAGAGGGACAGGGCGTCGTGGTCGAAATACAGCGTTTCATAGCGAGCGCTCCTTCGGTTGTCAATGCACAAAACGTCGAAGTCATTTCGCAAAACGTGCAGCGCATCCGCCAATTGGGTCTCGCTCATCAGGTACTTTGTGTCCGTCCGCCGCAACAGCCGAACAGCGTCCATCTCCACCAAGGAGAGGGGCGAATACAGCCCGAGGGCCTCGTCGAATCGATTCGCGAAGGGGTGCATGCAGGTTTTTTGCAGTTTTCGAAGATAGGCAATCTGTTCATCTGTGCTCACATCAACAACGAAGGCATAACTTGCAAAGCATGATGCGATGTGTTGCGCTGGGGCTCCTGTTGTGTGCCCTGATTCCCTTTGCTGCAGGCCAAACCGTGCCTCAAACCCCATACGCCACCTCTCCGGACGATCCTGCTTGGGTCCTGATGATGTACGAGGCGGTGGCGGCGGGCGACCGATCGGACGAAACCTTGGCCGCCGTGCGCGGTGCCTTCGCCGATCATTTCGCCACGACCCCTTTCTCAAAAAACAGACACACCCAATTCTTCAAGCGGTGGGTTCGTCAGGTGGATTTGGCCCAAACCGGGCGGCCGATCTCGGCGGCTGGCGGCGCACGACTTGCGGGCGAATGGTCAGAGCTCGGGCCATGGCATTACGACCCGGAGGTGGCCATGCATTTTCAGGTGCAATCTCCCGGGGCGTGCCACGTCTACACCGTTGAGCAGGCGCCGTCGAATCATCAGGTGGTGTGGGCCGGCACGGCGACAGCAGGCGCTTGGAAATCGGAGGATCACGGAGCGACTTGGACACTCATGACGCGGGATTTGCCGGTGGGCAGCGTCTACGCGCTGGCCATTGACCCAAATGATGCTCAGCGGGTTTGGTTCGGGGAAGGAGATGGCCAACTCTGGCGAACGGAGGATGGTGGCGTGACTTGGACGATGTGTGGGCTGGCGGCCTTCCAAAACGTCGATCGCTGGTACCGCGACCTGAAGTTGATTCCCGGTGAATCGGGCGCCTTGACCTTGATGGCGGCGACCAACTACGGCATGTGGCGCAGCACAAATGGCGGCGATGACATGATTTACATTGCTGCTGGTGAATTCATGGAGCTCGAGGTGCACCCCCTCCATCCCGACACCCTGTACACCGTGCAGCTCACGAACAACGCCACGGCTTTTCGGAAATCCATCGATGGCGGACAGACCTTTCTGACGGCGGGTTCCTCTGGCGGAAACGGCTGGCCCTCGACGCCTTCCGGCGACTACGTGCAGCGCCGCTGTGAAATCGCCGTCTCTCCTGCGGCACCCGATCGGGTGGCGGTGTTGGCGGCTGGAACCACGCCAGATGGGGCGGGATTGTACGGGTTGTACCTCAGCGAAGATGGAGGGGAGAATTTTGGCCAAACCTGTTGCGGCGACGGCCCCGGAGGTCCGTGGTCTCCGGAGGAAAACCCGAACATCCTCGGCTGGTCCGAAGACGGATCCGGCGACGGTGGGCAGTTTTATTACGACCTGGCCCTCGGCCTGTCGCCGGACACGCCGGACCGTTGGATGGCGGCGGGCATCAATGTTTGGCGCAGCCTGGACAACGGCGAAAACTGGGACCTCAATGGCCACTGGGTGACCTGGGCAGGCGAATTCACGGCGGAGCGGTACACGCATGCCGATGTGCACGATGTCAAGTTCTTCGTCCGCCCTGACGGCTCCATTGACATGTGGGTGGCATCTGACGGCGGGCTGCATTATTCCGCGGACCAGGGTGATCATTTCGAACCGCGGATGTACGGCATGCACGGGACGGACTTTTGGGGCTGGCAAGCCGGTTGGCGCGAGGCGGAGGTGATGGTGGGGGGCACGTACCACAACGGGACCCTGATCCGCAATGGTGACATGTACCATTGGGGGGCGGACAGCGACTCTTCGGGGGGGTGGTTGGCGGAGCTGGCCGGCGACAACTACCGAGGTTTTGTCAATCCTGTCGATGCGCGTCGGGGTTACCATGATGGCGGCGCGTTTGACTTCAGCACCGACCGTTGGACCCGCATTCAGGCCGCGGCTTTTGACGGCTCAAAAAAGCCCAACACCAGCTACGTCATCGGCGAATACGGGAACTTGGCGTGGGATCCACGTTGTTCGAACTGCATGTATTCTCCTGTGGGCAGTTCATTGTGGTACAGTGACAATGGTGGGGTTTCATGGAGTGAATTGCACGATTTTGGTGGTGAGAAAATCATTTCGGTCAAGGTCAGCCCGAGGCACCCCGAACGCATTTACGTTTCGCACAAACAAAGCAGCTCGGCATGGCGCATTCATCGTTCAGACGATGGAGGGCAGAGTTGGCAGAACGTTTCCATGAGCCTGGCTGAGAATGGGAACAACGGAAACAAGCCGATATACTTGGAGGCCGATGGGGAGAATGCGGACCGGGTTTGGGCCATTTTGACAGGGGGCCAAACCGGGCACAAGGTCTTCGAATCCACCGACGCGGGCGAATCTTGGCAGGACCTCACCACCGATGTCATCGCCGATCAACGCGTCATCAGCATCGCGCACCAACGCGGCACAGCTGGCGGCTTGTACATCGGAACCCTGGGCTCTGTTTTTTATATGGATGACACCTCAACGGAGTGGGCGGTTGTGGGCACCTCCGGCCTGCCTGCGCGCACCACGAATTTGTTCCTGCAGCCCAACTATTGCGGGGGCACCTTGCGCAGCGCTGGCAATCGCGGCGTTCATGAAGTCGATTTTGTGGCGCCGTCTTCCGTGCAGTCTGGCTTCATGGCCGATCGGTTGCAGGTCAACCTCGCCACACCTTGCGAAACGCCACCAGTGCGCTTTGCCGAAGTCGCTGTGGCCAGTTGCGGGGACTTGAGTTTTGATTGGACCTTCGAAGGGGCCACGCCGGCCACAGCCACCGGTTCAGAGGTCTTCGTGACCTATGACGGACCCGGGCAATACGATGTCACTTGCACCGTCACGGATGGGGCGGGCAATGTTGACACTTGGACTTGGCCGGCGATGATCTCCGTGGTGGATGAGCCCGTGTTGCCAGGAGGGGGTTTTGCAGAGGATTTTGACGGTCCGCTCTTTCCACCGGCAAACTGGCGGATGGACACCCCCGGGCGCGCTTGGGAGCAAGCCTGGGACTTGCAAGATGAGACGAACGGCGTGGCCCAGTTCCCGAATTATTGGGCCGACACCGGCGGGGCTGAAGATCTCCTGATCACCCCTGGCTTTGACCCCACCGGGCTGGACAACGTCACCTTCGATGTCACCTACCAAACCTACGCTGATGCTGTCGACGGTCTTGCCCTCTGGGGACGCCCTGCGGGTGCCGAGAATTGGACGTCGCTTTGGTCAGCGGCTGGCGAGGCGCTGGCGGTGCCGGGGTGTTACACGTGGTTTTGGTACGATACTGGGGGAACGCCAGCATCGGAGACCTACGAAGTGCTTTTGCCTGCGGCGTGGACATCGGGAGAGGTGGGGTGCATGGAACTGGCGTGGGTGAACATTGGGGGACATGGGAACCACATTTGGTTGGACAATGTGGCTGTCAATCAGGCCAAATCCGTCGACCCCCTTCACCGCTCGACCTGGTCGCTGTACCCGAA
Organism: uncultured Flavobacteriales bacterium; assembly: GCA_965661765.1. Taxonomy (GTDB): domain Bacteria; phylum Bacteroidota; class Bacteroidia; order Flavobacteriales_D; family Sanyastnellaceae; genus JBMYZL01. Next base: position 25,133 of record CBFIFE010000008.1, read on the forward strand.
CCCGAACCGTGGGGATGTGCTGCACCTTTCGGCGGCCCCTGACCTCGTGGAGCTGCGCGATGCCGCAGGGGCGCTCATTCGCCAATGGCGCGGTGGAGGTGGGCAGACCAGGATGTCTGTGGATGTCTCAGGATTGCCGGCAGGGCTCTATTTCATTGTCGCGGAGGGGCGCCCAGCCCTGAAGTTTCACCGGGTGGGTCGGTAAGGTGGGATTGCGTACATTTGGCGAGAAATTCAATTCATCAATTCACAACACATTTTGGGTAGATCAAATCAAACATTCAGCAAGCGGGAACGGGAACTGAAAAGAGAAAAGAAGCGGAAGGAGAAGGAGGCCAAAAAACTGGTCAGAGCGGAGAACAAGACAACGCTGGATTCGGATGATATGATTGCCTACGTGGATGAATTCGGTCAAATCACGGACACACCACCAGACCCCACGCAGCGGGCGGAGGTGAGCCTTGAGGACATTGAGATCAGCGTCCCGAAGAAGGAAGAAGTCGAAGATGAGGGACCTCACGAGGGCATTGTCAGTTTTTACAATGCAGACAAGGGTTTCGGTTTCATCCGGGATTTGGTGACACAAGAACGCGTCTTCGTTCACGTGAGCAACCTCGAGGAAGAGATTGCTGAGGATCAACGGGTGAAATTTGAGATTGAGATGACCGATCGGGGCCCAGGGGCCGTCAAGGTGTCTCGCGTGAAGTGATTCGTCCCGTCTCTCGGGTTTCGTTTCTCGCTGTCATCGTGGGGTTTTCCGCACGAGATTTTGTCAGGGAATCGGTAATTTTGCCTTTGTGAAGCGGCCCATCATCATCGGAGCTGGCGTGGCAGGGCTTTCGGCGTGCCTCGAATTTGAGGCGGCCGGTTGTGCCCCGATTCTGCTGGAGGCTCGGGGTGAATTGGGCGGCCGGTTGCGCACGGACTTTGTCGATGGGGTCCCCATTGATCATGGTTTTCAAGTGCTGTTGACGGCCTACCCGGAGGTCAAGCGCCTCTTGGACGTGAAGGCCCTGAATCCCATCCGGTTTGACAGCGGCGCTCGTGTTTTTCGGTCGGCCGGTGGTGCCCCAGTCCTGGTGTCGGATCCCCGACGCCATCCGGGCGATGCCATGGCGACCTTGGGCAGTGGTTTGGTGAAAATCGGGGATGGCTGGCGGATGTTGCGCCACTTGCGTTCCATTCGCAGTGGCCAAAAGTTTGCTCGGGTTTTTTCTGATGCGGCGGTGAGCCGTTCGACGGCCGAGATGCTCGAAGCCCGGGGGTATTCTGTGGATCTCGTGGATGAATTCTTTCGCCCATTTTTCGGGGGGATTTTCCTCGACCGCGACCTCAAAACGCCCGAGAGCATGTTCAATTTTGTGCTGCGCATGTTTGCCTCAGGTTCTGCCGTCTTGCCGCATGGCGGGATGCGTGTCGTGGCTGCGCAGCTCGAAGGCAATCTTGCGAAGACGGAGGTCAGAAAGCAGGTCCAAGCGGTTTGGGTGAACGAGGAAGGCACTGAACTTCGCTGTGCGGATGGGGAGGTCATTCGTGGGGATGGTGTGGTGTTGGCCGTGCCCGGCTTGACGCGAGACGTGGAAGGCAGGCTCGTTCGTGACAATGACCTGAGGTGGAACCGAACCGTGCGGTATGTGTGGTCGATTGCGCCGGATGTGCGGCGTTTTGAGCGGCCCATCATCGGCCTGACCCCGGGGTCGAAGCGCATCACGAACATGCACTTTTTCCGAGACTTGGACCCGGAGTGGCCGGACTGGGTGTCGGTGACTGCTGTAGGCGATTCTGCCGATGTCGTGGACATCGCGGACGACAAGGCCATGCGCTTGGCGTTTCAGCACGCCACAGGCATAGCTGTTCGAGAGACCGTTGCCATGCACGACGTGCGTCAGGCTCTGCCCATTGTGGGCCGTCAGATGTACGAGCCAGACCCCGAGTCGACCTGGCTCATCGATGGGGTGCTCAAGGCTGGAGATGACCGGTCGAATCCGTCCTTCAACGGTGCTGCCCGGGCAGGCGCAGTTGCCGCGCAAGCTTTGGTCTCCTCTTGGGGCTCGAACCCTAAGCAGATGGCGTAACTTTCGCAGCAGATGATTCGCTTTTGGTCCACCTTCTTGCTGTCGCTTTTTGTCACTGTTCTTGCAGGGGATGCGGTTCACGGGTGGTCGCATGTTGAGGTTGTCGATTTGGGGCCCGAGCCGGAGGCTCACCATCGCTGCCATGGAGACCACAGTCACCACCACGAGGATTCTCCCTCCGATGCACCGGGTCCTGCCGACTGCCACTTGTGCGATTGGGAAAACGCCATCGTTCCGGAGCCGATTGCGCTCGACCTTCTGCCGGAAATGCCCTCGCGCATCGCAGGGATCCATGTACCCGGTGTTCATCCACCTTCGGCTGCATGCAGCCATTCACTGCTTGCATCTGCAGATCGCGGACCTCCGGCGAAAGTGCTTTGATTTTCGGCCGCTGAGCAGCGCCAGGGTGCGCTGAGTTGTCCACTTTTTTCTCAAACCTTTCGATGCAATCCACAGTTCGCTTTCTGGGCGGGTGGTTGTGGGCATTCACCATGTTGATGGGCCATGTTTGGGGCCAATCCCCGAACGATTCCCTCCCTCCACATGCGTGGCAGTTGGAATTGCCAGCTGCATCTGTTCATGCCGCCTCGCCGTTGCCTTCCCCTTCAAGTTCTGCCGCCACAGTGGTGGCTCGACTCGGCCAAACCCCCGGCGTTCGCTTGGCGAATCTCGGTGAGGGCTTGGTGCAGCCTGTGCTGGCTGGGCTGCAGGGCTCCCGGGTTCAGCTCATCGAACGCGGCATGCCCATGCATGGGGGGCGCTGGGGCAGCGACCATGGTGCGGTCCTGCCGTTTCAATCGCTTTTGTCCCACGACATTCAAGTCGCTCAAGGCATGGACAGGCTGGGGTTTGGTGCGTTGATCATCGAGAGTGTGCCTTGGTTGCCTGGCCGGGACACCACACGGTGGGAAGTCGCTCTTCGCGGTCGAATGGGGGACGGGCTCTGGGGGACGGAGGCCCGTTGGACCCAACGCAGGGATGACCTGCAAATCAGCGTGGAAGCGGTCCAAGCCACATTTGGTGATCGCAATGTTCCCGACAGCGGGTTCGTTTATCTCGGTCGGACCTTGCCCATCCGGGATGGAAGGCTGCTCAACACCTCTGGTCGTTCTCAAACTGGCCGTGCAGCTTTGCGATGGCGAGGTCGGCACAGCTGGGAGATGGCGGTTTCCGGTGGGCGAGTGGAGCAGGGCTTGTTTCCTGGTTTTGTGGGGTTTCCTTTGGAAGCAGACCTCCGAGGGGACGATGCGCCATTTTTGCGATCGCTGCCGCTTGCTGAAAGCAGCCGGCTCTCGTTGACCCTCCGTTCGTGGCGGGCGGGCTCCGGTGGTCGCTGGCGGTTCGGGGTTCAATGGAATGATCGATCCGAGTTTGCGCCACCTCATGCACACGGTTGGGGACCGCTGCCTGACGATGCTTTGAGCTTTCAGTTGAAGGAATTCGGCGGGTTTGCTGGTTTTGACAAGAACTTGGCTCAGGGCTGGCAGATCAGCGCAGAGGCCGAATGGCTGAACGCCCAAACCGCGGGGTGGGAATTCCTGTTGCCCGATCACCAACGGCTTCGGCTCGCCGCTGGCCTCTTTCACGAGGGAGACGTCTGGACTTGGGGCGCGCGGTTCGCCTTTGCCGATCATCGGGCTGCGGCGCACCAAGAGCCCCGGTACAACGCAGCAGGTGACACTGTGGGATTGGACGTTCGCGCAGAAGCACTCCACCGAGAATTTGTGGGGATGACCTTGCATCTTGAGCGTGGGCTTTCCACGCGCGGAACCCTGCGGGTGCGGGGGCTGTCTCGTCTTCCGGATGCGTACGAGCTCTCGGCGAATGGCATCCACCACGGCACTGCGCGTTTTGAACAAGGCTCTCGCGATTTGCGCCCCGAGCATGAATTGGAAGTCGCAGTGGATTGGTCGGCGACCCGTTGGGCTGTGCGCGCATGGGGAGCTGCCTCGCCGGATTTCATTTTTTTGACCCCTACCTCAGCATTCGCGCCCATTGCCCATGCGGGTCAGGTCATGGCCTTCGAGCAGGCGCCAGCTTGGCGAATGGGGCTGGAGGCCCATTGGCAAACGCAGACAGCGCGCCCAGAATCCCCTTGGTTCATGGATGTCCGGGGCGCGGCGCTGGCCGCGTGGCGTTTGGATGAAGGCACCGGGCTTCCATTCACCCCACCATTCGATGCCACGATCACCTTGGGCTGGCGCCCCATCGCTTGGATGCAATGCACGCTGGCAGCACAGGCCATTGCGCCCTCGCTGATGCTTGCTCGCAACGAAGTCTACACCCCAGGGGTGCTGTTGGTGGACGCTGGGGTGGAAGCGGAGGGCCAAGTTTGGCAAAACCCTTTCACCCTTCGCCTGCAAGTCCGAAATGCAGGCAACACCGCTTACTTCAACCACATCAATCCTTACCGCGTCCTTGATCTTTCGGAACAAGGGCGCACCATTGAATTGTCTTTAAACACTCAATTTTGATCCATGAAACATGTTCATTTCACCCTCGCGGCGCTCGCTGCTGCTGTCCTCTTCGGTTGCCAAGAAGCAGACCTCACCCCGCCGTCCATCGCGCTTGTAGCGAACGGATCTCTGGCTCCTGGAGAGGCAGAAGCTCTGGCAGGCACACCCCTCAACGTCACCATCGAGTTGACGGACAATGAAAAACTCGGTTCGGTGCGCATCGATCTCCATGATGCTGCCGGACACTCCCACGATGGGGAAGAAGCCGAGCTCATCTTGTTCTCCGGCGCTGAAGATTGGGCCTTGCTTGAAACGTCGAATCTGGCCGGATCGCAGCGGCTGTTGACCAAATCTTACGACATCCCTGGACACATTCGCGGCATGTGGGATTTGGTCGTGGACCTCACGGACGCCGAAGGCAACGAGGCTGAAACCGCGTACCTGCAAGTGCATGTGGAAAATGACAGCATTCCGCTCTTTGTCGTGCCGTACACAACGGAGCCGGTTTGGTCGGCAGGCAGTTCGGTTGCCTTGGCGGGTGACTTAACGGATGCTGACGGGCTGCTGTCGGGCGTGGCCAGGCTTCGAGACCACGATGGAACCCTGATCACCGAGCAGAACATCCCTTTGAGCGAAGGTGATTTGGCGGCGGACTTGTCCTTGGTGTCTTTCAACATCCCGACAGATGCCGGGGGAGAAGAGCTGGAGGTGGAGTTGGAAGCGACAGATTTGGCAGGCCAAACCTGCCTCACCTCCTTTCACGTTGAAATCGAATGATGGCTCCGATTTCGCCGTGAACCGATCGGCCTGCACCGAGCAACGGTGGCGAGGCGTTCCATGAGAAGCGCCTCGCCCACCTAGTTCCCTAGTCACCTTAGTCCCCTTAGTCCCCCTAGTTCCCTAGTCCCCCTGGTTCCCTAGTCACCCTCGTCACCCTAGTCTCCCTAGTCTCCCTAGTCTCCCTGGTTATCCGTTGAGGATGCTGTTCAACGTCACCGAAGGCCGCATCACCTTTGCGACTGCGTCAAAGTTGGGCCGGTAATATCCGCCAATCGCCGCCGAAGAACCCTGCACAGCGTTGAGTTCTGCAACGATGGTCGCTTCGTTTGTTCGCAGCGCCTCTGCCACCGGGGCAAAGGCAGCGGCCAATGCCGTGTCCTTGGATTGGGCGGCCAAAGCCTCCGCCCAAAACAGGCCCAAATAGAAATGGGAGCCACGGTTGTCAATGCCGCCCAAACGGCGTGTCGGCGACTTGTCTTCGTCGAGGAAGCGCGTGTTCGCCTCATCCAGGGCCTCAGCGAGCACAGCAGCGCGGGGGTTGTTGTAGCGCTCAGCGAGGTGCTCAAGGGAAACCGCCAAAGCCAAAAATTCGCCGAGGCTGTCCCAGCGCAAGTAGTTCTCTTCCACCAGCTGCTGCACGTGCTTCGGAGCAGAACCCCCCGCTCCTGTCTCGAAAAGCCCACCGCCATTCATGAGCGGCACGATGGACAACATTTTTGCGGAAGTCCCGACCTCAAGAATCGGGAACAAATCGGTCAAATAATCCCGCAGCACATTGCCCGTCACCGAAATGGTGTCTTGACCCGCTGAAATCCTCTCCAGGGAGAATTGTGTGGCCTCGACAGGGGAGAGGATGTGAATGGAGAGGCCAGTGGTGTCATGTACACCGAGGCAGGCCTCGACCTTCTGGATGAGTTCGCGGTCGTGTGCGCGCTTGCTGTCGAGCCAAAACACCGCAGGATCACCCGTCGCCCGCGCCCGAGAAACGCCAAGCTTCACCCAGTCGCGAATGGGCGCGTCCTTGACCTGGCACATCCGGAAAATGTCACCAGCCTCGACTGGCTGCACGAGCAGCACCTCGCCATTCTCGGCGAGGACCTCGACACGGCCGGCCGCGCTCAACTGGAACGTCTTGTCGTGGGAGCCATATTCCTCTGCTTTCTGCGCCATCAAGCCCACGTTGCTGACGCTGCCCATCGTGCGGGGGTCGAACGCTCCGTTCGCCTTGCAGTAATCGATGGTGGTGGCGTAAACACCCGCGTAACTCCGGTCCGGAATGATGGCCTTTGTGTCTTGCTGGAGGCCGGCGGCGTTCCACATTTGGCCTGACGTTCGAATCATCGCAGGCATCGAAGCATCAATGATCACATCCGAAGGCACATGCAAATTCGTGATGCCCTTGTCGCTGTTCACCATGGCCAAATCCGGCCCTGCCGCCAGCGCCGCCTCAAACGCTGCTTCAATGGTCGCCCGCTGGTCCGCTGGCATGCCTGCCACCGCATTCAAGACAGCGCCCAATCCATTCCGCACGTCGGCCCCAGCAGCCCCCAGTTCGTCGGCATGCGCTGCAAAGACGTCCGCAAAGAAGACTTCGACCGCCGCCCCGAAGATGATCGGATCGCTGACTTTCATCATCGTTGCCTTCATGTGCAGCGAGAACAGCACGCCTTTCGCCTTCGCGTCCGCGACTTGTTCGGCCAGGAACGCTTTGAGCTTGCCCATGTTCATGACCGCCGCATCGATGATTTCACCTTCTTGCAGGGCAATCGAAGGCTTCAAAACCTGGCGTTCCCCGCCATCAGCCGGTACAAATTCGATCCGGGCTGTGGTGGCGCCGCTCAGGGTGGTGGAGGTTTCCGAGCCATAGAAGTCGCCTTCCGACATGCTGGCGACGTGGGACTTGCTGTCCTTCGACCAAGCCCCCATCCGATGTGGGTGCTTGCGAGCGTAGGCCTTGACCGCTTTCGGGGCACGGCGGTCGCTGTTGCCCTCCCGCAATACCGGGTTGACTGCTGAACCCTTGACCCGGTCGTACCGTGATCGCACCTCGCGCGCTTCGTCCGTTGCCGGATCTTCGGGATAGTCCGGCAAGTCGAAACCTTGTCCTTGCAATTCCGCAATCGCCGCCTTCAGTTGTGGCACGGAAGCGGAAATGTTGGGCAGTTTGATGATGTTCGCTTCTGGGGTCTTCGCCAACGCGCCGAGTTCTGCCAACGCATCAGTCACCCGCTGGTCTTCCTTCAATCGTTCGGGAAACAGCGCCAAAATCCGTCCTGCCAGGGAGATGTCTCGCGTCTCGAGGTCGACCCCAGCAGCGGCGGCAAACTTTCGGACGATGGGCAGGAACGAAGCGGTTGCGAGGGCAGGCGCCTCGTCAGTCAGTGTGTAGATGATCTTTGCCATGGGGCGGCAAAATTAAGGCATCTTGCCGACCTGCCGGTTGCCGACAATGTGGGCTGCGACGTTGAAAAAGTTCTGGGCCGTATCGGCGTAGGGTTGTGCTGTGGGAATCTCAATGGTCAACTTGTGGGTTCCTGGAGGAAGCTGGCCCAAATCCACAAGCCGCGCCGGCACATCGCTGCCCGGGCACCAACCCGATCGCGAATAGTCGCTGCTCGCGATCCGTTCTTCGATGCTGTCACCTCGCCACAGTGTCTTTTCCGTCCAAACCCCAGCGCTCGGGTTGAAGCGACGGAAGCTCGCGCAGTCGTCTCGCCAGGGGGTGAACCGATCGATTTCTGCCTCGTTCAACAGCACAATGTGCTCGCACGGGGTGAATTCATCGCCGCTGCTGTGGCCACCATGTCCCGTCGTGGTCAGGTGGAGCGTGGCGTTTGCCAATGGTTCGGTGAGCGTGAATTCCGTGGAGACAGGGCCATCGGCGAAGGCGGTGAACTGGGTTTGGTCTGCGAACAACTTCGTCGTATTCATCACAGGAACAACCACTTTCGGCTGCTTTGTGTGCAGCTCTGCGGCCGTGGGGGTCCAATGCAACGCAGCATCCACAACGTGGCCATGGCCGCTCCAAGTGTCGATGAACAGCCCGATGAAAAACGGGCCTTCCAGCACAGGCAGGAGCGAGGTCAAATCGGCTGTCCACTGCACCGAATCGGCCCATCGCGGGATGTACACTGGGCGGTACTCGTCTGCACGCGGGCCGTCCGAAAAATGCCCCACGCCGAATGGTGTGATGAACCTGAGCAATTCAATGGCCGGGGCGCTCGGGGCCAAACCCTGTTCGATGGCCGCCCGCGTGCCAGGATCGTCGGGCCAGGCGCACAGCAACCCCGATTTGTCCCATGGGTCCCCGGCTGACCGCAAGGTGACCTCGGCCGTGACCCGTGGCTGCTGTTGAAATTCGGGGCCTGAGACGCGCCGGATGAGCAGGCGACCGTTGTCCAGCCTTTGCCAACCCGCCATCTCCGTCAACAATGTGTCTGGCTGAAAGGCGACCGGCAAGCCATCGGCGATTTGCAGGCGGACGGGGGTGTCGGGGTTTGGCGAGGCGCAGCCGAGCAGGCCCCAAAAGATGCAACATCCGATCCAAGCAGCCGACGCGCGGCTTGTGAGTTTCAATTTGTTCATGGAAAATTTGACTGGGAGAAAGCACAAATTCGGCCTCCAAATTAGCTGCCTTTCGCTCTAAATTGTGGGCATGAACCTGTCTACTTTTCAACGGCCTGCAATGATCCTGGCCTGTGCACTGGGCATGTCGCCCATGTCAAATCTCGCGCAAAATGATTGCGATGGTGAGCGTTACCGGTACACTTCGGCATTTCCGGATGTCAATGTGATGTATGATGTGCCTTACGGGTCAAATATCAACGCCCTCGGACTGGAGGAGACGCTTGTGGCGGACATATATATGCCTGAAAACGATGCGGCGATGAATCGGGCGTTGGTGGTGGTGGCCCATGGTGGGTTTTTCCTCAGCGGGGCGAATGACGGTGAAGACGTTGTGTCCATCTGTGACGACCTCGCTCGAATGGGCTATGTCGTCGCTTCCATCTCTTACCGCCTTGGGGTGGATGACCTCTTCGATTTGGAGACCTCGATGGTGGAGGCGGTTTGGCGAGGGGTGCATGATTCGCGCGCGGCGGTTCGATATTTCCGGAAGAGTGTGGCCGAGGATGGGAACCCCTACGGAATTGATTCTGAACGGATTCTGTTGGGCGGGGTGTCTGCGGGTGGATTCATCGCCTTGCACCATGCCTATGTGGATGAAGAGGCGGAGATTCCCGAACAAATCGACGAGTCGGCACCGGGTCTTGGCGGGGGGCTTGAAGGAGAATCGGGCAACCCTGGATACAGCTCGGATGTCTTGGGCATTTTCAATGTCGCCGGCGCCATTCGCTCGGTGGAGTGGATCACGCCGGGCTCAGAGCCTGTGGTGTCTGTGCATGGCACGGAGGACAACACGGTACCCTATGGCACAGACGTGATCACACTGACCGCCATTCCCATCATTGAGGTCGATGGCTCCTCTGTGGTCCACCAAGCTGCGGATGCCGCTGGCGTGGAAAATTGCCTCCACACCTTGGAAGGGCTGGACCATGTGGCCCACATCGGCAACGCGGACGCCTATGACGCCACGTTGTCTGCGATCGCTGGTGGCATGTCGGGTTGGTTGTGTGCGGATTGGTCTGCCAGTTGTGACACCTACGATTACACCAGCGATGTCCCGGACTTTGCGGCATTGGCTGCTTGGAACCTGTACCCCAATCCGATGGCCGCAGGCGATGAACTCCGTTGGACGGGGCTGTCAGATGTGGCCACCCTCGACGTTGTGGACGCAGCAGGCAGATGCATCGACCGGGAGCTTGTGGCGGGCGCGCAATCGGTTGTGTTGTCCCTGAGCCCCGGTGCGTATTTCGTGACGGCGAAGGACAGGCAGGGCGAGGTGTTGGGCAGGCCTTTGCAGGTGATGGTGCGCTGAGTTTCGTTGCGCGCTACTTCAAGTGGAAAGGGCATTCCAGGGGATGAACCGAAGGTTGTGCATCCATTTCACCTGGGCCGATTTGGTAAAAAAAGTTGGTGTGTTGGGCGACTTCGTTGGTGTAAGTCCTGTGGAACTGTGGGGTTTGGGGCGAAGTCATCGGTGGATTGAGCCAAACCCAGTCGCCCGTCACTTCACGGCCCGCTCCGGCCTCGGCAAGACAGAACTTTTCGAAAGCTTCACCCAGTCCGTGGTGATCGCCCAAGGTCACCCCGGCTTCGTCGAAACTGTGCAGGACAGCGCGGTTGAGTTCGACCATGGCCCGGTCTCGCCACAGCGTACGATCCGATGATGTGTCCAGGCCCAGTGCTTTCGCCACGGCAGGCAGCAGGTTGTACCGATCGCGGTCGGCGAGGTTGCGGGCGCCGATTTCAGTGCCCATATAATACCCATTGAAGGGGGCGCAAGGGTACACAATGCCCCCAATTTTCAGGGCCAATTCCGACAACAAGGGAATGGCGTACCACTTCCAACCCGCTTCAGCAATTGCCGGGCATTCCGGGTGGCTGATGGCGACCTCTCGGAGCAACTCAGGGCGCTCGGCAAAGACATCCCTCGGCGGCAACGCTTGGCCATTCCAGTGCATGGACCAGGGCAGTGCGGTGAAATGAGTTTGGGTTTTAGGTTGCCAGCCCTCGGAGCGCATCTGCGCGGTGAAAGCAACGGAAGCGGGGTCACCGGTGCCATCGGCCCATCCTGCGTAACGGATGAGTTGGTGGTTCGCCAGCCTGACCTTGTCGGGCACACCGGGTCGGCGTGGGGCAAAAACAGTGATGAAACTCCGGATTTTTCCGCCGTTGAATGCCGCCGAAATGTGTTCGGTCAAGGCCGAGAGGACGTCATCGGGGTGATCCACGGTTCGGGCATCGCGCACTTGAAGCGATCGCCAAACATGCCGTCCCACACAACGGTTGCTGTTTCGCCAGGCCAGTTTTGCCCCGTATGTCAGTTCTTCGGAGGTGTGGGTGTAAGTGCCCGTTGCTTTGATTTCTGATTCCACTTCGCGGAGTCGGGCGTCCAAGTTGGAAGCATTCGACAGGGGAGAGGCGCCACGCGGGTCTTCGGCCCAGGTTTGGAAAAACAAACGGGCATCGTTCAGAAGTACGCTATCCATGAAGCCCAAATTACGTCAACGCATTGCGTGTTCGTCAACGGGTCAATACGACAGCTCCCGTTTTCTCCATTCGCCGTCCGTCGAGGAGCCTCAGTTGAAGGGAGTAAGCGTAGACGCCATCTTCGGCGAAATGCGCGCCGCCACTGATGTCGCCCACCCAAGGTTCCCCAGGGACCGTGGATTCAAAAACAATGTGTCCCCATCGATCGAGGACCACACAGCGGTAATCCAAAACTTCTGATGCGGTGAATCCGAATGGGCGCACAATCCAGGCATCGTTCAATCCGTCGTTGTCAGGTGTGAATGCGCTCGGGGCAAAAAAGTCAACCGGCTCGACAAATGGAATGCTCCTGCAAGTGGTGGCCGAACAACCTGTGCTGTCTGTGACCGTGAGGCAAACCGTGGCGGGTTCGACTGGCGCAAGGAGAAGGTTGATGTTTGCCGAGGGGGCGTCTTGGCCCATGCCGTCGTCCCCTTGAAAATGCCAATCCCAATCCACCAAGGCTGAATCTGCCGCGTCATAGACGGAGGTGGCAACGATCCAGGGCGCAAAGCGAGAGGGGTCGGGCGGGCTGACTTGGAAACCCGACGAGGGCGAGGGTGCGCCACAAACGATCACCGCGTCGCTGGAAGCGGTGCATCCTGCCGAGGAGGTGACGGTTCGCGACAATTCCCCACAGCCAGCCTGGTACATGGTGAACACAGCGTTGTCCGAGGTGCCTTCGGTCGCGACACCGCCATTGGCATCCGTGAAACTCCAGAGGCTGCTGCCTTCACCAGCCACCGTTGCTGTGCCCTCCACCACAAAAGGCACACACCCGGACAAGGGTGTCGCGTCAAATCCTGGGTCAGGCAAGGGATGGACGGTCAGGGTCTGGGTTGTTGTCGAACCACAGAAACCAGGCAAGGTGTGAGAAACCTCAAATTCGCCTGCGACAATCGGGTTGAAACCGCCGCTGGCTGAAACCCCAGGTCCTGAGAACTCACCTCCACCGGTAACGGGCAGGAGGGCCACTGGCAACGCATTGATGCAGAAATCAGATGCAGGAGAAAAGCCAGACGACGGGTTCGCGGTGACTTCGAAGGTGGCGTTGGCTGTAGCCGGACAATCGCCGAAGGTGTCGTAGGCGATGTACCAGGTGCCTTCTCCCGCAACAGCGGGCAAAAATGCATCGCCATCGATACAACCTGCGCAGCCTGGGGCACTCCACTGGCCACCACCCAACGCTGCGACCAAATCCACCGAAGGGGTGCCCACACAAGCCGGTTCTGGCAGAACAATGCCGGGGTCGGGTGTCAACAAAATGTCAAAGCTCACTGTCATGCTGGCCGGGCAGACGCCGGTTCCGTTGTAGGTGACTTCCACCGGACCTTCCCCCGCAGCAGCGGGGTCGAAAAGCCCAGTGCTGGGGTTGATGCAAAACGTGCATGAAGCGTCCCAGTTTCCCGGTCCGATGTAGCTTGTGCTCAGCTCAAACGGATCGCCGAGGGTGCAGAGGAATTCGGGCACGCCCAGCACCAAGTCTTGCGGCTGTACCACGACCATCCACAACGAATCCGGCATGACCTCGCAACCATCGGCATCGCCTTGGAGCACCCACCAGCCCGCTTCGTTCAACCCCAAATCTTGCCAAGCATCTCCAGGTCCGATGCCCAAGTTGTTCCCTTCAATGTGCCAAAACAAGCCACCGCTGGCGACGTTGCCCAGGGGCAAATCCACGGCGTCGCCCGCACACGCCGTGATCTCATCGGTGCCGAGGTCGATGGTCGCCGTGGGGACCACATTGATGCTGAGGACTGCCGGGGATGATCCACAACCGTCTGTGTAGGCGGAGACGCTCCAGTCGCCATTGAACGCGGGGTCAGCCGACGGCCAGTCCAGGTCTTGCGACACTGTGGCATTGCCATTGGGGGCCATCCAAACGACCGAATCGGCGGTCGCAGGTGCGCCACTGCTGAGCACCACAGCCGCCCCTTCGCAAATCGGGGCGTCCACCGTCGGGGTCAAAGCAGGAGGTCCCGCGGCCACCTCCAGAATGAAGGTGTCGGGCTCGATTTCGCAGCCATCGGCCGTGACGCCACTCAAAATGTACATGCCAGCGTCGGCCGTGCTCACTGGGGCGAACGTCAAGGTGTCCGTCACGCTGTAGGGTGCGTCGTTGAAGGTCCAGTTGTAGGTGGCGTTGGGAATGGGCGCGGGCTGGATTTGGACTGATTCTCCAGCACATACATCGTCGTCGGAGATGGCCAAATCAAAAGTCGGCTTGGCGAAATCCGAGAAATACCCGAACCTCGCATAGCTTCCACCTGTCCCCATCATCAGTCCCAAGTGGAAGGCGCCGGAAGGGTTGATGACCTGCGTGGCGGCCCCCGTTCCGACAAACCCGGGGTTGACGAGTTGCGCAAACAGCCAGTCCCCGCCTGTGGCAGGGACGACAGCAAAGTCTGCGGCCTGGAGCAAATTCGGGTTGCCGTTGATCGTGAAATCCCCTTCGGTGCCTGCCGGCGTCAGCACGTTCATGCGGAAGTTGTCCGTGGTGGACCGCACGAAGACGACCTCTCCCGACCCTGTGCATTCGAGCGCGGGCAGCAACCCGCCGCCCACCTCGCAGCCGAACCCCGTCACCTGAAAGATGAGAACGGGCTCGGTTGTGGCGATGTGCAATGTGGGGGTGGTCAATTGCAACGAAAGGGTTTCTCCTGCATTGAGGTTGCCCAGCAAGGGCGTGCCGTTTTGGGTGATGCCCGTTCCGTCCGTCGTGGCGAGAATGAAGATGCGCTCGTTGGTCGCCAACGCACCCCGCTGCGCGATGAATTCCACCCCAGCTTCTGTGATGGGGGTGATTTGGTCGCCAATCAGGTCGAAGCAGAGTTGGTTGTTCGCGAACTGTTCCGCCGAATCATCGGCGATGGTGATGGCGATCGGTGCTGAACTGGTCACAGACGTCCCAGCCGGGTGCGCCGGTCCGGTGAGGCCAGCGGCGCGGCAGCCATAGGTTTGGCCTGCATTCAACACCACATCAAAAGCCACGCCGGCGGGATGCCCGATCAAATCTTCTGTCGGCACAATGGTCACCACGGTGTTGTCCTCCGTGGCCACAATGTCGAAACTCGCGGGCGCCTCCGGGAAATGATTCGTGAGTTGCGTTTGAAAAGGCAGCAGAAATTCGGTGCCCAAGGCGTTGCTGCCCTTCAAGACAAACAAATCTGCATTCAAATCGTTGTCAATTTCGTAATAGCAGGAGATGTCAGATGTGCTTGTGATGTGAATGCCTTTTTGCAATACCAAATTCGCCGGTCGGTTTTCCACGTCCTCCATGTAGGGGGTCATGTTCAAACTCACCGCCGCGTTTGCACCGATGTTCACCACCAGTGGCGCAAAGGCGGGGTTTGCGGGCATCTCGAGGGTGACGGTGGCCGGGGCATCGCTCGTGCTGAACCGGAACATGATGGGTTCGTCCCCGTGGTTTGCCCACACTTCTGGCGCCACAAACCAAAACTCAGTGTCAAGCTGCGCCCGCAATTCCCCCGAGACCCACCCGAGAAGCGACGCGCCAAGGCAAACGAGCCGCACCAGAAGGTGCCGTCGCGTCGCTCCGAGCGAGTTGTTGAAAACTCGGTTTTTTGTGACAAATGAGGTCAATATTTGGTCAAACATCAAAAAATGCTTTCGTTTGCGTTCCGTCAAGTCATGGAGTTCAACCAAAACAGAATTCACAGGATATTCCAGCTCATCCGGCTGATGAAAGTCCCGCCCTTTCGGACGAAAGAACAACTCGGGGAGTCAGTGGGTTGCACGGTTCGGTCCATTTACCGATATATTCACTTGCTGGAAGACCTTGGATTCGTTGTCAAGGATGACCTCGAAGGACGGCTGTGGTTGGAAGGAGGCGATGTGCACGGT
Source organism: uncultured Flavobacteriales bacterium (assembly GCA_965661765.1). Lineage (GTDB taxonomy): Bacteria > Bacteroidota > Bacteroidia > Flavobacteriales_D > Sanyastnellaceae > JBMYZL01. Next base: position 40,458 of record CBFIFE010000008.1, read on the forward strand.
GGTTTGACACCGAACGAAATTGAATTCGTTGTTCAAATTCTGACAGCCTCTGCCCCCAACCACGCCCTGGCGACAAGCATTGTTCGCAAGTTAAGCGCTGAAGAGCAAACCGACACCACGTCTGAGTCGATTGCGGAAGCCAGCCACATGCGTGTGTTGGAGCAATGCACAGCTGCGATCGAGAATCGCCTGCAATTGGTCCTTGTGGGCTATGCATCTGCCCATTCCGGATCCATTCGGGACCGGTTGGTGGAGCCCGTGAGTTTCGTTCACAATTACCAGAGCTTGAGCGCTTTTGAAGTGATTTCAGGCCAAATGAAGCTCTTCAAACTCCACCGCGTCGCAGATGCTGTGATGACCACCCAGCCTTTCGAACACGAGAACGCCCACCTTCAAATGCAGACGGATTGTTTCGGGTTTGCTTGGCGAGCGGATCAGCCCGCCCGGTTCATTGAGATGCACCTTTCCCTGCGCGCAGGGCTCGTGCTTCAAGAGGAACATCCACGAACCAAGGACTACATTTCGCCATCCTCAGATGCGGAGGGGTTCGACATTCGCGTGCCGGTCGCCGATTACCGCGCCCCGGGCCGATTTGTCAAGGGCTGGGGGGCAGCCGATGCCGTGGCCAGAGGCGATGAAGGATTCCTCGCTTTTTTGGCCTCAACCCCCGCTGACGACAGTCTCCCGACCGCCTTGGATTCTTGAGGTAGATTTGGCGCATGACCCAGTCCGTTTTTTCCGCCTCGGCCCTTTTGTGGGCTGGCAGCCATTTGATGGGGTGCGCAACGGCCGAAGCCCCTCCGCCACCCTTGGCGTCTGAGGGGACAACACCTGCCCCTCACACCCCTGAATCTGCGTTGCCTCGCGACACCCTGTACGAGGGGATCGGCGTGGACATTTCCCACCACCAAGACACAGTGGATTGGCCCCTCCTCGCCGGCGCGACGGATTTTGCCTTCGTTAAAGCCTCCGGTGGATTGGACTACACAGACCCGATGTTCCCCCACAACTGGCGGGCCTCCGCGGCATCTGGTCTGCCACGCGGTGCTTACCATTTCTTCTACACAAACGACGATCCCGTACAACAGGCCATCTGGTTCCTTTCCCACCTCTCCAGCGATGATTGGGGGGACCTGCCGCCCGTTTTGGACATCGAAAGCCACAGTTTGCAGTCCGATTTGACACCAGAAGATTTGGATGGCCAAATCCTGCGTTGGCTGCGCCGTGTCGAGGCAGTCACAGGTCAGCGGCCGATCATCTACACGGGGGCAAATTTTGCCGCCCAATACCTCACCGATACATTGCTTCAGCGCTACCCGCTGTGGTTGGCGCAATATGAAGTGGACACCCCGCGTGTGCCGGAGATTTGGGCACAGAACGGTTGGACGTTTTGGCAGTTCTCTTCAAATGACTCCCTTCCTGGCGTCCGAACGCAGGTCGACCACAGCCGCTACCGGGCCAGCCCCACCTTGACCATCGTGCACTGACCCTCGCGCGCTGACCTTCGTGCCCTGACCCTCGCGCGCCGCTCCCTACCCGTTCGCCATCAACTTCGATGCAATGATGAACCGGACGCCATGTGGGATCTCCAAGGAAAAAGACGAACCCCGTCCGGCCACCACGTCGAGGGTCAAGTGGGTGTGTTTCCAGTACTCGAATTGGTCTGAAGCCATGAAAAACGGCTGGCCATGAACGTCACCGAGCTTGACGTCCGATTGCCCGATCCGGAACTCTCCCCGCGGGAAGCACATCGGCGCGGAGCCATCGCAACAACCACCTGACTGGTGAAACATCAGTGGTCCGTGCATATCGACCAGTTTGTCAATCAGCAAAGCTGCCGCGGGTGTGCATGTGACGCGTTCGATCATCGGGAGGGAGGGTTGGGGAAGGGGGAGGGAGGTCGGCCCCGCGCAGGAGCCGACCCTCTGTGAATCCATTGTTTTCAGCCGAAGCTCAAAAGAATCCGAGCTTTTGCTTGCTGTAAGAAATCAGCATGTTCTTTGTCTGGCGGTAGTGGTTGAGCATCATTTTGTGGGTCTCCCGACCAAACCCAGATTTCTTGTATCCGCCAAATGGCGCATGCGCAGGGTATGCATGGTAGCAGTTGACCCAAACCCGGCCCGCCTCAATCGCCCGCGGCATGGTGTACATCTCATGCGCGTCCCGCGTCCACAGGCCGGCGCCCAATCCGTACATCGTATCATTTGCGATGGCCAAGGCTTCTTCCTGGGTCTTGAAGGTGGTGACGCAGGTAACGGGACCGAAGATCTCTTCTTGGAAGACGCGCATCTTGTTGTGGCCCTTCAGAATCGTGGGTTCGATGTAATATCCGTTTTCCAAGCCGCTGTTCAGCCCTGCAGCTTGCCCACCGCACAACACCTCTGCACCCTCTTCTCGGCCGATGTTGATGTAATTGAGGATTTTTTCGAATTGGTCATTTGAAGCCTGCGCCCCCATCATGGTTTCCGCATCCATCGGGTGCCCCATTTTGATTGCATTTGTTCGCGCAATCACGCGTTCCATGAAGACGTCGTAAATGTCCTCATGAACCAAAATCCGCGAGGGGCACGTGCACACTTCCCCTTGGTTCAATGCAAACATGACGGCCCCTTCCACTGCCTTGTCGAAGAAATCGTCGTCCGCCGCCGCCACAGAAGGCATGAAGATGTTGGGCGATTTGCCGCCAAGCTCCATGGTCACAGGGTTCAAATTCTCCGACGCGTACTGCATGATCAGCCGACCGGTTGTGGTCTCTCCTGTGAAGGCCACTTTCGCCACGCGGGGGTTTTGGGCCAGCGGCTTGCCAGCCTCCAGGCCAAACCCAGTCACCACATTCAACACGCCAGCAGGAATCAAATCCCCGATGAGCTCCAACAAGACCATGATGCTTGTGGGGGTCTGTTCGGCTGGTTTCACGACCGTGCAGCACCCTGCCGCGAGGGCTGGAGCAATCTTCCAAGTCGCCATGAGGAGCGGGAAATTCCACGGGATGATTTGGCCTACCACGCCCAACGGTTCATGCAAATTGATGGACACAGTGGTCTCATCGTGCTCACTGATGCCGCCCTCTTCACCCCGAATCACCCCGGCGAAGTATCGGAAGTGGTCCACACACAATGGCAAATCCGCAACCGTCGTCTCGCGCAACGCCTTGCCATTGTCGGCCGTCTCGATCCGGGCCAGCATGTCCAAATTCTCCTCGATGCGATCTGCAATTTTCAGCAACATGTTCGATCGCTCAACCACGCTCGTCTTGCTCCACCCTGGAAGGGCCTTGTGGGCGGCGTCGAGTGCAGCTTCGATGTCGGCGGCGTTTCCACGGGCGGCCTGTGTCCAAACCTGGCCATTGATGGGCGAAATGTTGTCGAAGTACTCGCCTGCGTTGGGGCTCACCCAGCGGCCACCGATGTAGTGGTCGTATCGGGATTTGACTTGGGGCAATTCGAACGCCACTTTTTCCGCATATGCGGTCGTTGTTTCTACTGACATGTTTCAGAGATTTTGTAGGTGTTTGACTCTTTTGGCCAAAGGAATCACAACCTTGTATCAAAAAATCGGCATTTTGTGCTTTGTCATGTGCACTTTGTGACTTTTCGTGTACTTTGGACATCATGCCAATGAAGCACCGCTTGTCTCCCGTCTCCTTGACCCCTTCCACGGCCTTGCCCACCCTCGTGGAGCACCGCCGCATCGTGGACATGGAGACCTGTCAGCTGAATGTATTTGAAACCCATGCGGCCGCAAGCCGCGTGCATTTGCAATTTGACAACCTTCTGCTGACCAGCATGATGCGCGGGAAGAAGGTCATGCACTTGCCGGATCGGCCTGCGTTCGATTACTTGCCGGGTGAATCTGTTTTGGTCCGTCCGCAGGAAAAAATGATCATCGATTTCCCAGACGCATCCTTTGATGAGCCCACCCAATGCATCGCGTTGGCCATCAGCGCTGATGCTGTGCGCGGCACACTGGACATGCTCAACGAAAACTACCCTCGCATCGGGCAAACCGAACAATGGGGCCTGGATGATGAGTTTGTTCACCTCCAAAATGACCAAGCCACAGCCGCCACCATTGAACGGATGGTGTACCTCGGCATGTTTGAACAAGGCAAACACAAGGACATCCTTGCGAGCCTGGCCTTGCAAGAGCTCCTCGTGCGTTTGATGCAAGGCTCCGCGCGCTCTCTATTTGCCCGCGATTTTCGGCAACTCTCTGCCTCTCACCCGCTTGCGGCGGTAATGACTTACATTGAGGACCACCTCACCGAATCCCTCGAAGTCACAAAACTCGCGTCCATTGCGTGCATGAGCCGGGCCCACTTTCAACGAAAGTTCAAGGAGGCCTTCGGATGGACCCCCAAGGAATACGTGACCCGCGCCCGGATCGAAATGGCGAAGAAGCAATTGGCCACGCCGCATGCCTGCGTGCAAGAAGTGGCTTATGCTTGTGGTTTCAACGGCCCGAACCCCTTCATCCGCGCCTTTCGCCTCGCGGAGGGCATCACGCCCAAGCAATACGCGAGACAATTCGCAGCTTGAACAAACAGTCCTCCCGATGTCCGAAGAAGTTTTCGATCAGACGTTCGCCCATTGGCACCAAGTCTGCGCTCACCCCTCGGGCACGCGGTTTGATTCCTGCCGTTTCACGGGTTGGGGCTTGCCAGCAGACCCTTCTGAACGTCGACCCTTTCGGTTCTCTGGTTTCCGTTTCGAAGAATGCACCTTCACAGATTGCGACCTCAGCAACGTCGACGTTCGCAATGCCGCATTTCGGTCGGTCAAATTTGTCGGTTGCAAATTGCAAGGAATCCGGTGGGACGCTGCGGCCCCCATGGGCTTTGCGTGCGAGTGGCGGCAGTGCAATTTGAATTTCAGCGTGTTTGAGGGCGTGGACTTGAGGTACAGTCGATTCGTGGATGCCGAGGTGAAAGAAGCGGACTTCAGCCGATCCTTATGCCAGTCTCTCCGCTTTGAAAATTGCGTCCTTTCTGGGGCGGTTTGGACGGCTTCGGATTGCACGGATGCCGACTTTTCTGCGTCCGAAGGCATCACCATGGACCCCGATGAGGTGCGACTTGGCGGGGCCCATTTTCGGCAGGATCAACTCCATGGCCTTTTGGTGAAACACGGCATCCAAATCGTCCCTTAGTCCCCCTAGTCTCCCTAGTCTCCCTAGTCTCCCTAGTCCCCCTAGTTCCTCATCCATCCCGTCACACTCATCCGATCTTTGTGTGAACGCAAAACCTCGTGTTCAATCTCCGCACTTGGGAACATGACAGTCCGACCAAAAACCGGCTCAACAGTCACCGGCAAATCATCCTCCCCGTAAATGATCAACTCCCCGCCATGCTTCGGCTGCCATCCCACATTCAAATAGGTGATCAACGAGAAGAGGCGGGCATTTTTGTTCTGGAAATCGTCAATGTGCCTCGCATAGCGAGCGCCAGGTGGGTAAATGGCGAAATGGAACTCTCGGTTCCGAATCCCGGCAAAGCACGTGCGATTCAGGTAGGCCGACAACGCGTCGATTCGGTCGAGATAGGCCTGCTGGTGCGGATCTGTCGGCGCATCGGGCCACCAAGCAATGAGGTCCGATCGAATGTCCCGGTGGATGGTGGCGCGGTCCGAGCCACCAATGGCGGCTTGGCGCAAGGATTCGGCGGCCGACAGCGCCTTGAGTTGCTGGCAAAGTGCCGACAACATCGGGGGGGGCCAGAGGTCGTCGATGACGGCCCAGTTTTGGCCCAAAATCTGCTGCACCATGCGCTCGAAACGCGCTTCAATTTGCACCATGATCGCGATGTCTAGAATTTCGCAACGTTCGCCCATTTTTGCAATCGAAACACCAAGCCCATGCCTCTTTTTTTCGCATCCTTTTCATGGTTGGCCAGTGCCCTGCTGATGCCGGCTGGAGCGCCCTGCCTCGCACCCGATTCGGTGCCGGTCACTTTTGAAGTTCACGCCCCGCTGCTGTCCCCGGACAGCTTGGTGTGGGTGGCCGGCAGTCCCTCGGCATGGGGCCCTTGGAAGCCGGACGGATTCGCCTTGACCTACAGCGGAAATCACGCTTGGACAGGCACGACTTGGATGCAACATCCGCAGACCTTTGAATACAAATTCACCCTCGGTCGATGGGAGAATGAAGCCACAGATGACGATGGCTATCCTCGAGCAAATGCCGTTGCTCCCACCCAAGCAGGAGGCATCATGCTCCGCGACACGGTGGCCGCGTGGTTGCAGGGTGGGCCGCCGCCCAGGCGCCTCATTGGCCAGGTCACAGGGGAGGTGGCGCATTGGCCAGGTTGGTCCTGGGCTGGGCTGGCTGATCGCGACGTTTGGGTCTGGACACCACCAGGTTACGCCGAGATGCCCGAGCTTTTCTGCGATGTTTTGGTGATGCACGATGGGCGCAATGTCTTCGACCCAGCAACGAGCAACTTTGGGGTGGATTGGGGGGTGGATGAAGTGATGGATTCCTTGATTCGATCAGGCCAAACCCGACCCACAATCGTCGTCGCTGCCGACTGCACCGATGCGCGGGCCGACGAGTATGCCCCCGGTGCTGGGGGAGAGGCCTACATGGATTGGCTGGTGAATGGGCTATTGCCTTGGATTCGGAAACACTACCGCGTTCATGAAGGGCCCCTGCACACCACGGTGGCCGGCGCATCGATGGGCGGATTGATCAGTTTCATGCTCGCCGAGCGCCACCCCGAGACCTTTGGGGCCGCGATTTGCATGTCACCTGCGTTTCAGTACAAGGGCCTCGATTGGTCTGCAGCCGTTGCCTCGCGTCCTTGGCCCTCCGATGTGGGGTTCATCTACATCGACAACGGAGGGGTGGGTCTCGAGGAGGTGTTGCAGCCCGGGGTGGAAGCCATGGTGCAGGTGTTGTCTGACAAGGGATTGGGGACATCCAACATGACCGTGGCGTTTTTCCCTGACGCACGGCATTTCGAGGCGGATTGGGGTGCGCGCTTTGGCGATGCGCATCAGGCGACGGCGGCTGCGCGGGCCCGGCGTTTGGCAGAGCGCCATTGAAGGTTCGCTCCGCCGAGACCCACCAAACCGACAGCCACCACCACCCATGAGACGCCGCCGAAAACACAAGCGGCCAACATCACCAGGTCGCTGACCGGCCCCGTCATCCAAGCGGGCAGCGACCGACCGTCCCAAACCGCTCCGACCCACCACAAGTTCCAAAGGACCCAACCGATGCCGATCAGTTGAACCCCGACCGGCAGGGCGGCTTGCCCCAACAACAAGGCGAAGGCCCCCGCAAGCGTTGCGCCCCAACGGAACAACAGGCCGGGCAAGAGTCCGGAGGGCGGTGTCGCTTCGAATTTGGCCTCCTCTCCTGTGATCGGTGGTGGCGAAACAAAGCCCTGAGGCGTCCAGCCCGGCGGGGCGAACAAGAACCGGATTTTGTCCCGCCATCCGGGGATGGCCAGAACATTCCGGACCAGCCTGACCCAAGGTTGAAGTTGCGCGCGAACGGGGTTGAACGTATCAGCAGGGGTGGTGATGCCATAAACGGGACGTTCTCTCTCGGCTTGAAATGTGCCGAACAGACGGTCCCAAACAATGAACACCCCGCCGTGGTTTTTGTCGATGTATTCCGGGTTGCGCCCGTGGTGAACCCGGTGGTGAGAAGGCGTGTTGAGGACCCATTCCAGCGGTCCGAGGTGTCGGATGGCCTGGGTGTGAATCCAAAATTGGTAGACCAAATTCAGCGCCATCACCGTCGCAAACATCCAAGGCGGCAAGCCTGCCAGGGCCAGCGGCCAATAGACCCACATCATCAACACTTTCTGCGCAGCACTTTGCCGCAAAGCCACACCGAGGTTGTAGTCCTCGGATTGGTGATGCACCACGTGCCCGATCCAAAACACGTTCACCCGGTGCGACCAGCGATGCGCCCAGTAATAGGCAAAATCCGCCACCACAAAGGCGGCCCAAAACCCCCACGATGTGTCCGGCCAAACCCACGATCCGCGCAGCGACGCCCCCCAATGGAACATGCCCGCGAAGGCCGCAATGGTCAGCAACTTGGCCAGGACGCCTGTGGTTTGGTCCATGATGCCACACCCCAAATTCGCCAGCGTATCCCCCAGTCGGTACACGCCCTGTTTTCCGCGCCGATCCCACGCCCATTCGAGCCCGATGAGCAGAAAGAAAACAGGAATCGCGAACAAAATGATGCGCATCAGGTAGAGCCGTTGTGGGTGTCGTAATATTGTGCCTTTACTTGTTCTTTTCGGACAAAACTTGGACGCATGAACCTGTCAAATGTACGATGCCAGTTGCTGAAATGCCTGGCAATTTCCGCTCTTCTTCTGGCGCCAGAAGCGCATTATGCCCAACTCTCACTGCTCTCGGGTGTTCCCTTTCAGGGATTGATTCGTTCTGCTGAGGGCGAGCCCTTGGCGAATGCGAATTGCACCATGGCGTTTGCGTTTGTGACGCCGTCAGATTCGGTGGTTTGGGCCGATACGTTGGCCGTGACAACAGACGCGTACGGTTTGGTGAGCACCCGGGTGGGCACCTCGTCTGCCTTGCAGGCGTTGCCCTGGAAGGACGAACTTTCGTTGCGGACGCAAGTGGATCTCGGTGGTGGTTTTTCGCTGCTTTCGACAGAACCAGTAGGGTTCGTCCCAGTCGCAGGGTTCGCGGCGAACGGATTTTATGAGCAATCGCCGGAGGATTACCGGTTGGGTTTTACAGCGGATACGGTGCGCTTTCATGCCGACAGTGTGATTGTCATCGGGGATACGGATGTGGCTGGGGTGTTGACAAAGGTGGTGCGGCTGCAAGCGGAGGAAGATGTCATTTTCTCTGGGCGAGATGATGTCGTGGCCTTTGCTGATGACCAAATCAAGCTCAACGCCTTCACCGACATCTGGCTCAATGCGACAGACGATGTTCGCCTCGAGGGTGCTGATGACGTGCGGGGCACAGCGGCGAACGAGCTGGAGATGGTCGGTATGCGGCGAACGAACATCGGAACCGCCGCGGGCATCACCCCGACATCAGACACCACCACAGTGATGGGGGATTTGTACCTGAACATCGGGATGCCCGTGTTTCCTCCGCTGACAGGCACCGCTGCCGATACCGTTTATTTGTCCAACCAGGTCAATATCGGTGGAGAAAACATCAGCATCCACGGTCCTGTCACTTTCCATGGTCAGGCCTTGGGGTTGGACCCCACGGCCCCACAACATTTTGTGACGTTGAATTACCTCAACGCGGCCATGTTCAATTTGGTTCAGCAGGTCAACGCCTTGCAGGCGGAACTGGAGGTGCTTCAAGGAAACGGTCTGCAAAATGACTAAGTGCTCATGGATCGCGGTGGTGGCCGGCCTGTTGCTGGGTTCAGCCGCCACTGCTCAAACCACCGGCCCGACCCTGCACGAACATGGAATGTCCTGTGCCACACCCTCTGGCACCTTGGATTCGGGCGAATCGGTGACCCTGGCTTTTGGGGTGCCTTTCTCTGGCGCTGTTGCTTGGGGAGCTGTCGGCTGGTTGCACCATCATCCTCCCATCGCTGGCAATGATTGTCCGCCGGACTTGGACAACGACGGGGTGGTGGCGACATCGGATTTGCTGTTGCTGCTGGCGGACTTTGGTTGCACCAATTCTTGCGCTGCCGATATCAACGGAGATGGCCTGGTGTCATCCGCGGATTTGCTCTCCTTGCTCGCTGCCTATGGAGACTTTTGCCAAACCTGAGGATGTCCAAGGCCCCAAACAATTCGCTGGAGATCAACGGCCAGTGATGCCCTCGCACTCCAACAGAATGCGAGCCACTTGGTTGGGCGGCAAGTGCAAAAGCCCCAACACCTCGGCGTTGAGGTCGCGGCAGAGAACGATGCCTTCCTCGAGCAGGGTTTTCTTGTCTCTGCGATTCAAACTTGTGAGGCACGTCAGCGGATGAAGCCCGCTTCCATCAATTCGGGCCTTCAGCGATCCGTCCGCAGGCGAGTCCCAGTCCACAAGGTGCAAGCCCACGCAATTGCCGTAGTCTCTGGCGTCCTGAGAGAAACGCGTGTTGGTGAAAATCCAGCCCTCGATGTCCCCGGCACGTTCCGGCGTCGCTTGGCGAATGTCTCGGAACCGGGAATCGATGTACAGCGGCACCTGAATCGTACTCTTGCGACTGGGGTCCCGGTGGAATTTGCACTCCATGAGGCGCGTGGTTTGGCCTTTCGTGGCCAAAACATCGACTTCGTGCGATACACATGCCCCGTCGAGGATGACCCCCACTTCCACATCATACCCCTGGTGTGCGAACAGTTCACCGATGAAATGCTCGAAAGGAAAGCCGGAGGGGCCCAAATCGAAAATGGCTCGCTTCAAGCGGTACCTGCCAGCGCTGTGCGGGGCGCGCTGACGAAGTTTTCGGAAGGCGATGTTGTAGATCTTGCCCGAGGTCATGTTCCGGGGATCCGCGGCTGCAATCTCTGCAAGCACCTCGTCGATGACCGATTCGCCCGCCCCCGTTCTTTCCAGCGACAACCTCAGTTTCTCGGGGTTGAAAGTCTGGGTCTCGCCGTTGGATTTTTGGATGTCGAAGGACAATGGGGCATTGGATGTGGGCATGCGGCAAATGAACTAATTTTGACCGGATGTTGAAGTCCAAGTCACGCCTTTTTTGGGTGGCCACATGCATGATGTTGGTGCCCGTGGCGCGGATTGCATTTGTCTTGAGCACCGGGCCCGGAGATTCTGGCGAACAGCCCCTGCTGTATCAACTTTTTCCTGAGCGTGTGTTTGACGTTGAGGTGTCGTTGTCGCTGGCAGATGCAGACGGTGAAAGCACCATGCGAATGTATGTTCCGGTGGGGGATGAGCGCCAGGAAGTGCTGGTCGAAGGAACGCTTGAGGGGCCTGGGCCTGCAGAATTGACAAATGAACCATCGGGTCGTTTGGCGACCTGGAAAGGAAGTTCCTTTTCAGACCCTTCCAAGGTCATGATGGTGCGGCACGGTTACCGGGTGCGCCTTCGCGCTTTGCGCGTGAATTTGGACAGTTTGCCAGATGAAATGGCGCGCGTTCGACCGACACATGAAGTGCATTTGGCCAGTACAGCGGACATTCAAACCTCGGCACCGGACATCGCCGACAGATTGCGGGCCATCGGCGCCCTCGCAGACACCCTATCGGTTTTGGAGAAGGTTCGTCGGGTGTATGACGATGTTTTGGCCCTGCGTCGGGCGCCCTTCAAAGGCACAACAGATGCGCTGACCGCCCTGCGATTGCAAGAGGCCTCCTGCAACGGGCGCAGCCGCTTGATGGTCGCCATGCTCAGGACCCTCGGCATTCCGTCGCGCCTTGTGGGGGGCATCATTCTGGAGAACGGAACCAAGCGAACCAGCCACCAATGGCTCGAGGCCCATCTGGGCGGGATTTGGGTCCCTTTTGACGCCCTCAATGATCACTTCGCCGCTTTGCCCGACCGCTACCTGAAGCTCTATACGGGGGATGAGCCCTTGTTTCGGCATGCCATCGGTCTGCCCTTTGATTACAGTTTTTCTGTGACCTCCCGTCTGGTGATGCCAGCCGAAGGGTTGCGGGCTCATCAGGTCTGGCGTGCTTTCGATGCTGCCGGCATTCCGGTCTCCCTGTTGCAGTTTTTGCTCCTGATGCCCATTGGCGCGGTGGTTGTCGCCTTGATGCGAAATGTGGTCGGCGCAAAGACCTTCGGGTTGTTTTTGCCTGCTTTGCTCGCCGTTTCGATGCGAGAGACTGGCTTCTTGATTGGCTCTGTCGCATTTGTCTCTGTGATAGGCCTGGTCGCTTTGTTGCACCCTTTGCTCGAGCGTTGGCGGCTGATGTACACCCCGAGGCTGGTCATTTTGCTCATTGCTGTGGTGAGTTTGTTCCTGGGCATCAGTGCTTTGGGCGTTTTTTTGGGCCAAACCCAGTTCGCCTACATCACCCTCTTTCCGATTGTGATTGTCGCCATCACCGCCGAGCGGTTGGCACGGAAGTGGGAGGAGTGGGGGGGGCGTGCGGCCCTGGCCACTGCAGCCCAAACCTTGCTTGTCGTTGGCCTCGCCTACCTCACCATGGGGTCATTGACGTTGGAGACAGCACTGCTGGCGTTTCCTGAGTTGTTTTTGGTGCTGGTGGGTGCGATGCTGTTGCTGGGCCGGTGGACCGGTGTCCGGGTTTCAGAGCTCTGGCGATTTCGCAGGGTCGGGAGGTCCGCCTTGGGGATGAACGCGAGAAATGTCCATGGGGTATTTGCCGCCAATTCCCCGCAGGCCATCGCCGTGGCGAATGACAAAATCGCCACGAAGACCTTGCTCGCGGAGGCTGGGATTCCCGTGTCTCCTCAACGCGGGGTGTTCGACTCGGTGATGTCGCTTTCGGGCCTTCGGGCGGTTTTGGACCGGCCAGTTGCGCTGAAACCAGCTGCGGGGCGAGGGGGAGGGGGCATTTTGTTGATTCAGCCCAGTCCGACCGGAGGATTCGAGAACATCCATGGCGAACCGTTGCCATGGGATTTGGTCTTGCAGCATGCCACGGAAATCATTCACGGCCGGTTTTCTTTCGGGGATGAGGACACCCTGTTGGTGGAAGACATGCTTGTGCCCGACCCCGCGATCGCTGCCTTGCATGGCAAAGGCGTTGCCGATTTCCGTTTCATCTTCGAACAGGGGCGTCTGCTGATGGCGATGCTCCGGTTGCCCACGAAGGCGTCGGATGGCAAGGCGAATTTGCATGCCGGTGGGGTGGGGGTTGCAGTGGATTTGGCGACCGGTGTATTGGGAGAGGTGGTGGGCCAGGATGGGGTTTCACCGGTGCATCCGGATGGGGCCCGGGTGCAAGGGAAAACGGTGCCACGTTGGGCGGATCTCCTCGGTGTGGCGGAGCGAGCGGCGGCCTTTTCGCCGCTTGGGTTCGTCGGGGTTGACCTCGTCTTGGACCAGCATCTGGGCCCCGTGGTGCTCGAGTGGAATGCCCGGCCGGGCTTAGAGATCCAGAACGTGCACGCTCAACCGTTGCCCCTGGCAGCTGGCCGCGCTGACCGTTTCCCGATGCCTTGGGGCATTGTGGCGTTGGGGCTGCTGTTGGCGATGGGTTTGGTGCTCTCAGACCAAATCCTGCTCAACCGATGGGCAGCCGCAGAAACCGAGACTTGGATCGCAGGCAATGCCCAATCCCAACCGAGTTTGTGGCAATGGGACGAGGAAGTCGATGGGAATGAGGAGGACGCAAGCGGTGCCTCATCCAGCGGGGATCCTTTGGTCCCTTCGGCTGAGGCAGAGGCAGCGGCTTCGATGGTGGCGCTGGCCGAGTCTGCCGAAGCGCGCGGGGATTGGTTGAAGGCGGAAGCCATTTGGCGTCAAATCGCCACCCGATCGACAAATCCTCGGGCATGGATGGGGGTGGGCAAGTCGTGTCTTCGCCAAGAAGAATGGTCCAAGGCCTTGGCGGCCTACGATGCGGCATTGGCCATGGACAGTTTGCGGCATGGGGCATGGGTCAATGGGGGCATTGCCTTGAGCCAAATGCAGCGGCACGCTTCTGCCGCCGAGCGATACAGAAAGGCCCAACGTGTGGCCCCAGAGCGCATGAGCGCCTGGTTGAATGAGGGGATTGCTTGGCTTCGCGCCGGGGAGCCGGATCGCGCGCTTCCGCCGCTGGTGCATGCCGCCGATCGAACGACTGGTGCTTTGAGGGCGAAGGTGTTGACGTATTTGGCGCAAGCCCAAACCGCCCGCAACGAGACCCAAGCCGCTCGAGCGAATTTTTCGGAAGCCATCAGTTTGAATCCCCGCACGGAACTCGCGCGCCTCGGTCTGGCCATGCTCGCCCCCAATCCTGAGGAGCAGCGACGCCTGATCGAGCAAGTGCTGCGTTTGAACCCCACGTCGGCCATTGCCCATTTCCGGATGGCCGAAGCAGAATTTGCTGCTGGAAGGCGCTCCGAGGCGGAATTCCATTTTGAGCGGGCGCTGGATTTGGATGCGAGCAACGCGGACTTCAAGCGGGGCCTTGTCACCTTCTACTTGTCAGAGCGCCGCTGGGCGGAGGCAGAGGCCTTGGTCCGCAGCGATCGAGCGACAGATGCCGCCGATGCGTTCATCGCTGGCAGGATTGCCGCGGAGCGCGAGGCCTGGGAGGTAGCCGTGGCAGAATACGACACTGCGTTGGCGGCTTCCCACAACGAAATGGCCGAGGCTTGGCTCAACCGGGGTGTCGCCTTGCGTCGCCTGGATCGCCTCGAGGACGCGCTGGCCTCCTACCGCTGGGCCGCATCCAAGCGAGAGCGTTACCCCGAAGCTTGGTACAACATGGCCTTGTCTTTTGCGGAGCTTGGGCAGTCCGATTCGGCGATTTTCGCGTACCGGCGTTGTTTGGATTTGGATTCGACAAAGGCGAATGCCCATTACAATCTGGGAATTTTGTTGGGCCAAACCGGGGACGCCCCAGCCGCCATCGCTGCATGGAAACAAGCCGTTTCATTGGATCCGGCCATGCGCAAGGCGTGGTTCAACATCGGGGTGAACCTTCGGCAGCTGGGCGACAATCTCGGGGCCGTTCAGGCCTACGATTCCCTGCTGGCGCGCTTCCCGAACGATGAACGTGCCTGGTTCAACCGTGGCATTGCCCTGCGCGCGGAAGGCCGTGACAGCGAAGCCAAGGCCAGTTATCGGGCGGCGCTTGACGCGGACCCAGGTTACATCGCTGCATGGATCAACCTCGGCAGTTTGCAAGCGGATGCCGGAGACTATGCCGCCGCTGCATTCTCGTTCCAAGAGGCTGTGGAGCGGTCGCCGGGTCATGCCGAGGCCCGCTTCAACCTCGGATTGCAGTTGCGTCGTCTCGATCGGCAAGACGAAGCGGTCCTCGCCTTCGAACAGTCTGCTCAACTCGACCTGAACTTCCGCCGGCCCCGAGAGCAACTGCTCGAATTGTATGAAGTGATGGGGGCGGCCGACGATCGGCTGCGCATCGCGGACGAGCTGTTGACGAGGGCAGAAGTGGAAACTTGGGGGGGCGATTCGATTTATGAATACGCCCGGGAATTGCACCGCGCTGACCTTCAGAACCAAGCCATCCCGCGTTACGAGCTTTCAGTCAGCAATGGCAAAACGGGTGAATGGCCGTTGTACTGGCGCGCCAAGGCATTCGAGGAGCTCGGCGCAACAGCCGATGCCATCGCGGGTTACGACGATGTCCTGGACAGGGACCCTTCCTTCAAGTTTGCGTTGTACCGTTCGTCCATGCTGCTCGCGGTCACTGGAGATCGCAACGAAGCTGTCGCGCGCTGGGCCGAATTGGAGAACTTGCACCCTGAATTTGCGAAAGAAAAATGGTCCGACAAACCTTGAACTTCCTGAACCACCTGGCCGTCTTTTGCTTGTGCGGGTTGTGGATGGCGCCAGCCTTGGGCCAAACCTGGGATCGCGACATTGAAATCGGTGCCCTCGGCGGGGTCGAATGGAATGTGTTTCATTCCCCGGAAACCTATGTCACAAATGACGGAACGGTGTTCCCTACAGATTCCATTGTTTTGCACGATCAGCTCACCCTGTTCGACATTGAAGTGGATTTCGACCGGGAAGATGACAACGGGGAATGGTACATTCAAGCGGATGCCGGGGCCTCTCGTTACGCCACGCTGTCATCGGCAAACCGCCGTTCCATCGATTTTCGGGTGGGACGTGAACAGACCTTGAATCGCCAAATGACAGCTTCTGCAGAAGCCCGTCTTCGGGACGAGAAGCGACTCGGAATCAACATCTTGGGCGACGAATTGCTGACATCTTTCAGTTTCACCCAGGCGCAGCTGGAAGGGGCCCTGGAGGTGGAGGCCCGCGACAACCTCGCGTTGGACCTCGAAGTGGAAGTGTTTCGAAAATGGTTTGACCAGCGGGTGACGGGGGTGTCTTTGGACCAAACCGAATGGTCCATCTCCCTCGAGTCCTCCTGGGTGCCCAAGCGCCGGCGGCGGGGATTGCTGAATTTGGACCTCGTGGGCGAAAAGCGCATCGACGAATCGGGCGAGCTCACCACCGAACTCAGTTACAGGCAAAAAAACTATGCGAACTGGGTCAATTTCGACATCCTCGATCCCGCGCGCGACCCGCTGGCCCCGACGCCCTTTCTGCCTTTCGATTCGCTCTACGCCCACCCTTTGCGGCAGTGGACCTATGCCACGTTGACGGTGCGCTACGAATGGCCTGAATGGCGCGGCTGGTCGCTGCGGGTGGACGCCAGAACGCAACGAAGGAATGACCTGAGTTTTGGCGACTTCGGTTACGTCGACGCGAAATCCGCTCTGCGGTTGGCCCATGAAGGGAAGGACTTGGAATTGGCAGGGTCTCTCTCTTATACCTGGCGAGAGTACACGGATCGACTCGCTGAGCAGCAGTCCCCTGCGCCTTTCCCATTGCTCAAGTACAACTACATCCGCCTCGACCTGTCTGCAGAATACCGGCTCAAGAAGGGGCTTCTGCTCCTGGCAATGGCGGACTTCACCCAACGGACCTCCAACACCACAGCCATCGACCGGCGCACCCGGCGAGAATACGCCACAGCAACGGTTCTGGTGGGGCTGAGCGCCGAATTCAATTGACGTAGATTCGCGACCATGGGAATTTTTCTGAGCCTTTTCGGCATGGCCGTCCTGATCGGGGGCGGCTGGTTGCTTTCATCTGACCGGAAATCCATCGTTTGGCGCACCGTTCTCGGTGCCTTCGCCATCCAATTCGCCTTTGGGGCCTTCGTGCTGTACGTGCCTTGGGGCAAGCGGGTGTTGCAGACAATGTCTGATGCTGTCAACCGTGTGGTGCAATATGGACAGGATGGCATTGACTTCATGTTTGGTGCACTGGCTTCAGACCAAATGGGCCAGGTCTTCTCCGGTGGCGGCTTCGTCTTTGCTTTTCAGGTTCTGCCCATCATCATCTTTTTTTCCGCCCTCATTTCCGTCCTCTACTACATCGGCGTGATGCAGTGGGTCATTCAAATCCTCGGCGGCGGGCTGCGCATGCTCCTGGGCACCTCACGAGCGGAATCGATGTCTGCGACGGCCAACATTTTTGTCGGTCAGACCGAGGCACCACTTGTGGTGAAGCCGTTCATCGCTGGGATGACCAAATCTGAGCTCTTCGCCATCATGGTCGGTGGCCTGGCATCGGTCGCGGGGTCGGTCCTGGTCGGTTACGCCTCTCTCGGGGTCCCCGTGCCTTACCTGATTGCTGCCTCTTTCATGGCGGCCCCGGGCGGCCTCCTTTTCGCCAAGCTCATCAAGCCCGAAGTCGAAACACCCCGTGAGGACCTCACCTTGACCAGCGATGAAGCGGACGACGAGGCACCGGTCAATGTCATTGACGCCGCTGCGAAGGGCGCGGCATCTGGTGTTCAGCTGGCCTTCAATGTCGGTGCAATGCTTTTGGCCTTCGTCGGCATCATCGCCTTGATGAATGGAATGATTGGCGGAATCGGCGGTTGGTTCGGGCAGGACAATTGGTCCCTCGAAGGCGGACTGGGCTATCTGTTCGCTCCGGTGGCCTTCCTCATCGGCGTGCCTTGGTCAGAGGCCACCATTGCGGGCTCCTTCATCGGCCAGAAGTTCATCGTCAATGAGTTCGTGGCCTACCTGAATTTCTCACCTTATCTCGCTGAAGACGCTTCGGTCGTGTTGTCGGAAAAAACGAAGGCCATCATTTCGTTCGCCCTTTGCGGCTTTGCAAACCTTTCCTCCATCGCCATCCTCCTTGGGGGCATCGGTTCTTTGGCCCCTTCTCGCAGAAGTGAAATCGCCCGTTTCGGCATGCTCGCTGTGGTCGCTGCCACCCTCTCCAACCTCATGTCGGCGACCATCGCCGGTTTCTTTCTCAGCTTATGATGGCATCCTCCCGCAAGTTGCTTCCAGTGGAAGTCATTCGGCGCAAGCGCGATGGCCTCGTGCTCTCCGCCGAAGCCATCGGCCAATTCATCGATGGCGTGGTCTCCGGGGACGTCACCGACGCTCAAATCGCTGCCTTTTCGATGGCCACCTATTTTCAGGGACTCGACCCCACAGAGCGCACCGCCATCACGCGCGCCATGGCGCTGTCGGGCCGGTCGCTTCAATGGGACGCTGAGCGCCTCGGTGGTCCGGTGCTGGACAAGCACTCCACAGGCGGCGTGGGCGACGCGGTCTCCCTGATTCTCGCCCCCTTGCTCGCCGCCGTCGGCGGTTTCGTCCCCATGATTGCCGGTCGTGGCCTCGCGCACACGGGGGGCACCATTGACAAGTTGGAGGCCATCCCTGGCTACAATGTGGCGATTGATTTGGCATCTTTCCAAGCCATTGTTGCCCGGCATGGTTTCGCCATCTGCGGCCAAACCGCCGATCTCGCTCCCGCCGATGCCCGCATGTACGCCACCCGGGATGTCACTGCGACCGTCGAACAAAATGGCCTCATCACCGCCTCAATTCTCTCCAAAAAGCTCGCCGCGGGACTTGGGTTTTTGCTCATGGACATCAAGACGGGTTCTGGTGCCTTCATGCGAACGCGTGCTGAAGCTGAGTCGCTCGCTGAGGTCATCTGCGCGGTGGGCAACGCCGCTGGCATGAAGACCGAAGCGATGATCACGCCGATGGAGGAACCGCTGGCCGATTCGGCAGGCAATGCCTTGGAGGTCCGGGAGGCAGTCCAAATCTTGCGCGGCGAACGCACCGACGGCCCGCTTTTGGACGTGACGCTCTCCCTGGCCGAGCGGATGTGCCGGCAATCGGGACTGGACCCCGCGGCCCTTCAAGCGGCATTGACCTCCGGTGCGGCACTGGAGCGGTTTGCCCGCGTTGTCCATGCCATGGGTGGTCCGTCCGACTTCGCTGACAATCTCGACGCCTACCTGCCTCAGGCCCCCATTGTTCGGGCTGTCCATGCGCCGGTGGGTGCCGAAGGCGTCGTCACAGGGATGGATACCCGAGAATTGGGCCTGGCGGTGGTGGATTTGGGAGGGGGCAGGAAGCGAACAGGTGACCCCATCGACACCCGCGTGGGCTGCCTTGATTGGGCACGGGCGGGTGATCCAACGAGCCGGCACCTGGCGGTGTTGCATGCCGCGGACGAAGCCAGTTTTGAACTCGCTGCCGCTCGCATTCAATCGGCCTACCGCTTCACCCCCTGGTCCCCCTAGTTCCCTAGTCCCCCTAGTCTCCCTAGTATCCCTAGTCCCCCTAGTCCCCCTAGTCCCTCGTTCATGGTCAAAGTCAAAGTCTTCGACACCACCCGCCTCCAAGGCAAACCCCGCCCAGCGGCTCCGGCCGAATCCTTCAACCCATCGGATTTCCACAACCTCGTGGCGTCCCGCCGCAGCGTCCGCGTGTACACCGATCGTGCCATCCCAGAGGATGCCGTGCGCCGCGTGCAGCATTCCGCCTTGCAAGCGGCCACTTCGAGCAACCTGCAGACCACCGAGATTCACTGGGTTCGGAATCCTGAGAAGAAGCAGCAACTCGTCGCCGCTTGCCTCGGTCAACCCGCCGCAGCGACGGCCAAGGAGTTGTTTGTGGTGGTTGCCCGCCCAGATTTGTGGAAGCGGAACAACGATTGGATGATTGCCCACTTGAAGGCCACGCCAGATGCCCCCGAGCGGGCCATCCAATACTTCACGAAAATCACACGCTTGGTGTACACCATGGGACCCTTTGGGGTGTTGGGCCCGTTGAAGCGGATTTGGTTCGCTTTGCGCGGACTCCAGCAACCCACACCGCGAGAGCCAGTGAGCCTAGCCGACATGCGGACATGGGCCCAGAAAACTGCTGCCTTGGCCGCCGCCCATTTCATGCTGGGCATGCGCGCCGAAGGCTTTGACACGTGCCCGATGGAGGGAATGGACAGCAAGCGGATGCGCCAAATCTTGGGGCTCCCTCGCCAGGCCTGCATCACAATGGTGCTTTCAGCGGGTGAACGCGCCGAAGGCGGGGTTTACGGCCCGCGTTTCCGCTTTGATGCGGAACACTTTTTGAAGGACCATTTCTAGCGTTCGGGCACGAGAATCACGCGGCTCTGCAGCCCGTTGATGCCACGAAAGAGATAGGTACCGACGGGTTCGCCCGATAGATCGAGGTGAAGCTGGGTTTGGCCTTCTGCCACCACCCCTTGTCGAACCTGTCGCCCGGCCAAATCACACAAAACCCATGGCCCCTGCCAGCCCTTGGGAAGCACGATGTTCAGCATGCCACGTGTGGGGTTGGGCGAAAGGACAGCTTGCGGGACAGGTGCCTGCGAAACCGAAGATTGCAGGTTGTTGAAGTGGAGGGTTTGGGTTTGCTCGTACAGGTTGTCTGCCATCATGACAAAGTCACAGGCAATTTCATCGTTCCACCCGGATGCGGGGACCTCGAACACCACTGTGAAGCGCTCGCCCGGATAGATGGACAACGTGTCAGGGGACCAAGGTTCGACCGGACGACCGTCCGACATCACCACCTCTGCGCCCAGGACCGATGGCAAGGCCACATCAATGCGGGAATAGGCCATGGACCCCAATCTCAAGGCGATCGTTTCGCCTGGGTTGTAGGGCATCTGGGCTTCTGGGGCCTCGAGTTGCGCCCCGTTGCGCCCATTGATCATGAAGTAGTTGGGCCGGATGTCGTGAAACGGGAAGGCCCCGGGTGGATTGAAGTTCACGGCAAGTTCCAAGTCGCTGAAGAGCAAGGGAAATGCTGCATCCGGAACGGGGCCACCCTCAAAGAGGGAGCCGTCCGGCCGCTCCACGATGAACATGCCGTACATGCCCATCGTCAAGTGCAAGGTGGTGGTGACGTGACAATGGTAGAGGTAAGTGCCGGAGTGGTCCGCCAGAAATGCATAGGTCGCACTGGAATCCGTGGGGACGAGAAATGAAGTGGATGGGACACCATCATTGGCTTGGTTCACATCGAGGCCATGCCAATGAATGGTGTGAGACTCCGGACTGGGGTTGTCCATTTGAACACGCACAGAATCTCCCTGCATGCAGCTGAGCAGCGGCGCCGGCAAGGTGATGAATTCGTCCTCGGCCCACCCATAGCCCCAAATCGGAATCTCCCCGCCGCCCGCTGTCAAGTGGACCCCGTCCATGCCAGTGAAGAGGTGATGCTCCACGAGGGCCTGCGCATCGCTGGCCACGGCACAACAGAGCGCGGCGAAGAACGAAAAGCTGCGTCGAATCATGGCGTCACGTGAATTTGGGTCAACATGCCACCTGGATAGAGCCCCGCGTTGGTGACCGCGATGAGGTTGTGGTCGTGGACGGGGTAGATGCCGGTTTGGTCTGCAAACAGGCGGAAAGTGATGCCTTCGCCCACTTTCACAGGCTGGGTATCCTTGGACCAACCCACCCGCTCTGGGTGATGTGTGCTGGACAAAATCTCGACATGAAAGCCGTGAAAATGAAGCACATGGTCCATCGCGCCGGCATTGTGCACGCGGATCAAAGCCGAGGCATTCACGGGCAAGGCCACGAGGGCCTCCGGATCCTCCAGGGTCTGTGGATGCATGGCTTCGTTGATGGTGAAATAGCGGGGGATGTAGGGGCCAAACCCAGAAGGCGTTCCGCCTGCTGCCACAGAATCCATTCGATCGGTGTCCCACTCGGCGAGGTTCCAGTAAAATGTGGGGAGGGTGTCCGACGCTGAGGTCACGGCCAGGAGGCTGCGGCCCCCATGCCATTTGCCGAGGTCGTCGGTCAGGCCGATGCCATAAGTGCCGGCAGCCAGCGCGGGCCATGCCAACGTCGCGGTTCCCCCAGCTGCCACTTCCACGTTGGCCAACTCCTCGTCCGCCCACACCGCAGCCACGTGGGCTGCGTCGTCCAAATTGACCAGCACCACTGAGGCGGCCTCATCGGCCGGGCGCTCAACGCGGGCGTTGCGCAGGGCAAATTCAGAGGAGGCATTCAATCGAATCGCTGGCACTGCCTGCCCTTGAGGCGTCCACGTGTTGGCATTGATCCACAGCGTGTCTTGGGCTCCGGCGAGGCCGGTGACGAAGACGAGCCCGGTGAGGGCTTTCAAATGCAGTCGTTTATACTTTCGGAGGTTTCGCATCGCCCGACGAAAGTACGTCTTGCGCGCCATATGCATCCCGGTGGACGCCGGCAACTGCGCGGCCGGAGGGGTCAACGACGTTTTGGAGGGATTCGCTCCACTCGAGCGCCTTTTCGGTGCTGCACGCCACCGACTTGCCGCCTGGGACCGTGGCGGCGCAGGCGCTGCCGGGGAAGTGCTGCTCGAACATGGTCCGGTACCAGTACCCTTCCTTTGTGGCTGGGGGATTGATGGGGAAGCGGATGGCGGCTCTGGCCAATTCCTCATCGCTGACACGCCGTTCGGCCTCATCTTTCAGGGCGTCGATCCAACCATACCCCACACCATCGGAGAATTGTTCCTTTTGACGCCACAAGATTTCGTCTGGCAATAGCCCCTCGAAAGCTTCTCGCAAAATGTGTTTTTCGATGCGGCCCTTGCCGCCCATTTTTGCCTCGGGATCCGTCTGCATGGCATGATGGACAAAAGGAGTGTGCAGGAAGGGCACACGGGCTTCAATGCCCCAAGCCATCATGGATTTGTTCGCGCGTGCGCAGTCGTATTTGCTGAGGTCGAGCACCTTTCTCACCGTCTCCTCGTGAAATTCCCGGGCATTGGGGGCCATGTGGAAGTACAGGTAGCCGCCAAACAGTTCGTCGGCGCCCTCGCCACTCAGCACCATTTTGATGCCGTGAGCCTTGATGGCACGGGCCATGAGGTACATCGGGGTGGAAGCACGGATGGTGGTCACGTCGTAGGTTTCGATGTGGCGGATCACCTCCGACAGCGCGTCAAGCCCCTCCTGAATCGTGAAGGTGAGGGGGTGGTGCACCGTTCCTATTCTTTCGGCCACCTTTCCAGCGGCCGCCACATCGGGGCTGCCTTCAAGGCCGATGCTGAAACTGTGCACACGAGGCCACCACGCTTCTGTGGTCCCGTTGTCCTCCACGCGGTTTCGTGAAAATTTCATCGCTAAGGCTGCGACGAGTGACGAGTCCAAACCGCCACTGATCAGCAAACCGTAGGGCACATCGCCCATCAGATGGGATCGCACCGCATCGGTCAAAGCTTCGGCTAGGGCGGTGGGGGAGTGGGGCTGGATTTGGTCTGAAGACATCCAACGCTCGTGCATCCAATCCGCATCAAAATACCGCTCTGGTGCAGCCATGTCCGACGCCCAAACCGATCCCGGGGGAAAGGCCTGCAAATCATCCGAGATCCCAGCGAGGCCTTTCATTTCGGACGCCACCAGCAGCCGACCGGTCGCATCATGGCCGAAATACAGCGGAATGATTCCAATCGGATCGCGCCCGATCAGCCACGAACCATCCCGCGGATCATACAACACGAAGCCAAACATCCCGTGCAAGTGCGTGACCAAATCCTTCCCATGTTTTCTGTACAGGGCGAGAATCACCTCGCAATCGCTGCCCGTGACAAAGGGGTAATCGCCACAGGCAGCCCGCAGGTCCTTGTGGTTGTAAATTTCCCCGTTGACGGCAAGGGCCACGCCCGTGTCGGGATCGATGAGCGGTTGAGCGCCACTGGTGACATCGACGATGGCGAGCCGCTCGTGGGCAAGAATCGCGTGGTCGTGTTGATAGACCCCACTCCAGTCGGGGCCGCGGTGCCGTTGGGCCTGAGAAATTTGAAGGGCGAGCGATCGGTCGGCATCTCCGGCCGACGACAATCCGAGCAATGCGGTGATGGAACACATGGTCGTGGGATACGAAGTTGCGGCCTCAGAGGTTGCGGCTCACGAGCGGTTTTTGCCCAATTTTTCCCGAACATTGTGCTGCAGAAATTGAAATCATGAAGAAAATCGCTCTCGCCCATGCCTTGGGGCTGCGTTTGACCACCATTTTGTGTGTCGCCCTCTTGTCCTTTCAGGCCTCCGGCCAAACCCTCCCTTCGCCCGCCCACGTTCCCGGTGAATTGTTGGTGATGCTGGACAATCCCGCGCGCAATGTGGACAAGGTCCTTGCCGAATTGCAGGCCTTTGGGCAGGTGTCCCTGCTCGATGTGCCCTCTCCCTCGACGGGCATTCTCCTGTTGGGGGTGGCTTCAGGAACGGAGGCGGTTTGGCTCGATCGTCTTTCAGGCCATGCCAAGCTCCGGGCAGTCCAGCTCAACCACATCGCTCACGAGCGCGAAACGGTGCCCAACGACCCCAATTTCGGCCAGCAGTGGCATCACGTTCAGTCTGGTGACCACGACATCGACTCTGACCTCGCCTGGGACATCACCACCGGTGGCGTCGCTGGAAATGGCGCACGCATTGTCGTTGCGGTGCTCGAAGGCGGGGGCTCCAATTACAGCCACCCCGATCTCATCGACAACCACTGGGTCAACCTCGCTGAGATTCCGAACAACAACATCGACGACGACAACAACGGATACGTCGACGACTACAACGGCTGGAACCCCGGTTCTGGCGACGACAACATCGCTGGTGGTGGCCATGGGACCTCGGTGAGTGGCATGATCGGGGCGACAGGCGACAACGGCAATGGCGGTGTTGGGGTCAATTGGGACGTGGACATCATGCAGATTGATATGCCAGGCGGGCTGACGGAATCCAACGTCATCAGCTCCTACGAGTACCCCAAGGTGATGCGGGACATTTTCAACGAAACGTCAGGTGAAGCCGGCGCCTTCGTCGTGGCCACGAACGCCTCTTGGGGCATCGACGCGGCGGATCCATCGGATTTCCCCGTTTGGTGTGCCTACTACGATGCGCTGGGGGCCTCGGGCATTCTGAACTGCGGCGCCACCACGAACCAAAGCCTCAACGTCGATGTGGCGGGGGACATGCCCACGGCATGCGGATCTGATTACATGCTTTCCATCACTGCGACCAACAACAATGACGTTCGCACGTTCTCTGGCTACGGTCAAACCACCGTCGATCTGGGGGCTCCTGGAGACAACGTTTGGTTGACCAGCGGCAGCAATGGCGGTGGCACCACTTCCGGCACGTCCTTCGCCAGCCCTTGCGTTGCCGGCGCGATTGCTTTGGTGTACAGCGTTCCTTGCGCTGAACTTGCGGCCCTGGCCCTCGAAAACCCCCAGGGTGCGGCAGACCTCGTTCGTGGCTACATTTTCGACGGTGTCGATCCAGTTGACAACCTCACAACCGAGACCGTAACGGGCGGTCGCTTGAATGTGTTCAATTCGGTGGAATTGGCCTTGGCCAACTGTGGCCCCATCGAATGTGAGCCCATGTCCTTGGACTCCATCACTGCCGCCTGCGTTTACGACGAGCAATTGATGGCAGTCAGCATTTCGACTTCATTGAGCGCAAGTTTCAACAACTTCCTTTGCACCCCGGACTCCGTATGCCTGGCCGCTTCTGGCACGATGGATTATGCGTGTGTCAACCTCGCTGAGGCGGGACTTGACTTGTCGAATGCCTTGAACGGCGACTGGCTGGATTTGGCCTCTAACACGGCCTATGACGTCTATTTCACCCTCGACAGCACCACTTCAAATGTCTTGACCTTCAGCACCCCAGACTGCGCCTCGCTTGTGCCCGGTTGCACGGATGCGAATGCCCTGAATTACAATGCAGAGGCCACCATTGACGACGGCAGCTGTGAGTTCCCTTGCCAAGATGTGGTGATGACCATCACGACAGATTGCTGGCCCGAGGAGACGGGCTGGAGCATTGTGGCCGCCGACGGCGAAGTCCTCGTTGATGTGCCAGAAGGTGAATACGACGGACAGGATGAGACGATCATTGAGTGGACGGGGTGTGTGGCGGAGGGCTGCCATGAGTTGATTGTGACGGACGCATACGGTGATGGCATGAATGGAAGCATGTGGGGCGCTTGTGAGGTCGATGGAAACATGGTGTTCACGACCCTGGATGGTGCCGTTTTGGCGGCATTGGAAGAGCCCAATTTTGGAGACCAAATCTCGTTCTCCTTCTGCCTCCCAGCGATCCCCGGTTGCACGGACATGGCGGCGTGCAATTACGATGCCGCAGCGAATGCCAATGACGGATCTTGCA
This sequence comes from uncultured Flavobacteriales bacterium, assembly GCA_965661765.1. GTDB lineage: Bacteria > Bacteroidota > Bacteroidia > Flavobacteriales_D > Sanyastnellaceae > JBMYZL01. Next base: position 66,499 of record CBFIFE010000008.1, read on the forward strand.
TCTCCGTGGGCGATGCCTGCGACGACGGGGATGAAAACACGGTTCTGGACGCCATCCAAGAGGATTGTCTGTGCGCAGGTGTCCTCCCCATCAACGGCTGCACAGACGCCTCCGCCTGCAACTACGCGATGGATGCCAACGTCGATGATGGTTCTTGTGTATTCGTGGGCACCGGTGCGATCGAAGGCAACATGACACCGCAAAGCGGCATCCAGGAGACCTATGTCTACAACGGGGCTACGGCGGGAAATGCCTACAGCTGGTCCGTCAATGGCGGTGAAATCTTGACGGAGTCTTTCGGCGTGGATGTGACAAGCGTGGACATCTTGTGGTCGGCTTCCGGATTTGGGAGTGTGGCTGTGAATGAGACGGATGCGAGCTTCCAATTCTGCGAGGAAATCGTCTCCGTTACAGTGAATGTGTTGGTCAACAACATCGAAGAGTGGACCGCGGCAGGGGTCTCTGTATTCCCCAACCCGGCCTCTTCAGACCTCAATCTTCATTGGCCTTCCGCCACCGGTGAGGCCGAATTCCGTCTCTTTGACAGCACCGGCCGCGAGGTGCGACAAGGGCGGTTGGCAGGCGAAACGATGGTTTGGGATGTCAGCGATTTGGCTCGGGGTGTATATTCCTTGATGCTCCGTTCAGAGGGGCTTCAGTTGTCCACGACAATCGTGCTCCGTTAAGAGGGGGGCGCTCGGCTTCGCCTCGCTTGGGGTCGCGCCATCGGCGCTCGGGGGGCAAAAGGTTGTCGGTACAGAACAAAAATTCCGGCTTCGCCTCGACAAATCCGGACCTTCATGGTCGTTGTGAATCGTTCAAGATCCTTGGTTCCCTTGGTTCCCTGGTCACCCTGGTTCCCTAGTCCCCTTGGTTCCCTGGTCCCCTTGGTTCCCTAGTCCCCTTGGTTCCCTGGTCCCCCTGGTTCCCTAGTCCCCTTGGTTCCCTAGTCCCCCTGGTCACCCTGGTCACCCTAGTCCCCCTAGTTCCATTGGTTCAAATCGATTTCGAAAACGTTGCCATTGTGGTGGACCTCGGCGATTGCATCGCACTCCCCGGAGCCAAAATCGATGACCACATTGTGCATCGGGCGATTGATGGTGATGGTACCTGCCACCAGGTAGCCGCATTCACCGTTCCAAGTCAGCCCCTCGACGATGCGCGATGTGCCATTGCCCTGTGGGCCCGTCCACGTCGCTTGAAAGTTGCGGACCCAAATGTCATCGCTGCAATCCATGGGCGTGCCATGCCCTGCGACCCAATCCCTCGTACCGCCTCCTGACTGGACAACGCTGCCCCAACCGTGCGAGAAAGTCATGTTGTGGGCCGTTTGGAACGTGGGTTGGCCGTTTGCATCGACTTCGGCAACGGAACGCGAACGTGTGCCATTGATCGTGCGGTTGCCGCGTTGCAGGTTCGAGTGGGTCACCGAGCGGCTGTCCCCGATGGCCAAAATGGAGTCGCCGCCCAAGATTTCGATCGTCATTGCGCCACCCAGGGCTTGACCTGAAGGGCCCGTACACCCATCGGCGAACGCGATGTGGATGGTGCGTGGGTCCGAGTCGGATCCGGAGTCGGTCACTTCGGCGCAGGCGGGCCATGCCCAATCGTTGTTGGGCGCGCCAAATGGGTTGAAGGGGCCTTCGAAACAACCGTTCGGGTGAATGCTTCGGACCTCCAGGACCTCGCTGAGCTCCTCGGAGGCCAGCGCCTGCATCTCTCGCTCGACACGGGTTTCGGCAATTGCCGAGGCGCTTTCGTCGTTTTCGGTGTTTTGATTGCAGCTGGTGAACGCGGCGGTGCCGAGAAGGAGGATGGCCCAAGTGCGGGCCGGGGCATTGAAAATAGTCATGCTGATGAATTTTTTTGAATCAGCAGGTTGACGCGTCCGCAGACCAGGCGTTTAATTCCTGAGGCCCGGGAGGAGGGGATTTAACCTTTGTTTCCACTTGCGGCGAAGTCCGTCCGCATGGCTTGGGTTTCGGCGGTTGCCCAGGCGTGCATGTCGAGGCGGGCCTGTTCGGGATCTTGGGGAACAAAGGTTTGGCCAAACCTCACGCGCACCCGAATCCTGCGCTTCCCAAAATGCTTCCAGGCATGCGGAATGAACCAGTCGCTCCCCACCCATGCGATGTCCGGATCCTCATACTCGATGGCGACTGGGGTGATGGGGAACTGGCCCTCATGCGCGATGTAGAACATCGAAGGCCGGTAAGGACCGATTTCGGGCCCCTTGTTTGTGGTGCCCTCCGGGAAGAGGACAATGCTGTAACCATCTTCGAGGCGGCGCTTGACCCGATCGCGCGTGGTGCGTCGGCTGTTCTTGTCTTTTCGATTCACCCAAATCGTATTGAGCGCTGTGGCGCCCCAGCCGATGATGGGCCAGTGTTTGGATTCGCTTCGGGCCACGAAAACGACCGGTTGACGACTGGGCATCAGGACGGCGTCGACGTAGCTTCTGTGGTTGCCCATGAGCAGCGATGGCCCTTCTGGCAGGTCCCCTTCTTGCAGCACTTCAATGCCCATCAGCCGTTGAACGCGATGGATGTAGGCCAAATAAAACGCGTGCAAAGCATGGCGATCGGCCTTTGTTTTCCGCCGCAACACGTACAGCTCAATGCACGCCCATCCGGACATGATCAGGAAGGCGGGAATGCGGTAGGAGGAGCGGAGAAACCGAGCGAGGAGCATGACAAATGACAGATTCCGAGCGAAGATAGCCCCGCATGTCAAGTGGACCACCATTGGATTTTTCGAAACTTTCGGGTCGGGGTGGCCTTGGCTTCGATGGGCTCGCCCGTGGCGGGGTGCGGCAGGCGCAATTGGTCGCCGCTCAGAAAAAGCCCATGGCCCTTGTACCGCGGGCCGTTGCCGTATCGGGCGTCGCCGATGACGCCATGCCCCAAGGCATGAAGGTGGCGTCGGATTTGGTGCGTGCGGCCTGTGTGCAGGCGGATGCGCAACAGCGAGGCTTCACCGATCAGCGGCCAAGGCCCGGAAGCAATGCGCTCGCACTCGGTTCGGCAGGGCTTCCCATCGAGTGGGAGGCGGATGTCCAGTCCTTTGGGGGTGAGGCCTGTGGCGAGCGCGAGGTAGGATTTGGTCACGTGGCCTTCAACGAATGCCCGTTGGAGCGACAAGGTCATTGGCGCTGACTGGCTCACCACCACCCAACCCGATGTGTCCCTGTCCAGCCGATGGATGGGGTGGCCAGGGAGCTGACCGGCCAAGTGTTGCCCCCCATTGCCGCTCGTGGGCATGCCGGCGGGCTTCCAAACGATGGCCCAGTCGGCTTCCTGGTGTCCATAGACCCAGCCAGCTGGCCAAGGCTGCAGCTGCGCTTCGGGCGACCATTGAAGGGACAGGCGGTCCCCGCTGTTCAACCAAGTGGCTCCCGTGACACGGTCAGGACCACGTGTCACCCGCCCTGCTTCCAAGGCCCGCCGCCAGCCATTGGCGCTTGGGCACAGCAGCCGCACTGCTTCGGGCAAGACCCGATGGGCGGATTGGGCCCGAATGGCGTTGGGGGAGGCGGTCCAGGCCAAGTCAAACGTGAACCATTCACTCACTCGTCAATGCCCATGTTGTGGAGCATGAATGCCCATTTGTCTGCTTGCTCTTCGATGATTTTGGCAGTGGGTTTCCCGGCCCCATGGCCTGCGTTGGTTTCAATGCGGATGAGGGCAGGGGCGGGGCCGGATTGGCAGGCCTGAAGGCGGGCGGCAAACTTGAAGCTGTGGGCGGGCACCACCCGATCGTCGTGGTCTGCTGTGGTCACCATCGTGGCGGGGTACGCGGTGCCCGGTTGCAAATTGTGATAGGGCGAGTAGCCGGCCAAGTTTTGGAAATCTGCTTCCGTGCTGTCGGCGCAGCCATATTCTGGAATCCATCCCCAACCAATGGTGAACTTGTGGTAGCGCAGCATGTCCATCACGCCCACAGCCGGAAAAGCCACCGCAGCGAGGTCAGGCCGCTGCACCATCGTCGCCCCCACGAGCAACCCGCCATTGGAACCGCCAGCGATGGCAAGCCGATCGGATGATGTATAGCCTTCTTTGATCAAGTATTCACCGGCAGCAATGAAGTCGTCGAACACGTTTTGCTTTTTCAGCAGCATGCCTGCCTCATGCCAAGCCTCCCCGAACTCGCCACCTCCCCGCAGGTTGGGCATGGCGTAGACGCCGCCGCGGTTGAGCAGCAACAGCAGGGAAGGGTTGAAGCTGGGCGTCAAGCTGATGTTGAAGCCACCGTAAGCATACAAGTAGGCGGGGCGCTGGCCGTCGAGCGGTGTGTCTTGCTTGCGGACGATGAACATGGGCACGGATGTCCCGTCTTTTGATTCATACCAAACCTGCTCCGCCGCATAATCTTCAGGCGAAAAAGGCACCTCCGGCGCAGCGAAGACTTCCGAGGTTCCTGTGGCGACGTCGTACCGGAACACTGTCGTGGGGTAGTTGAAAGAGGTGAAGGCGTAGAAGAGTTCCTTGGCATCCCGCTTGCCACTGAAGCCCCCCACTGTTCCGGTGGTTTGCGGGAGCTCCACAATGCGACGATCACGGCCATCGGGACTCACTCGCGTGACCCGCGAACAGGCGTTGTGGAGGTGCTGCACAAACCAGTTGCCACCGGCAAACCGCGCCCCCTCCAGGAGGTCATCCGATTCGGGCACGAAGTCCACCCAACGGCTCGCATCCTGAGGCGCGGACAAAGGAATCTGAACGAGTCGGTATTTCGGCGCGCCGATGTCCGTCAAAAGGTAGAGGTGCCCCTCGAAAATGTCGGCCACACTGTTGCGGGCCTTGAATCCTTCGACCACAGGAATGAAGTCGGAGGCGACGGGGGGGGAAGCTTGGTCCCAGCTGCGCAAATCGAGGAGGTGGATGCTGTTGCCGTCTGTGCCGGTGGAGGTGTTGAGCACCAAGTAGGCCTCGTCCTCCGTCGTGCTGCCAAAATGATAGCGGTTGGGCGCGTCGTTGTCGCGGAAGATGAGAATGTCTTCGGTTTGGTCTGATCCCAACCTGTGATAATACACGCTGTGAAACGTATTTTCAGCACTCATGTCGCTTCCTGCAGGCTCCGGGTAACGGCTGTAAAAGAATCCATCCTTGTACCAACTCGCGCCAGAGAACTTGACGCGGGTGATCCGATCGGGCAATTCTTCGCCGTTGTCCGTTCGCATCACACGAATCTCTTGCCAATCCGACCCGGCCTCATTGCGAATCAGGGCGATGTGCTTTTCATCGGCAGATGCTGCACCGAGCGATCCGGTAATCGTCCCGTCTTCGCTCCAAGTGTTGGGGTCCAGGTACACCGACTCCTCCCCGTCAAGGGTGGGGCGGCGATAGGTGACAGCTTGGTTTTGGAGTCCGCTGTTTTTTGTGACATAATAATGTCCCCCGATCTTCCTGGGCAATCCAATTTTCTCATAATCATAAAGCGCTCGGAATTCCGCAGCGAGCCCTTCCCGCAAAGGGAGTTGGGCCAAATAACTTTGCGTCAGTGCATTTTGCGCCTCCACCCAGGATTTCGTTTCCGCCGAGCGGTCATCTTCCAACCAACGGTAGGGGTCAGCGACTTCAACACCGAAAAGGGTGTCGGTGATGGGTTCGGTTCGGGTTTCCGGGTAGGTCATGGCAGGCATCGGCGATGGAGCGTTTTCGGGAGAAGCGCCGCAGGCAACCAGAAAGAGGCTGAGGCTGCCCAGGAGAAAATTTGGGGTTTTCATGGACGGAATTTGGGCCAAATTACACCAACTTTGCCCCTTCATCGACAACCATCTTTTGCCATGAACAGCCATGAAATCGACTTCCGCCTCTACGGCGATGATATGCAAACCGTGGAAATTGAACTTGATCCGAATGAAACGGTGATTGCAGAGGCGGGGGCCATGAATTGGATGGAAGATGGGATTTCCTTCGAAGCAAGAATGGGGGATGGATCCAGGCCATCCAAGGGGATTTTCGGGTCCTTGTTGAATGTGGGCAAGCGGGTGTTGACAGGGGAGTCCATTTTCATGACGCATTTCACGAACGTGGGAACGGGCAAGCGGAATGTGGCCTTCGCAGCTCCTTACCCGGGCAAAATCATGCCCGTGGATTTGGCGACCATCGGCGGATCCATCACTTGCCAAAAGGACGCCTTCCTTTGCGCCGCCAAGGGGACCGAGGTCACCATCGCCTTCAACAAACGCTTGGGCGCAGGATTTTTCGGCGGAGAAGGATTCATTCTTCAGAAGCTTCGTGGCGATGGCAAGGCATTCCTGCACGCGGGCGGCACGGTGGTGCAAAAGCAGCTGAATGGCGAAACCCTGCGCGTGGACACGGGTTGCATCGTGGCCTTTTCAGGGAACGTGGAGTATTCCATTGAGCGGGCGGGGGGCTTGAGGTCCATGTTCTTCGGTGGTGAAGGTCTCTTTTTGGCCACACTTCGCGGCACGGGCACGGTTTGGCTTCAGTCGCTTCCGTTCAGCCGTTTGGCCGATCGCATCTTGGCCCATGCTCCGTCTGCAGGAGGCGCGAGCAAAGGGGAGGGGTCCGTTTTGGGCGGGGTCGGGCGTCTGTTGGATGGGGACAATTGGTAAGGCCAAACCCAGTCAGCCATCGTTTTTTTTTGCCTCACCTGCAAAATCTTCATATCCAGTTGACTTCATGAGCCCTTGCGATTCCTTACCTTCGCCGTTATATCGCGTCATTCGTCGTGTGCGATCCATGATTATTGAATGAAACTATTCGTTGCGAAGCTCAATCGCGAGGTGACAGACGATCACCTCAAAGAGCTCTTTTCTCAGTTCGGGGAAGTGGAATTTTCTCGGGTCATTACGGACCGAGACACAGGTCAGTCCAAGTGCTTCGGCTTTGTGACCATGGCGGACGCCTCAGCAGGTCGTGCGGCGATGCAAGCGTTGAACGGCCAAGAGTACATGCGCTTTCGCATGGTCGTCAAAGAGGCTGAAGAACGGCCAAGTTCTGGCGGTGGCGGGCGCGGGCCTCGCCCGGGAGGTGACTCAGGTCCTCCGAGACCTCAAGGTGGTCCGCCTCCTCGGGGCGCAGGGCGTCCTGAACCTCGACCGTCCGGTTTGCAATCCGATCGGGCGAAGGACCCCTCGGAATTCAGCAGGTTGGATGCGCCCACGAAGGCAGCTGGGAAACGGAAGGTCGATACAAAGGCCAAGCCCAAGGACATCTACCAGGATGGTCCGCCGAGACCTCCGAAGGTGAAGCGTCCCAAGACGAAGAACCAGGACTGGCTCGACGATTTGGACTTCGAATGAGCAGCAAAAATGGCGAGATTGGCGAAAAATGTCAGTCTCGCCATTTTTTTTCACAGCTCTTTGTTCATTCCTGGAATCCTTGAATCGCTGATTTTTCGGGAATTCCAAGAGGGTTTAATGGGGGTTTCCTCGATTTTTGTCGGGGAAAATCAAAATGCTATCGACTCTTTGCTCAGATTTGGCTATATTTACGTTGCCATAAACTAGCACAACCATGAGCCGTTACTTGCTGCTTGGTGTCGGACTGCTGTCCGCACTTTTGACTTTTGGACAATCAGATTAC
>CBFIFE010000009.1:0-66828 GCA_965661765.1 uncultured Flavobacteriales bacterium
ACCCACTGCTTTGAAGCCTCAAATCAAGACAACCGGACAAATTGCAGTTAATCAATCATTGACTCACAGCAGAACCTCATGTGCAGTCTCGTCCTCCTCGATTGTCCGCTCGCTCCGCAGAAGGTAAATCTCGAGTTCATGGCCTGAATGGGCGAAAACGGGCTGCCGTTTGTGAGGGTGTTTTCACGAAGTTCGACAAGCTCAACAAGACTGAAAGGGGGGGCGAATTCCGTTTGCAAACTGGAGCGGGTTAGCAGGCCATCCCGAAGTTGCCCAGCAGGGCGAGCAAATCGGCGGTCCCAACAGCATCGTCTCCGTTGAAGTCACCCGTCCCTGTCCCTGTTCCAGTCCCCGTCCCGGGCTCCGTTCCCGTCCCGCCGAAAAACCCGAGGAAGACCAGGCCGTCGCCCACGGCGACCAGGCCGTCGCCGTCGAGATCGTAGGCACAAGGACCGCAACCGGTGGTGAGGGCGTTGAGGTGCTGCCAGATTTGGTTATCGAATGAAGAGGCAGCAAGGGCTGACTCGCCTGCGGAATCTCCCATGCGCACCACCACCCAATCGAGACCAGGCGCTACATAAATCTTCTGATCGTTCTTGCCCAAAGCCATGACGCAGTCCATCGGGGCTTCCGGAATCATCGGGCCATCGAACTGGAATTGGGTCGTCGGGAGCATGTGGTAAGGGTCGTTGTTGAGCCACCAGAGGTTGCCATAGCTGGGATTCGCGGACTGGGAGGGGGAGAAGACGCTGGCGAGCCATGCCGAGTCCGTGACCAAACTGTCGCCCGCCCACACAAATCCCTCGCTCGCCAAAAGACCGAACCGCGCCATGTCGCGGGCCGTGGAGAAAACGACTCGCGTGAACGGCTCAGCTGGTGGTGTCAAGTATGTCGCGGACATGCCCGTGGGTTGCAGAAGTCTAGTGAGCAAAACGGCGTTCAAGGGCGCGCCAGCGGCGGCTTCGATGACGTCCGTGAGGAGCGTGTAGGGCGCGTTGTGGTAGGCCCAGCGGGTGCCGGGGGCGGCCGGTTCGGGCAGCGCTTGGAGGCATTCGGGCAGGGTGCAATTGGCGTCGGCCACGGCGTCGTTGAGGCCGGTGGACATGGTGAGTTGGTGGCGGATTTCGATGGCCGCTTCAGCGTCTTCGGACAATGCAGACCAACCCTGACCCAACCACCCCGACGTCGCATCCTCCAGCCCGAGCAGTACGCCTCATGTGCAATCCGCCCGCCCTTGAGCAGCAAAAACGCGCGCGTCCCATTCGCCGCCAGAAACGCGTCCAATAAAACTGCAGAAAGATCAAGCAGGATTGCAGCATCTTTGCGCCTTGAAATCACATCGCCATGGCTGAATCAACGATTGACATTCGGGTCCGGATGGACGAGAACAAGGTGCCGGAGGACATCACTTGGACTGCGCAGGATGGCGGGGTTCAGAACCGGTCGGCGAAGGCGATGGCGCTGGCGATGTGGGATGATGCGGAGCGCACGGCGATGCACATGGACCTCTGGACGAAGGAGATGAGCGTGGAGGAGATGCAGCATTTTGTGTGCCAAACCATGATGACCCTCGCCACCACTTTCGAGAAGGCCACGTCCGACAAGGCCCATGCTGAGGCGATTCGGAAATTCACAGAGGAGTTGGCCCGCCGCCTCAATGTAATTGATTGACCATGGCTGAAAGGAATCCTTGGGAGACCTCCGCTGGTGACAGCCCCACACTCGCTGAGGTTCAGGCAACCGTCGATGAGTGGATTCGGACGGTGGGCGTGCGCTACTTCTCCGAGCTCACGAACCTTGCGATGCTCACTGAAGAAGTCGGTGAGCTTGCCCGCATCATGGCCCGCCGCTATGGGGATCAGTCGGAAAAACCATCGGACGCGGGCCGCGACCTTGGCGATGAAATGGCGGATGTGATGTGGGTGTTGGTGGCTTTGGCGAACCAAACCGGCATCGACCTCACCGCAGCCCTCCGCCGCAACATCGACAAGAAGACGACCCGCGATGGCGACCGCCACAAAAACAACCCGAAGCTGCGCTGAGTTTCAGTGCACGCAGCGCACCGAGAGCCCGTAGGACATCATGAGGTTCATTCGCCCCACCTCAGGGTTCGCGTCCCCAAGAAAATAAGCCCAAGCAAAGCTCCGACCCGCCGCAGTTGCACTCCAGTATGCCGAAGCGTGTCCAATGTAATCGTTGAACCCGAAGCGGTCACGCAGGCCCACTGGCTTTGCGCTGAAGCCCATCGCGTCCGTGCCGTCCCAGTGTGGGACCCAGTCGGCGTGCTCGCTTTGGGGTGGGGCATTTCCTTTCGTCTCGTTCGAAGGCAAGCGGCGGTTCATGTGGCGCAGGCCGGCGACAGGCCCCGCCTTCATCCGCGTGCCGAGCGATGTCGGTCCCTGCGCCGCAGCGCCAAATTCGAGCAAGGTTTGCCAGTCTGCATCCGTGGGGACGTGCCACCCCGGTGGACAGAGCCCGCGATCGTCCAGGACTGCCGGGAAATTGAAATAATGCGCGCGCTGGGCAGGGGAGAAGCGACCGCCCAGCTGCAAGGTGCTCATGGCTGGCAAGCCACTGCTGCCCATGGAACTCCACAGATCTGCCTTTTTGGCCACAGGAATCGGAGACCCATCTTGAAAATGCGCAGATCGGAGATCTTCGCTGAACCAACATTGGTTCCCCACCGGATGAATCGGGTACAATTCTTCCTGGTAGACGATGGCTGTTTTGCCGCCACAGGCGTCCTCCCCTCGCGGGTAGGCGCACGTCTCAGGCAGCGACACATTCGCGAGTCGGTCGAAATTGAGCGCCAGCGGATCCGTGCAGCCCGGGTTGTCGCAGACCGCCCGATAGAGGGTGTCGTTGCCGGTTTGAAACACGAACCATTCGCCTGTTTGCTCGATGCGAATCGAATCCAACCGGGCCTCGATGGCCACGATTTCGGTTTGGGTCGGCCCAGGCCCATTGCAGACACCGCACACATCGTACCAACCCACGCAGTCGTCTTGGGAATCCCACACCCCATCGCGGTCCAAATCAGTTCTGTCAAACAGGTTCAACAACCCGACCAAATCCAAAACGTCCACCACCCCATCTTGGTTGAGGTCGGGATTGCTCAGGGGCGGCGATTCAGGGGCATGCTGTCCATGCAGGTGCAGGGTGGAGAGCGTCAGAACGCCGAGCAGCGCAAGGGGGCAGGGGGTCATGTCTCGACTTCGCTGGGGTTTTCTCGGCAGGATGCCGGCAGGATGCACACTGGAATGGGCTTCATTTTGTGGCGGTTTGCGCGGTGAAACCGGTCGTAAATGTCCAGCACAGCGACTTCGCGGTCGGTCAGGCGTTCGGGGCGGCCTTCACTCCAAACCGCCCGCACCCGCATCGCCCATTCCAATTCTGGATAGCTCGCCCCGAGCTGGTCCTCATCGGTTCGTTCGTCCCCCCACAGCCCGTCAGTGGGGGCGGCCTGTTGAATGTCCTGCCGAACGCCGAGGTGGGCAGCGAGGGCAAAGACCTCCGTCTTCATGACATCGGCGATGGGGCTGACATCCACTCCACCGTCCCCATACTTCGTGTAAAACCCGACCCCGAAATCCTCCACTTTGTTTCCTGTCCCCGCCACGAGGGCGCCGGCTCGTTGGGCCACGGCATAAAGCGTGGTCATCCGCAACCGCGCGCGGCTGTTGGCCAGTGCAAGTCCTGCAGAACCATCCGGCAACTGCGCGGCGCTGGGCAAAGCGGCCACAAACGCATCATACACCGATGTCAGGTCCACGAAATGGGAATGGACGGTGTCAGGAAACTTCGCCCGGAGGTCCGCGATGTGCCCCGCTGAGCGGTCGGCTTGGTCTGCAGCTTGGTGAATGGGCATGTCGACCAAGTGCGTGGGCAGGCCCGTTTGCGCGCACAGCGCAGAAGTCACAGCGGAATCGATGCCCCCAGAAACCCCGACAACATATCCCTTCACCCCGGCCTGATGGGCGTAAGATTTCAGCCAACCCACGATGTGGGCGCAAGCCTGCGCGGAATCAAATTCAGGTGGGGAAAAACGGGCGTTCTCGGCAGGCGTCATCGAAGCTGTGAATGTGCCACGAAGAAACGAAAAATCAGCCACAAAAGTGGTTCGAGGTCCGCCAGTTCACCCCTCAAAACATCAACCCCACACTCAACGCCAAGAAAGCAGATTTCCCTTTGATGGTGGTCTCCAGGGGGGCGTTGTCGGCGAACTGCGGCAACCTGTCGTCCGTTGTCCGGACAATGTCGCCGAAGCCGTCGTCATTGTTGTAAATGGTGTTCAATCCCATGTTGTAGGTCAGGCCCAGCTGCAACGCAGTGGACCCCGTGAACCGCCTCTCCAGTCCCAATCCGATGACCATTGCCGGGCGAAAGGCCTTGATCCATCCGGCATACTCGCCGGATTCTTCCCGCGAGTCCAGAATCACCCGCGCGACTTCGTCCCCTGCTTCTGCGCCGGTCAACAGCCAATCCCCGCCGGCCACAGCGTCTCGGGTGTGCGTGACCCAGCGGCGTTCATCCGCCTCCGCACGGGTGTTGATCCCCAGCCCGAGCCCGAACTCCCCGACAAAAGTGGTGTAGCCGATTTCACGGGTGCGCATCTTGAAAGCGATGGGCAGCTCAACGTATTGCAGCCGTTGAACGAGCTCCACCTGCTCAATCACCTCGAGCTCACTTTGTGTTCCGCCGCTGCTGGCTTGCATCCGTTGCAGGCGCCCGCCGGTGTTGAACACATGGATGCCTGTGCTGATGGCATAGGTCTCGGTGAACATGATGTCAAAGATGAAGCGAAAGCCAAACTGGCCCACCAACCCCTCGTTCCAATGCGCATAATCCCTGGACATGCCAAAACTCGCGTTGGGCGACAACGACAACCCCAAGTGGTACTTCGATGCCGCCGGTGGCACGTACGGCGTGCCGCTGGGCGTGCGCCGGTTGGCGGCAGAATCGGGGGGCGCTGAGGTTTGGCCTGTGGCCTGCTCCGACAGGGTGGCCATCAGGCAGAGCAGGAGGCCCAGGGCAGCCACCGGAATTTTCAAGGGCGTGTGCATCGGCTTTGTCATCTTTGCAGTCCAAATCTACTGCACCCACTCCAACGAATTCCATGCCAAAACCCACGCGTTTCCTGTTCATTTTCGGTGCCGGCGCATTGCTGGCCTTCTCGGCTTGGTGGTTCTGGTCGCCTGAGCCCTCCCCGTGGGCCGTCGACCCCGATGAGGTGACGTTGCCTTCGCCGGGCTGGCGGCCTGCTGTCCACCTGCACGACGTCGTGCGATCCCTCCCCGCCGCCGACGACAGGGCGGGGCTCTCCGCCTTCACAGCGGCGGCAGGTCCGGCATTCGCCCAGGCATACGTCGAGGACATTCTCGCCCTCGGCCCGGCAGACGATCCCGTCACCGCCGCCGGCCTGCGCACCTTCGCCAGCCACCCCTCCATCGCGGGCTCCCTGACCGCCGTGGACACGACCAGCGGCGACCCCGATCGGCTCCGCGCGGCGGAGCAAATCATCGAGGATGCCTTTCGTCGCCTCCACGCTCATTTTCCGGACATCGATCCGCCGCAGCTGATTTGGATGCACAGCGGGTTCAACCATGCCGTGTACCCCACCGACAGCACCCTGGCGGTCGGCCTCGAGTGGTTCCTGGGCCCGGATCATCCCATTGTGTCATCGCTCTCGCCCTCAGCGTTTCCTTCTTACCTCCGCGATCGCATGGACCCGGAGCGCATGGCCGCTGAAGCCGTCCGCGGTTGGCTGGTCGTTCACTTCAGCAAGACGCTCTATCAGCCAGAAACCTGTGCCGATGCGCTGCTGTTTTGGGGCAAGGTGCTCTTTCTGGTGGACCAAATCCTCCCCACCCTGCCCAACCCCATTTGGTTCGACTGGTCTTCCGAAGAATGGGCCTGGGCGGAGGCGAACGAACGCGCGGTTTGGCTTGAAATGAGTCAGCAGGATGTGCTCTTCGATGCGAATGCCGTCGCGTTTTCGCGTTGGTTCACCGAAGGTCCATTCACGCGTGCCGCCGCCATCCCACAAGAAAGCCCCGATCGTCTTGGGGCTTACTTGGGTTGGCGAATCGTTTCCGACTATGCCGAGCAAAATGTTTCCATGTCCCTGCCCGAATTGCTCCGGTTCGACGATTCAGGCCAAATCCTTTCGGCGTATCGAAAATAGTCGCCTTGTGCTCGCGCCTTGAGTTGCCTCATTCGCCAGCTTTGCTGTCCACCGTGATGGTCACCGGGCCATCATTGACCAGGCGGACTTGCATGTCCGCTCCGAATTCGCCGGTCGACACAGGCACGCGCGACGCCAAGGCTTCGACAAATTCCTCGTAGAGCGGAATCGCCTGTTCGGGACGCGCCGCCTGCATGAAGCTCGGGCGGTTGCCTTTTCGGGTGGCTGCGTGCAGGGTGAATTGGCTGACCACGAGCAATTCGCCTTCCACGTCCAAGACCGACGCATTCATTTTGCCGTTCGCGTCGGAAAAGATGCGCATGCCGCAGACTTTGCGGCACATCCAACCCACATCTGCCGATGTGTCCGAGCTTTCGAAGCCCACAAGAACCAAGAGTCCCTGACCGATCGTGGCCGTTTGGATCCCGGCAATGGAGACGGACGCCTCGAGCACCCGTTGAATCACAATTCGCATGTCGGCAAGTTAAATGCGAACAAGCGCAGAGGATGGGCGGCTCGGATGTATTTTTGGCATGAAATGCAAGCATCCACAGCGCCCGCCACCCTCGCCCAGGCCCAAGAGATGGGCCTCCTGCCGGAGGAATTTGAAGCGATCCAGAACCAACTCGGTCGCACGCCCAACTTCACTGAAATGTGCATTTACAGCGTCATGTGGAGTGAGCATTGCTCTTATAAGAACAGCATCAAGTGGCTGAAGACTCTGCCCAAGGACGGCCCGCACATGCTGGTCAAAGCCGGTGAGGAGAACGCTGGCATTGTCGACATTGGGGACGGTCTCGGTTGTGCATTCAAAATCGAGTCGCACAACCACCCATCGGCGCTTGAGCCCTACCAGGGCGCTGCCACAGGGGTGGGGGGGATCAACCGAGACATTTTCACCATGGGCGCCCGGCCCATTGCCCAGTTGAACAGCTTGCGATTTGGCGATTTGGACCACCCACGCACGAAATGGTTGCTGGAAGGCGTTGTGAAGGGCATCGGCGATTATGGCAACAGCTTTGGTGTTCCTGTCGTCGGTGGTGAGCTCTTTTTTGACCCATCTTACCAGGTGAACCCATTGGTGAATGCGATGTCTGTCGGCATTTTGAAAGTAGACCAAATCATTTCGGCCACCGCCGCCGGCATTGGCAATCCAGTCTACATCGTCGGTTCGGCGACGGGAAAGGACGGCATCCAAGGCGCGTCGTTCGCATCCAAGGACATCTCCGCGGACAGTGCGGACGATTTGCCGAGCGTTCAAGTGGGCGATCCCTTCCAGGAAAAACTCCTTCTCGAAGCCACGCTGGAGTTGGCCGGAACGGAGGCCATTGTAGGCATGCAGGACATGGGCGCGGCGGGCATCACCTGCTCCACTTCGGAGATGAGCGCGGCCGGAGAGGTGGGGATGGACATCGATTTGGACAAGGTTCCCCTGCGTCAAGCGGACATGGAACCGTTTGAGATTTTGCTGAGTGAGTCGCAAGAGCGCATGCTCGTGGTGGTCCGCAAAGGGCACGAAGCGGAGGTGGAGGCGATATTTGAAAAATGGGACCTCCACGCCGTGGAGATCGGAACGGTCACGGCGGGCAACACCCTTCGGTACTTCGCTCAAGGAAAGGTGGTGGCGGAAGTGCCGGCAGATGCGCTCGTGCTCGGCGGTGGCGCACCCGTGTATGATCGCGAACATCGCGAGCCGGCCTGGTATGCAGAGGCACAGGCTTGGGACCCTGCGAGCGTGCCAGTGCCGAGCATAGAGGAGGCCGCATCCATCGCTGAAGCCCTCATCGAGCGCCCCAACATCGCATCGAAGAATTGGGTCACGCGGCAGTATGACTCGATGGTCGGTACCATCAACCGCAGCACCAACCGCCCTTCGGACGCGGGTGTGGTGCGGGTGCGTGGCACCAAGAAAGCTTTGGCCCTCACCGTGGATTGCAACGCGCGTTACGTCGAGGCGGATCCCGAAATCGGAACGGCCATGGCCGTTGCGGAAGCCGCCAGGAACATCAGCTGCACGGGGGCGCACCCGAGCGCCATCACGAATTGCCTGAATTTTGGCAATCCCTACAACCCAGAAGTGTATTGGCAGTTCGTGGGGGCCATTCAAGGGATGAGCCGGGCTTGTGAGGCGTTCAAGACGCCGGTGACCGGGGGCAACGTCAGCTTTTACAATCAATCTGCGAACCCTGACGGCACAGCCACAGCAGTCTTCCCGACACCGACCATCGGAATGGTGGGGGTGATGGAAGACGCAAACCTTCACATGTCTTTGGACTTCAAGGAGAAGGGCGAATTGATTTTCTTGCTCGGCGAGGTCACAAACGACATCGCAGCGAGCGAATATGTGTCTGGCATCCGCGGGGTGAAGCGAACCCCTGCGCCACATTTTGACTTGACCGCCGAAGTGCAGTTGCAGGCATGCGTCCGCGAGGCCATTCGCCGGGCCACCATTCAATCTTGTCACGATGTTTCCGACGGCGGCTTGTGGGTCACCCTTCTTGAAATGGCCATGCCGTCAGGCCTGGGCTTTGACATCGTGACCGACGACGAAGTTCGTCTCGATGCCTTTCTGTTCGGAGAGGGCGCTGGGCGTGTGGTGGTCAGCTGTACCGAAGGTCAGCAAGACATGTTGCTCGACGTGATTGAGGACTTCAACATTCCCGTTGTGCTGCTCGGCCATGTGACAAAAGGAAAGCTGCAGGTCGACGGCCACTCCTTCGGGCATTGTGAAACGCACCGGAACACGTATGACAACGTGCTGGCGGAGGAAATGGAGGCTTGATGAAGATTTGGCTTCGCTTCTTGTTGTCCAAATCCTTCCTTCGCACCCTGCTGGGCATCGTTGTTGCCTGGGCTGCGGTCCTGCTCAGCGCTTGGTTGGGGCTGCATTTGTACAGCCAGCACGGGGAACAAGTGGCCATGCCCGATGTCCGTGGCATGAGCTTCAATGAAGCAAAGCGCGCATGTGCGGACATCGGCCTCGAAGTGGTTCACCTGGACAGTGTGTATGCCGACAATGGCCGGGCGTTTCATGTTTTGGACCAAATCCCGCCACCCGCCGCCGGCATCAAAGCCGGCCGCAACATCTACCTCACCACCTACAGGTCCATGCCGCCGGCGGAAATCGTTTCGGTGCATGAGGGGCAGGACATCAGCATTGCCCGGATCGTGCTGGCGAACAAAGGGTTCAAGGTCACCGAGCGTTTCGAGCCCAACGTGTCCTTGGTGAACCGCGTGGTGCGCCTGGAAAACGACCGAGGCGAAGCCCTCAGCCCCACCGACCGGTTGCGTCGGGGCTCTCACGTCGTCCTGTTCTGCGGCCAAACCACAGGCAGGCTCGTCGCCGTCCCAGATTGTCAAGGACTGAGCTTGGACAGTGCCCGGGCGGTGTTGCGTCGCGCCCAATTGGGGCTCGGGTTGGTGGAATACTCCTTGGCCATCGAGGACGCGGCGGACTCAAGCGAGGCGTTGGTCATTGAACAGCATCCCTTGCCCAATGAATCCGCTGCGGTTCAGGCGGGGACCGAATTGGATTTGTACCTTGGAGAGGAAGGGGAGGCGCCCCGGTCTGCATTGGAAATTGAAGAATGACATTGAGCAAAATGACCCATCCGTTGAAGTGGAATGCTTTGCCATCACTGGCCTTGCTGGGCTTTTCCCTGCTTGCGATGGTGCAGGCCTCCGGCCAAACCGAGCGCGAAGCCGACCTCCTCACCCTTCCCTTCGATCCGTCCCCTCGTGAGTCGGTGGGCGCTTCCACAGCGCGCGGAGGGGCTTTGACGTTGCCGTTTTTCGACGACTTCTCCACGCCGAGTTTGGCGAACGCCCCGATTGCGTATCTCCCTTACTGGCGTTGGGACGATGCGTCAGCCCGCATCACCACCACCTTTGCCATTGCCCCCCCCACGATCGGCGTTGCCACGCTCGACGGCCTCGATGCTGAGGGGTACCCGTACAGCTTCAACAACGTCGACGAGGCAGGTTGGGCGGACACCTTGACCTCTCGCCCGATCAACCTCAACGGCTATCCGGTCAACAGTGGCATTCACCTCATGTTTCATTACCAAGGCGGCGGTCGCGGCAACCACCCAGACGATGGTGAAGATCAGCTGATTCTCGAATTCAAGGCGACGGACGCCATCACCGGCAATCCCGTTTGGGAGGAGGTTTGGTCCACGGATTCTTCAAGCGTTGATGCCTTTGAACGCGTGTTCGTTCCGGTCGACACGGCCATCTACCTCACCCCCAATTTCCAGTTTCGCTTCCGCAATTTCGGCGCCCTCAGCGGCAATGTCGATTTGTGGCACATCGACTATGTGTTGCTGAACGACGGCATTGACCCGGCCACGTTCGATGTGTTGACCGAGGTGGCATACAGCGAGCCGGAAAACACGCTCCTCGCTGGTGGGCTCACCCGAATGCCTTGGACGCACTTCCAGAGCAATCCCGCTGCCTTCATGCGCGACAGCACCACCACATTGCAGCGCAATTTCAGCAACACCCAAGGCGCGAACATCGCCACGGGGTTCGTTGTGGAGCCCATCGGCGATGTTGGATCCATCGTTGAACAGGACAATTTTTTCCAGAACACGAATGTGCAGCCCGCCAGCACCTTCACCACAGGACATTATGTGGGCACGAATCCCGAGGGCAGCGACTTCGTTTTTGACGCGGGCATCAGCGATACGGCAGCGGTCTTCAACGTGAGCTTTTGGGAGACGTCCGTGGGCATTTTTCAAGAACAGAAGATCGGTGTGCCTGATAACGACAGCATTGTTTTCCAGCAGGTTTTCCTCAACGACTATGCCTATGACGATGGCTCTGCCGAGAAGGCGTATGCATTGACATCTGGTGGTGCCAAACTCGCCATGCGCTTCCCCGTGGCCTCTCCCGATACCCTCTTGGGCCTTGCCATTCACTTCACGCCATACTACACGAATGCCCAGGACGAGACGTTCCTGCTTCGGGCTTGGGCGGATGACTCCGGCCTTCCCGGGGAGGAGTTGGGGGAAAATTACGTTTTGCATACGCCGACGTACTTCACCGATGGTTACGACGTGTTTGCGTTCTACGCTTACGACGACCCCATTGCAGTGGAGGCGGGACCGATGCATGTCGGATTGGTCCAATCCTCTGAGGTCATGCTCAATTTCGGGCTGGACAAGAACACAAATGCGAACCCCGGCTCCCTGCATTATGTGCTGGGCTTGGGCGGGGTTTGGACGTCTTCCACCATCGAAGGGACGGTGATGGTTCGCCCGGTGTTCCGTTCGGGCATGGAAGGTGTCTGGTTGAGCGAGGCGCCGGTCGTGGCCGAAGCCTCTGAATTGCGCGTGCACCCCAATCCGACCACCTCTGGTTTGTTGACGGTGGATTGGCCCAGTGCTGGTCCTTGGACACTCTATGACATGTCCGGTCGTCGTTGTGCGTCGGGAACGGCTGCCCACGGCGGAGTGCAAGGTTTGGACATTTCAGCTGTCCAAGCCACAGGCCTCTACATTCTGCACCACCAGGCATCGGGCCAGGCGACGCGCATTCAATGGCAAAAGTGATGGTGACAGAGGATGAAGGATTGACCGACGACCTGGCGGAGGGCGAGACAGAGGAATTGCATGAGCATCATCGGCTGGTCGCCGATGCGGGGCAAAAGCCCCTTCGCGTCGACAAGTTCCTGACGAACCTTGTGGCGCACATCTCCCGTTCAAAAATGCAACAGTCCGCCAAGGCGGGCTATGTCCGGGTGAATGGTGCACCGGTGAAGAGCAACCACAAGGTGAAGGCCTTTGACGTGGTGACCATCGAGTTGCCGCGACCTGTGATCCAGTTCGAGCTGGTTCCGGAGCCCATGGATTTGGCCATTCCCTATGAAGATGAGCATGTCCTGGTGTTGATCAAACCTGCGGGCATGGTGGTTCACCCGGGCAATGGGAACTACACAGGGACTTTGATTCATGGGGTGGCCTGGCACGTGCAGCAACAACAACTTGAGTTGCCGCCGGATTTGTCCACACCCAAGCACAGGGACACGGAGATTCCGCGTCCTGGGCTTGTGCACAGGTTGGACAAGGACACCACAGGTGTGATGGTTTTGGGCAAAACGGAGATGGCCATGACCGAGTTGAGCAACCAATTTTTCGACCGCACGGTGGAGCGCCGGTATCATGCGTTGGTTTGGGGAGATTTGGCGGATGACGGGACCATCACGGGGCACATTGGTCGGAGCCTGCGGGACCGCAAGTTGCAGAGCGTCTTTTCGGATGGCTCATCGGGCAAGCATGCCGTAACGCATTACAAGGTGTTGGAGCGACTCGGGCCCGTCACCTTTGTGGAGTGCAAGCTGGAGACGGGCCGCACACACCAAATCCGGGTGCACATGCAACACATCGGTCATCCACTGTTTGGGGATGTGCAGTATGGGGGCAATCGAGCGGTGAAGGGATTGCAGGGCGGGAAGTATGCCCAATTCCTGCACAACTGCTTCGAACGACTGCCGCGACAAGCGCTCCACGCAAAAACCTTGGGATTCACCCATCCTGGAACGGGGGAGTGGTTGTCGTTCGACTCAGAGTTGCCGGAAGACATGGAATGGGTGCTGCAAAAGTGGCGCAATTACTTGCAACCAGCAGGGGGGTATTGAAGCAGAAAAAAGCGGAAAAGCAAGGCCCGATTCGTGCCACAAATGTTGTGCGACGAATCGGGCCTGCTGCGTGCAAGATGGGGTGAGGCAGGGCTTAGAAGCCTGAAGATCGACCGCTGCGGCTGACCGATTTCAAAACCTTCGAAACGGTGAACTGAATTGTGCCGTATCCATCATTCGTCGCTGGGTTGCCGCGGTAAGTGCCGGCTTCGCTGTATTGGTGGTTTGCAACAGAACCTGATGAAGGATCATTGATCAGGGCGATGACAAATTCATTGCTTTGAGAGCTCAAGGCTTGGGCAAGTGGGTCGAGGGCTGAAGGATCCGCATACTGACCTGAAATGTCATCGAGGTAGTCGGTGAAAGTCGTGCGGTAGGATGCCTCCAAACCAAATTTCCAAGTGTTCCGCACATTGACCTGCACACCGAAGCCTACTGGAATCGCAGCAATCAATCGCGCGTATTCTTCAATCTGACCTTCTGTGCGCAACGGACGGAGCTCGTAATACCGGTCTTCCCAAACGTTGTTCGGATCATAAGTGATGCGCGCCATGGGGTTGTGCAGGACGCCGTAGACGCCAGCATGCACGGTGAAATCAAGACTTGTTGTGAAACTCGGGTTGGTGGACCCTTCGTTCGTGATGTCGCCGATGCTCGCGCACACGAAGTCCGCCAAAACCCCAAACTCGACCATGCGGTTCCGGAAGTTCAAGTTCCTTGCCCGACGCGCGGGGTTGATGGACGCAGCGTCTTCGCTCTTGATTTGCACAAAATTCACACTCGTTTTGATGCCGATGCGGGGATGCAAACCCACCCGGAAGAACCCACCGAAGGTCGGAGAGGTTTGGCTCAAATTCACGTCCAAAACGGAGGCCCTTGGATCATCAAAGCCACCGATCTCTCCGAGATAGTTGGAGCC
Source organism: uncultured Flavobacteriales bacterium (assembly GCA_965661765.1). Classification (GTDB taxonomy): domain Bacteria; phylum Bacteroidota; class Bacteroidia; order Flavobacteriales_D; family Sanyastnellaceae; genus JBMYZL01. The sequence continues at coordinate 13,741 of CBFIFE010000009.1, forward strand.
GCCGACAAAGGCGCCAGCTTCCAATTGAAGTTCCTTTTGGGCGTTTGTCCAAGACGCCAAACCAAGAAACAGGGTCGCTACGAAAAAAATTTTGCGCATGCACTTCATACGCACAAGAAACAGGAAATGTTTCAAGGTCTTTTTGAAGCAAATGTTGTGATATTCACAATGTTATTCACGATTCTGCCCCGCCACTTCAGAAATTACGGCTGTCGTTTGATTTTGCAATTCAACGGCCTTTTGGTGATTCTCGGACGATTGTTATGAGGGTTGAGATTTCCCTTCCAAGGTTTCGAGGTCAGCGGCTGCCTTTTCCCAGGCATCCAGGTGGCCTTGCATCTCCGTTTCGACCTGGGCATGTTGGAAGGCCAAATCCGTCATTTGTGTGCGATCCCCGTCCCCAATCTCTGTGATTTTCGCTTGCAGTGCTGCCAGCTTGGCTTCACATTCTTCAATGGATTTCTCGAGCTTGCTGATTTTGTTGCGGCATCTGCGCACTTCCTTTTCGCGGGCTTTGCGGTCTGCGTAGGTCTCCTTTTGCTCTTCACGCACAGATGGGGCGGCTTGCTTGTCGGGTTTGGCGGCGGCTTTGTGTCCGCCGGCTTCATAGGCGCGAATGCTCGCCGCGTGTTTTTCGTGCAAGAAGGTCCGAATGTCTCCGATGTACTGCTTCAATCCGTGGGGTTGGACTTCATAGACCAAATCCGTCAATCCTGAAAGGAAATCTCTGTCGTGGGACACCACGATGAGGGTGCCGTCAAAGGCTTTCAGCGCTTCTTTGAGCACGTCCTTTGCTCGAATGTCCAAGTGGTTCGTGGGCTCGTCGAGGATGAGCAAGTTGTAGGGGTGAAGCAACAGTTTGCACAGGGCCAGCCTGGCTTTCTCGCCCCCGGACAGGACCTTGACTTTTTTGTCGACGTCCTCCCCGCTGAAAAGAAATGAACCCAATAGTCCGCGCAGGTTCTTCCGAACATCCCCCACGGCGACATCATCGAGTGTCTCCAAAACCGTGAGATCGCCGTTGAGTTCTTCTGCTTGGTTCTGTGCGTAGTATCCGATGTCGATGTTGTGGCCGATTTCCAACTGGCCCTTGTGCGACTCTTGGCCGAGGAAGATGCGGGTCAATGTGGTCTTGCCCGCGCCATTCTTCCCGACAAGCGCGACCTTTTCTTGTCGCGCCAGCAAAAAATCCACGCCTTCAAAGACATTCAAGTCGCCAAACGATTTCGCCAGGCCCGTCGCTTCAATCGCCACTTTTCCGGATCGGGGCGCTGGCGGAAAGCGAAAGCGGAGCTCAGCCTTGTCGGCAGCATCCACTTCAATTCGGTCCATCTTGTCCAGCTTCTTGATCAAACTCTGGGCAAACGCGGCCTTGTTCTTTTTCGCGCGAAACTTGTTGATGAGCTGTTCGGTGTCTTCGATGTATTTCTGTTGATTTTTGTAAGCCTGCTCCTGTCGTTGTCGTTCTTCTTCACGCCAAACTTGGAACTTCGAATAGCTCGCCTTGTGATCGAACAGTTTGTTCGCCGTGATCTCTATGGTCCGTGTGGTGAGGTTGTCCAAAAACGCACGGTCGTGAGAAATCAGAAGAATGGCGCTCGGCGATTGCTTGAGGAACCCCTCAAGCCACTCGATGGATTCGATGTCGAGGTGGTTTGTCGGTTCGTCCAGCAGCAAGAGGTCAGGGGCAATCAAGAGAAGTTTGGCCAGCTCTACGCGCATTTTCCATCCGCCAGAGAACTCGGACATTTTCCGGTCCATGTCTTCGTTTCGAAATCCGAGTCCCTGCAAAATTCGTTGCACCAACTCTTCCGTCGTCGTCCCACCGATCAAATCCAAACGCGCATTGGCATCGGTCAGTGATTCGATCAGCCGGCCGTATTCCAAAGACTCGTAATCGTCCCTTTCGCCCAGTTCGCGGGCAATGTTTTCGATTTGCGCTTCAAGGTGTTGAACTTCTTCAAAGGCAGAAGACGCTTCCTCAAGAATCGTGGCATTCTCGTTGTGCTCCATTTCTTGGGGCAAATACCCGAGGCGATAATCATTCGGCGTGCTCACCGAACCTTCTGAGGGCACTTGAATTCCTGCAATGATTTTGAGCAAAGTTGATTTTCCCGCACCATTTCGGCCGACGAGACCCACCCGTTCGCGTTTGCCGATGAACAAATCGAGCTTTTCAAACAACGTTCTCGGTCCAAAATGGACTCCTACGGCAGACAAATTCAACATGGACGGCAAATTTCGGAGAGAAGGACGGACAAAAAAAATGCGGCGCCTGACTCTTCGTCAAGCGCCGCACCCTTTTCAAACAAATCGGATCAATAGTGCCACAAATCGTGTTCCAGGAGAAACAATTCGTCCTTGATTCTTTGCGACTCAGCCAAGGCATCGAGGCCTCTGGCGTAGCTCTGGATGGAACGATCGTACACGTTGGATTCCTTCACGACATAGCTAGTGAAGTAGCGCTTTTGGAAGATGTCCTCGTAGGTTCTGCGTTGTGCGTCATTGAACATGTTGTACACCTCGGCATTCGCAAAAACGTAACGACACTCTGGATAGTAGAGCCAAAACAACGTCGAAAAGCCCTTCGATTGTCCCTCATCGTCAAAGTTCTCCATCAGTGGAGCAATGCCAATGATGCGAACATACCGTTCGCTCCGTTGCCGGTCCCAAATCCAGTCCTCTTTCACCAAGTATTGCTTGATGCTCTCGGATTCGATAGCGATTTTCTGAGGTCGGTCCCCAATCTTCTCACCAGTTTCCAAGTCGATTTCCGGAATGTACACGACGGGATTCAAAATGGAATCCACCTCGTTTTGTGTCAATGGAAAGCGAAATTCATCGTCATCACCGGCAGGGCCGGTGCCATAAGCCACAAGCGACCCCTCCACGAGCAAGGCCTCCCGAACGACATCGAACAAGCTCTTTCGATCTTGGATGGGTCGAATCGGATAGTAGAACTGCTGGTTCATCTTTTCCCGCAGATCAATTTTCTGCCAAATCCGCTTTGTGTACATCACGTCAGCCTCCCGCAGATAGGGGTAGGGCACCACGCGTTTGGTGATGTTGGTTTCCTTGACGTACGCGCCGTCCAGAACGTTCGAAACTTGCGCCTGCGATGGCATCAAAATTCCGAAGAGGAAGACAAGGCAGAGCGTGAGAGAGGAGAGGGCTGCTCGCATGATGAAAAATTAAATGACTTTCAGTTTGATGGTGGCCAGTTGGCGTTCCGTCCCATCGGGCATTTTGACCAAAATGTCTTCAATGTACACCACCGTTCCCCGCCCAACGCGGCTGAGCAATTCGCTCATCTCAGGTGTCAAGCGGTTGCTGTTCGATTTCCGCTCGACCAGGGTCCCGTCTCGGCTGACTGAGATTTGGAAACTCTTCACTGTGACGCGCACATCGAAGTCGAAATTGTCCATGGCCGCTGAAACCCCCGGAGCTGCAATCAACAAGGTTTTCGTGATGGTCCCGTCGGCCGGTGTTTTTGTGGCAAACGTCGGCACGGGGTCCGGAATGCGCTTGACACGGAATTCCTTGGCAGGGAGTGACTTCTTGGTGCCATCTGGCAATTCGGCTGTCACGACAATCTTCGCATCTCCCTGTTTTCCTGGATTGACGATGTACGTCCCATCGGGTTCTTTGCTCAGGCTGTGGTCTCCAGAAATGGTGGCTGTGATGTTTTCGGCGGGAACACCTGGCACAGAAATCTCCACAGGATTTGGCACCCCGCGGTAGAAGACATTCATCTTTGTTGGAGACACAACCAACGCTGGCTCAGCGACGGTAAATGTGGGGGTGTAATAAGGCCAAGGCTGAATCGCACCATCTGGGCCTTGGAACCGAATCAAGCCCTTGTAATCGTACTCCCCGAGTCCCAAACCGTTGGTGGGAATGCGAATCTTGCCAAGATTGTCAGATCCGATGGTCAATGCCTCCAAGCCATTGTATTCGAGCATTGTGCTATCGCGACCATCAAAAGGGCGTTGGTCCACATAAATCTCAGGCCGGTTTGTTGGGTCATACGCTGCCAACAGGACATCGGCGCGGAACGTGTCGCCACGCAGGATGTAACTCGATTCAGGAACCACCAAGGGCATCAAGGCGGTAAACTTGTAACTCTTCGCGTCGACAGAACTCAACAACCAAGTGATGATGTCTTGTTGGACATCTTGAATGTCCAACTTCATTTTTGTCATCAGCGGCATCACCGCGGCGAGCGGCACGTCAAAAAAGTTGGCTGTTTCCCACAACACCTCCATGCCATCCTCCATTTCGGTGCCGAACGTGAATGTTTCGTCCAATTGATTCTTGAGATAATCTGGAATTTGGCGGACATTGCCTTCGGTATCGCGGAACGAAATGGCCTTGATGTCATCACGAAAAGCTTCCATTTTCTGTCGGAGCTCAACTGCAGACCAGGGCTCTTCCTTGGGTGCCTGTGGTTCTGACCCGATCAAAAAGGCCGTCAACGCTTGGTATTCGTCCTTCTTTTCGATGTGCATCAGGTTCAAGACAGTGTCTCTGCCATCTGCGTCCTTTCCCAAATACCGGTCAAAGCCCATGGGCTCCTGCTCGAGGTAGTCTCCCACGGAAGTTGCCAAGCACCGGGCCTTGAGTTCTGTGATGTAGGAAATCAGATCATCAGCCTGAGCAGAAACTTGGTCTGCCTGTTGCTTGAAGGGTCTGACTTTCTCTTGGTTCTGGAGGAACTTGGTTTCAAGTTCTCCTTTTGTTTCTTCTACTTTTCCTTGCAGAGTGTGCTGTGTGTTTTGCAAGCTGTTTTCAACTTTCACAAAACCATTGAGCACCTCCTTGGAGATGTTGAGGGCCAGAAGTGCTGTCAGGACGAGGTACATCATCCCGATCATCTTCTGCCTGGGTGTTTCTTTGCCGCCAGCCATCGCTTGATTCTTTTATTGAATAAAGTCAGCGACGATCAGCCGCGGTTGCCCATGGCATTGAGCATGTTGGCATACACCGTGTTGAGAGATGCCAAATTCTTGGACAACTCCGAAATGTTCTCCTTGTACTGCTTGGTGTCCTCGACACTGTCGTTCAAGTTTTGCACGAGTTCCCCCATTCCAGCATAGAGCTCCTTGTTTTGCTTGAGTTGCTCGAGTTGAGAGGCATACATTTCATTCAACGAAGAGAGGTTCGTGGACATCTGCTGCATTGCTGCACCCACAGTATCGCCCATTTCAGAGGCTCCCTTCATGCCAGTGAGGCTTTCTGAAACTTGAGCATACGTTTGTGACAATTCAGACACCTTCGCCGAAGCGTCGTGCAATGAAGCGCTGTACTCTTTTGTGGCTACAGAAGCGTCAGCGACTTCGCCCATTTTCGATGCTTGCTCACCCAAGTGGCGCATGCCATCTCCCAATCGCTCCAGCAATTCAGTCTCGATGTTCGCCTCTTTCAGCATGTCATCCAATTGTTCCGTCACCGTGCCGGCCTTCTTCTTGGGCAGGGGCGCACTGCCATCTTTTGGCGTCGCCAATTCCGGATACACCAACGTCCAATCCGGCTCCTCATGCGGTTTTTCAAAAGCTGAGAACGCAAAAATCAACGCTTCAGTTCCCAATCCCAAAATCAGCATTTCAGAGGCGAACTCCCAGTGTTGAATCTTGAAGAGTGCGCCCAAAATGACTACTGATGCGCCGAGGCCATAGATCTTGGCCATCAAATTTTTCCATCCTTTGCTTCCCGGTTTCATGTTTCTAAGGTGTCTTAGGTGTTGGTTTCAATAACGATAAGGGCCATGATAACGGCCGAACAGGCAGGTTTGGTGTGTTTTTGAAGGTGATTTTTTGGGCAGGCCAAATCAAGAACGTCGTGGCCCACCCAACAGAACATCACCAATCTTCAGGATCGCCGGTCTTTCCACGTCCGAGGTAGGACATGACCGACCGGAATCCGATGTAGGACTTCGCTGTATCGCGGTATTCGAAAGAGCGTGTGCCGACTTGGCAGTAGTATCCAATGTCTTTCCAAGATCCCCCGCGAACCACCTTGCGGTGCAAGCTGGGTGGGTCGTCCACCGTGGCGTGGTAAACGTACTCCGGGCTCATGTCATGCGCGAAGTCGTACACCGTTTCGTCGAAGGCGGTGTTTGTCCACTCGGCCACATTTCCAGACAACTGGTACAATCCGTAGTCATTGGGCGAGAATGTTTCCACGGGGACAGTATAGCCCGCGCCATCTTCCACGTAGTCCCCACGCATGGGTTTGAAATTCGCCAGCGGACATCCCAAGTCATTTCGCATGTACGGCCCGCCCCAAGGATAAGGGCTCAAATCCAGCCCCCCACGGGCGGCGTATTCCCATTCTGCCTCGGAGGGAAGTCGGAACCGCTGAACGAAGGTTTCTCCGTTGCTCTGCTTCCACTCATTCATGATTTGGGTCCGCCAGGCGTTGAACGCTTTTGCCTGACTCCAAGTCACGCCCACCACTGGGTAATCATCGAATGCTGGATGCCAAAAGTAACTGTCGGCATACGGTTCGTTGTATCCATAAGTGAAGTCGCGAACCCAAACCAACGTGTCAGGGTAGACGTTGATGGTCTCCTCCACGACAAATTGTGAGCGATCGCTGTGTCCTCGAATCGAATGCAACTGGTTCAAGCTGTTGACTTCGCTGTATTCCTCATCCATGCCGCTCCGCTTCGCGGCATCGTCAAAGTTCACCCACCAGTAACGGTAGTTGAGTTTCCGGGTATCAAGCTGCCGACGATTGTAGAATCTGTCTGAGCCTTGCAGGTAGAACTCATCGTACAGCAAGTCGAAGATGTCTTCATCCTCCCAATCTATCGGAGCCTCCCAATTGAGGATGTATCCTTTGTCCACGAAACGATCCAATTCACGGCCCATCTCGTCCTCGGCATAGAAGTAATCCTCCTGGTCATCTTCAGCGAGCATGTTGAGGAAGAGTGAATCACGGACGTAGTGCACAAACTGACGATACTCGTTGTTCGAGATTTCGTGGATGTCCATGTAAAATGACGGAACCGTCACCGTCTTGGATCGGGTGTTCAAGGCAAACGGTACGTCTTGGTCGCTGGGTCCCATCGTGTATGAACCCAAGTGAATGTAGTTCATGCCATACGGATTCACCTGAATCCATTGCTCACGGGGGTACACACCGACCAACTCCCCTTGGGGGCCGCTGTAGCAGCTCGCAAATGTTGCGGCAACTGCGAGAATGAAAAGGGCGTTTTTCATAGGGCTTGCAGGTTGGGTTTCTAACTGAGGCTTACGTTCAATAACCGATGAGGGTTGCCATTTCGTATGCATTCCTCACAGGAATCGTGGGTTTGCATGGCGATTCAGCATCGGAATCTGCTCAAACTTGAAGCAGTAACTCAGGAAAATCTCATGGGAGCCGTTGCTGTAATTGCTCAGTTCAGTGGTTGTGGCATCATAAGAATACCCCAAACGGAACACTTGTTTCGCGTAGCTCGTTTTTTGTTTGTCCTCCATGGCGTATTCGAATCCTACAACAGGCGCAACGGCATCCCCGGGCCGCCAGGTCAATCCTCCCCACAGCATGTTGTTCCACAGGACGTTGACGTTGACATCCGCAATCGTTGCGTTCAAATCCGTCTTCGCCAAAATGTTGCTTCTCAAGACCAAGTAGTCGCCATCCAACTGGTGGTCGTACCCCCCCATGAAGTAGTAGTGTCGCGTGGGCTGGATGCTCAGTTGCCCCAGAGCAACTTCGGCAACGTGTGTCGCCGAAATGCCTGCATAAAACGACCCTGGCTTGCGAATGTAAATGCCCAAGTCGACGTCTGTGGTGCTCGCGCTCTGTTGGTCATTGGGAATGGCCGAGTCTGCCGTGTAATCGTCGATGGCGACCCATTGGTTCCCAATGGTTTTGTTGAACATGCTTACTGCCGCACCAAAACTCAAAATGGCCCCATTCGCCATTGGATCAAGGTGGTAGGCATAGCCAAGTCGCGCCAGATTGTTGGTCTCCTGCCCAAGAACGTCATTGTAAAACGACAAGAGCAGACCGCCTTTGAGCTGATCGACCATTGTGTGTGCTGTCAACATGGCCGTATTGGGGTCATTTGACAAACCTGTCCATTGGTTGCGGTAAACCCCAGAGATGCAAGTCAAATCGCTGTTCCCGGCCACAGCCGGATTGAACATGGCGGGCTCCATGAACCATTGGGTGAACTGCGGATCCTGTTGTGCATCAGCTTGGAAAATGGCCCCGAAAAGGGTCACAGCGATGGCTGAATTTCGGAAGGTTTTGGACGACAAGGCGGTTCGAATCATGGGAATTCGTTGATTTACAGCAGATGTAGGTTTTTCACTCGTGAGTGAAGTCCGCTAATATAGAGAAATTCACAAACCTTGCATGAAAACTTGTGAAGGAGTCATATTTTTTTTCTGAAGTCGAGGCAACCCTGAACCCTCCCTCTCGTCTGATCCCGTTCCCCTCGCCCCCTCGCCCCCTCGCCTCCCTGGTCACCCTAGTCTCCCTAGTCCCCCTAGTCTCCCTCGCCCCCTAGTCTCCCTCGCCCCCTAGTCTCCCTGGTCATCCCTAGTCCCCCTGGTCACCCCAGTTTCTCCAAAATCCGCCACCACCGATCCGGAATTTTGCCGTTCGTCGCCGTGACGTAATTTTCATAGGAGCACGCCGCCAAGTAATGCTTCTTCTTGGCGTTGCCCCGGGTGGGCACGGGAATCTCCATCCACCATCTGTCAGAGCGTGGGGATTTGAGGAATGCGATTTGGTGTTTCACATCTTCCAAGTCCACGATGTAGCGGAGGTATTCGTCCGCAGAACACTTGGGGTAGTCTGCCTTTTGCTGAAAAATTCCCTCAAGAATGTGCCAAATCACCTGCGCCACCAAGTGCGCACCCCGCCCCCTGTCATCCAAATCGGGGTTGTGCTCGAACAGTCCGAACGCCTTCAGGCGATCACTCATCCCGGCATAGCGTGCAATGGCGCAAGCGGTCATGGCGTCAATGCCATTCGGCCCGGCTGCGTCATGAGCGGGGTGGTCCGAAGCCCGGATGCTGCCGAAATCCATCGAGACCAAATCCGCATCGCGGACAATCGGCTCGACTTCCTGAAGGTTGTTGGTGACCTCGCCCAGTCGAATGGATTGAAATTGGAGTTGGTTCAGCAGCTCCAACGTATCGGGGTCGGTCAGGTATCCTTGGTGTCCAATGTTGATGTAGTCGAAGAGGTAGTTCGGCTCGTGGAGAATGATGTCATTCATGTAGTTCCTCGAGGACCGGTTGTCAGGGTCCGCGCCGAAGTCGAGCTGGGCATCGAGGGTGACGATGTTTGCCGGTGCACCGAGGATGGCAAGGCTTTCGTACATGGCGACCGTCAAGTCCTGGCCGCCGCCGATGACAATGGGAATCACACCCAAGGACAGGCATTCTTCCATGACGGTTCTCACGGCGATGGCTGTGTCGTTTTCGGTGATGCCTGTTTTGAGGTTGCCCAAATCCACAACGCCCTCCCAACCCCGGTGCGGCGTCAGGCGGTACAGCCACTCCCGAACGGCCTGCGCCGCCTCCGAGCAGCCTTCATTGTCTCCGCTTCGCCGCCCATCCGGCACTCCGAAAACCACCACACGCGCACCTTCAATGTCTGGTCGATGATCAAAGCGATGGACGTCGATGCGGTCAGCAATGCGTTGTGCCCCGTCAGCATTCGAATAATGCGGTGTGTGGACAGAATCGAAATGTTCGTAGATGAACTCACTCATTGCGGGCAAGTTCTTCAAAAACAGCCCATGCCCTCAACTCGCCGGTCAGAGGTTGTTGACCGCTTGTTGTTCAGGACTTCTTGCGCTTGCGCACGGGGCGATTTTTCGCCTCTTCAATCAAAACCTGCGCACGCTCCCAGGTGATGCCCAGCGGGTCTTCTCCTTTGGGGATGGTCACATTCTTTTTGCCTGCCTTGATGTAGGGGCCAAATCGTCCTTCGAGAATTCGGACGGTTTCGTCCTCAGGGAAGACGTGAATCAGGGCTTTCGCGTCCGCCTCGATTTTTTCCTGAATGAGTGCGACTGCCCGCTCGTACGTCACGGTGTAGGGGTCATCGCCATTGGCAGCCTTCAACGAAACGAACTTGCCGTCCCAACGAACGTAGGGGCCAAACCGCCCAATCGCAGCTGCGACCACCTTGCCTTCCAATTCTCCGAGTTTCCGCGGCAATTTGAACAAATCCAGTGCCTCTTCAAACGTGATGGTTTCCAGGTTCTGGGTCGTGAGCAGGGAAGCGAACTGCTTTTCCTCGTCGTCCGATGCCCCGATTTGCGCAATCGGTCCATAGCGCCCGATCCGCACGAGGATGACTTTGCCAGACTCCGGATGTTCGCCCAAGATGCGCTCCCCTGAAGCGCGTTCTGCCGTCTCGAGCGTTTCGTTGACCTTCTTTTTGAATGGCGCGTAGAAATTCTTCAGCATGGTGCGCCAATCCATTTGGCCTTGGGCAATCACATCAAATTGCTCCTCTACCTCTGCGGTGAAGTTGAAGTCCATGATGGTTTCAAAGTGCAACAGCAAAAAGTCATTGACCACCATGCCGATGTCGGTGGGGAACAACTTGTTGCGTTCTGCACCTGTCATTTCGGTCTCGACCTGCTCGGCGGCTTCGCCCGAGGCCTCGTCCAAGGTGATGACGCGGTAAGAACGCGGGGTGCCCTCCAGTTCCTTCTTTTCCACATAGCCGCGCTTCTGGACGGTGCTGATGGTCGGGGCGTATGTCGAAGGGCGCCCGATGCCAAGTTCTTCCAATCGCTTGACCAAACTCGCTTCGGTGTAGCGCGGCGGGTGCTTGGAGAATCGCTCGGTGGCGACCACAGATTGCCGCGTGAGTGCCATTCCATCGCGGAGCGGGGGCAACCGGTCCTTTCCGCCATCTTCGCTGCCCTCATCGTCATCCGTGCTTTCGAGGTAGACCTTCAGGAACCCTTCGAAAACAATGACTTGCCCTTTTGCTTGAAAGAGCTCTTCTCGCCCCGTGGTGGTGATTTTGGCCGTGGTGTTTTCGAGTTTGGCATTGGACATCTGCGAGGCGATGGCCCGTTTCCAAATCAATTCATACAATCGTTGCGCATCTCGGTCTTGAGCGGCCGTCTCCTTGGAGAAGTCGGTGGGCCGGATGGCTTCGTGTGCTTCTTGTGCGCCTTTTGCCTGTTTCCCCTTGAATTGTTTTCGGTCGGAATAGGCTTCGCCAAACCGCTCTTTGATCGCGGCCTCCGCACCGTCCAGCGCGGTTTCGCTGAGGTTCGTGGAGTCCGTCCTCATGTAGGTGATGCTTCCTGCCTCGTAGAGGGTTTGCGCCACCCGCATCGTTCGGACAACCGAAAAACCCAACTTCCGCGAGGCCTCTTGCTGCAACGTGGATGTGGTGAAAGGCGCCGCGGCTTTTCGCTGTGTGGGTTTGGTCTCCACACTCTTGACCACATGTTCTGCACCGGCGCAAGCAGCCACGAAAGAATGTGCATCTTCTGCCAACTCGAACCGCTTGTTGAGCGCAGCTTTGAACGGCAAGCCATCCGCTTCGAATGCTCCGGTGACCCGGAACGAACTCTCGGCCTGGAACGCCCCGATTTCACGCTCTCGTTCGACCAAGATGCGCACCGCCACGGATTGCACTCGCCCGGCGGACAATTGCGGTTTCACCTTTTTCCACAACACGGGGCTCAAATCGAAACCCACCAAGCGGTCCAAAACCCGCCGCGCCTGTTGGGCATTGACGAGGTCCACATCCACTGTCCGCGGGTTTTCAATGGCCTTCAGAATGGCAGGCTTCGTGATCTCGCTGAACACGATGCGCTTCGTCTTCGCAGGATCCAATTGGAGCGTCTCCGCGAGGTGCCAAGAAATGGCTTCTCCCTCGCGGTCCTCATCCGTCGCGAGCCAAACCAAATCCGCAGCCTTGGCTGATTTTTTCAAGTCCCGGACGAGGGTCTTCTTGTCATCGCTCACCTCGTACTTGGGTTCGAAACCATTCTCAACATCCACACTTTCGTTTCCCTTGGACAAATCCCGGATGTGGCCATAGCTCGACATCACCTTGAAATCCTTTCCGAGGTAGCCTTCTATGGTCTTCGCCTTCGCTGGCGACTCAACAATCACGAGATTTGTGGACATGTGGATGAATTTGGTTCGCAAAGAAACGTCTGTTCAGACCGGTTTCGCAAACGCAAATTTGTTCATCCCTTTCTTTTTTTTGCAAATGCTGTCGTTTCATACCCTTTTCACTTCGTGAACTTTTTTCGCAGTTTCCTGAGCGCCATAGTTCCGCGTTTTGCGGTTTGGGTTTGTCTGTTGGGCTTGCTGCTGCAGATGCTTTCTGTGGGCTGGTGGGATGTGATGGATGATTGGCCGGAAGGTGCGCATGCTTGGCGTCAGGCGGATGCTTTGAGCCAAACCATGAAGTTTCACCAACACCCTCAAGCGCCGTTCTGGCGTCCATCCATGCACTTCTTGCACGGCAAGGGCGGTCGCGGCGCTGGGGAATTCACGGGGAGCTACTGGCTGAACGCTCGGCTTTGGGAATGGACAGGTGCTGAAGCCCCGCTTCCCGCCACGTTGCGCTGGACGCATGTGTTGATGTGGTTGGCTGGGTTGATGGCACTTTTTGGATGGGTGAGGCATTTGACCGAATCCCCCTTCTTGGCGATGCTTGTGCCCTGGTTCGTGCAGGCATCCCCCGTCGTGGCATTCTACGCGCCGAGTTTGTTGGTCAACCCGATGGGGCTGGCCTTCGTGTTCATCGCTTGGTGGGCAGCGGGGCGACATCGCTGGGTCTGGGCGGCATTGGCGATGATGTTGGCGATGCTGTTTCGACCGACAATGGGTCTCGGCCTCGTGCCGCTGGTGCTGCTGGCGTGGCGAGATGAACAGTGGCGAGCCGCTGCTTGGGCATCGGCAGTGGCGATCGGGGGAGCAGGTGCATGGGTGGTTTGGGCCAAATCCTACAACGCCACCCACGAGTCAGTCTATTTTTTGACATCCACTTCCCCGTTGACGGAAGTCCTGAAAAACGGCCAGTGGTCCACGTTCTGGACCCTGTTTCAAGACGTCATGCTGCAAGAATGGTATCCCGAAGAGGTCCGTTGGCTCATCGGCGCTGCATTTGTCGTTGTGCTGGTGCTTGCCGCGCGCCGGCGAGACATGCGGTTTTGGGCAGGTTGGGCCGTGGCAACGCTGCTCGCGGTGGGGGCCTACATATATATGTGGTTTGGCCGGCTCAACCACCACGATTATTACTTGATGGATGTGCATGTTTTGACGCCGGTTTTGCTGGTGGCTTTTCACCAAATCCTGCCTGCATCCTCCGCCCGCCGCCAACTAGCAGGTTTCATTGGGTTGGTGGCCATCGTTTGGTCATCCTCATCGGCGCGGGATCGTGCGGCGATGAAGTGGGGGCTGCCAGCGGTCCCAGAGCACTCGAGACATTTTTCAGGTTGGGAGGGAGCGATGTGGCGAAACCACCACATGATTTGGCGCCAGAGGTTTGAGGGGATGGATTCCTTGGCCAGCCGTTGGGATGCACTGGGCGTGGGCGAGGATGCCGTGCTGGTGTGTTTGCCGGATGCGAGCCCAAACATCGCCTTGTCCCGCTTGGGTCGCGATGGGTACACCGGTTTGTATGAGAATGATTTGAAAGCGGGACAACGCGTGGCCCACTACGCTTCGTTGGGGGCGACCCACTTCGTGGTGTTGGACCCTCAGATTCTGAATGAAGGGGAGTGGAATGACGTTTCCATGACTCCGGTCGATACGTCGGGTGCTGTTTGGCTCTTTTCTTTGCACGATGAATGAATCGCCGCCCAAGAACCCTGGTGAAAATCGCCCTGCTTGGCGAAAGCGACTGGAAGCGATGGGGTGGGGCGCCTTCATGTTCTTTCTTTTGAAGGGACTGGCGTGGTTGGCGATTTTCTACGGGCTCTGGTCCTGCTGACAAAATGGCAGGGCGCCGCCAAATTCCGTATCTTTGTCGCCAAACGAAGGAGACGAATTCAAGGAAATGGACGGAAAATCAGTAGTCGCCAGAGGGCCAGGCTCCGGGCATGAAGAGCGCTTGTTGGCGGAATCGATGCAGGGAGCTCCGACAGTTGCCCCATCTCAGCCCACACACGCGAAGAAATTGTATCTCGAGAGTTACGGGTGCCAGATGAATTTCAGCGATTCTGAGATTGTCGCGAGCATTCTCGATGAGGCAGGTTATGCCACCACACGCAATCAAGAGGAGGCGGATTTGATTTTGCTCAACACTTGTGCGATTCGCGACAATGCGGAGCAGCGGGTGCGGAGTCGTCTGAAGCAATTCAAGTCGGCAAAGGCAGAGCGCCCAGGGTTGGTGGTCGGCGTGCTGGGCTGCATGGCGGAACGGTTGCGCGAGAACCTGTTGGAGGAGGAAAAGCTTGTGGATTTGGTGGTGGGCCCGGATGCCTACCGCGATTTGCCCAACCTCGTTGATCAGGTTCACGGTGGGCAAAAGGCTGTCAATGTCTTGCTGAGCCGAGAGGAGACGTATGCAGAAATCAGTCCTGTGCGTTTGGACGCCGGTGGGGTAACGGCTTTTGTCAGCATCATGCGGGGTTGCGACAACATGTGCAGTTTTTGCGTCGTGCCCTTCACCCGTGGCCGGGAGCGAAGCCGTGATCCAGAAACCATTGTGCAGGAGGCCCGGGAATTGTTTGCGGCGGGGTACCGCGAGGTCACATTGTTGGGCCAGAATGTGGACAGTTACAAGTGGAATTTGGACAACAAAGGCCAAACCAAGGATCCCAGTCAACCTGTCGTCCGCTTCGCTGAATTGCTCGAGCGTGTCGCCGCTGTCGATCCGGATTTGCGCGTCCGCTTCTCCACAAGCCATCCCAAGGACATGACCGATGATGTGCTGCACGCCATGGCACGTCACGAAAACATCTGCAAGTACATTCACCTGCCCGTGCAATCTGGCGACTCGGATGTGTTGAAGCGGATGAACCGGGGTTACACGCGGGCTTGGTATTTGGACCGAATCGCCGCCATCCGCAGGATTCTGCCGGGCTGCGCCATTTCAACGGACATCATCACAGGTTTTTGCGGAGAGACGGAGGCGGAACACCAAGCAACCCTTTCGTTGATGGAAGAGGTGCGGTACGAAATGGCCTACATGTTCAAATACAGCGAACGTCCAAGGACTTTGGCGGAGCGGAAGTTTGAGGATGATGTGCCGGAGGAAGAAAAGGGGCGTCGCCTGCAAGAGGTGATTGCGCTTCAGAGGGAACACGGCATGGAACGGACGGCGGCCATGGTGGGCCGCGTGTTCCGCGTGCTGATTGAGGGCACTTCCAAGAAGCGCGACGATGAATTTTTCGGACGCAACACGCTCAACACGGTGATGGTCTTTCCCAAGGGTGATTTGCAACCCGGACAATACGCAAACGTTCGAGCGGTCGATTGCACGCCTGTCACATTGATCGGTGAGGTCACCGAGGAACCCGCTGAATTGTAACCATGGACGTGCAGTCCATCAAGCGGCGGTTTGGGGTCATCGGAAACACCCCGGCACTGAATCGTGCCATTTCCGTGGCTGCGCAAGTGGCCCCGACGAACATCTCCGTTTTGATTCTCGGTGAATCCGGGGTCGGCAAGGAGTCCATGCCGCGAATCATCCATCAATTTTCAACGCGCAAGCATGGTGCGTACATCGCGGTGAACTGTGGTGCCATTCCAGAGGGCACCATCGACTCGGAGCTTTTTGGCCATGAAAAGGGCGCGTTCACAGGTGCGACGGAATCGCGGAAGGGGTATTTTGAGGAGGCGAATGGTGGCACCATTTTTCTTGACGAAGTCGCCGAATTGCCGCTGACTACCCAGGTTCGGTTGCTTCGCGTGCTCGAGACAGGTGAGTTCCTTCGGGTGGGGTCATCGAAGGTTCAAAAAACGGATGTTCGCGTCGTTGCAGCCACAAATGTGGATTTTGATGAAGCCATTTCAGGCGGGAAATTCCGAGAGGATTTGTACTATCGCTTGAGCCAAGTACCGATTCAGATGCCACCCTTGCGAGAGCGCGGAGGGGATGTGCACTTGTTGTTCCGAAAATTCACCACGGATTTCAGTGAAGCCTATCGCATGCCGCCGCTGCGGCTGACGCCAGATGCCGTGGAGATCTTGGAGAATTACCCTTGGCCCGGCAACATTCGCCAACTCAAGAACACAGCGGAACAGATTTCGATTTTGGAGGAAGAACGTCAAGTGGATGCCGACACCTTGCTCGGTTACTTGCCGGAAAGCCATCGATCTCGGTTGCCTGTTCGCTGGTCCGGTGAGGGAGGCGATGCGGGCGGTGAGGGTTTGAACGAACGAGAAATCTTGTACAAAGTATTGTTCGAGATGCGCACGGAGTTGCATGATTTGAAGCAGCTCGTGCTTGGCATGGCTTCCAATGGCGGTGATGTTCGAAAGGAGGACGAAGAACTGGTGTCCCGGTTGTACGCAAACGATGGCGATGCGTCACATTATCTGCCGTCTGATCGCCAATTGCCGGAAAGCAGCGGAGCAGCATGGCGGCGGTATGACGCCTCGGGGCATCAACGCGGGGAGCAGGATGAGGCGGGCTATGGCGCACAGGAAGCCGAGGAAATTGAGGAGGTTCTTTCCTTGCAAGACACCGAGAAAGGGTTGATCCGGCGCGCCTTGGAGAAGCACAACAACCGGCGGAAAAACGCCGCGGATGAGTTGGGCATTTCCGAACGAACACTGTACAGGAAGATCAAAGAATACGGCCTGAAATGAGAAAGTTGCGGTTCGGTTGGGCGATGTTGATCGTCGTCTTTGGTGCCATCTCTTGCGGAATCTACTCTCCCTATGGTGCGTCGACAGCCGGAGCGGAGACGTTCTCTGTGGCCCCGTTTGAAGTCATCGATCCGCTGGCGTCTGCAACGGCTGCGCTGGTTTTGGCGGAAGGGCTTCGCGACCGGGTTCAGCGCCAAACCACCCTGGCCCTTCGCGAGACAGGCGGCGATTGTCAGTTCGCGGCGGATATTGTCAAGTACGAGGTCAGGCCGGTCAACGTCCAGGGCGATGAAACGGCCGCAACGAACCGATTGACGATTGCAGTGGATTTGACTTACAGCAATTTGAAGGCGCCCGATCAGGACTTTCGCCGGACTTTCAGTCGTTTCGCGGATTACCCGAGTGCTTCGGATTTGTTCAGCTTGGAAGAGGAGCTTTTGGAAGAGATTTCAGACCAAATCTCCCAAGATGTCTTCAATGCTTCCTTGGGCAATTGGTAACTTCCCACGAAATGATGAACACCCAGCGAATCCGAGAATTGATTGCGCATCCCACGCAGGTTGATGCACAGGACCGCCCGGGGTTGAAGTCCTTGGTCGATCGCTACCCACATTCTCCGGGATTGGCGATGTTGCTGGCGCGGTCATCTCAACTGTCGGGTGATTTGGACGAGCAACGGGATTTGTTGCGTGCTGCGGCGATGCTCGAGAGCCGAGAGGCGTTGTTCGATCTTTTGGTGCGTCCGGAGATTTTGAAGGAGGCGAGAGCAATACACGAGCAACTAGAGGAATCAGGGAACGAGGAACGAGGGGAACTAGGGAACGAGGAACCAGGGAACGAGGAACGAGGGGGAGGACCAGGGGGACCAGGGGAACCAGGGAACGAGGAACTACGGGGAGGACCAGGGGGGCCAGGGAACGAGGAACTAGGGAACGAGGAACCAGGGGGGCCAGGGAACGAGGAACTAGGGAACGAGGAACGAGGGGAACCAGGGGTTGAGCGGGAGGTGTTGCTGTCCGCCATCGAGTCCACCATCGAACTGGATGTTGCGGAATGGGAGCGTGAGCAGCGTTCGGCGAAAGCGGCGGTGCAGGAGTCCACTGCCTCGGATGAACCTCCGGGGCTTGAGGACAAAAAATTGCCGGAGGTGAAAAAAGTTGAGCCGTCCGAAGGGGGGTATGCTGCTTGGTTGAAGGGACGGGCTGAGGTGGTTTCTTTCGGGACTTTGGCGGGGCAGGGCCGGGGGGAGGAGCCGGCCCAGCATGTGCCCAAGAGAGATGTGAATGTATTGATTGACAAGTTTTTGGAGGTCCAGCCGAAGATTGGTCCTATTCGGGACGTGGATCGGAGCGTGGAGGATTTGGCGAAGCAAAGCGTTCTGGAAGACCAAACCTTGATGACCGAGACGATGGCGCGAGTTTTTGCCAAGCAGGGGCAAATCGGTCGGGCGAAGCGGATTTATCAGCAGCTTTCCTTGAAATATCCTGCAAAAAGTACTTATTTTGCAGCCCAATTGAAAAAGCTCGGAAAGGGCAGTTAATCAACGAAGAAGACACAATCTCATGGGATACTTTTTGATGGCGGTGATCCTGGTGATCAGCATTTTGCTCGGAGCGGTGATTTTGGTTCAAAATCCGAAGGGAGGAGGTTTGGCTACTGGTTTTCAGGGAGCGAGTCAAATGGGGGGCGTCCAGCGCACCACAGATTTCTTGGAAAAGGCGACCTGGTATTTGACCGGCGGGTTGTTCGTCCTGTGCATTGTGGCGGGCATTTTCTTTGGTGAGGCGAACGAGGATGTGGGTGTTGAAGCGCCTGCTTCCACGACCATGCCGGCCACGGGTGTCAATGGCGCTGTGGGGGGTGAGGCTGCGGCTGGGGAGTGAAAGTCAGGTTGACAAAAATGACATTGGCGTGAGGCGATCCTTTGGGGGTCGCCTTTTTTCTGTCACAATTGTCAGGGTGGTGACAGGGAAGGTGACAGGTTTGACAGGCGGCATGGGGGGGATTGGATTTGGCATGAAGTGTGCCATTGAGCAGCAGCAAACGCTAAAAACCAATTTTTATGTCAGTAAACATCAAGCCACTTGCGGATCGGGTTCTGGTAGAGCCAGCCGCAGCAGAAGAGAAAACCGCCAGCGGAATCATCATTCCTGATACGGCGAAAGAAAAGCCACAAAGGGGAACCGTCGTGGCGGTGGGCCCAGGCAAGACCGATGAGCCGACGACTGTGAAGGTTGGGGACACGGTGTTGTACGGAAAGTATTCAGGAACGGAGTTGCAGCTTGAGGGCTCGGACTACATGATCATGCGGGAGAGCGATATTTTGGCGATTCTCTGAACACAACGTTGAACGAAAACAAACAACCAACAATTATGGCGAAGGAAATTTCATTCGACACAGAAGCCCGCAACGGGTTGAAGGCCGGTGTAGATGCATTGGCGAATGCAGTGAAGGTCACCCTCGGACCGAAAGGACGAAATGTGGTGATTGACAAAAAGTTTGGTGCGCCGACAGTCACCAAAGATGGTGTGTCCGTGGCCAAGGAGATTGAGCTCAAGGATGAGTTGCAAAACATGGGTGCGCAAATGGTCAAGGAGGTGGCGTCGAAGACTGCAGATGTTGCAGGTGACGGCACGACCACAGCGACAGTTTTGGCCCAGTCCCTCGTGGGTGAAGGTCTTCGCAATGTCGCGGCTGGCGCAAATCCCATGGACTTGAAGCGTGGCATGGACAAGGCGACATCAGCGATTGTAGCGGAGTTGCGCAAGGTCAGCCGTGAAGTGGGCAGCGACAACTCGAAGATTGAGCAGGTGGCGACGATTTCTGCCAACAATGACAGCACCGTGGGCAAGCTGATCGCTCAAGCGATGAAAGTTGTCGGCAATGAAGGTGTGATCACTGTGGAAGAGGCGAAGGGCACGGAGACTGAGGTCAAGACCGTGGAAGGCATGCAGTTTGACCGCGGCTACTTGTCGCCATACTTTGTCACGAACAGCGACAAAATGGAGGCTGAGTTGGAGAATCCGTACATCTTGATCTACGACAAGAAGATCTCAACGATGAAGGATTTGTTGCCTACGCTCGAACAAACGGCGCAGACCGGACGTCCCTTGCTGATTATCGCCGAAGATGTAGACGGTGAGGCTTTGGCCACGCTGGTTGTCAACAAGATTCGTGGAGCGTTGAAAGTGGCGGCAGTGAAGGCGCCAGGTTTCGGCGATCGCCGCAAAGCGATGTTGCAGGACATCGCCATTTTGACCGGCGGTCAGGTGATTTCTGAGGAGACAGGTTTGAAGTTGGAGAATGTGACGTTGGCCGATTTGGGCACAGCGGAAAAAATCTCCATCGACAAGGACAACACGACCATCGTCAATGGCGCGGGCACCAAGGAGGAGATTGCGGCACGGGTCGGGCAGATCAAGGCGCAAATCGAGACCACGACGTCTGACTACGACAAAGAAAAGTTGCAAGAGCGGCTCGCCAAGCTGTCTGGTGGCGTGGCTGTTTTGTACGTCGGTGCAGCTACAGAGGTGGAGATGAAGGAGAAGAAGGATCGTGTGGATGATGCCTTGCACGCCACGCGCGCAGCGGTGGAAGAGGGCATTGTTCCCGGTGGTGGAACGGCCTACATCCGTGCGGCGAATGCGATTGCTGACCTCGAAGGAGAGAACGATGACGAGACCACAGGAATCCGGATTGTTTTGCGTGCCGTGGAGGAGCCTTTGCGTCAAATCGTTGCCAACGCAGGTGGCGAAGGCGCTGTCGTTGTGAACACTGTTCGCGAGGGCGAGGGCGATTTCGGATACAACGCGCGGACTGAGGTCTTTGAGAACTTGTTCGAAGCCGGTGTCATCGACCCCACGAAGGTGACGCGTGTTGCCTTGGAGAACGCGGTGTCCATCTCGGGCATGTTGCTGACCACGGAGTGCGTCATTGTTGACGTTGAAGAGGAGCAGCCGATGCCAGCAGGTGCTGGTGGCATGGGCGGTGGCATGGGCGGCATGATGTAGGCCGTTGAAAACTGAGTGATTTTGGAAGCCACTCCGCTGCGTGCGGGGTGGCTTCTTGTTTTAGATTTGGTCCAAATGACACCAACGATTTCCCTTCAGAACGTGTCCAAAGCCTACGGCGAACAGTTTGCCCTGCGGGACATCACCTTGACAGTCCCCGCTGGCCAGGTGCTTGGGCTGCTTGGGCCCAATGGCGCGGGCAAGTCCACCCTGATGAAACTTGTGACGGGATACATTGCCCCCACATCGGGTGCAGTTCGGGTTTGTGGGCTGGACGTGATGGCAGCCCCTGAGAAAACCAAGGCGAAAGTGGGGTACTTGCCAGAACACAATCCCCTGTACCTCGAAATGTATGTGCGGGAGTATTTGCGGTTTCTTGCAGGCATCCATGGATTGGCAGAGCCGGAGAAGCGCGTGGAAGCACTGATCGAAGAGGTGGGCTTGGGCGTCGAGGCGCACAAGGTGATTGCGCAGTTGTCGAAGGGGTACAGACAACGTGTGGGCCTTGCGGGTGCAATGATTCACAACCCGGAGGTGCTGATTCTCGATGAACCCACCTCCGGACTGGATCCGAATCAACTTGTGGAGATTCGAGAATTGATTCGGCAAGTGGGCGAGCGTCGGACGGTGATTTTGTCGACTCACATCATGCAGGAAGTGGAGGCGATGTGCAATCGGGTGGTGCTGATTCGCCGCGGGGAGGTGGTGGCGGACGAGCCGTTGTCCGTTTTCACGGAGCGAGCAGGTGGACTTGAAGCGGCGTTCAAGACGTTGACAATTTGATGGATTGGCCCACTGACGCCGGGTTGGTGCTGCAATCGACAGGTTCGTGGTACGAGGTGTTGTTGCCAGGCGGGCGGCGGCTGGCGTGTCGGGCCCGAGGGAAATTGCGGCTGAAGGGGGATCGATCGACAAATCCCGTGGCGGTCGGCGATCGTGTGTCATGGGCGGTGGAGGACGAGGATGCGGGGGAGGGGGTGGTCACGGGGATTTGGCCCCGGCAGAACGCGATCACGAGGCGAGCGGTGAACTTGGCCCGGGAATCCCACGTGGTGGCGGCAAATTTGGATCGGGCGTTTTTGGTGATCACCTTGGCAGAGCCTGCGACCAGCACAGGTTTTGTGGACAGGTTTTTGGTCACTGCGGAGGCCTATGGTGTGCCTGTGACGTTGTTGTTCAACAAGTCCGATGTGACGTCTTCAGCACTCATGGAGATGTGGGAGGAGATCTACCAAGCGGCGGGGTACGACACCCTTCGGACGTCCGCGAAGACAGGAGATGGATTGGAGGCGCTTGAGGCCGCCTTGGCCGCAGGAGGCGTGAACTTGCTGTCAGGGCATTCTGGGGTGGGGAAGAGTTCCTTGATCAATCGCTTGGTGCCAGATTTGGCGTTGAAAACCCAGGAAGTCAGCGACATGCACGGGAAAGGCAAGCACACCACCACTTTCGCCACGATGCATCCGCTGCCAGGTGGTGGATTTGTGGTGGATACACCGGGGATCAAGGGATTTGGGCTGGTGCACTTGGAGCGCGAGCATCTTCACCACTACTTTCCAGAGATGTTTGCGCGGCTGCCTGACTGCAAGTTTCACAACTGTTTGCATCGCACAGAACCGGGCTGTGCGGTTCGGGCTGCGGTGGATGATGGTGAGGTGTCGGCGTCTCGATGGGGCAACTACTTGGAGTTGTACGAAACCTTTGAAGAGGCCAACGGGTACCGGTGAGGTCAGACACGGGAGACCCACAGCCCTTCCACACGCAATGTGGTGGAGTTGTAACGGAGGGTTTCACTTGTCCGACGGTCGAAAGTTGTGAGGCCGATGGCACGCAGGATGCCGTCACCCGCAGCGCAATCCCATTCCATGTAGGGGCCGGTGCGGGCGTGGATGGCCGCTTCACCTGTGGCCAAAAGGCAAAACTTCAACGCACCACTCACGGGTTCGGCGATGACGTCATTTGCCGCAATGCCAGGTGGAAGCAAGTCCGGCACATGCGCGATCTCGTTGCGGCTGAGCACCAGACGGTATGGAGGTTGCGCAGGCGGGGGGGCCAGCGTTTTGCGTTGTGTCAAATCGTCCAGCTGGACCTCTTCAGCTCCTTTGCCCACCACCCCGAGGAATGCCCGCCCCCCGAGTGGATCCGCCACAACCCCAATGACAGGACCGTCGGCATTGCACAAGGCAATGTTCACAGCGAACCCCGATCGATGGTGCAGAAAACTTTCCGTTCCGTCCAAAGGGTCAACGAGCCAAAACCATGCCCAGCCTTGTCGCTCACGGACCGGGGGCAGTTCGCCCTCTTCACTGATGATGGGGATGCCCAATGGGGCCAAACGATCGAAAATGGCTTTGTGCGAAGCCAAATCTGCTGAAGAGACGGGCGACCCGTCACGTTTGGCCCGAATCACAAGGTCTTCGTTGCTCGCGTCCAGATGTTTGAGCAAGATTTGGGCCCCCTCCTGGGCGGCCTCCAAAGCTGATTCTGCCAAGACCTGGAGATCAAATTGCGTCATTGCGGCACCAAGTTATGGCAAAGGTTGTAGCTTTGCACCGACGCAGGGGTGCCGGATCGGATGATCGGCTGAGACAATACCCTTTGAACCTGACCGGATAATCCCGGTAGGGGAGCGCAAAGAGAGTCCATTTTTGGGTGTCGCCTTTTGTTCAGGCGGTCCCGATGCTGGGCCCCCGCGTCGCAAAACAACAATTGCGATGCACAACAACAACAATTCCTTTTTCGGTTGGGCTTTTCGGAACGCCCTGCTCTTGCTCCTTTTGGTTTCCGGCTGGAGTGCGCGGGCCCAACAGCAAAACGCCTACATCATCGGTCGTGTGGTATTGGAAACGGGTGAGCCCGCTGTGGACGCCATGGTCAAACTGGCGTCGCTCGATCTCGGGACCTCGACCGCAGCAGATGGGTCGTTTACCCTCGAAGGACTGGCGCCGGGGCGCTACGTCCTGGAAATCCGTGCGGTTGGTTGCGCCACGACCAGCATTCAAGTGCAAGCGTTGGCCGGGTTCACGCGGCTCGATGACATTGTCCTCGTGCCAGGGGATTCAACCGAATCGCCAGCTGAGCCCTTGCTCGGTTCGGTGCTGTTGAACCCTGCGGCGGTTGCTGCGGTGACTTCGGGTGAGCGAGCGCCGTTCACCCATCAAAACTTGACGGCCGAAGACCTGCAAGCCCGGGATGCAGCCGTGGATTTGCCGTGGATGTTGCGGTTGACTCCATCGCTCGTGGTGACCTCAGATGCCGGCGCTGGCGTGGGCTACACCTCGATGCGTGTCCGGGGTTCAGACCAAACCCGCATCAACGTCACCATCAACGGCATTCCTCTCAACGATGCAGAATCCCACCAAGTGTACTGGGTCGATTTGCCGGACCTCGGCAGCAGTGTCGACGGGTTGCAGATTCAAAGGGGGGTGGGCACCAGCACAAATGGTCCCGGGGCTTTCGGTGCAACGGTGGCTGTGAATACCCTTGCCTTCTCAGAGGAGGCAGGCGCTCGTGCAGTTTTGGGGGGCGGTTCCTTCAATACCCTGCGTTCGTCGTTGTCCTGGAGCAGCGGAGAGATCGGTGAATCTGGCGTACGGATGGAGGGACGGCTGTCGCGCATTCTGAGTGACGGCTACATCGACAGGGCCTCGAGCGATTTGTCCAGCGCCCAACTGGGGTTGCAGAAACAATGGGGCAAAGGAAGTCTGTCCTATACAGCAATGCTCGGCCATGAGCGAACTTACCAAGCTTGGTATGGCGTTCCTCAGGTGGCCATCGACGGCACCCCAGAAGAGGTCACGGCTTGGGCAGCGAACAGCTACGAATACGGCTATGGCAGCGACACCACGCGCATTGCTGATTTGATCCAGAACGGCCGGCGGCACAACTACTATCAATACGAGAACCAAGTAGATGATTACCGACAGGACCACCATCAGCTGCATTTGCAACAACTGGCGGGGGATTGGCGGCTCAGCTTGACCGGGCACTGGACCATCGGAGGGGGATTTTACGAGCAGTTTCGACCCCAAGACGATCTGGGGTTGTACGGGATTCACAATTTGGTCATCGGTGCGGACACAGTGACCACTGGCGATGTGGTGCGTCGGCGATGGCTCGAAAACGATTTCTATGGTGGGGCATTCAGCGCTGAGCGGACATGGGGACAGGGAAATTCGCTGACCTTCGGGGGTGGCGCCTTTGCGTACGTGGGGGACCATTTCGGGGAGGTGGTGTGGGCAGAATTTGCTGGGGATCTATCGCCCGAGGACCGCTATTACGAGGGCGTCGGTCGCAAGCAGGATGCGAATGTTTTTGCCCGGGCGACGAAATCGCTCGCGGATGATGCCATTCGGTTGCAGGCAGAAGGCCAAATCCGAACCGTCGACTACACTGCATCCGGCAGGGACAATGACTTGAGAGCGATTGCCATCGACGACAACTTGCTGTTCTTCAACCCGAAGTTGGGAATGGACTGGCGGCCATCCGCGTCAACACGGGCCTTTGCCTCGGCGGCTGTGGCGCACCGGGAGCCTTCGCGCACCGACTATGTTGACGGCCCTGCTGGCAGTGACGTCAGGCCCGAGCGACTCACCGACATCGAAGTGGGCCTGACCCACAGTTTTGTGGATGGCCCGGGGGCGGGGCCACTGACCGTCGACGTCGTCGGCTATCACATGGCCTACAAGGATCAATTGGTGCTCACTGGGGCCCTCAATGATGTGGGCAGCCCGTTGCGAACCAACGTCGACCGAAGTTTTCGGCGCGGCGTCGAATTGATCACGGATTGGGGCATCACTCCACACTTGCATTGGTCTGCGAATTTGACCGTGAGTCAAAACCGCATCGAAAACTTCACAGAAACCCTCTACGATTATGGCTTGGCCACCACTGAGGTGGAAATTGATCATGGCACCTCAGACATCGCCTTTTCCCCTGGCGTGGTGGCGACCAACACATTCACAGGTCGGTTGCTCAGGGAACGCGGGGACCGCGGTTCATGGTTGGGGACTGCGGAATGGGCCTTCCGGCATGTCGGCGAACAGTTCTTGGACAACACGTCCAATGCAAATCGGGCCTTGCCGGCATATGCTGTGAATGACATTCGGCTGCGATCAACCT
Organism: uncultured Flavobacteriales bacterium; assembly: GCA_965661765.1. GTDB lineage: Bacteria > Bacteroidota > Bacteroidia > Flavobacteriales_D > Sanyastnellaceae > JBMYZL01. The sequence goes on from CBFIFE010000009.1 coordinate 39,642, forward strand.
TCTATCGACCAGAGGGTCAGTCCTGGTCTGTGAGCCTCTTTGCCAACAATGTGTTCGACGCCCTGTACAGCGCCAATGGTTGGACCTACAGCTACCGCCTTGGTGGTCCGGAGACAGAAATCACGGAAAACTACGTTTACCCGCAAGCAGGACGTCACTTCATGATGTCCCTCGAGTGGTGCTTTTGAAAGGCGCTGGGGTCCGGCAGCCAGCTCAAATCACTCGGGCTTTTCTCAATTGCAGTGCCCACCACAACGACGTCAGCCCCCGCGTTCCAAGCAGCGCGGATGCTGGCGGCGTCGTTGATGCCCCCACCCACAATCACGGGGCAGTCAATCTGTTCACGAATGGCTTCGAGGACATTCACCGGGATGGCGTGGCCTGCGCCGGATCCGGCATCGAGGTAAATGGCCTTCAACCCGAGCATCTCCCCGGCAACGGCTGTGGCCACGGCGATCTGAGGCTTTTTAGCTGGAATCGGGAGGGTTTGTGACATGTAGGCGGCGGTGGTCAAGGGGCCATCTCCGACCAGCATGTATCCTGTCGGCACGATTTCCATGTTCATCCGGCGGATGCGCATGCCTGATGCGACGTGTTTGCCGATCAGCAAATCTGGGTTGCGACCGGAAATCAGCGAGAGAAACAACACGGCATCTGCCCCAGGCACCACTTGATCGGGCTCGCCAGGGAAGAGCACGATGGGGCGACTCACGCGTTTGCGCACCGTTCCCAGCATGTCCTTGACGTCGCGATGCGTCAACAAACTCCCGCCGATGAACACATCGGTGATGGGGGAGCGATCGAGCAGCCGCAGAAAGTCCTGCCATGCTGCACCCGCAGGCAAGTCATCCGGGTCAATCAGGGCAGCCAGGCGTTTTTGCCCCCTCGCCCGATCATCCATCAATTGCGTCAACCAATTCACTTGGAAAAGATACGTTGGATGATGTCGCGAAGCAGTTCAGGCCGCAACATTCCATGTCCACTTAAGATGTTATGAAAACGCAAGTGGGGCAGGCCATGCGTCATGCGTTGGATTCGGCGCGCGTTGTGCGGTGGAATGATCTTGTCCTTTTTCCCGAAGACCAAATCCGTTTCGCACCCTGCACCAGCCCGTTCTCGCAGCGCTTGCGCGATGGCGGCATGGCGGGGCCACAAGGCCCGATGGGCCCGCCAACCGTGCCACACCATCATCCGCATTTCGTGGCTTTCCATGTGAAACCGCCCAAATCCATGGAGGTGTTTCGAGATCAGGCCCCATTTGTGCCATTTGTCATTCCACCGCAGGACTTGTGCGGCATGGCGGTCCATCCAGAACCAAGCCCAGCGCCCGAAGGCCGTGTGCACCGTGATCCGGTAAAACGGATTTTTGACAAACCCGTCGGGTGCCATCAGCAGAACCCGTCCCCAAAACTTCGGCGCTGCAACCATCAAGGAGAGGGCGACGCGGCCGCCGATGGAATAGCCAATCAGGTCCGCGCCGTCGGTGTCCAAGCCCTCTGCAGCCAAAATGGCAAGGATGGCCGCCTGGAAGGTGGCGGGCGGAAGGGGGTGGTCCCCGGCCACGAGCGGTCCTGTGCGGCCATGGTGAGGGAGGTGAATGGCGATGAGGGTCCGGTCTTCCGGCCAAATCCCGGCAAAATCGAGCATGTCTTCGAGGGGCCGGGCAAATCCGTGAAAGGCCACAATCGCCCGCTGGCCGCCGCGCACAGGGATGGCGTATTCAAAACGCCACCCGCCAAATTCACATGTGGCACGCCGGGGTGTGCGGATTTCTTTCGGGGCGAATTCCATTTCGCGCAAAGTTCTCTAATTTCGCGTCGCGTTTTGACCCACGACGGAGAGCCGGATTTGGCCCGAAGTTGTCGGGTAAAAAAAAAATGCCGAAAGACACAAGCATTCGTTCAGTTCTGCTCATCGGGAGCGGCCCCATTGTCATCGGACAAGCCTGCGAATTTGATTATTCCGGATCCCAAGCGGCGCGGTCGCTGAGGGAAGAAGGCATTGAAGTCACGCTGATCAACTCGAACCCCGCCACCATCATGACAGACCCTGTTGTGGCGGATCATGTGTACCTCGAACCACTGGAGCCAGCGTCGATTGAGAAGATTTTGCAAGCGCACAAAATCGATGCGGTGTTGCCCACCATGGGAGGGCAGACGGCTTTGAACCTGTGCATCCAGTGCGATGAAATGGGGATTTGGTCGGAGTACGGTGTCCGGATGATTGGTGTAGACATCGATGCCATTGAGATCACGGAAAACCGGGAGAAGTTTCGGAAGTTGATGGAGGAAATCGGTGTGGGCATGGCGCCTCAGGCCACTGCGAAGAGTTTCCTGGAGGGAAAGGAGGCGGCGCAGCAGTTTGGTTTTCCCTTGTGCATCCGCCCGTCTTATACCCTGGGGGGAAGCGGTGCGAGCATCGTCTACAACAAGGACGATTTTGAGGCGAACCTCACCCGCGGGCTTCACTTGAGCCCGATTCACGAGGTCATGATTGACAAGGCGGTCATGGGATGGAAGGAATACGAGCTGGAGTTGCTGCGCGACAGCAATGACAATGTGACCATCATCTGCAGCATCGAGAACTTCGATCCGATGGGGATTCATACTGGGGATTCCATCACTGTGGCCCCGGCAATGACCTTGAGCGACACAACGTTCCAACGCATGCGTGACATGGCGATCATGATGATGCGCGCCATCGGTGATTTTGCAGGAGGTTGCAACGTTCAGTTTGCGGTTTCACCCGACGAGGCAGAGGACATCATTGCCATCGAAATCAACCCAAGGGTGAGCCGTTCTTCGGCGTTGGCGTCCAAGGCGACGGGCTATCCCATTGCGAAAATTGCGGCGAAGCTCGCCATCGGCTATCACCTCGACGAGCTCAAGAACCCGATCACGGGCACGACCAGCGCCATGTTCGAGCCCACGCTGGACTATACGGTGGTGAAGGTGCCGCGCTGGGCGTTCGACAAATTCCCCGGGGCGAACAAAGAGCTGGGCTTGCAGATGAAGTCTGTCGGAGAGGTGATGGCCATCGGTCGGTCTTTCCAGGAGGCACTTCAAAAGGCGGCGCAGTCTCTGGAAATCGGTCGCAACGGGTTGGGCGCAGATGGGAAGGAGTTGACCGATCAGGATGAGATTTTGGCGAGTTTGGCCCATCCCTCTTGGAATCGTCTGTTCCATCTCTACGATGCCATCAAACTGGGCATCCCGCTGCGAAAGATTCAGGAGATCACGCGCATCGACAAATGGTTTCTCAGGCAGATTGAGGAGCTTGTGCGGCTGGAGCAGCAACTCGAAGCACATTCCCTTGCGGACATTCCTGTGCAATTGATGCGGGTTTTGAAGCAAAAGGGATACGCGGATCGGCAGATTGCACATGTGTTGGGTTGCTTAGAGAGCGAAGTGCATGCGCGTCGGACGGAGATGGGCATCACACGGACGTACAAGTTGGTGGACACCTGTGCTGGCGAGTTCCCAGCGGCGACGCCATACTATTACTCGACGTTTGAGGAGGAAAACGAAAGCATCCGAAGCGATCGGAAGAAGGTGGTGGTGTTGGGCAGTGGCCCCAACAGGATTGGACAAGGCATTGAATTCGACTATTGTTGCGTTCACGGGGTGCTGGCAGCGAAGGAGTGCGGGTATGAGACCATCATGATCAACTGCAACCCGGAAACGGTGTCCACGGATTTTGACACGGCCGACAAGTTGTATTTCGAGCCGGTTTTCTGGGAGCACATTTACGACATCATTTTGCATGAGCAGCCCGAAGGGGTCATTGTGCAGCTCGGGGGGCAAACGGCGTTGAAGCTCGCCGAGAAGCTGGATCGCTATGGCATCAAGATTCTCGGGACGAGTTACAAGGCACTCGACCTCGCCGAGGACCGGGGATCATTCTCTGCGTTGTTGCGGGACAACGACGTGCCTTACCCTCGGTTTGGTGTGGTGGAGACGGCGGACGAGGCGTTCGAACTCAGCCAAGAACTCGGGTTTCCGCTTTTGGTTCGGCCTTCTTACGTCCTCGGTGGGCAGCGCATGAAAATTGTCATCAACGAAGAAGAACTCGAGCGCCATGTCATCGACATCTTCCGAGACATGCCCAACAACAAGGTATTGCTCGATCATTATTTGGACGGTGCCATTGAATGTGAAGCCGATGCCATTTGCGATGGGGAGGAGGTGCGCATCATCGGCATCATGCAGCACATTGAACCTGCGGGCATTCATTCTGGCGATAGCTATGCGGTGTTGCCACCGTACAACCTCGGCGATTTGATCATCACCCAGATTGAAGAATACACGCGGCGGATTGCTTTGGCGCTGGAGACCCGGGGCTTGATCAACATCCAGTTCGCTGTCAAAGACGATGAGGTGTACATCATCGAGGCGAACCCCAGGGCATCTCGCACAGTGCCTTTTATCGCCAAGGCCTATGGCGAGCCCTATGTGAATCATGCGACCAAGGTCATGTTGGGGGCTGCGCGTTTGGCAGACCTTCCCCACAACCCCAAACTCGATGGCTACGCGGTGAAGATTCCAGTTTTTTCGTACGAAAAATTCCCAGAGGTCAACAAGGAACTCGGGCCTGAGATGAAGTCCACGGGTGAGGGCATTCGCTTCATTCCCAACCTCCGCGATCCTTTCTTCCGCAAAGTCTACAGTGAGCGAAACTTGTATCTGAGCAAATAATGATTGCAGGGTTGTTTCGGACGTTGTTGACCATTGTGTTTGTGTGGTTTGTCTTCCGCTGGCTGGACAGGATGTTCGGCGGTGGACGGCGGCAGCGGCAAACCGGTGCGGGGCGAAGCAATCCAACGCCGCGGTCTGCTGGCGGTCGAGGACGCCGATCGAAGCCGGATGACAATCGGGTGGGGGAGTACGTGGACTACGAAGAAATTGACAACTGAGCGTTGGATTTGCCTGCTTCCCTTGCCTGATGGCCTTGGTGAATTTGGTATTTTCGGGCCATGATTGAAAAATTGTTGCCGGGGTGGACCTGGAAGCGTCTCGTGCTCGAGGTTTTGCCACACTTGGTCGCCGTGTTGTTCTTCGCATTTCTGGCGGATGGCTTCTACAACAAATACGACGATGGCTACAAATTGCGGCAGTCCGACAGCATGAACTATGCGGGGATGTCGAAAGAAGCCACGGACTACCGGATTTTGTTCCAAGACCAGACCTACTGGACCGGTGCAATGTTCTCGGGCATGCCCACTTTCCAAATCACGGGCCAATCCAAGGGCAGCATCCAAATGCATCAGGTGCTGTCTCGCCCTTTCCGGAACATGTTCACGTCCAATGAAGAGCTGACCTTGTGGTTTGGCATGGTGGGTGCCTATTTGCTGGCGCTGGCCCTTGGGGTGAGTCCCTGGCTGGCGATGCTGGCTGGGGTCGCCTTTGGCCTCTCGTCCATCAACGTCTTGTATTTCGGTGCCGGCCACAGAACGAAGGTGCGCGCGATCGGTTTCATGCCGGGGGTTCTGGCGGGTGTCATCGTGAGTTATCGGCGCAATTTGTGGCTGGGTGCGGTGCTTTCTGCGTTTTTCCTGATCCTGCACATTGCCGCGAACCACTTGCAGATGACCTATTATCTCATCTACGTGGTGGGGGCTTTTGCATTGACGGAATTGATTGTGAAGATGCGTCAGAAGGATTATGTCCGAGCCATCATGCCGGGGGTGCTGCTGCTTTTGGCTGGCATGGGTTCGGCGATTCCCAACGCCGCGAACCTCATCTCCACGCAGGAATACGCCGAGTACACAACGAGGGGAAAGGGCATCTTGGAACTCGATGATTCTTCCGAACTCGCGGAAGTTGTTGAGGAGGCGAAATCTTCGGATTTGCTGAAAGCAAAGGCCAAGCCCTCGGGCGACCGGGGAGGGGTCGAAAAAATCGACAAAGGTGTCAACCGAGGCGAGGGTCTTGGGCGGGACTACATCTTGCAATACAGCATGTCCATCGGGGAGTGGTTGGCCATCATGTGCCCGAATTTGTACGGTGGCGAAACATCTGTCTATTGGGGTGACCAGTACTTTTCTGCTGGTGCATTCTACTTCGGCGCGATTGTGATCGCTTTGTTCCTCGCTTATTTTGTGGCGGGGCGCGACCGCCTGAAGTGGCCGATGTTGGCCTTGACCCTGCTTGCGATTGTTTTGAGCTGGCGCCAAATGACGCCCATCATGGACCTCTTCATCGATCACGTGCCGCTTTACAAAAAGTTCAGGGACACGAAGATGATGCTGGTGATGATTCAGCTCGTTGCTGGGATCGGTGCAGTTCTGGCGATCAAGGAGATGGCGGAACTGGGCAAACTCAAGAAATCGGGTCAACAGCCGGCGGATTGGACGAAGCGACGGAATTTGTGGTTGGGTTCGTTGGGTGGTTTGTTCCTGCTGTTTGTCGTTTTTTACGTGTCCCCCAAGCTGTTCTTTGATTTTCAGCCTGACATTCGAGATGAGACATTGATGCAACAGCGCTATGCGCAGGCATTTGTTCAGCAAGGGGCTGCTGCCGACATGAGGCAAGCGATGGACATTGTCCAGAATCGGTACTGGCCGGAGAACATCATGCCCGAGCGGATTGAGGTGTTCAAAGCGGATGTGGCCCGGACGCTCGGCTTTTTGGTCCTGACCCTGGCCGCTGCTTTGGTCTTGATCATGGGCTGGGCGCGGTTGGAGTTTGTTGCCATTGCGCTCGTGGCTGTGACGACATGGGATTTGTGGTCCGTGGATCGCCGCTACAACAATGAGGAGCGCGTCAATGGGCAGTATGTGCATTGGATGAAGCAGGAGCGGGCAAAAGTCCCGTTTTCGCCGACGCCCCAACTCATGAGCATTTTGCAACGCGAGGAACCGAGCACGCCTGCTTACGAAAAGGACCAACGCCGGTTGGAGGCGAGCGCTGCGTGGTCGTTCGGTGGAACGGTGCCCAGGGAGTACAAGGATTTGGTCAATGTCACTTCGCGGTTTGCGGCCATGCGATTCCACACGAATTTCCGTGTGCTCAAATGGGAATTGCCCTACACCGATGCGGAAACGCCTTACTTCGTTCAAGCCATCGGCGGCTATCATGGGGCGAAATTGCAGCGTTACCAGGATTTCATGGAAGTGGTGTTGATGGGAGAGCGGGAGGCGCTGGCGGATTCCTTCGCGGTGGGCAAAATGGAAGGAGGGTTGACCCAAATGATTGGGCACCGCATGCTCAACACGAAGTACGTCATCTTTGATCAGCTCGACCAAGCGTTGGAGGTGCCCAGCCCCTCCGGACCCGCTTATTTCGTCGATCAGGTCGAAATGGTCTCCTCCAACAACGAAGAGATCCTGCGGACCCGGGATTTGGCAGATTTCAGCAAGGCCATTGTCCATGAAGAATTCAAGCAGCAGTTGAGTGGCTTGTCGGGATCTCCTGGTGAATCCAGCGTCGAATTGCTGAAGTACACCCCGGAGCGTTTGACCTACAAGGCCACCAGCGAGCGAGGCGGCTTGTTGGTGTTCTCCGAAATTTGGTACCCGCGAGGGTGGAAAATCAAAATCGATGGTGAAGAAGCCGATCTGGTGCGCGCGAATTACCTCTTCCGGTCAGTGGTTTTGACGCCGGGAGAACACGAATTGGAGATGTACTTTGAGCCTTCGGGCGGTAAGGGCGAGATGTTGGGCAATGCAGGGGCGTTGTTCATGGGACTTTTCTTGCTGTTTGGATTGGCGATGGCTGTGCGTGAGGCAAGAAGGCCCACCTCGGCGACCGAGCTTTGAACATCTGGCCTGAATTCAGGTTTTCACGGCATGCGTTGGACGGCACACTGGAAGGCTTCTGAGCTCTCCACAAAGGATTGGGCGGACTGGGACGAGTTGATTGCGGCCACCGGCCGTCCATCTGTTCACTTGGACTCGCGTTGTGCAAGGGCACTGCTGGCTTCAGAAAGTCGACAAGCGGCGGCCTTGCGCTGGTGGTCTCCGGAAGGCCTGCTGTTGGGCGTAGCGATTGTGGAGGATGCGCATGCGGAGAGCCGGGATTTGGAGGGGCACTTGGTCGCAGAATCCCCCTTGTTCGCTTGGGCTGTTAAGGGTTTGCATGGTGGGCGGGGTCGGCTCCGCTTCCCTTTGCGCGTGATGGGTCCGGTTCTGGGGTCTGGCGATCATGCCTTCCGGTTTCATCCTTCCCTGACGATGGATCAGGCCAAATCCGCCGCTACCACTGCCCTCCGTGCCTTGCCCATCCAGAACGGCTTTCGGCCCCGTGCATTTTTGATCAAGGACTTCCCCATCCCATCGGGAACCGGTCGTGTCGCGGGCGGCGGAGGTTGGATGTCCGGTTGGACAGATTTGGAATTTGATCCGCAGATGCGCATTCCCGTCAATCCCGACTGGTCTCAAATTGACAGTTACATGGGGGAGCTCAAAACCAAATCTCGCACGAAGGTCAAGCGCATTTTGACATGTTCGGGCGATTGCGAAATCGAAGAAATATCCGCTGCTCAGTTGCGGGATTTGTCGAGCGACTTGATTGGGCTTTACAAAATGGTGTTCGATGAAGCCGGCTTCCGCTTGGGTGGACTGACGGCTGAGGATTTGCTCGAGACAAAAAAAACTTGGGGCGATGCCTTTCGAATATCAACGCTCCGGGTGGGTGGCGAATTGTTGGGTTTTCAGTGTGGCTTCCTCACCGCGCATACGGTCGAGGCGTTTTTTGTCGGGTTTGATCGGGATCGCCACCGCGAATTGGCCTTGTACCAGCGGATGCTGGTGGAGTTCGTTCGGTGGGGCATCGAGACTGGGGCCAAGGAAGTGATGATGGGCCGGACGGCACTGGACATCAAATCTTCTGTGGGGGGCATGCCAGAACGCTTGGCCTGTGTTGTGAAGTTTCGCAATCCTTTGTTGCATGCATTGGCCAGGCTGGCAGCGAGAATCTCACATCCCACTCAGCCACAGCTGAAGCAACCATGGAAACAAAGTGCCTTTGCTGTCAGCGATCTCGATGCGCAAACGACGCGTTCAAAAACCATCCATTCCGCCGTTCATTCCGCCCCCGTCGAAGCCTGACCCTCGGCCTGTTCGGTCGCGTCGGCTGTCGGATTGACCAAACCGCCACTGAACCGTCAAATAGACGAACCTCGATTGTCGTTTGTGTCGGCTGTTTTGCGCGAACGTGGGGCCGGTCACGAGGTAATTCCACTCCCTGGAATCGAAGACATCACTGACACGGCAAGTTGCGGTGAGTGCATTGTCCAAGAAGACGCGGGACAAGGCAACATCGAGAAATTTGTAGCCATTGAAGCGCCCTTGTGGGGTGACGGATGGTCCACGAAACATGCCGTTGACCTGCGCTTTCCAATGTTCGCCCATGCTCCAGCTCGCAAAGCCATTGAGGTTGCCGGACCACCCTGCGGCATCGCTGGCTGCGGCGGCATCGCCCACGTCATTTGCCAAGTGGTAAACGCTCGCCGTCAAGCGCACGCTGCCGGTTGCGCCGATGTTGGTCATGGCAATGACCTCGATTCCCTCATCCCTGCGGCTGGCAAAGTTTGTGTAGGTAGAGGTGCGGATGCCCAAGGAATCCAATGTGCTGTAATAACGAATGACGTCTGTGGTGTGCTTCAAAAAGAGGGATGTGGTCACAGAGGTTCGGCCTCTCGACCATTGATGCCCCATTTCAATGGAGTGCGTGTATTCAGGGAGCAGATAGGGATTGCCCGTTCGGATGTTTCTCGGGTCGCCATCATTGAGAAATGGATTCACCTGGCGCCCGCGTGGCCGATTCACCCGGCGGCTGTAACTGGCGATCCAAGTGTTCTCGTCGTTGCGTTGGCGAGAAACATTCAGCGAAGGATAAAGTGAAAAGTAGTCGTTTTCGAAAGCGGGCGACGGATCGTCCAGGACTTCCGCATCCGTGAAGACCTGTTCCAATCGCATTCCCGCGCTCAAGCCCCAGACCCCCCATTGTTGTCCCCAAGTGCCATAGGCGGCATGGACGGCTTCTCGATAGGAGAAAGCATACGCTGCTGCCCGAGGGTTCCATTGGACGTAGAGGCCTTCGTTGTACGTGAGGCTGTCCACGGCGATGTAATCAAAGTCGCTTTCCGATAAGCTGACATTGGATTTCCAGCCCAGTTCCAGTCGTCCTTCGTTCGGCAGAGGCCGCTCATAATCCACCGAAAACACGGATCGCCCGCGACGATCTTTGGTTCCATTGAAATCTGTGGTGAAAAGGGGGAGTGGGAGGTGGGTCGTGGCCTCTTCCAGGTTCTCGTCGGATCGGCCTTCACTGTCTGACAATCGCCATGCAACCAGCAAGTTGTGGGCTCTGTCGCCGCCAAATTCACGCTTGTAGCTCAAATCCGCATCCCACCCCCAGTTGTCTTCGCGTTCTTCGGTCCAACGCACAGTGGCGATTTCGCTGCCGGAGGCCCACGTTTCTTCGCTCACCAAAGTATCGCGATCCCAGTCGTCATTGAGGTTTCCACTGAGGCTCAGCGAAACCGTGGTGCCTTCCTTTGGGAACCAGTCTCCACCCAGTCGCCCGGTCCATCCTCCACCCACATCTTGACCGGTTCGGTTTTGCAGCAGGTCGGAGGAATCATCGAAAATGGACTGGGTCCGATCGGACTCGCGGGCCGACCAGCGGTTGCGCTGTCCCCATCCCAAGGAAGAGAAAAGGTTGTAGCGATCGGTCCGGGCGTTGAGGCTCATGTTGCCATCGATGTTGTTCCCGTTGGCCACACTGCCTTGCAAGCTGCCGTTGAACCCCGAACGCTTCTCCTTTTTGAGGATGATGTTGAGGATGCCCGCCATGCCGTCGGGGTCGAATTTGGCAGAGGGGTTGGTGATCACTTCCACCCGTTCAATGGAACTCGCTGGCAATTGTTGCAAGAACGCGTTGCCAGCCGCCCCAGTCAGGCCAGAAGGTCGGCCATCAATCAAAATTTGTACGTTCGACGAGCCGCGCAGGAATACATTTCCATCGATGTCGACCGTGACCGAAGGAACATTGGTGAGCAGTTCGCTGGCATTTGCCCCTGTGCTGCTCAAGTCGCTGCCGACGTTGAATACGCGCCGGTCAATCTTCATTTCCAACGTGCTGCGCTGTTCGATCACCAAGGCTTCTTCGAGGTTGAGAATGGCGGACTCAAGCGGGATTTCGCCCAGCCGAATCGGCGGGCCATTTGTCACGTTGTGCGTGCTGGTCCAGCGTTGGAAGCCCATGAAAGTGATTTGCACCTCGTAATTCCCTGGCGGCAAGACTTCGGTGCGAAAGAAGCCGGTCTCGTCGGCCAGCGTCCCCGTCACCAACGTGGAATCGGTCGTCTGCATGACAGCAACAGAAGCGTAAGGAACGGCTTCGCCCGTGGCAGCGTCGAGCACGCGGCCGAGAAATGAAGCGGGCGCACCGCCATTTCTACCGGGTTGAGCACGCCCCACCGTGCTGGCCAGCATGAGGGTGGCGGCGAAGAACAAAATGGACTTGGTGAACGGTGTTTGCTTCATTGGGCGGGTTTCCATGCGGACGAGACAAAGGTCGGTTGGTTTAACTCCATAACGGCCAATTGTCAGGAACAATGAAACCGCGATCAAGTTCAACCCTCGGGGACAGGCCATCTGGAGCAGGGAAGGCCCGGGCACAGAGGCCGGGCCGCCTCGGAGGTTCCGTCAACAAGTCCCCACTTTGCCCGCCCATCCAATCGGGTTTGGACAGGGAGAAAATGCGCGCAGCGCCAGAATCTGCCAACAACTGTTCCCATTCGCCCTGCCGAATCCACCAGCCGGTGGGGTAGTTTTTGTGGGCATGCAGAGGAGGCTTCGCGCGGTGAATGTCCGAAATGTGGTGGAACAGGCCTCCTTTGAGCAGCAAGACACGCTCATCCACCCGGATGTGTTCTGCCGATAGTGCAGCAGCGGCTTCCGGCCGGTCGGAGAGCGCGAGTTGTTGGACCAATTTGTCCATCTTTCCGGAGAGGGTGTCTCGGGCATTGGGCCCTTTGAAGGTTGCCCAGCTGGCCGAATTCCGCTCTGCGAGATAGAATTTGCAGGCCACTTCGAGGTGCCAAGTTTGGCCTGAAGGCAGATGCTTCAGCAAGAAATCGAACTCCCCGATTGTCCCCCCTTTTCCTTTTCCGCTCGCATGAATGGGCCATCCCGCATGCAACACTTTGAATTCCGGATCGGCTTGGAAGTGGAAGGCCAAGAGCCGCTCGAATCGCTTGCCCAGCAGTTGAGGACCGCTCGCCAGGTGCTCCAACAGCGGTTCAGGCGAATTGTCCAATGCCATCAACCACGGCCAGCGGCGGGCGAGTGTCCTTTCGAACCAATCTTCGTCCAAGAGGCTGAACGGCCATGACTTGTGTTGGGTCATCAAGGGCGGGGACCCCAGGGCCCAAACCAAATGCCGGACTTCGGGGGTCTGGATTTGGCCCAGGCGTTCGCTGAAAGTGGGGGTGAGGTTGGGTCGCATCTCCGCCTGCAAGTTCTGCTTTTCTGCGCCTATCTTCGCAGCCGAATGCGCACGGTTTCTGAAATCCCCCATCCGCTCATGCGGATTCACATCACGAGTTGGAACGGGAAATTCGCGTTGAGGTTTGAATTGGATCGCTACGAACAGGTGTTCAAAGTCGCTGAGGACGACGTGAGTTCACTCGAGGAGGCGGAACGTTTGGCAGAGGCGTTGTCGGAGGAGGTGTTGTTGCGTTTTGTAGCGATGCGCGGGGATTTTGCGAAGACATACAAAGCCGTGCGGCAACGTTGAATCAGAAAATCTTTTTCCCATGAATCGAGTGGTGACATTCCTTGCAGTTGGTGCGCTGGTTTGGTGCGCAGTGTTGACCTATCAGTTGTCTGCGAAGCCCTCAGCCAAGTTGCCCGCGGCCCTTCAAGCGGGAGAGGCTGCGATTGTGGCCTATGTCCATGGGGACTCATTGCAGGCGGGTTACAAGTACATTCGGGTTTTGGAAGACCAAATCCAAACCGTCGCTGAACGCCTGCAACTCCAGATGGACAGCGTGATGCAGCCCCTTCGCGGTGAGGCGCAAGAGTTGATCGATTATGCCCAGTCACCCGAGGCAACGGAATCGGACATCAGCATTGCCAGCCAACGATTGGGCGAAATCGAACAGCAGGTGAATCAGCTCCAGGCCCGTGAACAGCAGCTGATGACGAACATGGAGAGGCAGTTGCAAGCGCAAGTGGCTGGCCGATTGGAAACAGAACTCGCCGCTTATGCCGAGGAGACAGGCATCGATGTCATCCTCAATTGGGGGCTGTCTGGCGAGGGGGTTCTGTACGGGACATCGGCTTTCAACATCACGGGGCCGTTGTTGGCTTTTTTGAACGATCGAGTGGAACAACCTGCGCTGGCGGCGGACACCACTGGAACGGTTGTGGCACCGTGAGCATCGCGTCCGAAAAGAAGAACAGCCATGTCGTCGAGTACTTGCTCTACGTGTGGCAGATGGAGGACCTGGTGCGGGCCTTGAATTTTGACGCAGGCGCCATTCGCGGTTTGATGGGCGATGGGAGCGAGGAGGATTTGCGGTGGATGCTCGAGCTGGCCAGGGACATGGAGCGTCAGAAATTGCAGGAATCTGGCCATGTGGATCACGCTGTGGAGACGCTGACGGAGTTCGCCTTGTTGCACGACTTGTTGATCGGACCGATGGAGGACAAGGCTTACGTCCGCGCCTTTGAAACAGCGGAACCCCACCTGGAGGCCTTGCGGTCGCGCTCAGGACAGCCAGAGGCTGTGGAGCACCCGGTCATTGGCATGATGACAGCCTTGTACGGGTGGTTGGTTTTGCGGATGAAAAGGGAACGGCTGGCCACGGAAACAGAGTCCAGTCTGGTCGCGATTCGGGAGATGGCGAATGCTTTGGCCCGAGGGCACATTCGGGTGTACCAAGGGCGTTGAAGCCATTGAAGGGGTCAAATGCGATGGCGCACTTGTGCCAAATTCCGATGCCGCCGACTTGTGATTCTCAGGGCGTGGGACTCCAATCGGAGGCGGTCCAAGATGGTCGAGCTGAGCGCCTCTGCGGGCAGATAGATGGATTTTTCAGGCCAACTCTGTTCCTCGCGTGCCCCGACAACGAGGCATCGAAAGCAATCATTGGCCTCCGAGCATTGGGCGGCAAGCGCCAACAAGTCAGGAACGTTGCTTTGGCCCGCATCGACCACGAGCCATGCGGAGGCATGCTGTCCCACGGCGTGGAGCACCCTGCTGTTTTCTTGTCGCGGGTCAGACAACACATTGGCATCCGCAAACGATTGGATGCGTTCCGATAGGGATTTCGCGGCGTTGCTGGATTTCATCGAAACCCAAATGCTCGGCGTGGTATGAACGGTGGTCATGCTGCGCAGTTACGAAAAGTGCAGGTCAAGGGTTTCATACTCAGTGAGGTTGTCCTCGGTCAAGTGTTCAAAACATCTGAAAATGTGCGATGAACGGTCTCATGCATTCCCCGAACTTGCGAAGATGCACGTCAAGTTTGCGGATTCGAATCTTTGGATGCCTGAGCGCGTCGACCTGAAAACTGAGGGGGGGCGCGTTCGCATCACCCAGATTCAATCCCATCCAAAGGGAGTGGAGGTGGTGGATGCCCGAGAAGAGCAATGGATGGAGTTGGCTTTGATTCGCCATCCGATGTTGCGGGGTCAGGATGAAGCGTTGCGAGAGCGGATCGAAGAATGGAAGCGCGATCGGTCCCGGACGTTTGAGGTGTTCTATTTCCCTTGGCGCAACACGTTGTGCTACATTCTTCCTCGTGCAGAGTTCATCGAATTGCGCACCAACAGGAACCGAAATCGCATCCGACACGAAGAGCAGCGCATTTTTTCTCAGAAAAAAGTTGGGGTGGTGGGCCTCAGCGTCGGGGCGTCGTTTGCAATGACCTTGGCGATGGAACGGTCATGCGGGGTCTTGCGAATTGCGGATTTCGACAACCTGGCTTTGAGCAACATGAACCGCATTCGTTCGACGGTGATGGATGTGGGGTTGCCCAAATGGTTGATTCTCGCCCGCCAAATCATGGAACTCGATCCATACTTTGAGCTCGAGATTTTCCCAGAGGGTGTGACGGAGGCCAATGCAACTGAATTTTTCGAAGGGCTGGATTTGGTGATGGATGCATGCGATTCGCCTGCGGTGAAAGCGGAGATTCGGATTCAGGCCAAATCTCACCGCATCCCCGTCCTCATGGACACCTCGGACCGCGGGATGCTGGACATCGAGCGCTACGATGACCCAGACATCGCTGCCCAAACCGGCGCACTTCACGGCCGTTTGTCAGCGAGTGACTTGCTTCGACTTCGAAGAACCAAGCACTGGACACCCGTGGACTTGAATTTGTTTGTGGATCTGTCGATGGCGTCTTCTCGTGGTCGGGAGTCGCTTTCGCTCGTCGGGAGTGAATTGGCGGGTTGGCCACAGTTGTATGCGGACGTTGCAGCAGGGGGCGCAATGGCGGTCGTCGCGGCGAGACGCATTTTTCTGGGTGACCCCACACCAGACTCACGATTATACCTGTCACTGGATGAGCAGCTCCCTCAACGCATCTCTTGAAAGGCTGCAGAAGGCCGAGCGGGTCGCGCAAGCCGAAATCCGAGTCTTTCGATCTGGCAAGGACGAGGCTTTGTGCCATGCGCTGGTGGACGGTCACCGCGCTGTCTTGGCCGCTTATGGCATCAAACGGTTGACGACCTTCAACCGGGATTGGATTGGTCGTGAAGATGTTTTGGTCATTGCTGCGCTCGGCGATGATGGCCGCATCCTCGGCGGGGCGCGCTTGCAGCATTTGCACACGCTGGATGATACGCCGTTGTATCGTGCTGTGGGGGATCAGGACCCGGATTTGGCGGAAGTCCTTCGACCTTATATGGCGGAGGGCGCATGGGAGCTCGGGGGGCTTTGGAACAGCATGGAACTCGCGGGGATGGGCGTGGAGGCCTCGTATTTGGTGCGGGCAGCACTCGCCGCCATGCCCCTCGCTGATGCGCGGCATTTGTTTGCGCTCACTTCCCCTGTAACCCGGCGGATGCAGGCAGCTTTGGGATTTGAAACCCAGGGGGGCATCGGCGACAACGGCTTTTTTGTGTACCCCACCCCCACGTTGAAGGCCTCCATTGCACGTTTTACATTTCCTGAGCAACTGGCCATGGCGACCCCAGAAGTGCGCAACTTTTTGAAAGGCATTTGGGAAGACCCCATGGCTTACGCGCACGAGATGGGCGGCCCGAAAGGCAACATGGCCGTCATGTTCAGATTGGAATTCGCGTGAAACCTGGCGTTGCACACCGATTTGCGGCTCTGTTGCTGTTGTCGACTGTCCTCAGCAGTTCGGCTGTTTTTGGTCAAACTTATCTTGGCCAGCGCCTTCAAATCCTCCAAGAGACCCAACTTTCGAAGGCCCAACAAAACGACATTCGGGCCATCATTGAATCGGATGGATGGGTGGAATCCGAGGATGCAGTGCCCAACTTTTCGGCTTCGGGTGAGGCGTATTGGCTCAAACTGGAGCTCGACCCTCAGACAGAATCCGGCTTGCTGCTCGAACTCGCGAATGCCTCGGTGGATGAAATCTCGTGTTTCATGCTCTGCGACGGTCGCCTCGTCACCGGTGTGGGCGATGGCGCAACCACGCGGACGGGCCAGTTGAGTTTGGTGGGGACCTACCCGACATTCGCCATACCTGTCGGGGATTGCCAGCGATTGACCGCCCTGCTGCGCCTCAAAAGTTACAAGTCGTTGATTGTTCCAATGCGCATCACGGGGCCTCGAGAAGTCCAGCGCGACAGCCACCGGCGGGACATTTTCTTCAGTTTCTACGCCGGCGTCATCCTGGTCATGTTCCTGTACAATTTGTTTTTGTATTTGAGCGTCGGCGACAGGAGTTACCTGGAATACACGGTGTACATCTTGAGCGTGGGGGGAACCCAGTTGGTCTTGAATGGCTACGCCAAATGGTTGAATGTCCACGACTACCCTTGGGTGGAATTGCGGTTGACCCACTTCTTCGGGGTCTTCAGTGGCATGGCGACCATTGTGTTCGCCCAAAACTTCCTTCGGCTGCGACAATATGTGCCGTGGCTCCACAAGGTGTTGTGGACTTATTTCGTCCTCTATGGCTTGGCTTTGCTGTTGACGCTCGCGGGTGCTTTGTCGATGGCGTACAACTTGATCAATTTTTGTGCATTGGCCATTTTCATGCTGATTCCAGGCGCGGTGATCACCCGCAGAAAGGGCTACAAGCCCGCTGGTTTTTTTCTGTTGGCTTGGCTCGTTTTCATTTTGGCCGTCGTGATTTTCGTGCTGAAGGATGTGGGGTTGATTCCTTACAACATTTGGACCTATTACGCCTTGCCGGTGGGCTCTGCCATTGAAGTGGTGATGTTGTCTCTTGCCCTGGCCAGCCGAATCAACCAGTTGAAGCGGGACACTGCCGAAGCCAGGGAGGAGCAATTGCGGATATCCCGGGTCAACGAGCAAATGGTTCGGGAGCAAAACTCCATCTTGGAGGAACGTGTTGCGGAGCGTACAGAAAAGTTGAAGGTGGCGAATTCCGAGTTGAACCAAACCTTGGAGGACCTTCAATCCGCCCAACAGCAACTGGTTCAGAATGAGAAGTTGGCCTCCATCGGCCAATTGACGGCGGGCATCGCGCATGAATTGAACAACCCGATCAACTTCGTGAGCAGTTCTGCACATTCGCTTCGGCGGGATATTGACGATTTGAACGAGGTCGTGGAGCGGGTGAAGGGGTTGGATGGGGAGGACCCGGATTTGGCCTTGCAGCAGGTGCGAACGCTCAAACGCATGCTCGAACAGCTGGACATCGCTTTCACGCAACAAGAAGTGGCAGAATTGCTCCATGGCATTGAGGAGGGGGCGCACAGAACGGCTGAAATTGTGAAGGGTCTGCGGATTTTCAGCCGGATGGACGGGGACAGCTTCGCTTCGGCAGATGTGAATGAATTGATCAAATCCACCCTCATCATCTTGCGGAGCAACCTCAAAGAAGACACGCAAATGGAAGTGGAGTATGCGGACGGATTGCCAGCCATTGACTGTCAGCCGGGTCGTGTGAACCAAGTTTTGATGAACATCATTACGAATGCGGCTCAGGCGACCGTGGCCACTGGCAGGGATTTGCGTGAACGGTGGGTGCGAATTCGGACCTCTGTTGTCGAAGAAGTGGGCGCAACTTGGGTAGAGGTGCGGATTGCGGACAATGGGGTGGGCATGGACGAAGCAACCCAAGGGCAGATCTTCGATCCGTTTTTCACAACAAAGGCGGTGGGCGATGGGACGGGACTTGGGTTGAGCATCGTGGTCGGCATTCTCAAAGATCACAACGCAGACATTTCATTGACGTCCAAACTTGGTGAGGGTACGGAGTTCTTGATTAGATTTCCGGCATGATTCACGTGCTGTATTTGGATGACGAGGAACTGAACCTGACAGCGTTCCGCGCAGCGTTTCGCCGGGTCTTTCAAGTGTATGTCACCACCGAGCCGACAGAGGCCGTGCGCATCTTGCGGGAGCACCCCATCGAAGTGATCATCTCAGATCAAAAGATGCCGGCCCTTTCCGGTGTTGAATTTTTCGAACTCATTACCCCCGATCACCCTGCGCCTGTTCGAATGTTGCTGACGGGTCACGCGGACATCGACGCCGTGATCGACGCCATCAACAAGGGTCAAGTGTACAAGTACATTTCCAAGCCTTGGAATGAGGCGGAATTGCAAGCCCTCGTGGAGGAGGCTGCCGACGTTTTTGATCGGCGCAGAAATGTGGCAGAGGCTGGTCAACGGCTTGTGGAACGCATGGATCAAGCTCGGCTTTACGCCCGCGATATCATCACTCGTGTGGAGCCACCGCGGGATTTGGCTTCACCAGAGGTCGGCGACATTGCCGGTTTGGCACACAAAATCGATGAAACCCTGAAAGGTCCAGAGGGGCCAACGGCTTGAGCGCAAAAAAGCCGGACGACATGCCCGGCTTCAGTTGACAAATGGAAATGATTCGTCGCCTTAGAGGTACTTGAAATCTTCTCCAGGTTCAATGTTCTTCAACGTGGCGAGGATCAGTCGGATGCAGTTTTCCACGTCCGCCTTGTGCACCATCTCGACGGTGGTGTGCATGTAGCGCAATGGCAGGCTGATCAATGCCGAAGGCACCCCCATGTTGGAGTAGGCAAATGCATCGGTGTCAGTTCCGGTGAACCGGCTTGCCGCCATTCTCTGGATCTCAATTTTTTCGGCTTCTGCGGTGTCGATGATGCGCTGGAGCAAATTGTTTTGGACAGCGGGTCCGTATGTCACTCCGGGCCCCTTGCCGGCTGCCACATCCCCTTGTTCGATTTTGTTCATCATTGGGGTGTGCGTGCAATGCGTCACGTCGGTGACGATCGCCACGTCAGGCTGGATTCGTTCGGCAATCATCTGCGCACCGCGCAGGCCGATTTCTTCCTGGACGCTGTTTGTGATGTACAACCCGAACGGCAACTTTGTGCCCTCTTCGTGCAACAGGCGTGCCACCTCGGCGATCATGAACCCGCCGGCCCGGTTGTCCAGCGCTCGCCCCACATACCAGTCCTTGTTCAGCACCATGAACTCGTCCTCATACGTGACGACGCATCCCACATGAATGCCCATGGCCTCGACTTCCTTTTTGTCCTTCGCGCCCACATCGAGAAAGATGTTCTTCATTGACGGAGCTTCCTCCTTGCCAGGTGTTCGCGTGTGAATCGCAGGCCATCCGAAAATCCCTTTGACGACGCCCTTCGGGGTGTGGATGTCGACGCGCTTGGACGGCGCAATCTGGTGGTCGCTGCCGCCATTGCGGCGTAGGTAGATGTACCCATCACTGGTGATGTAATGCACAAAATAGCTGATCTCATCGGCATGGGCCTCAATCACGACTTTGTAGGGTGCATCCGGGTTGATGACGCCGACAACGCTGCCGTAGCTGTCGACAATGTGCTCGTCGATGTACGACTTGATGTAGTCGAGCCAGAGCTTTTGACCTCCGCTTTCAAAGCCAGTGGGGCTGGGGTTGTTGATGTACGCTTCGAAAAATTTTTCGCTCGCGCGGTTGATGATCCTTTTGTTCGCCATGACACAAAATTAGACCAAACCCACTCCGCCCCACCCGCTCATTCCTCGACTCATTGTGATTTTCACGGGGCGAACGTCTTCAATTTGTGTCAGATCAGGGCCATGAGCGCTCGGTCGAGTTCGCTCGAATTGGCGAGTCCCCATTTTTTTCTCAAGGCGGATTTCAAGTTGTAGATGTAGGCAGGCGCACATTGCAATATTTCAGCGATTTGTTGTGGGGGATAGCGCAGTGCGAGCAGGAATGCGACCTGCTTCTCCTTTTGCGTCAATTCAGACCAAATTTCAGGAAGTTGCCCCATTTTCATCGCCTGGAGCTCTCTGAGCGGAAGTCCGAGAATCTCGACAGAATAAACTGCAGCTCGCACCTCGGCGGAACTGGGATGAGGGGAGGTCAAGCATTGCTCGATCACGGAGCGGTTCAGATCCACTTCGCTTGATGTGAGGATTGTGGGAAGAAATTCTGCCGGATGTGCAATTTGCGGGTCGCCCCGTCGCTTCCATCTCAGAATGCCGGCAATCCCCCCGGCCAGCAGTGTTGCGAAGAACAGTCCCCATTGGAGGGTGTGAAGGCGGGCCAAGCGTTGATCTTCAGGGGTACCTTGTTTCACCCACGATTCCGTTTCAAGCGTGGACAATTGAGGTTCAGGAGACAGTTCTCGGCGAAGATGTTCTTCGATCCGTGGCGCTGTCAGGCGCAATGCAGCAAAAGGGAGGTGGCCTTTTCGTTGCAATTGAAAATCACCGAATGGCACAAGCCAGTTCGGTGTGGGCGATGGCACCGGGGGCAGTGCAAAGAGCCGCCCTGAGTCGTTGGCTGCTACAGCAGCCCAAACATGATACCTCCAATTTTCAATGGCGCTCCAGTTTTGAGTCGAATCGAGGTCAAGGAAACCCAGGGTATCTGGCCTGGTGGTTTCAGTCAAGGCCCGCTCCATAGATGCCTCCCAATCGGCAGCGGCAACGGAATTGTCGCTGACCATCACGCTGCTGAGCATGCACAACCAGAAGGGCAATGAGCGCCACCAATCCGCAAAGTCTGCGTTTTTCTCCAATTTCAGCTTGGTGCGCATCCGTGTTCTGAGGTTGTAGATGTGGCTTTTCTTGCATTTCAGTCGATCGGCTAAATCAGCGGAGTTCAATCCTTGGAGCGACCAGTACAAAACTTCTTTTTCTCTTTCAGTGAGGTCCTCCCACTCCGGGACACGCTGTCTGAGTTGGGAAAGAGATGGGGCTTCCACGTCGTCCAGTCGGTTGGAGGCCAACCAGGGCAGTCGTTCGAAATCGAACGCATCCGAAGGTCCCTTGAGCATGTCGGCCACAATTTTCATGTTCTCTAGGCTCTTCAAGAGGGCAACTTGATCCGCTTTTGCCATTTTTTCGGTTCGTTGTTGCGCTCTGAGGTTTCGGCTTGTCCACAGCCCGCCTACTGTAAGCAGCAACAGGGTGCCCCAAGAAATAGGAGACCACGGGTTACGGGCGGTGTTTGCGCCCAACTCTCCATCGATTGGGGGGGATTGGGCTTTGTTTTCCGAGCCATTCACAGGGTCGTCCCAAGGGCTTTGCCAGGTCCAGTCCGGAGAACCCTGAATTTGTTGCCACAATTCGTTTTCGTTCGAGTCTGCCGGACGCCATGGGGAGAACAGCATGGCGGATGAACCGAGGCTGTAAACAGTCCGTGTTGAGTCCGTTCCGAATGCCCGCGTCAACGGTCCTTTCAATCGCTGGAAAACGTCGTATCGATTCGACCGGAGCAAGTAATTCAGAACGATTGTGGCCCCTGCGATAGGGTCTTGTCCGCTGAATTCTCCTGGCGTCAATCGGTTGAAAATGGCTTCAGCCTCTTTCCACATTTCCAATTCATAGGTGCACAACAGTCGATTGCGCAGAATCACTTCGCCGAAATCTTCAGGAAGTTTCTGGACCCATTCCTCCCGATGGTTCAACCAGGCTTCCTCCGCCAGCTTCAGCCAATCCAGCGCCGTTTCATAGTCATGCAGTGACAAATTTATGGTTGCCAGGTTGTTGAGTCTGATGGGGTTGTCCGGCTCGGGTTCCAACTCAAACGCTTTTTTGTACGCATCGTAGGCGCTTTCCAGCTCACCGAGTTGGTTGTTCAAGCTGCCGATCGCATGCCAGGTCGAGACTTGCCGGGAGGTGGTCGGGCCAAATGTGAGACTCCGCTCAAAAGCATCTTTGGCTTGGAGCAAGCGATGATTCAAATAGTGGTGGACACCGATGCTGTACCAGGTGACGTACCCTGAAGTGTCGCACGTCTCGGATGGTGCCCAGCTGCTCTCCAAAGGAGCTTCCGCCCCTTTGACATTGAGCATGGTTGTGAGGACTGCCCGCGCAAGATTCAAGGAATCGCAATCCCCTGAGGCGATGGCCCGGTATTGAACTTCTTCAGCCCAAAGTTTGACGGCCATCGGAGTCTCTTTCAGGTTGTCAATAGCGTCCCAGTAGGCCGCTTCCCATGGAAGCTGGGCCTGTCCGAACGAGGTGGCCCAAATGCCTGCGAGCGCACAAATCCACGTCTTTCCCTTCATATTCAACCGCAATACAAGTTTCACAATTCAATGAGATTGGAAAAATATGGGATTCATTTGACATTTTGATTGTATCGTCATAGAAGTTTCTAAATGTCTTATAAATAAGTGGTTAATCGGTTCAGGTGAAGCGTATGATACATTTGAATTCAATGAGAAAATCGGGAGTGGGTCCTTCTGTGGGTAGATTTGATTGAATGCAATTTTTCCACCCGATGTTTCCAAATTTCATCCATTCGATTGGGTTTTTGATAGCTCTTTTCATCGCACAATTGGGCTGGGCCCAGTCTGTATTTTTAACAGGGATTGAGCCGCCCGAATACATGAACTCCTTCGGTTCTGGGATCTTTTTAAATGATGATGCCGGACTGAATGTTATGGGGTCTTTCGAATTTGACGCTGAATCTTTCGAGGCTGCAGCCGATGCTGGAAGCATTTTTCTGCCCGTTGCAAATGGAATTGCATTTGCAAACGGTCCCACATCGATGGACTGGCGAGAGATGGTTCTGGTCGATCGTGCATCAGGCCAAATCTGGGACGACCCCCTCAACCAGTTCCTCGGCTACGACATGTACACGTTCCAGGAATCCGACGGCGACCTCGCCGCTGCGGTCGTGATGTCTGATGGGAATTTCGGAATTGTGCAGTTCCACGAATACCGCGATGCATGGGACCAGACGGCAAACGATGTCATGGTGTGGTACCCGGCACCCGCGGGTTCTCCCCACGGAGGGCAATATGGTGCCCCACGCGACCGGTCTTTGGCCCAGTTGTTGGCGACAGCAGGTTCCCCAACACCCATTTCGATGGCGTGTGAGGAGACCTCATCAGATGAATCTTCGGACGGCCCACAAACCGCGGAGATCCCTGCCTCCCTGGTTGTTACGAGCAATGGCGTTCAGGCATTGCTGAATTCCGTGGCTTACTCCGAGGCGGTGCGGGCGATGATTCCTGCGTCAATGCATTTGTCGACCCACGCTTTGTTGTATTCAGCATTGGCGAATGGCATCATGCGGTCAGAACTGGGTTTGGTTTTGAGGCCTCAAATGGTCCTTCAAATCACAGATGCGCAGGTCAACAATGTGGATACCTATGCCCCCGCCACAAGTAGTCAAGCCATCCTGACAGATACGCTGCGCTGGCCTTCGCTTGCGGTTGACAATCAAGTTACGCTGTCGAATCCGGGCTTTTTTGTGGATTTTGGCCACAACTTTTTGTACGGAGGTGGCGGTGTGGCGACCAATTCGTCAGCTTGCAACACCGCGACAACCGGAACGAAGTACAGGGGGGTGACTCGCATGGATTGGGTGTTTGATATGTTCGATTTGATGGTTTATGTGCACGAAATGGGACACCAAATGAGCGCCAGTCACACCTTCAACGCGAACCAAACCAACTCGACCATCACATCGACCCAACGGACGGCAACTTCCGCTTACGAGGCAGGAAGTGGATACACCCTGATGGCCTACATGCACCAATGTCCAGAAACGTACGCAGTGCCTGGAGGAGGGACCGCCACGGCCAATCATCGGGTCGCGGGTCGTGCTCGTAACCGGATGAGCAGAACACCGATTTGGGAAGAGCATTACGCGGACATTCGCTACAAATTCCACACGCACAGCCTCGAACAGATCACCACGTTTGTTCAGAACAATTGTCCTTCCCGGCCTGCGGCCAATGCAATCGGTCCACTCCCCGTATTGGACCTGCAACACGGAACCTCGGAGGTGTCGCAGGGCGGCGCGAAAAATGTCCCGCTGGGCAAGCCGGTGATGTTGGCTGTGGAGCCCGAACCCAATACAGAATACAGGTGGCATCAAATGGATTTGGGTCCGATGGACGCTTGGCCGGATATTCTGGCTATGCAAAACGACCCAGTCGGGCCGAAAGTATCTGTGAATGGTCCGACAAAAGATGGACTGGCCTTCATCCCGGCCCGAGATGTGCTCCTTTCTGGCTACATCCCGAACCACCATTTCAGCCAGTTGTGTGCCAACCCGAACGACAATTACAACTTCCGGGTTCAAGGGAACCGTTTTGTTGCGATGGGAGCGAATCCTGGCAGTGTGGGGCAAGCCGCCATCAGTGCCTCAGGTCTTGTGGGCATCAATTGTGTGAGCCCAGGACAGGACTTTGAACTGACCTCTGGCCCCTGGGATTTGCCATCCACCGAAACTTGGGCCATTACGGAGTTGGGGTCGGGTTCGGATGAGGCGTTGTACCAATTCGAAATCGACTGGAACATCGCCGGTACCACCGGTGCCCCATTCAATTCGGACAAAGTGGACATCTACCGAATTGTTGGAGAGGACGCCTCGACGCTGGAATTGCTGTTTGCGAACTTCCCCAACGAGGGCGGAGCGGTGTTGGAATTGCCGCCGTCGCCAGTGCTTGAGGACGGAAGCATTGCGGAGCAGCGAATTTTGATCAAGTTGCCGGATGAAGTTTGGTTTGACCTCTCTCCTCCATTCACCATCTTCTATGCCGGATGCACGGATATCAACTACCCCACGTACGACCCGCAGGCGAATGTCGACAACCCGGAAGATTGCAACTTCGGTCCCTGGCCGCTCGATGACCCGATCAATCCATTTTCGGGCGATCCGTGCAAGGACATCGATGCGTGCAATTACAACGAGGATGCCATCATGCACGACCCATCCACGTGCAAATACCCAGTTTGCGAGGATCCGGAAGCGCTGAATTTCTCGTGGGCGAGCACATTTGTTTTGGCTGATGTTTGCCCAGGGGGAGAGTGCGTTTACGATGCGGTGGAATGTACAGATGAGGTGTGGCTCGATCCAGCAGACAACACACAAGGGTGGGGCTTCCGCGGTCCATGGGCCCCAGAGATTTGGGATGTGCAGCGGCCGTACCCTGTGGGCATGCCGGAATTGGGCCATTATGAGTCTTATGAGGCGAATTTGAACAGCGATCTCCAAGATTTTGGAGGCGTCTTGCGATTCAATCAATTCAACAACCGACTCCATGGCCTGGTTGGAGCTGAATCGGGAGAATACAGAAGTATTATTTTTCGCACCGAGATCCCGAGATCGGGTGCAGTGACCTTTGATTTTCAGGCCATTGAGTCGACACAGTCCAACCATACGAACCTGCGTTTTTTTGTCGGTGGTGACTATGTGCATTTCGATCAGATGATCGAATTTGGTGCCGAGAATAGCGAGGTGAACAATTGGGTGGTTGGAGACGACATCGCACCAGCTACTGGGACCATTTCGGTTGAAGTGGCTGCAGGTGACGATTTCATGGTGTTGCTGACTACGAATGCCCCAGACTTGTCACCTGTGGGGGTGGTTTTGAGCGATTTCCGGTACGACTACGATGTCGTAACGGGTTGCATGACAAGCAATGCATTGAACTACAATCCCTTCGCAACTTGCCAAGACGATGTCGATTGTATTTATCCAGAGGACATCGCCTCAGGGCACCGTTGTCATGACCCAGCAGCTTGCAACTATTCGCTTCCTTTGCCTAATACGTTCCACAGTCCGAATCTCTGCGAATACCCTGGTTGTCTTGTGGAATCTGCGGCCAATTACGATCCATTTGCCGGTTGCAACGGCCCGTGTTGCTTCACAGGTGATTGCCTGTTGGAAGAAGGAGAGGAGGGGCCCATTTTGTGGTATGACGTCAATGAAGTTTGGGAGGAGTACGATCCGATTCCAGGCTTTGATGAGGTCATGTATCTACCGGGTAGTTTGGTCATGCAATCGCCTCAAACAGCCGAACAAGTTTCCCAATCTGTCTCTTATTTCTTTCCGGGTGATGATGTCTCGACGGTGTCTTTCATGTACGCTTGGGTGCCAGGGGTGATGTACTTGCCGGGAGACATGTTGTCGCCAGCGCGGGTGGAAGTGTGGAAAGAGGGCGTGATGGTCTACGAGTCGGCGCTGGACGAATCGGCGGGTGAGGCGCTTGTCCCGGGGGGCGACTTCCCGAATCAGGCGTTCGGCATGCCACTTGCGGCTTGGCCTGGCGATCCGTTCAACATGAATCCTTACCTGGCAGACGGCTCTTTGCTCCAAGTCAATGAGACCATGCCGTCGTTTGAGGGCACGTTCCGGGCGATGTCGATCGACGTCACGCCAGGTTCTGAAGTCCGGATCAAGATGGCGTCGGATTCACAGGACATGGTGGAAGACGACCAACCTTGCCGTTTGTTCATTACGGGCATGCGTGTAGACCAATCCTGCGGCGCCCCTGGCATCCCCGCCACCCAGGGCTGCATGGACGTCACTGCCTGCAACTACGATCCCGCAGCCAACATCGACGATGGCACCTGCGAAACAGCGGGTTGCATGGACTCAGCTGCGGAGAACTATAATCCGAACGCCGTTTGCCAGACCGCTTGCTTCTATGACGGCGACTGTGCTTTGATGCTCACGCCAGATTCAACGGTGGCCTTCGGCTTCAACGGCGCCTTCGCTCCAGGTTATGCTGTCGAAAACACGGTGCCAGCCAACCTCTTGTCCATCGCGAACAACCTGATGGTCATTGTGGGGCCCGATCAGCA
>CBFIFE010000010.1:0-66393 GCA_965661765.1 uncultured Flavobacteriales bacterium
CGCTGCCGTCTTTCCCCCCGCGCCACCCTGGGATTTGTTCACCGCCACCCTAGCCCCCCTAGTCTCCCTAGTCACCCTGGTCACCCTAGTCACCCTAGTCCTTCGATTGTTGTCTTTTGTCGATGGATTTTGGTTGTTGGGTGAATTTTAAGACGAGTTGATTCGTGGATTATAGAGATTGTGTCGTATTATAGCGGGGTAGTTATTCCGATAGGATCTCGGTCCGACGGATGGGTACAAGTAGATTGTTAGGATTGAAGGGCGCAGGGGTGCGCCCTTCTTCCAACAGTTGTTTCCAATGGAATTTTTCGGCGAAGTTTTGCGGGAAGGTTTTGCAAGTTTGGAATTTCCCTTATATTTGCCGCCCCTTAAAGAGGATTTTCGATATGGCTCACCACAAATCAGCGCTGAAGCGCATCCGTTCTGACAAGAAGAAGCGCGACAGAAATCGTTATTACCACAAAACGACGCGGAACGCCGTTCGCGATTTGCGTGCTTTGACTGATGTGAAAGAGGCGGGTGAGATGTTGCCCAAAGTGTCCGCAATGTTGGACAAGCTCGCGAAGAACAACGTCATTCACAAAAATAAAGCCAGCAACCTCAAATCAAGCCTCGCATTGCACGTGGCGAGTTTGGGTTGATGTGTTTTTTTTCCGAACTAGCCCTTCAGTTTTCGAACTGAAGGGTTTTTTTGTGTCCAAACGTTTTGAGGAAGAGGGAAGTGATGAAGAATTTGAGGAGATCGGTGAGGAGGGTGTCGGATCGACAATTGGATTTCGATCCTGTGTTGCCGCGAGAGCGGTTGATGCTGCATGGGCCTTCGGCATTGAGGGATGAGGAGCTGTTGTCCATCTTGTTGGCATCTGGCGGGAGGGGAAGGCCGGTGGCCATGTTGTCTGCCGAATTGCTGGCGCTGGGGAAGGGGAGTTTGGATGATTTGGGTCGGCTGCCGCCCGAGGCTTATGCCACGGTCTCTGGGGTGGGGATGGCCAAGGCCGTCACCATTGCGGCGGCGATGGAATTGGGGCGACGGCGCCACCGTGAACGGATGTCGCTGCCCAAGCCAGGATCGAATGGGGATGCCATTCGGACATCAAAGGACGTATTTCTGCGTTTTCGAGAGCGTTTGGCGGATTTGGGTCATGAGGAGTTTTGGGTGTTGGCCCTGAGGCGGTCGAACGATGTGCTGACGGAGTTGATGATTTCCCGAGGTGGGCTTTCTGGCACGGTGGCGGATCCGAAGATCATTTTTGGCAAAGCCCTGGCGCTGCGCGCTGCAGCGTTGGTTTTGATTCACAACCACCCCTCCGGAAACCCGAGACCGAGTGCTGCTGATCGGCGATTGACGGAGAATTTGAAGCGGGCGGGTGAATTGTTGGATCTTCCGGTTTTGGACCATGTGATTGTGGCCCAAGAACAATATTTTAGCTTCGCGGACGATGGAGCGCTGTAGCGTCAAGTCCCTAAAGGATGAGGTAGAAATGAAGAAAGTGCTGACCATCATCGGGGCGCGGCCGCAGTTTGTGAAAGCTGCTGTCCTGAGCCGTGCCTTGCGCGAAGGATACGCCACAGCCGAACCGGGCATCTGTGAGGTGGTGGTCCACACGGGGCAGCACACCGATGCGGAAATGAGCGGCCAGTTTTTTGCGGATTTGGCCATGCGTGCACCCCAGCACCAACTGGTGTTGACGTCGTCTCACCCCTTGGCCCGTGCAGGGGAGATGTTGATGGGGTTGGCAGAGATTGTGGGTGAGGAGCGGCCAGATGCTGTGTTGGTGTATGGGGACACGGATTCGACCTTGGCCGGGGCTTGGGCTGCGGCACGATTGGGGCTGCCCCTGATTCACATCGAGGCGGGCTTGCGTTCAGGGGATCGCGGGATGCCGGAGGAAGTCAATCGAATTGGGACTGATCATTGGGCCACACATTTGTGTTGCCCCTCAAGTCATGCCGTGAATCAGCTTCGGGCGGAGGGAATTCGGGATGGCGAACAGGGCAAGCATGTGGCTGTCGTGGGGGATTTGCAATGCGCGGCGGCGCTTGCGGCTGTGGCCGACGTGGCGCATCGGGGTGGACATGGGCCTGCAGTCCTGACGATGCATCGACCGGCCAATGTGGATGATGCCGAAGGGCTGAAGAGGTGGTTGGACGCCATTGCGGAGGGTTTGGGCGCGCGTTCGTTGTCCTGTGTCTTCCCCGTTCATCCCAGGACGCGGGCGGTGTGTGAGCGCCTTTGGGGAGATGCGTGGAAGGCGGAATTGACCGATCGGGGCATCCAGGTGGTGCCCCCGGCGGGGCATCAACAGATGATGGAGTGGGTGGTGAACGCGCCAGTGGTGTTGACGGATTCCGGTGGTTTGCAGAAAGAAGCTTTTGTCTTGGGGACGAAGTGCTTGGTCTTGCGGCCAGTGACGGAGTGGGATGAGTTGGTGAGCTTGGGAGGGGCGCGTTGCGTGGCGCGACCGGAGGCCTTGATGGCCGGCTGGTCTGAACTGGAAGCGATGGAAATGCGAGAAGAGGATGTCTATCAGGCACGCGGTGCAGGTGAACGTTTGGCAAAGCAAATTGCAGAATGGCTGTTCTGATTCATTTGTTCCATGCAGAGGAGGGGATTGTACCTGGACCGCGGCATGCGCATGCCGCACATGTGGCCTTTGAGGTGGCTTGTGGTTGGACCTTTGTTTGGGCAGAGAGCGAAGAGGCTTGGGGCCAAATCCCAGGCTCCCTCGACGACATCCATGCCGGTGTCTTTCGGTTGCAGTATGGTGGGGATCGGCGGCTCGAAGGGGCAGATGATTGGTGGCCGGCTTCGGGATTGTTGGAACGCACGGACTTGGAGTGGGGACGAGAGGTGGAGTCAGAATTGTTGTCCTTTGCTTTTTTCATGGCTTCCCGAATGGAGGAGCAAAACGTCTCGAAGCGGAGCTTGGATGGGCATGGGCGTTTTCGCGGGGGCGCATCTTTTGCGGCTGTGCGTGGCTGGCTGGACAGGCCCGAGGTCGACCGGCGCATGCAGAAATGGGCAAAGCGGCACAAGCTGCCATTGGGCGAAGCACGCAAAACGTTTGATGTTTTGCCCACTTTCGACATCGACAGCGCTTTTGCCTTTCGGTCAAAGGGCTTGATGCGCACCACTGGGGCCGTGATGAAAGACTGGTTCAAGGGGCAATCGGCGCGTCCTCGTTTGCGGGTGGCGCTCGGAAAAGCGCCGGATCCGTACGAGACTTACGATCGCATTGAAGCCCTGCACGCCGCTTTTTCGTTGCGCACGCGTTACTTTTTCTTGATGGCCTCAAGATCGTCGCATGACCGAGGGGTGTCTTGGCGTTCGAAGGGGTTGCGGGCGTTGATTCAAAGGCTTTCGGCCGTGGCCGATGTTGGGATTCACCCGGGTTATTTGGCCCACGCCAAGGGCTATCGTGCCATTGCCGCTGAGCGGGAACGATTGGAGCAGGTGCTGGGCCGACCCTTGGATGGGCACAGTCGGCAGCATTACTTGTTGCAAAGACCACCGCAGTCCTGGCGGGATTTGGTGGAAGCGGGCATCACTGACGACCATTCGATGGGGTACGCGGACGTTGCCGGTTTTCGGGCGGGTGTTTCGCGCCCATTTCGCGCGTTCGATCTGGAGAGGAATGAGCAGATGGCCCTGTGGATTCACCCCATTGCCGTGATGGATGCGACGCTGTTGCGTTATGAGAAGCTGGACCCAAAGGCCGCCGTCGAGCGGGTCGAAGCTTTGGCGAAGGCGGTGGCGGAGGTGGGGGGCGGGATGGAATTGGTTTGGCACAATGAAAGCGTGTCCAACCACGGCGAATGGGCGGAAATCGGCACATTCTCATTGTACACGGCATGCCTCAGTGCGGCGTTAAAGGTCGCAAAAAGGCCGTCTGTGGCCGACTGAGGTGCCGTATCTTCCGGCTCATGATGACCATTCTCGCCGACCAGCCCGGCATTCACAACGTGTACCTGCGCCAACTCCGTGATCAAGAAATCCAAAGGGATCGCATGCGCTTTCGGATGAACCTCAAGCGGCTCTCGGCTTGCATGGGGTACCGCATTGCCGAAACCCTGCCTTACGAGACGCAAGAGGTGTTGACTCCCTTGGGGACTGCGAAGGGGATGGCCTTGGCGGAGCAGCCCGTGCTTGCAACGATTTTGCGGGCGGGTTTGCCCATGCACGAGGGGATGCTGGAAGTGTTCGATGAGGCGGACAATGCCTTTGTCAGCGCGTATCGCCGCTACCATCAAGGGGGCGATTTTGAAATCGAGGTGGACTACCTCAGTGCACCAGATCTCAGCGGGCGCACGGTGATTTTGACCGATCCCATGCTCGCAACGGGGGCGTCGATGGGGTGTGTTTGGGATGCCCTTCAAAAGCGAGGTGAGCCGGGACAACTGCATGTGGTCAGTGCGATCGCCAGTCGAGAAGGGTTGCAAAACGCGAAGGAGATGCTGCCCGATACCACAAAGTACTGGCTCGGCGTCGTGGATGATGAGACGACCGCCCGAGGATACATCGTACCGGGGTTGGGGGATGCGGGGGATTTGGCCTTCGGCCCCAAGAAGTCTTGATTCCCCCTCTGATTTCACATTCACGCAAATCATGGAAATGACGGTTTGGGAATTGCTTTCTTGGATGATGATGGCCGTCATCAAATTTCTGTTTGTGCCCAGCTTGATGGTTGCCCGTGGCGCGGGGCCGTTGGAGACCATTCTGACGGCGACGGCTGGGGCGGTTGTGGGCATTCAATTGTTTTTTCACTTCGGAAAACTGTTCGTGAAGTACAGTGCCGAATGGTGGTCCGTCTTGCGGCCCAACGCCAGGCCGCGTCCGGTGTTCACGCCCGGTCGCCGCCGGATGGTTCGGCTGCGCGATCGGTTCGGTTTGCTCGGGTTGTTGGCGTTGTCGGGCTTCATTTCGGTGCCGATCACAGCCATGATAGCGGCGAAATTTTACAACCGCATTCCGGGGGTGACCCTCTGGTTGACCCTTGGATTTGCCGCTTGGGCGGTGGTGTTGACCTTGCTGTCCCATTGGGTGCGCAGCGGCCTCGCCCCTGCTTGACCCCGGCAGGGGCTTACCTTTGCGGACATGGCGGCAGATTTGTTTTTTGATTTGGACAGGACCCTCTGGGACTTCGATCGCAACAGCCGCGAGGCTTTGGCGCAGATTTATGCGGCGCATGCGGAAAGGGCATGGTCTGAGGAGTGGGGCAAACAAGCCCCGGATGTCTCACATTTCATAGAGGTCTATGAGGTGGAAAATGCCAAATGCTGGTCCGACTACGCCGCCGGTCGACTCACCAAGGAGGCGCTGCGACCTTTGCGATTTGAACGGGCCCTTGGGCAACTTGGGATGCCACTCGGGTCCTTGCGGAGTGCACTCGCTTTGGAGTTGGGCAACCGCTATGTCGAAATATCCCCGCGATTGCCGCATCTCATTCCAGGGGCAAGGGAGACCATCGAGGCGTTGGCGGCACGCGGCCATCGGTTGTTCATTTTGACAAACGGCTTTGAGGAGGTTCAGCACATCAAGGTCGAGAACGCGGGCTTGTCGGATTTCTTCGAAGCGGTTTACACCAGCGATGCACTTGGTTACAAAAAGCCCCACCGCGCAGCTTTTGAGGAGGCGCTGACGGCCGCAAAAGCGAATGCCCGGGATGCTGTCATGATCGGAGATGACTTGCAAGCGGACGTTGTCGGTGCCCGGGAAGCAGGGATGCG
The DNA here is from genome assembly GCA_965661765.1 of uncultured Flavobacteriales bacterium. Taxonomy (GTDB): domain Bacteria; phylum Bacteroidota; class Bacteroidia; order Flavobacteriales_D; family Sanyastnellaceae; genus JBMYZL01. Next base: position 5,728 of record CBFIFE010000010.1, read on the forward strand.
GGCCGTCCATTTCAATCCTGGCGCTGCGGCGCATGGTGAACAGGTTTGGCGCACAGTGACGACCCTCACCCAATTGCTTCAGTTGCCGCTTCAGAAGTCCACCACAACCTTGTAATTTGCAGATTCAAACCTTGAGAAATGGCCGATCAAACGAACGAAAAGAAAGGAAATGCGGGGAAGATCAACATTGATCTGCCGGAAGACATGGCCCAAGGGGTCTATGCGAACCTCGCGGTGATCAACCACAGCCCTGTGGAATTTGTGGTGGATTTTGCCCAAATGATGCCGGGCATGCAGCAAGCAAAAGTGCGCAGCCGGGTCATTCTGGCCCCACATCATGCCAAGCGCTTGCTCGGGGCCCTGGCGGAAAACATCAAGCGCTTTGAACAGCAAAATGGCCCGATCGGCGAGTTGGGAGGAGGTGGGGGCAATGGGAACTCAGGCTTCCCATTGACATTCAGCGGTCCGCAGGGCGAAGCTTGAGGGCGCCTTTGGCGGTGATCAGTCCATGCGGCACCCCGAGGGCCTCCGCCGCCATGGCGTCACTGGGCTGATTGGCGGCACGGCTGTTTCGTTTCGGGGACCATGGCCCGTCCATGGAGAAGACCGTCAATGCCAGATTGCCCGGGGAAGGGGAGAACATCGTTTGGGGGGAGTGACCACCCCCGAACACCCGGCGCGGTCCTGAGGCCAAAACACGCCAGATGACCTCTGCGCGTTCGACCTCTTTTGCGGCGGGTCGGAAGCGCGCAAGGGCCCCGTTGAGAATCGGAAATGTCCATTCGATGCCCGCCATTCCGAACGGCACCAGCATGAATTCAACGTCATGTCGCTCAAGGTTCCAAGGCTTGTGATCGGACACGACGCAATCGATGGTCCCGTCCCAGACCGCTTCACAAAGGGCTTGTCTGTCTTTGGGGGTTCGGAAAGGCGGCATCACCTTCAAGGTGGCATCAAATCCGGCCAAATCTTCATCCGTGCACAACAGATGAAACGCCGTGGTGCCGCAAGTGACCTGCAGGCCTTCGTTCTTGGCTGCCCGGATGTGTTCGCACGCAGCAGCGGTGGTGATCACAGGGAAGTGCAGGTGCCCGCCGGTGTAGCGCAAAATGTCGAGGTCCCGCTTCAACCGCATGGTTTCGGCTTCAGCGGGGGTGCCCTGCAAGCCCATCATGGTGCTGGTGAGGCCCTCGTGCATCAGGGGGTCCCTGTGCAAACTGGATTCCAGCGGCTGGGCCAAAACAGGTGGGTTCATGGGTTGCAAATACTCCAATGCCCGCCGCAGCAACTCTGGAGAATCCACGCTGCCGTCTTCAGAAAAGCCCGCGACTCCCGCAGCAAGCAGTTCACGCATGTCGCTGAGCACCTGACCGGCACGGCCGCGCGAAATGGTCCCCAGGGGATGCAATTGAGTGGGAGACGGGCTGCGCTTTGCCTGTTGCAGCAGAAAGTTCACATCTGCCTGGCTGTCCACACATGGCTCCGTCGACGCGACATGGACAACATTGGTGACCCCCCCAGCCGCTGCCGCGGCCAAACCCGTATCCATGCCTTCCCGCTCTTCCGCGCCCGGTTCGCCGAAATCCACTTGCCCATCCCACCAGCCCAGGGAAACGCAAAGCCGGCCATTGTCGCCATCCCACACGTTGGGGGCGTCGTCCGGTACAACAGGAACGAGGTTCACCCGTCCTTCGGCGATGTGCAAGTGGCAGACCGCGTTGTGGTTTTCGTGGCCGGGCTCAACCACCCGGACACCTTTCAAGAAGAGGTTCGTTTCCATTTGCGCAGCAAAATCGATTCGATGAGCAGGGCGAGCAGGGACATCAGCAAGGCGCTCTTCCAGAGAGGCGTGCCCTGTCGCAGTTGTTGGGTGACGGCAGCCATGGCCTCCGTGTCGGCCTCCAAGGTCTTCGCCCGAAGCCACTGGGCCTCGGTGCACATGGCTTGCCAAGTGGGGACATCGAAGGCCGCTGGGGAACTTTCCCGACGGTCCGCGTTCATGCCCAGGGTGTGCAGCACGGAATCCCCGCGCATCAGATCGTACAACCCTGCTGTTTGAGGGCCGTTCTCCAAGGACAGGAAAACACCTCCGGTCACGTTTCGCGCAGCCGGTTGCCACGCCCGCCCTTGGTCGCCTTGTCCCCGAAGTGTCCACCCGTCCCCGATGGTGTTGTTTCCACCAGGGACGTGGAGCGGGTCACCCAAACCGACGGTTCCGAAAAGCAGTGGTGTGTGTCTGGCGCGCTCTGCCAACCGCAACATCAGCGGCACAAAGAGGGCGTGGCGCGTGAAATTGCTGTGCGCCTCGTCGATGGTGGCACCGAGCAGGTAAGCGGAACCCTCACCGACGCCGACCCGAGAGAGAAACGGAGGTCCCTGCTCGCTGCGAATCAACAATTCTTCCTGAGGCATCAGGCTCCTGTCCAGGGTGAAGGCCAAACCCGGCAAGTCCAACGATCGCGGCATCTTGCGAAACACACCGGCAAAAAGTGGGTGGTCCGTCACAATCGAACTCACCCGGTTTTCACCGCGTTGCCACCGGCCCCGCTCGCCAAATCCCAAGGCCTTGCGCACCGGGCTGTTCGTTCCGTTTTCCAAGCTGTCGGGAATCCACAAACAACTGCCGCCACGATCCACAAAGCCCCGCAAAGCCTCGGCCATGCCAGAGGTGGGGGCAGGCCAGTCGCTCACAACAACGAAGTCTGCCTGCGCCAACGCGTCGAGCGAAAAGGTGCCCGCTGTTTGCACGCGGTGTTGGTCGCCAGTTGTCTTGTACACCCGGCGAATCGCCTGGGCAGCGGGGCCTGTGGGTTCTTCCGTGAAGTGCACCACATCGATGACATCGGTCACCCGAAACCCGAAATGAAAATCATCGTCAAACCGGATGGGCGCATCTTCGATCGACACGGTGGCCGACTTCAAGCCGGGCTCGCCGTGGGTGAAGCGAAGCACCGTATCGGTGGCCAGGCCGGGGACCAAGTTGTAACTGCCGATGGCCGCTCTGGCCCCATTGATTCTCAATTCCAACGGCAGGCCGGAAACACCAGCGCGGGCGTTGTGTCGAATCCGAACGCGCAAAGCCGCGGGCCGACCAGCGAGCCGGGTGGGGGCGTCGAACCAAACCGAATCGACCCAAGCGTTCACCGTTTCTGGGGCCATTTGGGGAATGAAGCGGTAGGCAATCGACGTGTCGGGAACGAACCGGCGTTCGAGGGCTTCGAGATCGTGGGTGGAGCGTTGCAAGTCCGTGAACAAATACGCGCTCCGCCGACGCCCTTCGATGCTGAGAAGTGCTCCCTCGCTCCGCGCCATGACATCGGTGATGTGCCGTGCAATGGGAGAGGGGCCGATTTCCGTGAGGCGTTGGAGGGCCTCATCGCGTGTCAACAGCCGCGTGTCGCGGGGAGTGAATGCGTTGGTTTGGACCAAAAACCGATCCGTCTCCGCATGCCCTTCGACCACCCGGATCGCCTTTTCCACGGCCACTTGCAACAATGCGCCTTCTTCCCCCAGCGCTTCCATCGAAGGACTGTTGTCGATGTACAATGCCACCACATTCCCGCTGGCCATTTCATCATCAGCCTCAGCGGCAGGCAAGTACGGCTGGGCAAATGCAAGGACAAGTGCGGCCACGGCCAGCAACCGCATCAGCAGAACCAGCCAGTGCCGGATGGCTTGTGTGGAACGGGTTTCCCGTTGGAGTTCTTGGAGGAAAGCCACCTGGGAGAAGGCCACCTTTCGGTATCGCCGGAAGTTGAGCAGGTGGATGATCACCGGAATCGCCAAGCCCCAAAGTCCCCAAAGTATTTCCGGATGTGCGAATGCCATGCGGTTGCGAATTTAGCGCGATTTTTGCCGGGGATGGAGAAGGAAAAGCAATTGGTTGTGGGACGCGATTTGGCGGATTTTCTGCTGGAAAAGGCATTGTTGTACGAGACACGGGCTTTCCTGGAAGATGACCCCGTGCAATTCCCGCATGCATTCGAGGATCAAACAGATCAAGAAGTCGCCGGTTGGTATGCCGCCACGCTGGCCTGGGGCAACCGAAAGAGCATCGTGGCGAGTTGTGAAGACCTGCTGTTCCGGCGCATGGGAGGTGCCCCGGGGCAGTTCGTGCGAGAAGCGAGCGCAGCAGAAATGGAAGCCGCGTTTTCTGGATTTGTCCACAGGACATTTCAGGCCGAGGACGCCGCTCGGACGGCAAGAGCGCTCCGGGGGATGCTGTTGCGCTTTGGATCGTTGGAGGGCGCCTTCTTGAGCCGGGGTGGTGGCGGGGCGGCACACATGCTGGCTGCTTTTCGGGATGCCTTCTTTGCTGAGGAGGCCCCAGGCAGGACGTCGAAGCACGTGGCAGATCCGCGAAAGGGCTCCGCGGCCAAACGATTGAACATGTACCTCCGTTGGATGGTCCGTCCCTCGGATCGTGGTGTGGATTTGGGCCTTTGGCAGCGGATTTCGCCCGCTGATTTGTGCATTCCTTTGGACGTGCACACCAGTGCGGTTGGACGAAAGTTGGGCTTGTTCGACAGGAAAGCCAACGATTGGCGGTCGGTGGAAGCCTTGACAGCCGCCCTTCGGCAAATCGACCCCGAAGACCCCGTTCGGTTGGATTTTGCCCTTTTCGGCCTCGGGGCCATTGAAGGGTTTTGAGGCGTTTCGACCGACCTTTGCCATCCGCTTCGATTTCTGTTTGATGAATTTCGCACGATGAAAGACGCCATTGCCTCGACTGCAGACGGCAGCTTGACCCTGCATTCTCCAGTTCATGGTGCCCCATACCACAGCCTGCATGGCGCATTGTCTGAATCGAAGCACGTGTTCATCGATCAGGGATTGGCAGCGCGTGCGCAGGCCTTGCCATCCCCGCAAAAGGACCAGCCCATTCGGGTGTTCGAGCTGGGCTTCGGGACCGGCCTCAATGCCGGCCTCGCTTGGGCTTGGGCGGCGAGTTGTCATCAGGCTGTGCATTACACTGGGTTGGAGCCATTTCCCGTTGACGCCGCGCATTGGAAGGCCTTGAACCATGCTTCGGCTTGTGGTTTGTCGACCACGGATTTTGCGGCGTTGCACGAGGCAGTCGGCCAGAACAAGGTCGCCGGGGATGCCCATTTCTCCGCGCAGGTTTTGGACCAAACCTGGGCCGCCTTCCACGCCACCACCGCCGAATGGCCGCCCCAAGATGTCATTTTCTACGACGCTTTCGCGCCTTCGGAGCAGCCTGACCTGTGGACGACACAGCAGTTCAAGCAGGTGGCTGAAATCACCCGGGAAGGGGGGATGCTCGTCACCTACTGCGCCAAAGGCGAGGTGCGCCGAGCCCTCGAAGCCGCGGGTTGGCAAGTGGAGCGTCTGCCCGGCCCGCCCGGAAAACGGGAAATGCTCCGCGCTTTCAAGCGGTCCGTTCGTCGGTTCAACGTCCGGACTTACGCTGTGATTTTTGATGCGAGCGGTGAGAAAGTGCTGCTGTCGCGCGAGGATTTGCCGGGTGGACGGAAAGTGAAGTTTCCCGGTGGAGGAGTGGAATTCGGAGAGGGCATCCGGGATGCGTTGGACCGCGAAATTGCTGAAGAGCTGGGAACGGGGGCGCAGCTGTCGGATGTGCAGCCCTTGTACACGACGGATTTCTTCGTTCGGAGTGCCTTTCGGCCTGAAGACCAAATCCTGAGCGTTTACTTTTCGGCGCGCTTCGCGGACCCGAATTCTGACGAGCGATTCCACCACAGGTTTGGAACGCCGGCGGGATGCGAGGCGGGTTTGGCCTTCAAATGGCGAAAGGTCCAAGACCTGAACCCTGCAGATTTGCACTTCCCCATCGATCGTCACATTCTGCCGCTGATTCGCGCCGCAGCAGGGGCCATCAGCAAGACAACCGGCGCATGACGCAAGCCTCGATCGACGCATACAACTGGCCAGGATTGTAAGTCCGCCAGGCCAAATCGTCCAATTCCCCGCCCATCACAAAGAAGCTGTCGAGATCGATGGAACGCATGTCGGCCAGCACGTGTTCTCGGAAGTTGAGCAGGGCAATCCAGCCGTCCTCATCCATCACTTCCTCGAACCATTCTTCGTAGTAACAATCGTCGCTGTGGTGAAAATTCAGGACATTTTCGCCGATCAGGATGAAGCGGTGGATGCCCTCGTCTTGCATCGGGTCGATCACCTCGCGTTTGAGATGCATGATGTCGTTGTGCAAGCAATCGTTCCATTCTCCGATGAATTCCAGGATGGCGAAGCGTTCGTCGTAGTCGGCGAAGAGGATTTTGCAAAAAAGGGTATTCGAGCCAAATCCGTCCCACTGTGGATGAATGTAGTAGTTGTACACCCGCGTGGAGAATTCAAATTCACTGTACGTTCGATCGAAGAAAGGCGACTTCGAATCTTCACTGGCCACATAGTGGTTGCGCCAGGAATAGTAGGGCTCCAGCTCATGCATGCGTGCCGCGCTTGTTGGGGTTGTGGGCTTCGACAGCGCGTCGGACGCTTCCGTGGGTTCGCAGCAACGCACCAGCGGCCTCGTTGCTGAGTCCTGTGGCTTCGGCCACCATCCGTGTGCCGCGGGCGACGAGTTTGTCATTTGCGGGTTTCATGTCCACCATCTTGTTGCCGGACACATGGCCGAGTTGCACCATGGCCACAGTGGATATCATGTTGAGCAGGAGTTTGGTGGCGGTCCCTGCTTTCAATCGGGTCGATCCTGTGATGAATTCTGGGCCAGTGATGGCTTCAATGGCATGCTCAGCGGCAGCGGCAGCGGGTGTTGAAGGATTGCAGACCAACGCAGCTGTCAACAGCCCGGCTTCCCGCGCAGACTGCAGCCCCCCCACCACGTAGGGGGTTCGTCCGGAAGCCGCGATGCCCAGCACACTGTCTTCCGGTCGCGGGCAATGTCCTGCCAAATCACGCCAAGCCCCAGCCGCATCATCTTCTGCGCCTTCGACGGCTTCTCGGATGGCACCGTCGCCACCAGCGATGAGTCCCACCACAAGCCCCGGGTCCACGCCGAAAGTCGGTGGACACTCGCTGGCATCCACCACACCGAGCCGGCCACTGGTGCCCGCGCCGATGCAAAACAAGCGCCCCCCCTTCTTCATGCGCGCAACCAGTGCGGTGATGAATTTCTCCAGGGCCGGGATGGCGGCCTTCACCGCGCGATCGACCGCCACTTGTTCCCCGTGCATCCAATCCAGCAGCTGCCCAATGGATGCAGACTCCAGGTGGTCGTGTGCACCGGGTTGTTCCGTAGGGGGCAATGGAATTTCGTTGGGTTTCGGAACTTTCGACATGGGCCTGCAAGATACGCCCCGCAGCACCCTAAATTCGCACACATGACCCATTCGTTGCGCGGCTTTTTTGCCACCACTTTCACGCTGTTGACCGCCTTTGCGGTCGGTCAGGATGCTGAGAATCGACAGCCAGATGCGTTTTTGGCCAAACACGCAGTCAAGATGGCCTCTGCCAAACACGACTTCAACATTGGCAACCTGAGAGGGGCGTTGACGACGTTCCGAGAAGTGCTGGACGAGGCCCCCGCAGAGGCGCGCGTCGAGCTGTGGGTGGCGCGTTGTCATTTGGGGTTGCGGCGGGAAGATTTGGCCATTGCCTACCTGGATTCTTTGCAAGCCCACGACATCGACTTGGCGAACAGTGAGTTGAAGCTTCGAGGCGAGGTGCTGCATCGGCTGGGGCGGTTTGAGGAGGCGATTGACGCATTGGACGCGTATTTGGACTTCGGCAAGCCGGATGCCTACGACCGGGCTCAAGCGGAGCATTGGATCACAGAGTGCCGTCGGGCGTGGACAGCCACGGACGACGGGGCAGGGGAGGCCTTGGGCATCACCTTCCGCCACATGGGCGGAGCGGTCAATTCTCGTTTTGATGAATACGCCCCGGCTTGGTCGGCGGATGGACAAGCGTTGGTGTTCACATCGCGCCGCGATGGTGGTTTGAACCCAGACATTGATGAAGAGGGGGATCACCAATTCTTCTCCGACATCTACATCGCCCGTGCCGACAATGCTTTGCCGGGCGGCTGGTCCCGGGCAGAGCTGTTGCCAGGGGCGGTGAACACGATGGGGTTTGATGCGGTGTTGAGTTGGCCGGAACCCGAAAGGTTGCTGGTGTACCGGAACAATTACCTGTTGGCCGGCGACATCTGCGAAAGCGTGTTGCAAGAAGATGGTGATTGGTCGGACGCCTTGCCTTTGACGCGACCGGTCAACAGCAGCTATTTCGAAGGCAGTGCCTCCATTTCCGCAGATGGGCAAGTGCTGTACTTCATCTCAGAACGACCTGAAGGCATGGGCCGCGGCGACATTTACCGCAGCGAGCGCAGGGGCCAGGGGTGGTCGGCGCCCAAGCCCCTGGGTGCCCCGGTGAACACACCAGAGGACGAGAAATTTGTGCATGCCCACGGAGAGGGTCGTGTCGTGTTCTTTGCCAGCAAGGGGCATGCGGGGTATGGAGACTACGACATGTACCGAACCGAGCGGGTTCATGAGGGGTGGAGCATTCCGGTGAACCTCGGCATGCCCATCAACAGCCCGCGCGAAGAATCCACATTCGCGTTGGATGCCACTGCTCGGCGCTTGGCGATGACGGCGGAGCGCCCGGAAGGGTACGGTGCTCGGGACATTTACGAAGTGGCGGTCGGTCAGCATCCCTGGCTAGGGGACCGAGCGGCCGAAGTTTGGGCAGGTGGGTTGACCGTGCGCTTGGATTTGTCTGCGATGCCCAAGGCGAAAGCCGAAAAACTCTCGGTGCAGATTTGGGATGAAGGGGGGCGTTCATTGCGTCATGCACTCGCACCATCTTCTGGACGCCAACCGGAAGTGTTTTTCCGCGTCCCCGCAAACACCCCCTTTGTGGTGAAGGTGGTCGACAAGAATGGGGAGGTGGCCGCAGCGAATTGGACGCACGAAGCTTCGGTTCCCGGGATTTTCAGCGACGAGCTCAATCTGCAGTGCCAAAGCGCTGCAACCGATTGAGCTGAAAGGCTTTCCAAGCACCGCTTGCTTGCTGCGTGAGCATGCCTTGACCGTTGAGAATCGTCGCGCCCTGGCCTTGGGCTTTTTTCAAAAAAGCGGTGAGCGGTGGGTTGTAGACCAAATCCACACACAAATGGGCTTCCCCCAGCATCTCGTACAAAAAGGGGGGGCATTGTTCCACGTTCGGCCACATGCCCACTGGCGTGGCTTGGACAACCAGCAGAAACGCCTGAACGACTTCGGGTTTCAGGTCTGCGAAGCGCAATTCCAGTCGTTGGGGTGAGGGCGACGGGTCGAGGTCGCGAACCAAGTGAACCACGTCGATTCCCAGGGTTTGCAGTCCGTGTGCTGCGGCCATCGCGGCACCGCCACGCCCGAGAATCAATGCGCGTTCGTGTTGCGAAGCCAAGAAGGGCCGGATGCTCTCCATGAACCCCACCCCATCGGTGTTGTCTCCCACAAAACCGCCGCCGGCTTTCGGCAACAGCACATTGACGGCACCGATTGCAGCAGCCCGAGGTGTGAGTGCATCGCAAAGCGCAGCGCAAAGGGCTTTGTAAGGAACGGTCACATTGAATCCGTCAAACGTGCCCGCGTCAGGAGATGTCAAAAAGCTTTGAACGGCATCAGCGTCTGGAAAGGGCAGCAGGTCATAAGATCCTTCGACGCCTGAAGCCTTGAACAAGTCTGCAAACAGTTTTGGCGAGGCGGAATGGCCAAGCGATGCACCGATGAGGGCGAGGCGCCAGGGTTGCTCGGAATTCATTCGCCAGATTTGCGACCCAACCGTCCGAGGGCAGTGACCAAGGCAGCACCGAGAATGGCCAGCCCCGCGGCTGAAGCGATTTCCAGCGAATCGATGTTTTCAGGCCAAGCGTTGCGTTTGAACCACTCTTCACGCCCATCGCTGTGGGTGTACAACAATTCCAGTCGCTCTTTCCAAGGCCACAAGGCGTTGAGTGACCCCAACAGAAACCCTGTGAGCAAGGCGATGGTCTCGTTCCGACGCCGCTCCAGCAGTCGGTCAAGGACGCGGGAGAAGGACAACAACCCAAGCACAGCTCCGATGCCGAAGGCTCCAACTCGGACCACATCGAACGATTTGATGGCGCCGATGACTGCGCCGTAAGCGCCCAGCAGCAGCAAGATGAAACTCCCACTGATGCCGGGAAGAATCATGGCGCAAATCGCCACGGCGCCGCAGGCCAGAAGCACCAGCGGCTCATCCGAACCGGCCATTGGCGGAAGCGATGTCAGGAATCCTGCCAAGGCGACCCCGACAGCAGCGAGCACCCATTCGCGGGCAGCCCAGTGGGCCTCCCGACCCACCAAAGGAATCGAGGCAGCAACAAGGCCGAAAAAGAACGCCCACAACATCTCGGGGTGTGTCCCGAGCAGGTGATGGAGCAGTCCCGCAAAAAGAGCCACAGAGGTGAAGACGCCAGCCAACAGCACCGCCAGAAACGACAAATTTGCGGCTTGCCAAACCTGCTGCAGGCGGGAGGAGAGGGTACCGGGTCCGCGAAAGATTTGGCCCAAAAGGCCCACTTTCAACCCTGCGATTGTGCCCAAAAGTTCATCGTAAACGCCAGTGATGAAGGCCACCGTTCCACCAGAAACCCCGGGAACCAAATCGGCTACGCCCATCGCCATCCCCCGGAAATACACCCTGGCCCAAGCGCCTGTTGTCGTGCGTCGCGGGTGGTTGTCATCCGCCTTCATGCCACCTCCCATTCTGGATTCATGGCTTCCTTCCAAGCCAAGATGCCTCCTTTCAAATTCCAGACGTTTGTCATGCCTTTCTTTTGAATCACAGCGCTGACCACTGCGGCGGCGCGTTGGCCGGATCGGCAGTGGAAAATCACGGGTCTGTCCTGCGGCAGCTCATCGGCACGTGACAAGCAGAACGCCATCGGGATGTGCTTGCCGCCGAGGTTGCTGGTCTGGTATTCGTGGATTTCTCGCACATCCACAACAAAATGGGGTTTGTCCTCGGCGCGCCACTCGGCGAGCGTTTCAACGGTGATTTCAGGAACGAGTGGCATGGCGGTCAAAAACAAATGCTGGAATTCACTGGCGAATGGCCTCACTCGTCATCGGCGTCGACGAGCTGGCGCTTGCCTTCTGCCAAAGATTCCGGCAGGTATTCAAAAAAGGTATCTCCGCGAAGGCCTAGGCGCAGGCACTCCAAGGGAATCAAATCATCAGGTCCAATGTTGCCGAGGTTCACATTCGCACCGAACTCTTTGATGAACCAAACTTGTTGCGGCTTCTTCGGCGCTTCCCACAGAATGTCTTCCAAGGCGACGTTGGCCAGAATTCGGCGAATCAATTGAACGTGGGCCGAGCCATTCGGACGGTAGATGCCGACATTGCCACTTTCACGAGCCTCAGCAATCACTTTCCAGCTGCCCGCTTCCAATTCGTTTTTCATCATCCGAATCCACTTGTTCGGGCTGATGAGGATGCCGGCCTCTTTGGACCCCACTTCAGAGAGCACGCGGTGGGTCTTGGATAGCTTTTGGATCCATTCGCACTTTTCGTCATGCGGAATCACCATGGATCCATCGCTCACTTCGAGGCATTCGATGCCAAGCTTGTCGATGAACCGGAGGTAGTTGTCCACTTCGCCGCGAATGAAAAAGGCTTCGAAGAGGGTGCCGCCACAATAGACCTCCATTCCGGCCTCGCGATACAAAGCGACCTTCTCGGCAATCCGATGCGAAATGAGTGAAGTGCCAAACCCGAGTTTCAGCAAATCGACTTTGTCCGCACCGATTTCGATGAGGTCTTCGGCACCACGCAGGCTGAGCCCCTTGTCCATGACCATGGTGAGGCCATTCGATCGGGGTTTCGATGTGCGTTCTGGGAGATGTTGCAGGGTTGTGTTCATGTTCATGGTTTGAACCGATCATACCGATCCAGAAAGCGCGCATCATTGGCAAGCGCAGGGCAGAGGGAGATCAGGGATTCTGTTTCGTCGTAATGTTGGATGAGCACTTGTTCCAAAACTTGGAACGCAGCCGCATCTCGTTTCAATTCATAAAGGCTCACCACCTCGTGGATGAGCAGCTGCGCCTCGCGGCGAATGTGCGCTCGGGCCTCGGCGATGCAGGTCAGTGCCGCTTCGTGCAGGCCCTGGGCTTGCCAGTTTTCCACCCGCTCGATCCACATGTCGTGGAACCGCGGGTGGTTGGAAAGGCTCCGGGCAAACAGCGCTTCGGCTGCTTCGTGTTCCCCGAGCTTCTTCAACGTGGTGCCCAGCATCAGCAGATAGTCCTGGTTGCCCGGATCCAACTCAAGGGCCTGCTCAAAAAACAAGCGCGAAGTGGTGAAATCAGACCGCAAATCCGCGAGCACGCCGAGCCCGACAAAGGCATCGCTGAACTGGGGGTCCAGATCAAGGCATTCGCGGTAGAACTTCTCGGCCGATTCCAAATCCCCCATCCGTTCGAAGCACTCGCCCATGTAGCAAATCGTGTTCGCCGAGGCGGGCTCGTGTTCCAGGGATTCTTGGTAGACATTCAAGGCATCACCAAACCGTTCCATCGAAGACAACGCATCGGCTTTCTGCAAATAGGCAGGCCCGAAAGAGTCTTCAATGGCAATGGCAAAATCATAGGCCTCAATGGCCTCCGGGTAACGGCCGTTCGACTGCAAGGCATTGCCGAGGCTGTACCAAGCAGCAAAGCTGTACGGCTGTGCGTCCAAAAACTTGCGGTAATAGTCCGCGGCAGCGGCGTAGGCCCCAGTTTGGTCAAAACAAAACGCCAGCTCATAGACGGCTGTCTCATTTGTTGCGTCTTCCTCCAACGCACTCTTCAGGTAGTGAATCGCCTGGTGCCAATCCCCGAGGTTCTCGTACTCCAGCGCCACTTCGATGTGCATGTCTCTCCGCAAGTCGCTGTCGCCGTATTCGAGCGCTTTTCGAAAGTGCCGGATGGCGAGCTTGTGCTCTTGCATCTGGCTGTAGATGGACCCCAGGGTGACATGGATTTCGTCATTTGTGGGCTCCACTTCGAGGAGTTCCTTGAGGATGGGGACGGCCTTGACATGCTTGCCGTTGTTGGCCAAGATTTGGGCTTTCTTCAGCTTGAAGGCCAAATGCCCCGGGTAAACGTCCCCCGCGTACTTCAGCACCATTTGCGCGCGGCGCACCTCCCGTTGCTCCAAATAATAACCAATCAGGTCCTCGAGCTCTTCAACGTCGAAGAACTGGGACGACCCCTCAGCCATCATCGCCTCGAAGCGCTTCACCAGCCCATCGAGGGTTTCATCATTCGGATATGCGCGTCCGTCCTCGTTCATTCAACGTCAAATCTAAGCATGCAAAGTTCGTGATGGGGAAGCTGGGTTCAACATGTTTTTCACAGAAATGCGGAATTTCTTCAACCATTTGAACTGCGATGGACAGGGATTCTGGCTCTAACTTGCAGGCCAAATCATGTTGATCGTTTCCATTTCAGGCATCCGCGGCACCATTGGTGGTCCAGCAGGATCGGGTTTGACACCACCAGACGTGGTGCGTTTTGCGACGGGTTACAGTGCTTGGTTGCGGGAGCAAATGCCAGCAGGCGAGGGACGCAGGCCCTTGGTGGTCATCGGACGCGATGCGCGGTTGAGCGGGCCGATGGTGCGCGACTTGATTGTCGGCACCCTGACCGCTTGCGGTGTGGATGTCATCGACTGCGGCCTGAGCACCACCCCCACCGTGGAGTTGGCCGTGCCGGGAGAAGGGGCCGATGGCGGGATCATCCTGACTGCGAGCCACAATCCCAGGCAGTGGAATGCCCTCAAATTGTTGAATGCAACGGGCGAGTTTCTCTCTGCGGAATCCGGGGCGCGGGTGTTGGCGCTTGCCGATGCTGCGCCGCCCTATGCTGAGGTGGATGATTTGGGCCAAACCACCACGCGGACAGACTGGATTCAACAGCACGTTGCCCATGTCTTGGCCTTGCGACATGCCCAGCCCGATGCCATCCGTTCCCGCCGCTTCAAGGTCGCAGTCGACGCGGTGAATTCGTCGGGCGGCATCGCCATGCCCATGTTGTTGAAGGCACTCGGCTGCGAGGTCATTCCTGTCCATTGCGAGCCCACAGGTGATTTCGCGCACAACCCAGAGCCGCTCCCGGCGCACTTGACAGACCTCAGAGAAGCCGTCGTCGATCACGGTTGCGACTTGGGCATCAGCGTCGACCCGGATGTGGATCGGCTGGCGTTTGTGGATGAGATGGGCGGTTGGTTTGGTGAGGAGTACACCCTCGTCGCGGTCGCCGACTACATCCTCGGACGAGAGGGTGGCGGCAACACGGTCAGCAATTTGAGTTCGACTCGGGCGTTGCGCGATGTGACCGAACGCCACGGCGGGGCGTACACGGCCGCTGCCGTCGGTGAGGTCAACGTCGTTGAGGCCATCCGAAGCACGGCCGCCGTCATCGGTGGCGAGGGCAATGGCGGGGTGATTTACCCGGAATCCCATGCCGGCCGAGATGCGCTGGTGGGAACGGCCTTCTTCTTGTCCAAACTTTGCGACTTCGGAGGCACAGTTTCCGCGCTGCGGGCAACCTACCCGAACTACGAAATGTCAAAGGACAAGCTCGCCCTTCCGGAAACCGGCGTTGACGAGGCATTGGCAGCCCTGCGCGATGCCCACCCGGAGGCCGACATCAACGATGTGGACGGGGTGAAATTTGATCTGGCCGAGGGTTGGGTGCACCTTCGCCGCAGCAACACCGAACCCATCATCCGGATCTACGCCGAGGCCGCCTCATCCGACGCGGCAAAAGCCCTCGGGGACCGCTTCAAGTTGGAATTGCAAGGGCTCTTGCGCGACGCTGGCGTTTGAGGCGGCTGCCTTTTTTGTTTCTTTGCGGTCCTTCTTCGAATCTGAAACTGGCGCGCAATGAACGTGTACTTGGACAACGCAGCAACCACTCCGGTTGCCAAGGAAGTGGTGGAGGCGATGGTGCCTGTGCTGGCCGATACGTTTGGCAACCCATCCTCCAGCCACGCTTTTGGTCGCAGAGCCAAGGTGCAGGTGGAACAAGCCCGCCGCCGCATCGCCCGCCACCTCAACACCAGCCCAGCATCGATTGTCTTTACTTCGGGCGGCACGGAGGCCGACAATTTGGCCTTGCGCGCGGCCGTCCGTGACCTCGGTTGCACCCGGATCATCACATCGGCCGCCGAGCACAGCGCCGTCGTCAAAACCGCGGACTCCCTCGCCAGGTCCAATGGTGTTGTCGTCGAACACGTGCGGCATGAGGCGGATGGCGTGTGCGATTTGGCCCATCTCGAGGAATTGCTGTCGCAGCCCAATGGGGGCAAAACCATCGTCAGCCTGATGCATGCAAACAATGAAGTGGCTGTGGTGCAAGACCTGCAGGCGATCGGTGAGATGTGCGGACGACATGATGCCCTGTTTCACAGCGATACGGTGCAGACCATGTGTCATTATGCATTTGATTTGTCAGCTTTGCCGGTTCATTTCGTCACGTGCGCCGCACACAAATTCCATGGCCCGAAAGGCGTTGGCTTTTTGTATGTGCACAAGGATGTGAAGATTGGAGGCCAAATCGAGGGCGGTGGCCAAGAGCGTTCCCTCCGTGGGGGGACCGAAAACACCGCAGGCATCGTGGGACTCGCGGCGGCAATGGACTTGGCCTACAAGGACCTCTCGGGCCATCAACAGCACGTTCGCGCCATGAAGGCACGAATGGCGAACGGCTTGCGCGACATCTTTCCAGACATCCACTTCAACGGAAACAGTGATCAAGCGGACCGGCTCTACACGGTCTTGAATGTCCAGTTTCCACCCCATCCGAAGTCGGGCATGGCGTTGTTTCTCCTCGATTTGGAGGGAATTGCGTGTTCGGGCGGCAGCGCGTGTTCGTCAGGCGCAACCCTCGGATCCCATGTTCTGCGTGCCCTGAACTTCCACGATCCCAGTCGCGCAAGTGTGCGATTTTCGTTCAGCCGTTACACGACAGAAGAGGAGGTGGACCAGGCTTTGAGGGCGGTGGCCAAGGTTTTCCAGAGAAACCAGGGGTGACCAGGGGTGACCAGGGGGACCAGGGTGACTAGGGGGACCAGGGTGACCAGGGAGACTAGGGGGGCGAGGGAGACCAGGGGGGCGAGGGTGGCCAAGGGGGCGCGTCTCGGCGATTGAGGGTTTGGGGTCCGAAATCATGAGTTGAAACGCGTTGGGGCCTGGTGCGCCCATCAGCAGGAGACGCCGAAGGCCAAACACGGTTTTGAACGTTCCGCGCGTTGCACCATGTTGATGCCAATCTTTCGTAGATTCGTCAGGCCCGTCGGGCTGCAGCCCAGGGCATCGATTGCATGTCGACAAAGCCGATCAACTCCCTGTTCAATTGGTTCATCCGCAGACGGATGGCGGACATTGAAGCCACGAGGCGGGCGCCTGTAGAGGCGCAGCGTCAAGTGTTTACCATGCTCTTGCAACAAGGAAAAAGCACCCGGTTTGGGGCCGAACACGGTTTGCATGATGTCAAGAACTTCCGGGAATTCAAATCCCGCGTGCCCGTGCGCACGTACGACGAGTTCAAACCTTGGATTGAGGCGGCACGGGCGGGAGAGTCAGATGTGATTTGGCCGGGGAAAATCTCTTGGTTTGCGAAGAGTTCCGGGACAACCAGCGATCGAAGCAAATTCCTTCCCGTCACCGCTGAGGCGTTGCACAGCTGTCATTACAAAGGGGGCAAGGACTTGCTCGCCATGTACTGCGCTGCGGTTCCCCAAGCCAGGCTTTACGAGGGCAAGCATCTGGCCTTGGGGGGCTCCTCCGCATTGCACGAGGACGGCTCAGGAGGATACACAGGAGATTTGAGTGCGATCATCATTCGCAACTTGCCAGCTTGGGTGGAGGCCCGACGCACACCCGGCCGAAAGATCGCTTTGATGGACGATTGGACGGAGAAGGTGGATGCGATGGCTCGAACCACCATGAAGGAGGATGTTCGGAGTTTGTCGGGTGTTCCGAGTTGGATGCTGGTGATCGGCAAGCGCATTCTCGAACTGTCAGGTGCCGATTCTCTCGGGGAGGTTTGGCCGGATTTGCAATTGTACATGCATGGCGGCGTCAGCTTTGGGCCATATCGCCGAAACTTTCAGGAGCTCATCGGTGCGTCCCGTTCGCCGGTGAGTTTCATGGAGAGTTACAACGCTTCAGAAGGTTTTTTCGGCCTTCAGGACCGCATCGGTGCGGATGACATGCTGCTCATGGCAGATTATGGCATCCATTTCGAGTTTATGCCACGCGAGGAGTGGGAAGCTGAGGAACCACAGACCCTGGAGTTGCGCGAGCTGGAAGTGGGGGAGTCCTATGCTTTGGTGATTTCCACGAATGCGGGCTTGTGGCGATATGCGCTTGGGGATGTGGTTCGGATCACAGAAAAGTTCCCTTTCCGGATGCAGGTGGTGGGCCGCACTTCGATGTGCCTGAATGCCTTCGGGGAGGAACTGATGGTGGGCCAAACCGATCTCGCCATCCGACATGCCTCCGACCTCACTTCATCGAGCATTCGTGACTACACGGTGGCACCCGTCTTCATGTCTACGGAACGGACGGGCGGCCATGAGTGGGCCATTGAGTTCGACGCGGCACCGCGAGATTTGGTCCAATTCACAGCTGAACTTGATGCCGCGCTCCAACGCCTCAACTCTGACTATGCCGCCAAACGCACGGCTGGCCTTGCCATGTCGGCCCCGCGCATCCACATCGTCTCGTCGGGCACTTTTGAGATGTGGCTTCGCGCCCGGGGCAAGGTCGGCGGTCAGCACAAGGTGCCACGGCTGAGCAACCAACGCACGACCCTCGAAGCCGTCCTCGCCCTGTCCGACTTCGCTCCGCGCCCATCGGCTGCCTCACCCGAATTCCGCACGGCCGAGGTTGTTGATAAGACGGCAGGGGCGGGGCGGGTTGGATTTGGTCTGCAGGGGTGAAAACCCCTAATTTCACCCCCTCAAGCTCGGAAACATGCACATTGCCATCGCAGGAAACATCGGTTCAGGAAAAACGACGCTCACCACGCTCTTGGCGAAGCATTACCGCTACACGCCTCATTTTGAGCAAGTCGATGACAATCCTTACCTGAACGATTTTTACAAGGACATGCAGCGATGGTCCTTCAATCTCCAGGTCTTCTTCTTGCGCTCGAGATTCGCGCAGATTGCGGATCTTCAGCAATCAGGCCAAAAGGTGGTGCAAGACCGCACCATTTACGAGGACGCCCACATTTTCGCGCCCAACCTTCATGCGATGGGGCTGATGACCACTCGGGATTTCGACAATTACCAGGCACTTTTCGAGTTGATGGAACAATTCATCTCGGCTCCAGATTTGTTGATTTACCTCAGAGCAGGGGTCCCAAAGCTCGTGGAGAACATCCAGCGCCGGGGTCGGGAATACGAGGAAGCCATTCGTTTGGACTATCTCAATCGCTTGAATGAGCGGTACGAGGCTTGGATCAGCACCTACGACAAAGGCAAGCTCCTCATCATTGACATTGACGACAACCGCTTCCACGAATCTCAGGAGGATTTGGGCCGCATCATTGAGAGCATCGACGGCCAAATCCACAGTCTGTTCGACTAACGAAACAACCAAGGAACCAGGGTGACCAGGTTGACCAGGGAACCAGGTTGACCAAGGAACCGGAGAACCGGGGCAACCAGTGCAACCAGGATGCGTAGGTGAAGACATCTCGCAGTCCGCTCTCTCGTTCTTCTCGAATTCTGCACGTCTTCTGCGCGGCATGAAAAACAAAGAGGGAATCGGTAGGGAAGGGGTGAGGCGAACCTCGCCATTTTCCTTCCTATCGATTCCCTCTCAGCGCAGTAAGCCGGACCGAGGACCCGCCTCCCTCCTCTTTCCTCTCTCCTCTCTCCTCTCTTCGTTCTCTTAGAACGAGTCCACAACCTCAACCCGCGGTTGAGGTGTGGCATCGTTCTCTGCTTCAGCGTGACCGGCATCGCCATGGCCGCCGAGAATCGGGGCGATGACAAGGCCGACAAGACATGTCAATTTGATCAGAATGTTCATTGACGGACCTGAGGTGTCTTTGAATGGATCGCCGACAGTGTCGCCAGTGACGGCCGCTTTGTGGGCATCCGAACCCTTGAAGGTCATTTTTCCGTCGATTTCCACACCTGCCTCGAAGGACTTCTTGGCGTTGTCCCAAGCGCCACCGGCGTTGTTTTGGAAGATCGCCCAGAGGACACCACTCACCGTGACGCCTGCCATGTAACCGCCAAGGGTTTCGGCGGCCCAAGCGTGGGGCATGCCGAAGAGCAATGGCAACAACCCGATTGCCAAAGGAAAGGCGATGGTCATGGCGCCAGGGAGCATCATTTCACGCAAAGCCGCTTGAGTCGAAATGTCCACGCACTTGCCATACTCCGGTGTGCCAGTGCCCTCCATAATGCCCGGAATTTCTTTGAACTGTCGGCGAACTTCTTTGACCATCTCCATGGCAGCTTTGCCGACAGAATTCATGGCCAATGCGGAGAAAACAACGGGGACCATCCCGCCGATGAAGAGCGCAGACAAGACGTTCGCTTTGAAAATGTTGATGCCGTCGATGCCGGTGAATTCGACGTAGGCGGCGAACAAGGCCAAGGCAGTCAAGGCAGCAGAGGCAATGGCGAAGCCCTTGCCGATGGCCGCAGTCGTGTTGCCGACGGAGTCGAGGATGTCCGTGCGTTCCCTGACTTCGTCGGGGAGTTCGCTCATCTCCGCAATGCCGCCAGCGTTGTCAGCAATAGGGCCGAATGCGTCGATGGCCAATTGCATTGCCGTGGTGGCCATCATGGCCGAGGCAGCAATCGCCACGCCGTAGAATCCGGCGAATGCATAGGCTGTGTAAATCGCAGTTGCAAAAAGCAGAATGGGGCCGAAGGTGGAAATCATGCCCGTCGCCAAACCAGCAATGATGTTCGTTGCTGCGCCAGTAGATGACTTTTGAACGATGCCCAAGACGGGCTTTTTGCCCAATCCTGTGAAGTGTTCGGTCATGACGCTGATGACGCCGCCGACCACCAATCCCACAATCACCGCATAGAAAACATCCAATGATGTGAACTCGATGGCGATGGCGCCGCCGATTTCGCTCATGTTCATTGTGGCGGGAAGCATCCACTGGATGAGGAAAAAGGATGCAACAGCGGTCAAGAGAATCGAGCCCCAGTTGCCGCGGTTGAGTGCTGCTTGGACGTCGCTTTCCTTCGCACCTTCTTTGACGCGAATGATCATGCCGCCGAGGATGGAAAAGACGATGCCGAGGGCAGCGATGACGAGGGGCAGGAGGATGGTGGACATGCCGCCGAACGCATCGTCAAGGCCATTTGGATTTGTGCCACGGATGACCGCGTTGCCCAAAACCATCGCAGCAAGAACGGTGGCGACATAAGATCCAAAGAGGTCAGCGCCCATGCCGGCAACGTCACCCACATTGTCGCCTACGTTGTCGGCGATGGTGGCGGGGTTGCGGGGGTCGTCCTCAGGAATGCCGGCTTCCACCTTTCCCACGAGGTCAGCGCCGACGTCGGCCGCTTTCGTGTAGATGCCACCGCCAACGCGTGCGAAGAGCGCGATGGACTCAGCCCCGAGCGAGAAGCCAGCGAGTGCCTCCAAAATGACAGTCATGTCTTCCACGTTCGAAAAAGCACCGCCTGAGAATTTGAAGAGCAGAATGATGAAAATCACGCTCAGCCCAAAGACCGCAAGGCCAGCAACCCCGAGACCCATCACCATGCCGCCGGTGAAGGAAACCTTCAGGCCTTGGGCAAGGGAAGTGCGGGCTGCTTGGGTGGTCCGAACATTGGCCTGTGTGGCGATGCGCATGCCGATGTTGCCAGCGAGGGCCGAAAAAACGGCGCCAATAACGAAGGCCACAACAATGAGCCAATGGGTGGTGGGCACGATGGTGGAAACAAACCCGAGCAAGGCGCCTGCAATGACGACGAAAATCGCCAGAATGCGGTATTCCGCCTTGAGAAAGGCCAAAGCGCCTTCATGAATGTGTTTGGCAATTTCTGCCATCCGGGCTTCACCTGCGTCTTGTTTGCGTACCCAAGCAGATTGAATGGCCATTACCACCAAGCCGAGCAAGGCGAGGCCAGGGACGAGATACAACATCATTTTGTCCATAGGTCGTAGTGTGTTGCGCCGCATTTCGGCGCGGTTATCGTTAGGTTGTTTTCGTTCTTTCTTTCAGTCTTTCAGCCTTGCGTTTGGCTTCTGGCATCAGGCCACGTACGTGACGCTTTTGACAGCCTCCATGATGTCAGCGACCTGAGGCAATGCCTCGTCAATCAGCGTGGGGGCAAATGCGAAAGGCGTGTCGCTTTGGCAGAGGCGACGAATCGGTGCATCGAGGTGGTCGAACGCATGGCGCTGCACGCGATAGGCCACTTCACTGCTGATGCTGGCCACGGGGAAGCTCTCCTCCACGATGACCAGGCGATTTGTTTTCTTGACGCTTTCAACGATTGTATCGATGTCGAGGGGACGAATGGAGACCAAATCAATGATTTCCACCTCCACACCCTCCTTCGCCAATTCATCCGCTGCGGCATGAACGGTTTTGAGGATTTTGCCGAAGGACACAATGGTGCATGCATCGCCCTGGCGACGAATGTTTGCTTTGCCGATGGGGACGAGGTATTCGCCGTCCGGGATGAGGCCTTTGTCACCGTACATCTTTTCGGACTCCATGATCAAGACCGGGTCGTTGTCGCGAATCGCCGACTTCAAGAGGCCTTTTGCCTCGTAAGGAGTGAAAGGCGTGACGACCTTCAATCCGGGGATGGAGGCGTACATCGATTCAAAGGACTGGCTGTGGGTGGCAGCGAGTTGCCCCGCTTGGCCGTTGGGCCCCCGGAAGACAATCGGCACGTTGTACTGGCCGCCTGACATTTGAAGCATTTTGGCGGCGTGGTTGATGATTTGGTCTGCAGCAAGAATCGCAAAATTCCAAGTCATGAACTCCACAATCGGCCGAAGCCCGTTCATCGCAGCCCCAACAGCAATGCCGCTGAAACCCAGCTCGGCAATCGGCGTGTCAATCACACGTTCCGGGCCAAATTCGTCCAACATGCCTTTCGAAGCCTTGTACGCTCCGTTGTATTCCGCGACCTCTTCACCCATGAGGAAAACGTTCTGATCGCGACGCATTTCTTCCCTCATGGCCTCTGCAACAGCTTCCCGGAATTGTACCTCTCTCATGTCCGATGTGTTTGATTTTGGGGGGCAAAGGTAAGGGTTTCACAAATGTTGGAGGAACAGAAAATGCATTCCATGCCATTGCGTGGTGTTCGAGGGGGGCAAGCGCATTAACTTCGCGCCACAAGACAACAAAAATGAAAATTCTTGTTTGCATCAGCCAAGCCCCGGACACCACCAGTCGCATTGCTTTCAAAGACGGCAATACGGCTTTTGACGAGTCGGGCGTTCAATTCATTGTCAATCCTTACGATGAGTGGTACGCGCTCGTTCGGGCCGTCGAGTTGAAGGAGAGCGGGGGGGGAAGCGTCACCACCTTAACAGTGGGCGGAGCATCCTGTGATCCTGTGATTCGGAAGGCATTGGCCATCGGAGCAGACGATGCGATTCGCATCGATGCCGAGCCAGTGGACAGCATGCAGGTGGCGCGTTTGATCGCTGCGCACGCGGAGGGGAAGGGGTACGATTTGGTGATGTTTGGCAAGGAAACGATTGACCACAACGGATCGGTTGTCCCGGGGATGGTTGCGGAATTGTTGGATTTGCCATTTGTGGCCTTGGCAACGTCGTTGGAAATCGAGGGGGATTTGGCCAAACTCAAGCGGGAAGTCGCCGGTGGGGATGAGTCCGTCGAGGGTTCTTTGCCCATGGTGGTCAGCGCGGCCAAGGGGATGGCGGAACAGCGCATCCCGAACATGCGCGGCATCATGAGTGCTCGCTCGAAGCCCTTGGTGGTGGAGTCGCCGGCAGAGGCAGCGTTGGGCACGAAAGTGCGGGTGTTTGCCCTCCCGCCGGCGAAAGGGGATTGCAAAATGATTCCTGCAGAATCAGCGGAAGAACTCATTCGTCTCTTGCGAGAGGAAGCAAAAGTGATTTGATATGGCGATTTTAACGATAATCAACACGAAAGAGGGCTTGGCGAACAAGGCCAGTCTCGAGGCAGCGAGCTATGGCTCGGCAATGGCGAAGACCCTGGGCGTTCCATCTGTGGCGGTTGTCGCTGGTTCCCTCACAGGAGATGGGGGCTTGGGCAATGTGGGTGTGGACAAGGTCTTGCACAGGTCGGAAGCTCTGGGGGATGAGGGGCAACTTGCGCGTTTGTCGGCTGCTGCCGCAGACGAATGCGGGGCGACAATCGTTGTGATGTCGCACGACCACACGGGGCGCGCTGTCGCTCCGCGGGTTGCTGTGCGTTTGGGGGCTGGGTTGGTCAGCGGTGTGACCGCACTGCCCGATGGGGGAGCGGTGCGACGCAATGTGTTCTCGGGCAAAGCCATGGCGGAAGTGGAGGTGACGACAGAAAAGGCCGTATACACCATCACGCCGAATGCTTTTGGTGTGGCTGCTGGGTCGGGCAATGCAGCGGTCGAAAGTTTTGACGCTGAGGTCGGTCCGGCGAGGGTCAGGGTGACAGCTCCGGCAGAGACAGGCGGAGAGGACATGGTTCCATTGCCTGAAGCAGAATTGGTGGTGTCAGCAGGGCGAGGATTGAAAGGCCCCGAGCACTGGGGCATCGTCGAGGAATTGGCCCAAGCCCTGGGCGCCACCACTGCCTGCAGTCGCCCAGTGAGCGATATCGGTTGGAGACCTCACCACGAGCACGTCGGCCAAACCGGCATCACCATTCGGCCCAATCTTTACATTGCCGCAGGGATCAGTGGGGCGATTCAGCATTTGGCTGGAGTCAACCAATCCAAAGTCATCGTTGTCATCAACACCGACCCAGAAGCGCCTTTTTTCAAAGCCGCGGATTACGGCATCGTCGGGGACGCTTTTGAGGTGCTTCCCAAGCTGACCGCTGCAGCGAAGGCCCTCGGTCACTGAGTCGGCGCTGGGTGCACACATTCTTTCCCTGCGATGATGCTCATCCAATAGCGGGTGACTACCTTCGCTTCTTGTTGCAGCGGACTGCAAAAACCGGTTTGGATGAAGAAGGTTGAATTGGAAATTGTGGACATTGCTCTGAGCGGCAGTTCTTCAGGCGCTTATGCATTGGTGTTGGGTGAATTGTCTGGCACTCGGCGGCTGCCCATTGTCATCGGTTCGCCGGAGGCACAGGCCATCGCCATCGAGATGGAGAACATGAAAGCCTCGCGGCCCTTGACGCACGATTTGTTTCACAGTGCTTTTGAGATGTTTGGGCTGACAGTGGAGGAAGTGCTGATTTACAACATGGTCGAGGGCATCTTCTATGCCAAACTCATCTGCTCCAACGGATCCAAAACCGAAGAAATCGATGCGCGTCCGAGCGATGCAGTTGCCTTGGCCTGCCGATTCAAATGCCCGATTCGCTGTTACGAGTCCGTTCTAGAATCTGCCGGGATCGACAACCAAGAAGAGGATGATGAGGATCCTTTGTTCGACGTGGAAATTGAGGAGGAAGAACAGGAGGAAGCGCCGGCGAAAGCGAAGTCCATCGAGGAGTTGCAGACGGAGCTGAATGAAGCCATCGGCAGAGAAGATTATGAACGGGCGTCCCAGATTCGCGATGAGATGGAGCGCCGCAACCCGAACAATTGATGTCGATCTCGCGATCCCTTTCGCCCACCGTGGGCATCATTATGGGCAGCGCCAGTGATTGGCCGGTGATGCAAGAAGCGGCCGAAGCCCTCGACCATCTCGCCGTTTCCTACGAAGTCGAGATTGTTTCTGCACATCGCACCCCAGAGCGAATGATGACCTACGCTTCCGAAGCCGCTGCCCGTGGGCTCAAAGTCATCATTGCAGGTGCTGGTGGTGCGGCCCACTTGCCGGGCATGACGGCTTCCGTCACCCCCTTGCCGGTCATCGGCGTGCCTGTCAAGAGCAGGAATTCCATTGATGGTTGGGATTCCGTTCTGTCCATCTTGCAGATGCCCGCCGGTGTGCCAGTGGCCACAGTTGCTTTGGATGGCGCCCGCAATGCTGGCATCCTTGCTGCGCAGATTGTGGCAGCTGCAGACCCGGACTTGCTGGAACGCATCCAGTCCTTCAAAGGCGCTTTGAAAGAAAAGGTCATGGTTTCGGCTGAGGAGCTGTCGAAGACTTTGCGTCAGAAGGAGACCAAATGATTGGAGGAAATGAGTTCAGAACACAGCCACGTCTCCTTTGATCCAAAGGCGCTTGAAACCCGCGTCCTTCACGGTTTGCTGCTTGGCGGGATTGCCCCTCGTCCCATTGCATTGGCCTCCACCATCGATGCGCAAGGCAGACCCAATTTGGCCCCATTCAGTTACTTCAATGTGTTTTCAGCGGCGCCCCCTGTTGTGATTTTCAGTCCCGCCCGAAGAGGACGGGATGGCTCGACAAAACACACCTATGAGAATGTGAAGGTCGTGGCTGAAGTGGTGATCAACCTCGTCGACTTCGACATGGTTCATGCATGCAGCCTGGCTTCATCCGATTTCGCCGAGGGGGTAGACGAGTTCAAAAAGTCAGGACTGACCCCGTTGCCTGCGGATTGCGTTCGCCCACCACGGGTGGCGGAGAGTCCCGTCTCGCTCGAGTGCAGGGTCATGCGGGTGGAGGATTTGGCAGAAGCGCCAGGAGCGGGTTCGCTCGTGGTTTGTGAAGTGCTTCGCATGCACTTCCGCTCAGATGTCATGGCCACAGATGCCTCCGTGGATCCTTGGAAGTTGGATTTGGTCGGCCGTTGTGGTGGCAATGCTTATGTCCGGGCAAGCGGTGAGGCGTTGTTCGAAGTGCCCAAGCCCTTGACGGTGGTCGGTATGGGGGTGGATGAATTGCCTGAGGACATTCGTCAAAGCACGGTTTTGACTGGCGCTGATTTGGCCCAACTCGCCACTTTCGCCGAATGCCCTGACGAAACAGAAGTGAATGAGCACAAGTTGATGGAGCTCGCGGATCTTTTCATGACCCATGAGGGGGCAGGTGCGGCTTTGGAGCTGGCGCTTCACCAGCAGGCCCAGCGAGAAATTCACAATGGCGATGTGAATCGAGCATGGAAAACTTTGCTCGCATTCAATGCAGGCTGATCACCACCTGCTGTCCTTCCCTTCGTACCTTTGAGTCATGTCGTTTGAGATCAAAGGAACCGTCAAGAAGCTTTTTGACCAGCAGGATTTCCCCAGTGGCTTTTACAAGCGGGATTTCGTCATCACCACGCAAGAGCAGTATCCGCAGGATTTGAAGTTTTCTGCGTTGAAAGAAAAATCGGAGCAGCTCAGTGGCGTGCAAGAAGGGAGCATCGTCAATGTGAAGTTCGACGTTCGTGGACGCGAATACAACGGGAATTATTACGTGGACTTGAATGCTTGGCGGGTGGAGCCGATGACTGCCGACGCGGGTGGAGGGGCGCAACAGGTTCCGCCTGCTCAAGATGCTCCGCCGATCCCGACGACGCCGCCAGACTTTGGTCCGGCAGACGACGACGACGACCTGCCATTCTGATCAGCGCAGCGGATAGACGGGGGCGTGAGGGTGTTTCTTGGTATGGACAACAACAAGCCGGCGCAGGCCAGAATCAAGAAAAGGATGACATGAGGAAACTGGCCACGAGTTCGGGATTGGCAGCCTTGCAGGCTGAGGAGAATTTGGTGATTGATCGTCTGGAAAATGGCATGCGTGTCATTTATCGGCAGACGGCTCGCCCGGTGAGCCATTGTGGCTTGATCATCCCTGCAGGCACCCGCGACGAACTGGCAGCTTGTGGCGAAGAAGGTGCTGCGCATTTCATTGAACACATGTTGTTCAAAGGGACGAAAAAGCGCAGGTCGTTTCACGTGCTCAACCGCCTGGACAGCGTCGGTGGAGAATTCAATGCCTACACCACGAAGGAGGAGACTTGGTTGCATGCCAGTTTTTTGGGCGAGCACCTCGAAAGGGCTGTGGAGTTGATCGCTGACATTGGGTTTGAGGCGACGTTTCCCGAGGGCGAACTGGCAAAAGAACGCGTGGTCATCCTCGATGAGTTGCATGCGTATTTGGATCAACCGGGCGACGCCATTTTTGACGACTTTGAGGCCAAAATTTTTGCGGGCCATGCAATGGCAGGAAACATTTTGGGCACGCCTGAGAGCGTCAAGGCGATGACGCGGGAGAGCCTATTGGGGTTTGTCTGCCGGTTGTACAACCCGTCCCACATGGTGTTCAGCGTGGTGTCGGATCGCCCTTGGCGACAAGTGAAGCGTTTGTTGGACAAACACCTTGGGACACGCAGCGGCAGCAACATGCCGAGACCAGAGCGTCAGGCAGTTGAACCGCTCCCGGCATTTGACGAGCGGGAGAGCAAAAATCTTCACCAGGCTCACCATTTGATGGGCACCCTGGTGCCAGGTGCCGATCACCCCGATCGCCTGGGCTTGAGCCTCTTGGCGAATTACCTCGGCGGACCGACGATGAACAACCGGTTGAGTTTGTCGGTGAGAGAACGCCACGGATTGGCCTATCACGTCGAATGTTCCTACACGCCTTACACGGATGTGGGCCTGTTTTCGGTGTATTTCGGAACCGATGAGCAGTCTCGGGGGAAAGCCGAGCGGCTGGTGATGAAGGAACTCAAGGCGGCTCGTGAACAGAAGTTGGGCACCCGCGCGTTGCACGACTTGAAGCGGCAAGTCACTGGCCACATTGCGCTTTCACAAGATTCTGGTGGCAGTTTGATGTCAGGGCTGGGGAAGAGCCTTCTGTTGTACGACCGAGTTGAATCCCTGCAAACCCTGTTCGCGGCCATCGAGGCAGTGAAGGCAGAGGACTTGTTGCGCCTGGCAAATGAGCACCTGACAACAGAGAGCATCAGCCACTTGGTCTATACGTAATCCGTGTCTGCGCCCAAGCCGCCTTCAGTTTCGTGAAATCTTGTGGATGTCGGCGTTGTCCGCTTCGATGGCATTCTTGACCGATCGAATTTTCAGTGCCAAACCCGCCCACTCCCTTTCTCCCCTCGCCATCAAACTCCGAATGGCGTCGTCATCATTGTCCGCTCCGCGAGCCACGCCGACCAAATTCGTGTAGCCGTGACGTGTCAGCCACCCCACAGCGTCTTGGTCTCCTTCCGCTCCGCGGATCAAGGCCATCAGGTGGGGGAAACCTTCGGTCATCAACCACGTTCGAGACTTTGCGTCATGGTGCAATGCAAAACAGAAGAGGCCGAGCTCTTCGAATCCGTGCGTCATGAGGTAGGAACGGAATGCCTCATCGCCCGAAATGGCCTCGCCCCAAGCGAGCAAAATCTTTGCCGGATATGCCATGCACCGAAGATAGGTCACGACGCCCGCGGGCCCTACCTTTGCCGCG
Source organism: uncultured Flavobacteriales bacterium (assembly GCA_965661765.1). Classification (GTDB taxonomy): domain Bacteria; phylum Bacteroidota; class Bacteroidia; order Flavobacteriales_D; family Sanyastnellaceae; genus JBMYZL01. The sequence continues at coordinate 34,189 of CBFIFE010000010.1, forward strand.
ATTTGAAGCCCACCTCTCCGACCTCTGCAGCAGCTTCTGGCGAATTGTTCAGCCCCCGCTTTTGGCTCCTGAGTTCAAGCACTGTGTTGTTCATGGCCAGCTTTGGCATGGTGATGCCGGAATTGCCCGCTTATTTGAGGGGTCTCGGCCGACCGGATTTGATCGGTTGGATTGTGGGCTTGTTCACGATTGGGGCATTTGTAAGTCGTTTTTTCAGCGGTCGAATTGCAGACGCTGCCGGCCGTCGTCCGGTGATGATGTTCGGGACATGGGTGGCAGCTCTGGCGGGCTTGGGGTACATCGCCGTCGGCACCATCGCCCCCGAACAGGCCGAACATGTCCATGGGATGCCATTTGCCGTTGTGGCATTCTTGGCCGTTCGCCTGCTCCATGGCCTCAGCACCGGGTTTCGGCCGACGGGCACAACGGCGTACCTCACGGACATCACCCCGTTGGCGAGAAGGGGAGAGGCCCTTGGGTATTTGGGGGTGGCTGGCAATGCCGGCATGGCCGCAGGGCCCGCTCTGGGCAGTTGGCTCACCGTTGAGTTTGGCTACAATGCCATGTTCATGGCCTCGTCGGCATTGGGGGTGGCTGCCTTGTTGATGACCATGCGGTTGCCCGAAAGCCTGGCCGTTTCTCGAAGAACCCGTTGGTCGGACCTCAATGTTTTCAAGGGAGCGAGTTTGGACTGGTCAGCTTGGCCTTCCGCCCTCACGTTGTTGCCCGTCGCCTTCGCCTTTGGTACTTTTTTGACCCTGACACCGGATTTTGTCGAATCCCTGGGCTATGTCTACAAAGGCTCGTTCAACACCATTGTGGTCGCAGCGTCCATCGCCATGCGTTTTGTCGCCGGCAAGGCCTCTGACAGGCACGGACGCGTTCCGTTGATGATCATCGGAACGGCCATGCTCGCCCTCGGCATGTGGACCTTCTCCTTGGCTCAGACCTCTGTGGTGGCCACGTTGGGCGCCATCATTTATGGCATGTCCGTGGGCATCAACATGCCGACGATTTTCGCTTGGACGGCGGACCTCGCCAGGGAGGGGAAAGTCGCCCTCGCACTCGGGACGATGCTCATGAGCTTGGAGCTTGGCATCGGGTTTGGGGCCGTGCTTTCGGGGAACTGGTATGCTGGCGATTTGGGCCAAATCAGTTCCGCTTATGCATTCTGCGGCATCTTCGCCGTGGTGGCCATGATCGGGCTCATCATCGGGCAGCGCCGGATGCAACGCGCCTGATTTGTGTGCAATTCACCGTTGCTTCGTGAATAAGTTCTGAAGCCACCCCCCTGTGGGCGCCCCCGTCCCAACCCTATCTTGCGCACAACATGGATGAACTGCTGACCCTCCTCGAAACTGCGAAAACGGAACGTGCTGCCACGCTCCGCGAATTTGTGCGTCTGAAAAAGGAATTGGCACTGACCCAACGCCGGGTCGATGAGTTGCGCGGCGAGAACGCGGAGCTCAAACAAGCCCTCCATGCGGCAGAGCATGAGGTGATGGCGTTGCACAGCGGACTGGCGGATTTGGCATGAATTCACCGTCTGCGGAACGGCCAGGCACAGAACACAGAAACACACGACAGCAAAAGGGCGGCCCCCGATCCCGGGATAGCCGCCCTTTTCATGTCGGCCCGGTCCAGCTCAACTATGCAGCGCCGATCGCTCCGCTCGATACGGCGAACCGCCGATCCACCTTTTTGAACAGCCCGGACAAGACCTTGCCAGGCCCGACCTCTACGGCTTCTTCAACGCCCATTTCCATCATTTTGTGCATCGATTGCGTCCATCGAACAGGGGCGGTCAATTGAGCCATCAGGTTTTCGCGAATCGTGTCTGGGTTTGTCTCGGGTGAGGCCGTGACGTTTTGCACGATCGGACATCGGGGCGATTCGATGGTGGTGTTGGCGATGGCAGCGGCCAACCGCTCTCGAGCTGGCTCCATCAATGGCGAATGGAATGCACCCCCCACTGGGAGCATCAACGCCCGGCGCGCTCCAGCTTCTGTCAATGCAGCACAGGCAGCTTCGACGGCGGGGACTTCTCCTGAAATCACAAGCTGTCCTGGACAGTTGTAGTTGGCAGCCACGACCACACCGGGGGTTTGGGCGCAAACCTTTTCGACAACATCATCCTCCAAACCCAGCACAGCGGCCATGGTCGATGGTGTGGCTTCGCACGCCGCTTGCATGGCCAGGGCGCGCTCCGAAACCAATTTCAATCCATCTTCAAAGCGCATCGCGCCTGCCGCCACAAGGGCAGAAAACTCGCCCAAACTGTGCCCGGCCACCACATCCGGTACAAACGCGTTTCCCATCGCTTCTGCCAACAAAACCGAATGCAGAAAAATGGCAGGCTGCGTCACGGCCGTTTGCTTCAGCGCCTCTTCTGTGCCGTGAAACATGGTTTCTGCGATGTCGAATCCGAGAATGTCCTTGGCCACGGCGAACCGCTCGCGAACGACAGCGGATGCCTCGAAGATGTCCTTGCCCATCCCAAGGAATTGGGCACCTTGACCGGGAAATACAAATGCTTTCATGCCGCGAAAATAGTGCGGCCGTCACAATTCAGGATTCGCACCTCTTTCAGAACTGCAAGGAGAACCCCACCGACAAAACTTCCTTGAGTTGCAGGCCTGGGCCATTTCTCGCCGGTGTGACCACATTGCCCTCATCATCGAGAACAGCGTCCTCCAACAACAGGTTCACATCGTCGTCGTAAATCATGGTGGCCGACACTGTGGTGGACAAATAATTGTTCACCTTCAGGGTCAAGGTGTGGTCGGTGAAGACATCGATGTTTTGGGGATTCACCAAATAATTCGAGAACAAATCCAATCGCACGGCGTAATCGACATTTTCGACCACCTTGGTGTTCCAACCCACTTTGACGTACCCGCCGAGCTCGTGTCGGGAGCGTTCGCCAGGTTCCACACCGAAAGCCCCGATCGAGGACAAGGAATCGTCTTGCACGTAAGTCGCCTTGTAAGTCACGGGGGCGATGAACAAGGTCAGCTTGCGCTCTGCGTTCTTGTAATCCATCCCCGCCGCCATCACTGCGTAGCCGGGGGCCATGAAATTGGAGACCAAATTCCCCCTGTCCGGCAAGCCATCGACCATGGCGTAGCCTGGCGCGAGTTGGGAACGGAAACTCGCCATGAACGTCATGAAGCCATTGGCCGTCAATCGGTAGCCCACCTTTGTCGCCAATTCAACCCGGTCATCGGTCTTGATGAACACGGCGTCATCCGGCCGGTGCAACAACCCGAATGCCGCATGCATCTCCGTGTCCCATCCAAAACGGCGCTTGTCGTATTCAAACGTTTGATCAAATTTGGTGATCAGCGACAGGTTGCTTTGTCCACCGGCGGCCCAATTGCTCAAGTGCACCTGGGAAAACTGGACATTGAATTTGCTGACCCGCACAAAAACAGCCGTGTCCACAATCTCCGCAGGGGGTGCCGCGCCGCGCAGGGCCTTTTCTTCCGCAGCCGTCAGGGTGGGCTGGGGCATTTGGCTCGCCAAATCCGGCACCGCCACCACCAGCATCGCCACCACAACCATCGCCAGCCTGACCTGCATCCGCCACTCGCACCCGCTCATGCCTCCACTGGTTTCTGGGCAATCATTCGGACGACCGAAGCGGAACCGCTGTGGAACGGCCCCTCGTCCAGGGTGGTTTCCACGGCTTCGAGCGACAAAATCTTCAGGCCCGATGTGTCTTCGAAGTCCTTTCGAAGCAACGCGGGGGTGAACAGCATGTCCAATTGTTTGGGGCCGCCGGAGGGGTGGTTGTGGTGGATTTGGTCTGGATGAAAGCCCTCCAAAATCAAAAAGCCACCCGGCTGCACCCACGTCGCCGCCCGCTTGTGGAAAGCCGCCCGCAAGTCCGCCGGCATGTGCGCAAAAATGAGCGCCACCACATCCGCCGGCTGATTCGGCACAAACGCGTGCGCGTCCGCGACCTGACAATCGATGGTCACTCCAGCTTCCGTTGCCCATTGCTGGGCCTTTCGCACCCCAGCGTCGCTGTAATCGAACGAGGACACATTCCATCCCTCCCCCGCGGCCCACACGGCATTTCGGCCTTCGCCATCGCAAGGCAACAGCAGACTCGGTGTTGCATCCCACTGCGGACGAAGTTGGCCAAGGGCCTCGGCCAAAAAGGCATTCGGCGCCTTGCCGTATGCGGCCTCCTCTTCGGTGTACCGCTGGTTCCAAAACGATTGCATGCCACAAAATTCGCGTATTTTCCGCGAACGCCCCGTCAACTTTTGCGAAACATCGATTGTTCACTCTTCATGACCATGACCGTTCCCACCGCCGCCGATTCTTGTTCGGTCGCTGAGCTCACCGCAGCGTTCGACCGCTTGCAGGCACGACGAACCGCCCAACGCGCGCTGTCGGCCAAGGCCCGAATCCGGCGGCTCGAAAGCTTGTACAGAGAAGTGTTGAAGCGCAGATCGGACATCCAGGCGGCCATGCATGCGGATTTCCAGAAACCACCGGAGGAGGTGGACCTGACGGAAATCTATGTGCTCAAGTCGGAACTCAAGGCCATTCGGCGTGGGTTGAGGGGGTGGATGCGGGAGAAAAAGGTGCCGGGGGGATTGGCCATGGTGGGTTCTGCGTCGTGGATTCGCCCGGAGGCCAAGGGCGTGGCCCTGATCATTGCACCCTGGAACTACCCGCTGCAACTCCTTTTCCGTCCGCTCATGTCGGCCGTCGCCGCAGGCTGCCCCGCCCTCCTGAAGCCCTCCGAGCTCACCCCGCACGTCTCTGCCATTTGCGCCGAGATTGTCCAGGCCGTCTTCCCGCCAGAAGAAGTCTTCTGCGTTCAGGGCGGCGTTCAGATCGCCCAGCACCTCCTCGGGCTCCCCTTCGACCACATCTACTTCACCGGCTCGCCCGCCGTCGGCAAGAAGGTGATGGCCGCCGCCGCCGCGCATCCTTGCAGCGTCACCCTCGAACTCGGCGGGAAATCCCCGGTCATCGTGGACGAGACAGCAGATGCGGCTGTTGCCGCTCGCCGCTTGGTGTGGGCCAAACTCCTCAACGCCGGCCAGATCTGCGTCGCCCCTGACTACGTTTTCGTTCACGCCGCCCAGCGCGATGCCTTCCTCTCGGCACTTCAATCGGCCATCCCCCGCGAATACGGCGCAGACCCTTCGGCCTCGCCCGATTACCAACGCATCGTCAACCAGCGGCACACCGAGCGCATCGGTGGTCTGATCGATGACGCCCTCGCCGGCGGTGCCCGGGCCCTCGTCGGGGGCGAGGTTCGCCCTGACCAGTGCTACGTCGCCCCAACCGTCCTGCTCGACGTGGCCCCGAGTGCCCAAATTCTCGAGGAGGAAATCTTCGGGCCGGTGCTTCCGGTTTTGGTCTACGACGACATCGAAACCGTCATGCAAGCCATCGAATCTCGCCCCACACCGCTTGCCCTCTACATCTACAGCAAATCTCGCCGCAACATCTCCGCCATCTCCGCCCGTCTGCAATCCGGCGGCGTGTCCATCAACAACAGCGTTGTCCACGTGTCCAGCACCAGCCTTCCCTTCGGCGGCCTCGGCAACAGCGGCGTCGGCGTTGGGCATGGGGAGTTTGGCTTCCGGGAATTCACGCATTTTCGAGGCATGTACCAGCAACTCATTCCGGGGGCGGCGGAGTTGTTGACCCCGCCTTACAATGATTTCAAGCGGCGCATCATTGCTTTTGTGTTGCGGTGGTTTTGAAAATAGGGGGGAGGTTTGAGGTTGGAGGATGGAGGTTGGAGGTTGGAGGTTTGAGGTTGGAGGTTGGAGGATGGAGGTTTGAGGTTGGAGGTTTGAGGATGGAGGTTTGAGGTTTGAGGATGGAGGTTGGAGGTTGGAGGTTTGAGGATGGAGGTTGGAGGTTTGAGGTTTGAGGTTTGAGGTTTTGAGTTTAGAGGTTTGAGGTTTTGAGGTTTGAGGTTGGAGGTTTGAGGATGGAGGTTGGAGGTTGGAGGGGAGAGGGGCGGGTGAGTTGTTGACAATTTGTTGGTTAAATACCTGTTTTTAAGTTGTTTGTGATTATTTTTCGTACGATCTTCAATGCATGACGCATAGAAATATCAAGGCATACCAACGGGCGTTGGTGCTGGTTCAAGACATCCGCAAATCGACGCAGCGAGTCGGGTTGGACCATCCGACTTTGGACCAAATCATCCGATCATCTCTCTCCATCACAGCAAACATTGCCGAAGGTGCCGGGCGGCAAGGCGCGAAGGAGCGCGCGCATTTTTACAACATCGCAAGGGCTTCCGTTGTGGAGACATATTCGCATTTCGAGGTCATTGCCCCAGAGCGAAAGGTGGATCCCCAGAAGCTCTCGCGTTGGATGTTGGAGTTGGAGGAGCTTTCGAAAATGTTGTTTGGATTGATGCGGCGACAAATGGAGTGTTTGCCAAATCGGAACGCGGACAAACCAATGGGATGAGACTGGCCTCGCATGTGGGTGCATCAAGGTGAAGGGAGCGAGGGAATGAGGAAGTTTGGCAAGCCAACCCATCCGGCAACGCGAGCCACCGAACCCCCGTTCCCTCCAACCTCCAACCTCCAACCTCTCCCCTCACCCCTCTCCCCTCCAACCTCTCCCCTCCAACCTCCAACCTCCAACCTCTTATTCCCCGTCCTTCCTCAAAGGCGTGAAAATCCGAGCATTGCCCGCCCCCGGCAACATCGCAAAGTTGATTTTTTCCCCTGCCACCTCAATCGTGTCGCGGGTGACGGCCAGTGCCCAGCCCGTCGCAGTGAAGGTGGGGATGTCTGACCAAGTCTCCACGAGCCAACGGCCCGTGTGATTTGTGCTGGAGTGTTCGCGGAGGAAGTCCGTGGTGATGGTCAATTCGCGGAGGACGCCATTGTTGATGGCGCCCAAGAAGACCCGGCCCTGGCCGCCTTTTTCGCCGCGGGCTGTGATGATGTATTCGCCGACCTCCCCTTCAATGACTTCCGACCAAGCCCAATCACAAGGGACTGCTTTGATGAAGGCCAAGGCCTTGGGGTGGGCCTCGTAGTGTTCTGGGAGATCACAGGCCATCTGGATCGGTGAGTGGAAGACAACGGAAAGGGCGAGCTGGTGGGCAAGGGAGGTGTTGACGCGGTTGTTGGGTTTGTAGGGATCCAGAGAGAGGTGGACCGCGCCGGGGGTGAAGTCCATCGGGCCGCTGAGGAGGCGCGTGAAGGCGAGGGTGGGATTGTGGTTCGGCGGGTTGCCGCCATTCGCCCCCCAAGCGTTGAATTCTTGTCCCCGGGCGCCTTCGCGGCTCATGAGGTTGGGCCAAGTGCGGCGGATGCCTGTGTCCTTGATGGGCTCATGAATGTTCAATGAGATGCCGTATTGCGCCGCGCGTTCGACCGTGCGTTGGTAGTGTTGGACCATCCATTGCCCATGGTGGTGTTCGCCACGCGGGATGATGGGGCCGACGTAGCCGGTTTTGACCGCGCGTTGGCCGAGGCTGGCCATCAGGGCGTAGGCCGCGTCCATTTGGTGTTCGTAGGTGGTGACTGCCGCGCTGGTTTCGTGATGGGCAATGAGTTGGAGGCCTTTCTGGCGAGCTTCCTCGGCGATTTGGACCAAATCAAAGTCGCCATACGCGGTCACAAAATCGAACACCCCTTCCCGGTCATCGAAGCCGATCCACTTCTCCCAGCCCGTGTTCCATCCCTCGACAAGAACGCCATCGAACCCGTGCTTGGCGGCAAAATCGAGGTAACGTCGGGTGTTTTCGGTCGTCGCGCCATGGAGACCGTGCGGATCGCCGATGATGGCATCGCCGTTTTCGTCTTGGTTCCATCGCGACCATTTGGCTTTGTCCAAGTGCATTTCCCACCAAATCCCCACGTACTTCATCGGCTTCACCCACGACCAATCGTTGCCAGTGGGGTCCTCCGTCTGTGGGGCGTTGAGGTGCAGGGCCATGCGGCTGTTGGCGAGGCCGGCGGCATCTGGGGCAACCGTCAGGGTTCGCCAAGGGGTGGCGAAGGGAAGGGCGACGGCAGCCTTCCAAGGGTGGGGGCCGCCGACGAGTTCCGTTTCAAGGACGCGCTGTGCGGTGTCGATGCGAAAGGTGGCACCGGGGTAATCATAGAGGGCGGCCTCGTGGATGGCCACGTGCGTGCCAGCGCGGGCGGAGTCGCTGTCGGGCCACCGAAGGGTGACGGGGGTGTTCACGGCATTGGACTTGACGGTGGTGCAGAGAATGGCCAGGCTGTCCCAATTCGCCTTGACATCGGTGGACCACAGCGGCGTTTGGTGGTAGAGATGCTCGTAACTGTCCCAGTCGCCAGGAATCCACCACGCGGTGGGGTCGCCAGCGAGGTTCATTTGGCTGTGCTCTTCGGCGATGAAAAGGGAGTCGGCATTTGGCTGGGCTGGGAAGCGGGTGCGGTAGGCCATCCCGTCGTTCAAGACGCGAAAGTCGACGGACCATTGAAAGTTTTCTGGGCTGACAAAATCGATGGTGCCGGTGGTGGCTTCGCTGTGGAGGCTGTCGGCCTCCCCCCAGGGCAGGGCATAGGATTGTTCAAACAATGCGGGGCCGGAGATGCTGGCGATGCGTTGGTGGCTGCGAAGCGGCGGGCGGCCATCGGCGAAGGTGAAGCCGAGGGCGGAGGGGGTGAGCAGGGTTTGGCCTGCCCAATCTGCCTCCAGCATCGGACGACCTTCGGCATCCACATAGGCCCGCAGGGCAATGCGGCCATCGGGCGATGCCAAACTCAGTTGCTCATCGGAAGGCATGTCCGCCGGATGCGAACAGCTGCACAGGAGAATGGCGATGAGGACGGGCGGAAGGAAAATGGATCTGGCCATGGATGCAATCATAGGATGTCTGGCGAAGATACTTTTTGCAATTGCATAACTTGCGCTTTCCATGCGGGTTCAGCGGTTCATCAGTCGGTTGTTGTTGGGGGTCCAAACCCTCCTGCTGTTGCATGCCGCCGTGCCCCATGTGCACGGACAAGCGCATGGAAGTGCTCAGGGAACGGGCGAGGGGGGATGCGGCCACCACGGGGCTCACCTCGCGCAGGCCCACGCGGCGGGCGATTCGTGGTGGAGAGGGATGATGTTGTGGGTGCATGATTTGGTGCATCACCATGAGGAGAGTGCGGCGTGCGATGAGTTGGCGGAGTGGTTCCGGCCCGCGCAGGCGTTGCAAATCGGGGATGAACGACCGGAGGTGGGAGATTGGATGGATGGCGTCGATGGTGTGGAGGTGGGGCCTTTGTTGGGCCAAATCCCTGGGCGCCAAGACTTTTCGGGCTCAGGGCCAAGGGGGGATGGAGGTGTGGCGAAAAGTCACTGGGGGCGGCGCGGCCCGCCGGTTGTGCGTTGCTGAGTGCACGCGTTCCCGCTGGGCGGGACCATTTTCCCCTTTTTTGACTCTCAAAGCTTATCAAAATGAGCAAGATATGCCCTTGGTTGGGCTTGGCTTGTGCGTTCCTGTCTTGGACGGATGCGCAAGCACAAACGATATGGCGTTACCAGGATTTGGTCGAGCGGGTGGTGGCTGCGCACCCTGCTGTGAAATCGGCAGCGTGGTCCGCATCGCAGCGGGAAGCCGAATGGGCAGCGGCCCAGGCGGCTGGTCCCCTGCAGGCGAATGGTTTTGCGATGCCCGCTTTGGGCGGCAGCGATGCGATGTACTGGGAAGGCCAAATCGACCAGTCCATCACTCCCCCTGGCCTCGCACGGGCGCGGGCGGCAGCGTCGGTGGCGCTGGCTGAACTGGGCCGGGCGGCGCAAGCTTCGGCATCTCAGGCCGCTCGGTTGGAGGTGGAACGTCTGGTGCTGGAATGGTCTGGTGCGGATGCGCGTTGTGGGTTTTGGTCGGAGAATTTGGACCAAACCGAGTCCCTCCTCCAGTGGTTTTCCCTCCGCGCAGCGGCAGGCGAGGCCCGGGCGATGGACGCTCAGGCCGCTCAGTTGCAAATGCGCCGTGCAGACCACGCGTACCAAGTGGCGCTGCTGGACCGTGCGGAGGCCCTGTCGGCGTTGCGTTGGTTGTCAGGCGATTCAGCCTTGACCGTGGAGGCAGTGGTTTTGCCACCGCTTGAGATCCCTAACGACAACTTTGCGGAGGTGCTGGCGAATCGAATGGCCAAGGATGCACGGCTCTCGGTGTTGTCTGCAGATTCGGCCATGGCCACGCGCAGTGCTGCGATGGTGGCGAAGTCCCTTCTGCCGCGGCCAACGTTGGGCATCAATGTCCAGGGCGTCCCGGGCGAGGTTTTCGGCGGGCCAGTGGTTGGGGCGGTTTGGCCGATTGCTGGCGCGCGGCACGCCCAGGAGGCGGCCAGGGTAGCTGCCGAGGCTTCGGCTTGGCAATTGCAATCTCAACGGCGGGCGTTGGAGATGGAAGGGGAACGGGTTTGGGCCAAATACATGACCCGCCTGGCCCACCACAAAGAGTGGTCCGCACAAATCGAATCGGACAGGGCATTGACAGCGAACGCGGTCGAATTGCTGCAACAGGGCATCTTGGACATGCCCACTTTTTACATTCTCTGGCAGGCAGAACTCGAGGGAAACCTTGAATTGCAGGCTTGCCGGCAGGACATTTTGTGGTTGCGGGCGCAATTGCTGCTCGACGCCTCGGAATCCCAAACATCAGAACAATGAACACAAATTTTTTCAATGCTTTCATTTGTGTGTCCATGGCTTGCGCTTTGGGTGCGGGGTGTGGCAACGACCACGACCACGACCATGACCACGACCATGGGGGTCATGACCATGGGGGTCATGAAGCGCATGCAGGGCATGATCACGGCAGTGTTGCGTCGCTTTGGGGGTGGTCGCCCAACATGGAGGCATACGTCGAGATCAGTGGGACTGCACCGGGCGCGACAGCGGATTGGTGGGTTCACCTGACAAATCCGGCGACCGGCGAGCCCATCGAAGATGCTGTGCTGTTGTTGACCACAGGGGCAGGAGGAGAGATGGGGTTGCTCAAGCCAAAGCACAGCGAGAAGGGCCTGTACACCACCCGATCAACGCTGCCAGCAGAAGGGGAGTACGCCGCGAGTTTGGCATGGAGTTCCGGCGAACGGCAAGGGCAGTTGAATTTGGGAACGCTGGCGATCCACGACCATCCCATGGAGGAGGAATCCCCCTCAGCGATTGCAGTGACGAAAGAACAGGTTTGGCAGATTCCCTTCCAAGTGCAAGCGGTGCGGCGCGATACGATTCGCGAGGTGCTGAGAGCCGGTGGGCGGTGGCTGGCTGCGCCGGGTGATGAGTGGTTGGTCCATGCACCAGGCGCGGGTGCTGTGATGCATGCCCGAACCGGCTTGGTGCCAGGGGCGGCTGTTGCGGAGGGCGAAGTGTTGTTCCTGCTCGCAGCGGGTGAAGTCAAGACAGGTGGGCTGTCTGCGGAGCGCGTGGCCGCCATGGCAGAATTTGAGGCGGCCCATGCCGCCAGAGAACGAATCCGCGTGCTTCGTTCTGCGGGTGCAGCGACCTTGGGGGAGTGGGACGAGGCCCAGCGCAGGTGGCAAGTGGCGAAGGAAGCCAAGGAGCGTTGGGCAGAAGTGGCACCTGGAGACGTCACAGCGGTTCGGGCCGAGCGGTCAGGCGTGATTCGTTCGGTCGCTGTCACGCCGGGCACCTATGTTCGACCCGGCGCAACGTTGGCCCGGTTGGCCAGTGCCAAGCAAGCCCTGTTGGAAGTGGCCGTGAGCCCGGAATGGGCACCTGTTTTGGAGCACTGGCAGGCGGTCAAGGTCCAAACCCAAGCCTCGTCCCCCTGGCAATCCTGCGAGGTCATTTCAGTGGACCGCGCCGTTCAAGAGGATGACGGCATGTTGCCGATTTTCATCGGCTGTCCAACGGATGCAGGCATTCCGATTCCCGGGACTTTCGCAGATGTGGTGATGGAGCATGGCGAAGGGGAGATCGGATGGGTGGTGCCCGAAAGTGCGCTGCTGGAGCATTACGGATCTTTCGAAGTCGCAGTCCAAACCGGGGGCGAACAATACACCCTTCTGCCCGTCGAAGTGGGGCGAAGAGGCGCTGGAGAGGTCGAGGTTCTCAAGGGGCTTCAGGCCGGAGATCGGGTGGTGACCCAGGGCGCGTACACCGTCCGGATGGCGAGCATGAAGAGCAGCACACCGGCCCACGGCCATACCCATTGAGCCATGTTGCAACGCATTTTGGAAGGGTCGTTGAAGCACCGCGGGCTGGTTTTGCTCGCGTCGTTGCTGTTGTTGCTCGGTGGTGTCGTGGTGGTCAGAGACATGAATGTCGATGTGTTGCCCGACCTGACAGCCCCCACGGTCACGGTGATGACCGAGGCGCACGGCATGTCAGCCGAAGAAGTGGAGCAACTGGTCACTTATCCCTTGGAGACCTCCTTGAACGGCGCCCCGGGGATGCGCCGGATTCGATCGGCCTCGGCGATGGGCATTTCCATCATTTGGTTGGAGTTCGATTGGGGGACGGAGGTGTACCATGCACGCCAAGTGGTGGCAGAACGCCTCACCGCCGCCGCCAACGCACTGCCAGCAGAGGTCGGTGCGCCCGCGATGGCGCCGGTGGCCTCGATCATGGGGGAGATGATGCTGATTTCTCTCCAAGCGGAAGAGATGTCTGCCTCGGCGCTTCGTGCCATCGCGGATTGGGAAATTCGGCCGCGGCTGATGGCCCTCGGCGGTGTGGCCAACGTCTCCGTCCTCGGGGGCGCCCCGGCCGAGTTGCGCGTGGCGGCCGACCCGGAACGTCTGCGCCATCACGGCGTCACCTTGGCCTCCCTTGAGATGGCCGTGGCCGAGGCATGCCATGGCGCAGTCGGTGGCGGGGTGCTTGCGGATCATGGAAATGCCTACACCATTCGCCTCGCGGGGCGGGTGGAGGAGGCCGAAGATGTCGCCGCCACCATCCTTCCTGGTCATGGTCGTTTGCGCATCCGGGATGTGGCGGACGTGGCGTGGGACGTGGGCGACCCCATCGGGTCGGGCTCTTGCAATGCCCAGGAGGCCATCATGCTCACCATCGCCAAGCAGCCAGGGGTCAACACCCTCGAGTTGACGGAACGGGTGGATGCGGCGGTGGCGGATTTGGCCTTGAACCTGCCAGCGGGTGTCCACCTGCGCAGCGATTTGTTTCGCCAAGCGGATTTCATCACCGCCAGCATTGACAATTTGAGCCAAACCCTGCTCGAAGGTGCGTTTTTCGTCCTGCTCATCTTGATCGTTTTTCTGATGAACTGGCGCACAACCATCATTTCGCTGATGGCCATCCCGCTCTCTTTGCTGACGAGTGTGTTGGTGTTGAACGCCTTGGGATATGAAATCAACACGATGAGCCTCGGGGGCATGGCCATTGCCATCGGTGCGCTTGTGGACGATGCCATCATCGATGTGGAAAATGTCTACAAACGGCTGAGGGAGCGGCGTGGGGAGCCGGTGCTCCTGGTGATTCGGGATGCCTCCATGGAGATTCGCAGTTCCATCATCGTGGCCACCATGATCATCTTGGTGGCTTTCGTCCCCTTGTTCTTTCTCAGCGGCATGGAAGGGAGATTGCTTCGGCCGTTGGGCATTGCTTTCATGACCTCTGTTTTGACTTCCCTGGTGGTGGCGGTGACGGTGACGCCTGTGATGTGCTCGTGGTTGCTGGCCAAACCCAGCCACACCCGCCCCATCACCCGCCTTGAGCGCATTTTGCGCAGGGGGTACTCGGCGTCCCTTCGCCGCGTGCTTCAAAGGCCGGGGTGGGCGATTGGCAGTTCAGTGGCGTTGTTTTTGGGTGCAGTGGCGGTGTACACGGGACTGGGGTCGTCGTTCCTGCCGACGTTCAACGAAGGTTCACTGGTCATCAGTGTCGTCGGTCCGCCGGGCATGGCCTTGGAAGAGACGGATCGAATTGGCGCACAGGCCGAGCGGCTCCTGCTTTCGATGCCGGAGATTGCGGTGGTGTCCCGGCGAACGGGCCGTGGGGAAATGGACGAGCACGCCCAAGGCCTCAACAGTTCCGAAATCGATGCGCCCTTCACGCTGGCCACTTCCGCGGATCGCGGACGGTTTTTTGATCGGGTGCGGGCAGCGCTGTCGGTGTTGCCAGGCGTCAATGTCACCCTCGGCCAACCCATTGCGCATCGCATCGACCACATGCTCAGCGGCACCCGAGCGAACATCGCAGTGAAAATCTTCGGGGATGAGCTCAGCACCCTCCGCCGCTTGTCGCAGGAGGTTGTGGCGGCGCTTGAACCGCTTCCAGCGCTTGCTGATGTCAGCCCCGAGCCCATGATCGAAGTGCCTGAGGTCCGAATCTTGCCCAGGCGGGAGCGGCTCGCAGCTCATGGATTGACGGTGGGGGATCTGGCCCACTTTGTGGAGGTGGGTCTCGGTGGGCATGCGGTCGGTGAAGTGTTCCTGGGTGCGAGAAGAAGGCACCCCGTTGTGGTCCGTTTTGCCAATGACGATCGCAATCGGCTCGAAGCGCTGCGGTCCATCACCGTCGATCTCCCTGGCGGCGGTCGGGTGCCATTGCGCGAACTCGCGGACATTCAATCCGCAGGTGCCGCGCACACCGTCAGCCGAGAAAATGTCGAGCGCAAAGCGGTCGTGGCGGTCAATGTGGCGGAAGGGAAAGACCTGCAAACCGCCGTGGATGCGGTCAACAGTGCGCTGGCAGACATGGACTGGCCGACCGGATACCGGGCCGTCTTGGGCGGGCAATACGAAAGCGTCAAAAAAGCGAACGCACTTTTGCTCGTCACGGCCGCCCTGGCCATCCTGGCCATTTTCCTGCTTTTGCAAATGGAGTTCAAGCGCTGGCAGTTGTCCGTGGTGGTGCTGCTGAATCTTCCCTTGGCGTTGATCGGAGGTGTTGCAGCGGTGCAATTCAGTGACGGCATTGTGTCCATTGCCAGCATCATCGGGTTCATCAGCTTGTTCGGCATCGCCACCCGAAACGGCATTTTGTTGGTGTCGCGGTTTGAAGATTTGGCGAAAACCCCGGCAGTTGCCCCGTTGCAGGAACGGATTTTGACGGGCGCAGCCGATCGGTTGAACCCCATTGTGATGACGGCGTTGTCGACGGCTTTGGCCTTGATTCCCTTGGCGATGAAATCCCAAGAGGCAGGCAATGAAATCCAAAGCCCGATGGCCATCGTCATTCTCGGTGGTTTGCTGACAGCTACGCTGCTCAATTTGTTCGTGATTCCGGCGGTCTATGCCTTGATGCACAGCCGGCGTTGAAGACCGAGTGCGCGAAACGCAGGCAGCAGAAAATAGGAAGGGCTCCTCATTGCTGGGGAGCCCTTCTGGGTAGCAGGATCGTGAAGACCGCTGCTGCTGAATGACATGTTTATGGGGTTTTGAGCCAAACCTCGCTCGCCACCTGCCCCCCCGCGACACACCGGATGGTGTACATCCCAGCGGGCCATCCCGCGCCGTCCACCCACACCCGTGCCCTTCCGTCCTCTGCCAGGGAACCCGTGGCCCGCACAGCCATCGCAGTGCCCTGGGCGTTGAAGACTTCCAGCACAAAACGCTCTGTTCCCCGCGCCGGATGGTCGAGGAGCACTTGGGTGGCGGCGGTTGAAGGGTTGGGCACCAAACGAATGGACAAATGTTTGCCCAGGCGCTTCGATTCCCAATGCGGTTCGGTGGGTTGGGTGGCGTCGGCGGTTTCTGCTGGCGCCGTGCCGGTCAGTCCCGATGTCGGCGGCTCGCAGCCCGTCGGATCCACCAGGAGCGTGTAGCTGAAGGTGCCGAGGTTGCCAGCGCAGTCCGTGGCTGTGGTTGTGCGTGTCCACGACCAGCTGTCGTCGCAACTCAGGTCGGCGAAGAAATCGCCGGAGCCGTTGACGGTTTGGCCAGCGGCCTCGCCCTCAAAAGTGAACCATGCAACGAATCCGTTTTCTGCATTCTTGGAACTCGCCCCTTCGCCCAACTGCAAGCCATAGTAGGCATTCGGCGGCTGGTGGTACAAGTTCAATGACGTGCCCGCATAGGCCCCCCACCCCGTGAGCACGGCGGAGTCCATGACGTGGTACATCCAATCCTCGTGCAAATCGGGCGATTCGCCGCAGGTGTAGAGGTAGCCCGGGTTGCCGGTTTGCGCAGACCACTCGGCCCAGGTCATCCCGGGGCTGTAGGCGGCGATGAGGTCGAAGCCGGCCTCGCCTGAGGCCAAATCCATGTTTTCATAACGCCCCTCGAGTTGCAGTCGGCCATCCGCCAATTGGGTCGCAGTGCCCGATGTGGTGGTGTAGAATTCTCCACCGGGCAGTCCCGTGAGATTGAAGAGGCGCATCCCGTGCGAGACAAAACCATCGCAATCCAAACCATCACCGAGCGGCGCGGGGTCGGAAAACCCGCAAATGGCGGCCGGCGGCGTTTGGGTTTCGGTGATTTCCAGCGCCATGTCGTCGCTGCAATCATCGGTCCACGCGACGGCGCAAGATGCGAGGAATTCCCAGTTTTCGGTGCCCGGGCAGGCGGTCAGTGTGTCTCCGTTCATCGCCCCACAGGCTGCGCTGCCGATCGGCGGCGTGGCATCTTCGAGGTCAATGACTTGCTCAAGCGTGGTCGTGTTGGCACAGGCGTCCGTGGCTGTGAAGGTGCGCAGCCAAGGGCCCTGACTGCCTGCGCAGGCACCACCTGCCGTCAGCAAGGAATCCTCCACGGCCAAGGTCAGGTCCCCACAGTCTGTGGCCATCCATCCGCTTTCTGCGGCGGTGGGCAGCCCGGCGCCACAAGGCCAGGTCAACTGCGCTGGCGCCTCCAGCACAGGAGGGACGTCATCCACAACCACGATGTGTTGGGTGTGAGAAAGGACGTTGCCGGCGGCGTCTGTGGCCGTCCAGGTGCGTTGCAGGGTGTAGTCGTTCGGGCAGGCCACATGTGGGGTGTAGGCCAAATCGTCAAAGGTCGCCGACCCTGCCGCCCCCAGCTTGAAGTAGCCGCTTTCGGGCAAGTCTTCCGGCAGCGGGCCTGTCCACCACAAGGCATCATCGAGGTACAGGGCGATGCCGTCTGGCAGCACATCGATTCGGATGGCGAACCAAGACTGGGCTTGAACGGGTGGGGCAGTGGTCGCGCTCTGGGCGCCGTAGCCCAGGACATTGACACCTGGGTTGTCGGATCCTGAAGGACGGATGGAAAAGATGAGCGCCGGTGAGACGATGCCAGGCCCTGCGAAAAGTTTGACAAGGACATCCGAAGTGAGGCTGTTCGTGCGGGCCATGACCTCGTAGGTGCCCAGCCCCATCCCTTGGACGTTGGGGAAGAAATTGTTGGGCAGCATGCCCACATATTGTTCCAACGTCGCTGCGCAACTTCCATCAGGACCGTCTTCTGTGAGGGAGGTGGCACCGCCGGCCGCGACAAACCCGGCGAGGGAGCAGCCTGCGAAGTTTGCGGCAAAGCTCTCCTCGAGAACGATGGCCGCGGGCCCTGCCACATCGACCACTGAGACGCTGAGCGGCACGCCGCAAGCGTCCAACACGGCCGGGAGGTCTTCTGGGTCGGTGGCGTCGCAAGACAAGGTGGTGTCCCCGGGAAATTCAATGCCTGGCAAATCGGGCAATGAAGTGAAGGCAATGGTCTGCGCGCAACTCGAGGTCGCCGAATTCCCGCAGCCATCGGTGGCAGTGGCGACAAACGTTCGGGTCACTGCGCCGCCTTGTTGGCAATCGCCGGGCATGGCCACAACGTCGGCAAAGGACAGTGCTTCGGTCAGCGGTCCTGTGCAATTGTCCGTCCAATCGACAGCAGCTTCACCGAACAACGACAACTCGTCCAAACTCTCCGGCATCAACGCGTCGACCACGGTGTCGGCTGGGCAAACCACACCAGCTGTGGACGGTGGCGTTTCGTCTGTGGCCGTCCAAGCCACGGCGACCGAACCGCCCGTGTTGCAATCTGCGTTGAAGGCCGTGGCCACCCCCAAGCCGACGGCATCGCCACAAGTGGGAAGGACCGTTTCCGCATTCGCCAAATCGACAATCAAATCGCCCGAGAGACCGAGAACGGGGTCGCCGTTGATTTGGCCCGACCAGGCGAACCAGCCCCCCAGTCCGAATGCGCAATTGTGGCTGCTGCCCCCCGGCCCCAATTGGAAACGGCGGTGGGCATTGACCGGCATGTGGCTCAGTTGCAAGAATCCAGCCTCGTAGCCTCCAGTGGCCGTGAGGTGGCTGTGGGCGGCGTCCAGCACGAACGTGTTGAGCGCATTCGTGTCTGCGTCGCAACCGTAGGCGAGGACCAGCTCATGGTCAGGGTGGCTGTCGAGCCACGTGCCGGCGGGCAACGCTTGGTCGAGCACAATGTGCAGGGCCCAGCGGAGGTCGGGGTCGATTTGGTTTTGCACTTCACCCGTGATGCGCACCCTGCCACTGGGCAGTTCTTGCACTTCGAGTGGGCTGATTTCTGTGAAGTAGTCGCTTGGGGCATAGCCCAAACTCGAAAGCCCGTACAACCGGATGGCTCCGTCTGGACCGAGGCCGATGCTGGTGGTGGCCTCGTGCCGCACCCAGCCATTTCGCAAATCCTCCACGAAGGCGTTTGCATCGAGTGCGGTGTTGCTGCAGGGCGAAGAGGCTTCTGGTGAAAAGGCCCAATCGGCCACTTCCTCCGAACAACCTTCTTCGGCATCCAGGCCGATCCAGGCAGGGAAGCATTCAACGCAATCCGCTTGGGCACGGACTGCCGAAATCATCGCCGAGGAGGCGATGAATGCGGTCAGCAGAAGCATTGGCTTCCAGCGCCGGGGTGGGGTGGGGTGCGTCATGGCGATTGTTCGGTGCGGACTTTGACGTTCGAAATCCCCTTCGGCAGAAGCCGCAAAATGACCACGAAACGATGCAAGACCGAAACGAAAATAAGGAAAACGAACAAATAATCGCGTTCGGCGTATAAATTTTATCATTCAGTGGGATTATTGACCGCTGAATTGGAGCTGATAAAAATTATACACCGACCGCGCAATCCTGACGAAGACGCGGGGCAAGTCCCCAGCGGGGCGCTCAACGCATGCCCCTCGGCAATCCGTTCTCGTTGAGCAGGATGGAAATTGTTTTCGCTTGGAAATAGGGGATGGAGACGTATTGGAATCCACCATGCAGGTTGCCATCGCCCCAACTGTTTTTGACGATCAGGAAGGTGTCGCCGTCTTGATCATGGGCATAGCCGATGATGTGCATCAGGTGATCGTCAGTGGTGGAGAGGTTGTCAAAGCCCGCTTGGCGGGAAGCCTCGGTGACGGGGGGCTCGGCGATTTGGCCTGAAGCATCCTTCAACGATTCCATTTCTGGCGGCAGCAAAACGGCCAGCCCCTCTCGAAAGCTGAAGCCAGGCTCGCTCACGTCGGCATCCCAGGCCACAGTGTAACCCTTGTCCAGCGCGGAGAGCACAGCGCTCTGCAGGTCAGCCAGCGGCACATTGTCGAACGCTTGGCGAGAGAAATTGTCTGGGACCTCCAGAATGAAAGGGCTTCCATAGGGGTGGTGCGCAAAGGATGTCAAAGACTTGTACTGGCCGAGGTCCAGCGCCAAGTGATCGCGGTAGGTCTCCGGGGTGAAGGTTTGGCCGTCGACCTCGAAGGCCTCGGGGACGGGGCCGAGATAGGCGTCGAGCACGCCGTTCAGTGCGCGCAGCCACGCTGGGTCGTTCACGGGGATGCGTTCTGCCTTCGCGGTTTCCACCATCGCAAGCAGGAGCGCGTCGAGGTCACCATGGTCGTGTTCGCCTGAACCATCTGTCAATCCACTGTAGTGGGCTTCGGGCACCACACCATGCGCTGAGATGACCGACAGCACATCATGGCACAGGCTGCCCGGGCCAAACTGGTGCAAGCCATGCAGCCGCAAATACATCTCCGCCTTTTTCAAGTAGGTCATCCGCGCGTTGTACATCTCGCTCAGGTCGATGTTCTGACCTGTCGTGCGCTGCAATTCGCTTTCGATGAAAGAGGTGGTGGAATAGCTCCAGCACGTTCCGGTCATGCACTGGTCTTTGACGGTGGTGGGTTCGAGCCGCACCACGTCGGTGAAGCGATAATCGAGGGATTGGGCATGAACTGTCAAGGAGGACAAACCGATCCACATCAGCGGAGAAATCAAGCGATGCATCATTGGGCAATCTTGTGAAACTTTCATGACAAACATACGGCTTGGCGAATTGCGACTTTGTAGATTTGAGGCTTATGCACCTGCGATTTCTTTGGTCCGCTTTCGGGGTGGGCATTTTGTTGTTGTTCTCGATTCCTGCTTCTGGCCAAACCTTCGACCACATCGACCCGCCGCACTGGTGGCTGGGGTTCGAGTCGGACAGCGTCACGATTCTTTTTCACGCCGATGGGATTGGCGCGTCGGAGGTCACTTTGGAGGAGGGGGCAGCCGGTGTTGCGCTGGTTCGAAGCGAATCGGTGAGCAGCCCGAATTTCAAATTTGTGACTTTGCGACTGCCCGAGGCGGTGGGGCAGGAGACGCTTGTGGCGCCCCTGACATTTCGAAATGCCAAGGGGAAAGTCCTGGCGCGGCATGACTTCGAATTGCGCGCCCGCCGATTCACAGCGGAGGACATCCAAGGCTACGACAACAGTGACGTGCTGTGTTTGATCACGCCCGATCGGTTCGCCAACGGGGACCCCACCAACGACAACATTCGTGGAATGGGCGACCCCGTCGATCGCAAGGACGATCACGGCAGGCACGGCGGAGACCTTGCAGGCATTCGGGCACACCTCGATTTCTTGCAAGGGGTGGGGTACACGGCGGTTTGGCTCAACCCAGTTTTGGAAAACCGCATGCCTTCAAGCTCCTATCACGGCTATGCGGCCACCGATTTTTATGCGGTCGATGCGCGGTTTGGCGGGAATGCAGCGTACATCGGATTGGCGAATGATTTGCGAGAGCGGGGGATGAAGTTGGTCATGGACATGATTCTGAACCATTGCGGGTCGGAGCATTGGTGGATGTCGGATTTGCCGGATCCCGATTGGGTTCATGTGCACGACCCTTACATGCAGACGAATCACCGGCGGACGACGTTGCGAGATCCGCATGCGGTGGCGTCGGATCGGGTGGGCTTTTCGGATGGTTGGTTTGTGCCGACCATGCCGGACCTCAACCAAAACCACCCATTGCTGGCCAATTGCTTGATTCAAAACACGATTTGGTGGGTTGAGACCTTGGGGCTCGGCGGCATTCGCATGGACACCTATCCGTATTCCGACCCGGCCTTTTTGCAGGAATGGTCCTGTGCGGTGATGCGGGAGTACCCGAACATCAATATGTGTGGCGAGGAGTGGAGCCTCAACCCAGCGGTTCTGGCGTACTGGCAGCGGGGAGCGAACAACCGGGATGGCTACACGTCTTGTTTGCCTGGATTGTTGGATTTTCCGCTCCAGCATGCCTGCGTGGATGCATTGACCCGCGAAAGCCAATGGGCGTCCATTTGGCTGCCGGTCTATGAGATGTTGTCGAATGACTTTTTGTACGCGGACCCCGATGCGCACGTGATCTTTCCGGACAACCATGACATGTCAAGGATTGCCACCCAGTTGGGGGATGATGCGGATTTGGTCAAAATCGCGTTGACCTTCTTCGCCACCACCCGCGGCACGCCCACGTTTTATTACGGCACGGAAATTTTCATGTCCAACACAGGGAACGACAGCCACGGCAACATCCGGAGTGATTTTCCTGGCGGGTGGCCGAATGACGAAGGGCCCAACGGGTTCACGGGAGAAGGATTGACCGCGGAACAGCTTGCGGTCAAGGACCACATGGTGCGCTTGTTGAATTGGCGCAAGTCGGCGAGCGCTGTGCACGGTGGTGAGTTGCTGCACTTTGCCCCGCGCGACCAAGAGAACCTCTATGCCTATGTTCGTCGGGATGAGGCACAAACGGTGCTTGTGATGTTGAATGCTTCCCCGGATTCGATGCGGATTCCCGCGGGCCGGTATGCGGAAGTGCTGGCTCAGGGCCAAGCTGGTGTGGATGTGCTGACGGGCGAGAACGTCGTCTGGGACCTCGATGGCGAGGTGGAAGTGGCCGGGCGGTCGGCTTTGGTTTGGTCTTTTCAGTCCGACAAGGAATGAGCGGCAGCATCGCGCATCGCTTGTACCTCTGGACGATGGGGCTCATCACGCTGGCCACCACGGTTTGGCTGACCCAAGTGGGCTGGAGTTTTTATCGCACGCCGCTGGAAGAGCGTTTTTATCATCCGCATTATGATTGGTTCAAGGCCTCTGGGGCGTTTGGCCATGGGTTGGGCATTGTCGGAACAGTGCTGATTGTGTTCGGTGTTGTGATGTACATCGGAGCGAAGCAGCGGGGTTGGTTGACGAAGCATTTCAGGCTGCGACACTTGCTTGAGTTTCACATTTTTCTGTGCACCCTCGGCCCCATTCTGGTGTTGTTTCACACCACGTTCAAGTTTGGCGGATTGGTGTCGGTGGGGTTTTGGAGCATGGTGCTGGTGGTGTTGAGCGGGGTGATTGGGCGCTACATTTATCTTCAAATCCCCCAAGCGATGAATGGTCGTGCCCTCGCCCTCGATGAGGTCATGGAGCAGGAACAAGCCCTCGTTTCAGCGTTGTTGAAGGCCGACGCTCGGGCGGCGGCTGTGGTGCCGCTGTTGCGAGGGTTCGACAATCCGCACCGCTTCGGCTGGAGACGCTGGCAGGCCGAGCGCGCCCACAGGCGGGCTGTGCTGGTTGCATTGAGGGAAAGCGGTGTGGCCGCTGAGAGGCAAAGGGAAGCAAGGACACTGTTGATGGAGGCAGCCGGGCTCCGCAGCCGCATGACGCGGTTGGAAACGATGCAGTCGTTGTTCAAGCATTGGCACGTGGTTCATCGACCGTTTGCTTTGATCATGCTGGTCATTGTGGTGCTGCACGTTGCGGTCACTTTGCTGATGGGATATCGCTGGATGTTCTGATGGCAGCGTTGGAATCCATATTGATTTATGGCGCAACGGCTTGCTTTGTGGTCGTTGTGGTTTGGTGGTATTGGAAACAAGGCCAAACCGCCTCAGCCCAAACCGCCGTCAAGGTCGAAAAAGCCAAGGCAAGCGGTCGCTTTGAGCCCGTTTCACTCTATCCGCACATCGACCCGAACGTTTGCATCGGCAGCGGCGCGTGCGTCCGCGCATGCCCGGAGAAGGACATCCTGGGCATCGTCGATGGGAAGGCCACGGTCATCAACACAGCGAGTTGCGTCGGTCATGGTGCTTGTTTCATGGCCTGTCCTGTGGATGCCATCACCCTTCGAATCGGCACGGACACACGCGGGGTCGATTTGCCGCATGTCAAGCCCTCCTATGAGTCCAACGTGGATGGCATCTACATCGCAGGTGAACTTGGGGGCATGGGGTTGATCAAAAACAGTGCCGAGCAAGGGGTGCAAGCCGTCGAAAGCATCGTGGGGCATCGGCGTCCCGCCGTGGAAGGTGCCTGGGATGTGGCCATCGTTGGGGCGGGACCTGCGGGCATTGCTGCTGCGCTGGCGGCGAAGCGGGCCGGGTTGTCTTTCACGCTGCTCGAACAGGATTCCTTGGGCGGCACGGTCTTCACCTTTCCCAGGTCGAAATTGGTCATGACTTCGCCAATGGACCTGCCGCTTTATGGCAAGGTCAAGCTCACAAACACATCAAAAGCCGAGTTGCTGGGACTCTGGGAGGAGGTGTTGAGCCGCAACGACATCGCCATCCGAGAGCACACCAAGGTGGAGGCCATCGCCCCAACCGAAAATGGCGCCTTCGATTTGCGGCTTTCGACAGGGGAAGCTTGCCAAGCGGTGCATGTGGTTTTGGCGATTGGTCGGCGCGGGACTCCGCGCAAACTGGGGGTGCCAGGGGAGGAAGGCAACCCCAAGGTGGCCTATCGGCTCCTCGAACCCGAGCGCATCAAAGGCGAAGACATTTTGGTCGTCGGAGGCGGTGATTCGGCGATTGAAGCGGTGCTGATGCTGATGGGCGAGAATCGGGTGCGCCTCTCGTACCGAAAGTCCACCTTCAGTCGCATCAAGCCGGGGAATGCCACGGCGGTCGAAGCCGCGATGTCCTCAGGGGCATTTGCGTCCTTTCTCGGGACGAATGTGGAGCGCATCGACGAGGACAAGGTTGTCTTGAAAGGAGCGGATGAGGAGAGGCAGCAGTTGCCTTATGACCGGGTCTTCATTTTTGCAGGGGGCGAATTGCCCACCGAATTCCTTCGCAAAGCGGGAATCGACATCGAAAAAGCTGTGGGAAAGGTGGTGCGCAGACATGGTTTGGCCCTCGTCGGATTGCTGCTGTCGTTTTCTGTGGGCCTTGCCCAGTTTTCCCCAGGCGACCTGACCCACGCCCATGCCCATTTGGAAGGACTTGGCCATTGCACAGATTGCCATGAGGTGGGTGCGAAGATTGCCCAATCGCGGTGCCTGGATTGCCACCAAGTGCTGCAAGAACGTGTGACAGCAGGTGCTGGGTTTCATTTGACAGAAGAGGTGGTTGCGCAGCGTTGCGAGGCGTGTCACAGTGAACACCACGGTCGGAACTTCGAAATGGTTCGGTTGGACACGACCCCATTCGACCACAACAGCCAAGCCGGCTGGGCACTGGTCGGGGCGCACTCCGCTGTGGACTGTCGTGCTTGCCACAAACCCGAACACATCGTTGACGCGCGGCTCGCTGATCGTCCGAGCACCTTTCTCGGTTTGAACACCGAATGCACGACTTGTCACGAGGATGTTCATGATCAAACCTTGCCAGCCACATGCCTGGATTGTCATGGGATGGACAGCTTCGAGGGGGCCTCGGGATTCGATCATGCGCATGTGGGATTTGGTCTCACAGGGGCACATGCACGTGCGGATTGTGCAGCTTGCCACAAAGAAGCACCACTGTATCCCCCGATGGCCCATGCGGCCTGTACGGATTGCCACGAGGATGCACATTCGGGCGCTTTCGGCCCTTCTTGTACAGCGTGTCATACGACTTCGAATTGGTCAGAGCTGAAAGAGGGCAATTCATTCAACCACAACAAAACACGATTCCCACTTCTCGGGATGCATGAACCCTTGGCCTGTGCGGATTGCCACACGGAACGGCCAGCGAAATCACTGCCATTTGCCCACTGCACGGATTGTCACGCAGACTACCACCAAGGCGATTTCAGGGATGACAAGACCGGCATCTCGCCCGATTGCGACGCTTGCCATGACGTGAGGGAGCCATTTTCATGGTCTGGGTTTGGTCTTGCAGAACACAATGCAACGGATGATCCGTTGACAGGCGCGCATCTGGCCACGCCTTGTTTTGCCTGCCACAAACCATCGCAAGAGGACCGCTGGGATTTCAGTTTGCCCGACAAATCCTGTACAGGTTGCCATGACAACGTGCACGCGGAGACGCTGGCCCCGGCATGGACAGCGGATTGCACGAATTGTCACAACACAGCGCAATGGATGGCGATTGCGTTCGATCACGACCAGACCGATTGGCCCTTGGAGGGGGGGCATGCTTCGACCGATTGCAAGGCATGTCATGGGACTGTGGAGGCAGGCCAAACCTTCAACAACCTCGCCGCCCGTTGCGTCGATTGCCATGATGACATTCATGGCGGTCAATTCCATCCACCGGGCGATGCGCCCGCCGATTGCGCGCGATGCCACAGCCCAGCGGAGCATTGGCGTGCGGATCGGTTCGATCACAACGCCACGGACTTTCCTTTGACAGGAGGTCATGCCGAGGTGGCCTGCGGCGCCTGCCACAAACCTGATGCGCATCGCCCCGGTGTCGTCGTTTACAACCTACCTTCCTTCGAATGCATCGATTGCCACGCCAACTGAATCTTTTTGTGGTTGCCATGCTCTTCTGTGGCACAGCCGGCAAAGCGCAACACCCTCACGGCGAAGGGTTTCGAATCGATTGTGCGGTCTGCCACAGCCCCTCGGGCTGGCAAGTGGATTGGGCGCAGTCCACCTTCGACCACGCCGCGGCAGCCGGGTTTGCGCTCGAAGGGCAACATGCTGCCATCACTTGCGCTGACTGCCACGCACAGAACAACTTTGTGGTGGCATCACCCGATTGTGTGGCCTGCCACAACGACGTCCACCAAATGACCGTTGGGGACGACTGTGTGCGTTGTCACAACGTACAAAACTGGTTGGTGATGGACATCTACGACCTTCACGAAATGAATGGATTTGTGCTCGAAGGGGGGCACAGCACAGCCGCATGCATCGATTGCCACGCTTCTGGCAACCCTTTGGCATGGGAGCGGCTCTCGACAAATTGCATCGATTGCCACCAAGCGGACTATGTGGCGACAGTTGACCCCGACCACGCATTGGCCGGCTATGGCACAGATTGCATGTCTTGCCATGACGCTTTTGCCTATGATTGGTCCAGCCCATTCTTTCATGGCTTCTTCCCGCTTGAAGGAGGGCACATGGGGCCGACCTGTGTGGATTGTCACAACGGCGAACCTTTTGAGGCGGCTTCGCCAGAATGCGTCACCTGCCACCTCGAGGATTTCATGGCCGCCAACGACCCGGATCACGTGGCGTCTGGCTTTCCACAGGATTGCACGGCTTGTCACACCACTGCCCCGGGTTGGAATGCCTCGAACTTTGTCCAGCACGACGACTTGTACTTCCCCATCTATTCCGGTGAGCACCAAGGGGAATGGACGAGTTGCACCGATTGTCACACGACCCCGGGCGATTACGCGATGTTCTCGTGCGTGGATTGCCACGAACACGATGACCCTGCGGATTTGGCTGACGAGCACGACGATGTGGGCGGCTATGTCTACGACAGCCAAGCTTGCTTTGAATGTCACCCGACTGGAGACGAATGATGCGAGCAAGTTGGATCATGCCATTGGGTGCAGCGGCCTTCAGCCTTTTGTGGAGCCATTTTGCGTGGGGCCAAACCCAACCCTCCCCACCCACCGGAACCGTCACCTACGTCACCTCCGAGAATGTTTACGTGCGCTTCGCCAGCACAGCAATGATCGAAATGGGAGACACATTGCGCAAAGGCGGTGAGCCGTGCTTGGTGGTGCAGCAAAAGTCTTCAACTTCTTGCGTCACGGCGCCCCTCCCGGGTTGTGATCCACTGGTGGGGGAGGAGATGGTTGCATCCACACGGGCCCAAGTACCAATGGACAAGGTGGCGTCGGCCCCAACGGATGTTGCGATTTCGGAGGAGGTGCCCGACGACGCGCCGCCATCGGCGGGTGGTACTGATGTGGCCACAACCCGGCATCCGATGCGCGTGCGGGGAAGCATTTCAGCCACCACCTTTGCCACTTCGGCATTGCGTGCCAACAAAGCCACCCTCAGCTCTGCCCGTGCTGCCATGCGGTTGCAATTGAACGCCGAGAACCTCTTCCTCTTGGGGCGACCGCTCGAGTTGGCGTTCGCCGGCAACTTCCAACAAATTTACAGGGATCCATCGGCATCATTGCCAGGCTGGCGGCAGCGGAATGCCCTGTACCAGGCTGGACTGTCCTATCGCTTTGCCCAAGGGGTGGTGCTTCATGCGGGTCGGCGATTGGCTCGCGGATTCTCCACGTTGGGCGCACTGGATGGGGGACAGGTGGAGTGGCAAAGGTCGGGGTGGTCTGCCGGCGTCTTGGCGGGGTTCGAGCCCAACCTCATCAACAACGGCCTGGATCTGTCCCGGCCAGTGGCAGGCGTTCAGTTCGGCCGCAGGTTGCGGTTGGACGATCGATCTTCAGATTGGCGTTTGGGTTTTTTGGGACAACGGTACAACGGGGAAGCGGACCGCAGGTTTCTGTTTGGGCAGTACAGCTTGCGGCTCGGGCGGAACTGGAAATTCTTCGGAAGTGGGGAGTGGGATGTCTATGCCACAGCGGGTTATGCCAGAAAGGGGCCGAGGGCTTTGTTTGGCTCTGCCTCCTGGCAATTCGCCCCCAAATGGAGCGCATACCTCTCAGTTGACAAACGAGCCCCCATCATGCGATTTTCCACTTTTGAATCCTCAACTTTGCAGTCCCTCATGGAAAGATCTGCCCAATATGTTTGCCGCATCCGGTTGTCGGGCGCACTCGGTGAGCACCACCGCTTCACGGCAGGGGCGAGTGATCGTTGGGAAGAATCTTCACTGGGCCGCACGTACCAATTCCGCTACACCTGGTCTGAGTTGCCGGGCATCGGTGGACGGCTGGGGTACAGTGCCTTCCGGACCCAAATGCCCCGCCTGACGACAGCTTCGCAGCGGTTGAGTTATGACGTGCCCATTGGATCGCGGTCGGGCCGGTTGTCTGTGCATTACCGGTGGGTGCGTTCGGTCTTTGACCATGCGGCACTTGCCTCGGTGGATCAACACTACTGGGGCGGAAGCGTCAGGGGGAAGCTGGGCGATGCTTGGCAGGCTACTTTTGCTGTGGAATCAGCCACCCAGCAGTACCAGAATGTGTTGCGGCTGCAAACCGGTTTGACTTATCGATTCTTACACACGAATGAGGAGAGCGAAACGCCTTGAGATGTGGCCCATTCTGTTGTGGGCCAGCGTCTATCTGTTCACTTTGCCCGGCTGCGGGCCCACGGAACTCGAACCCGCTTCGGCCCCAGTGAGTTCGGGCATTTTCGACGGCCCTTCGGGGGCTGCTGCCCCGGCCTCCAAGTCCCCACAAGGGCCAGTGAGAAAGGTGCTCGCTCATGAAGTCTTGCACACCAGCAAATACGATTTCCTCGACGTGCAAGAAATGTCGGGTGAGCGGTACTGGGTGGCCACTTCTCCCGGCAATCACATGGCGGGAGGCGTGTATCAATTCTCTCGCGGTCTGTACAAAACGGGCTATCGCAGCGACGAATTGAACCGAACATTTGAGGATTTGTACCTCGTTTCGGACTTCTCGGCCATCGGTGGAACAGCCGCCCCTGCATCGGGCAACCCTCATGGAGCGGCTGGAGCGTCCGAGGCGCCCATCTCGACTGAACAAGTCGTCCGGGCACCGGGCGCGTTGGCCATCGGCGATGTGCTGGACCGCGCGGCCCAGCTCGCCGGTTCGACCGTTCGGGTCACTGGATTCGTGCACAAAGTCAATCCGGACATCATGAATCGGCATTGGATCCACTTGCGCGATGGCTCCAGGGATGCGGTCGATTTTGTGGTGACCACTGAACAATTGGTTCCTGTGGGGCATGTGGTGACGCTCGAAGGCATGTTGGCTGTGGACCGGGATTTTGGTGCGGGCTACCAGTATGATGTGATCATTGAACAAGGCCAAATCATTCCATGAAATCCTTCCTCGAGAAAATCCTGAATGAGCGCGCGGCGATGGTGTACATCGCGCTTTTCGCCATTGCGATTGCCGTGGCGACGTTCATCGAGAATGATTTTGGCACCAGTGCGGCCCAGAAGTGGGTCTACAAGGCCAAGTGGTTCGAAGTGCTGCTCTTGCTCTTCGGTGGAGCGATGGTCCGCAACATGTCGAAGTACAAATTGCTGCAGCGGAAGCGCTATGCCGTTCTGCTGTTTCACTTGTCGATGATTGTCATTCTGCTGGGTGCAGGCGTGACCCGATATTTCGGCTACGAGGGCATCTTGGGCATTCGAGAGGGTGCGGCAAACAACACCATGGTGTCTTCGGACCCCTACCTCGTGTTGACTTTCGAGGACGAGAATGGCGCGCAATATGCAGCGTACGAATCGACCCTCTTCTCTTCGTTGGGCCCCAATGGGTTCAGCAGGAGCTATGAGGTGGCTGGGCGAACGGTGGACATTGACCTTCAGGAGTTCGTCGCAAACCCCCAATGGGGCATGGAGGCCGATCCCACTGGCGTTCCCATGCTTGCCATCGTGATCGCTGGACAGGCGGGGCGGAAGGAACATGTCTTGCAGTGGGAGGAAACCCGAAGCATTGAGGGCGGGTTGTTCCATTTCGGAGCGACCCCGCAGCAGGGCTGCGTCAACATTCTCGGCTTCGAAGAGCCGCAAGTCGTGGCGGAAGTGCCGATGACAGCCATGACCATGGCGACCCAAGCCATCGACAGCATTCCTGCGGCAACTCCCGCGCCCATCCGCTACCGTTCGTTGTACGATGCCACGGGTCTCCGCTTTGTGTTCACAGAACTTCTGCCTTCGGCAAAGGAGGTTGTGCGCAGCGAGGCGCTGAAGGTGGAACGGTCGTCGGAGGTGGCCCAGCGCTATGCCATTCGGGTCGGCGATGCGGTGGAGGAGGTCTGGGTCACGGGAATGGCCGGTGCACTGGGCCGCCCTGTCCCGGTGCAGGTCGGTGGGTTGCAACTGGGTTTGGCCTATGGCGCGCGTCGCATCACCCTGCCTTTTTCCATTGCCTTGCGCGATTTCGAAATGGAGCGATATCCGGGCACAAACAGCCCGGCATCTTACGCCAGTGAAGTGACGATTGTGGACACTGAGCGCGGTGTGGAGCGGGATTTTCGGATTTACATGAACCACATTCTCGACTACCGCGGTTTTCGGTTTTTTCAGTCATCCTACGACCGCGATGAGCAGGGCACGTATTTGAGTGTGAACCACGATTTCTGGGGCACCTGGATTTCCTACATCGGTTACATTTTGTTGACCGTGGGCATGGTTTGGACGCTTTTCAGCAAGTCTTCCCGCTTCCGGGATGTGGCGAAGCGGCTGTCGATTTGGGTGGGTTTGGTCTGCTTTTCTGCCTTGCAAACGCTTTCAGGCCAAACCCAGCCCGAACCGCTCCCCACCATCGCAGAGGTCCATGCCGAGCGGTTCGCGCAGCTGATTGTTCAGGACAATCAGGGCCGCATGAAGCCCACGCACACCCTCAACCGCGAGGTCATTCGCAAACTCTTGGGCTCAGAGACTTACCAGGACATGACGTCAGACCAAGTCGTGCTCGGCATTTTCGCGGATCCCGAGGCGTGGTACGGGGAGCCGCTGATCCAACTCGGCAAGCACGAGGAGATCAAGAAGTTGATCGGTGTGACGGGCAAACGCGCTTGCTTTCGGGACTTCTTCCATGAGGATGGATCGTACAAACTGCAAGCGGTGGTGCAGGCCGCGAGCGAAAAGGACGATGCGGACAAGGGCATGTTTGAAAAAACGCTGATGAAGGTGGACGAACGGGTCAACATTTTCAGCATGCTCAGCTCGGGTTGGTTGCTGAGAATTGTTCCAGTGGAAAATGACCCGAACAACACGTGGGTCGGCGAGGCGATGCGCGGCCAAACGGCCGATCCCCGTGCCAGCCGATTCTTCGCGGCCTACCGGGCTGCGTTGTCCGAGGCGATCGGAACGGGGGACTACACGACAGCGAATGGATTGTTGACGGAGCTCGATGCGTTTCAGCGCCGAGCGGGGGTGAATGTGCTCCCTTCAGACACCCAGCGGGCGATGGAAATCAAGCTGAACGAGTGGCGGGTTTTCAAGCGTTTGGCTTGGGTGTACACTTTGCTGGGCCTGGCATTTTTGACGTTTCTTTTTTCGGGGGTGATTCGCGGACGGGATGCTTCTGCACGGGCCAAGGCGGTCATGGTGGGGCTGGTGGCTGCTGCCTTTGTCTTTCACACGGTGGGGCTCGGCTTGCGTTGGTATGTTTCTGAGCGCGCGCCGTGGAGCAATGGTTATGAGTCGATGATTTACATCGCCTGGACGACGGTTCTGGCCGGTTTGATATTTGTTCGGCGTTCAGTCGGGGCGATGGCTGCGACGATGGTTCAATCGGGCGTCATCCTGCTCATCGCCTTGTTGAGTTACCTCAATCCAGAGATCACGCCGCTGGTTCCAGTCCTGAATTCCTACTGGCTGACCATTCACGTGTCGCTGGAGGCGGGGTCCTATGGCTTTCTGATGCTCGGGGCGATCATCGGCTTCGTCAATTTGGCGCTGATGGCCATCACGTCCCAGCGACGCCACGCGCGCATCAAATCGCTCGTGCGTGAGATGACTTGGCTGAGTGAACTCACGCTCACAGGAGGCTTGTTCATGCTCAGTGTCGGGACCTACCTCGGTGGGGTTTGGGCGAACGAATCTTGGGGGCGCTATTGGGGCTGGGATGCGAAGGAGACCTGGGCGTTGGTGTCGATTTTGGTCTACGCATTCATCTTGCATATGCGGCTCATCCCGAAGCTCGCGGGGACTTTGGCGTTCAACATCGCAAATCTCGTGGGCTTGGCTTCCATCATCATGACGTATTACGGGGTCAACTACTACTTGAGCGGCCTCCACTCGTATGCGGCGGGTGATCCTGTTCCCATCCCGAATTGGGTGT
>CBFIFE010000011.1:0-62592 GCA_965661765.1 uncultured Flavobacteriales bacterium
GGTGTCTTAAACGATGTCCAAAACACGCAGAAAATTCAACTCCGCCTTCAAAGCGAAAGTGGCCCTCGAAGCCATCAAGGAACAACGCACGAACGCAGAACTTGCTCAGGAATTTGAAATCCATCCCAACCAAGTCAGCCAATGGAAACGAGCGTTTTTGGAGCGTCGTGCCCAGATTTTCGAAGGTGACAAAAAACAAGCCGAGGAATTGGCCATCTTGGAACAGAACCATCGTCTGGCTCAGCAGCACATCGGCCGCTTGACGATTGAAAACGAATTCTTTAAAAAAAAAATTGGGGCCATGGATTCCGGAGAAAGGAAGTCTTTGATTGACAGCAAGTTCGAGGAACTTGACGTCAAGGCGCAATGCGACCTGCTTGGTTTGCCACTCTCCACATTTTGCTACCGCCCGTTTGCAGTTTCTGAACAAGATTTGGCCGCCATGCGCACATTCGATGAGCTCTACCAAGAAGATCCGACGCGCGGAACGCGACGCATGAGCAACGAGCTCCAGAAGCAGGGCCTCAACATCGGACGAGACAGAACGCGGCGTCTCATGCAACGGAGGCGGGTGAAGACGATCTACTGCCGACTACTTCACGTAAGAAACTGAAGCATGCCCCGTTGGAACGCGATATCCGAAAGGGCCATCACCATGATTTCGTCGAGCGATCGGACGGGCAATCGCTCATCCTGCATCTTGAAGGCTGGCGCTCAGAGGTCGGCAATCATGTCCACCACTGCGTCGATCATCATCTCGAACATTTCAATGGAGGCCAGAAGGCACAAGGCACTCGGCTTTCCCACCAAGTGTGGGTCGGAAAATTCCAAAACGACTTCGTTTGACTTGGGGTCGAGGTGCAGTCCGCCATGACTCAGATTTGCGTTGAGCAGGTTGACATCATTCGCGGTCAAACTGACCGTGTTGGGCCAAGCCTTTCGAAAGTTGATTTCAGGGATGCTGGGGCTGGATTGCGCGAAAAATGAGGCCTGTTTGCCTTGGATTTCGAGCCAGCCATTGCTGAGAATCCGGACGTCGTAGTCGATGGACAGCAGAACAGCAAACTGATCATTGCTGATGGGGTTGGCGCCAAACGGAGCTGGGGGGATGGAGTCGGTTTGGCCCAAAACCATGACCGGAAAAATCAACGCACAACAACATGCAAGGGTGAGGTTCAACAACGCCTTCATGCTTGCAAATTACGACAGCTGGTCAGTTGAAGTTTCATCGGCAGAGGAAGAATTTTTGCCCGTTTGATTGAAAAGAAAACGGGGAGAGCTCCGTTTGGAACTCTCCCCGTCAACCAACAGTTTCATTCAATTCAACAGGGAAGGATCAGTCACAATATGTGCCATATACTTCCAAGAAGTCCATCAAATCTTGCAATTGGATGTGTCCGTCCAAATTGCTGTCGAATCGCCAGCACGGATCGCTGGTGATTTCGCAGTAGCCCATTTCTTCATTCCAAACGGTTCCTGGTCCGCAGATGGGGGCGAGGTTTTGGCCTTCGAGTTCGTCGCAGATTCCGTCACCGTCTGCATCGTTGTTGCAATCTCCATTGCAATCGTAAACGCAATTCGGATACGTGCAAGATCCGTCATCGTCTGTGGCGCTGCCGCTGAAGTTGCACGCCGCTGCATCTGTGCAGCCGCCCACCTCCAGCGGGTCGCAGATGCCATCGCCATCGGTGTCTTCGAGGCAGTTGCCTTCACAATCCACTGCAATGCTCACAGGGTAACTGCATGTGCCATTCTCGTCTGTGGCAGCATCGTCGAAGTTGCAGGCTTCAGGATCCATGCAACCCGGGACCTCATTTGCATCGCAAATGCCATCATCATCGGCGTCTCCAAGGCAATTGCCATCGCAGTCATAGCCGGTGTCGGCGTATTCACAACTGCCGGGGTCTGTTGCAAGCGCGTCGTAATTGCAGGCTGTTGCATCTTGGCACCCTTCGACTTCGAAGGCGTCACACACGCCGTCAGCGTCTGTGTCTTCCAGGCACGCTCCGTTGCAGTCGAATTCCGCTTCGGCGTACACGCAAGAACTGTCGTCCTCTGTGGCAGATTCATCGAAGTTGCATGCCATGGCATCCGTGCACCCGGGCACGGGGCATTCGGCGTCACAGGTGCCATAAATGATCCCTGTAACATCGCCAGATCCCACTTCCCACAGGCGGTTCGCGTAAGACCAGAAGTCTGTGACCGGGGCGCAAGTTCCACCATCGACCATATCAGCGATGAGGTTTTCTTGCACGCCATCAACGACCAGTAGGTACTCCATGTTGTCCGTTGGGGCAGGGTCAAACGTGAACGTCCAAGTGCCGTCGCCATTGCTGGAGGCAATCGGTCCACCCATCGGGTCCCAGCCCCACCATGGCCCGGTCAAGCGAACCTCGGAGGCATCGAAACAGACCGTGGTCGTGATTTGGAGGACGGGGAAAATGCAAGATTCATCGGCATCCGTTGCTTCGGGATTGTAATTCAGCGCATTTGCATCTTGGCATCCAGCAACTTCATCGCCATCGCATACACCATCACCGTCGGCATCTTGAACGGCCACGCCGCCTTCGCCGTCGCAAACCTCACAAATGCCGTCTGCAAATGCGCAGGAATCGTCTGAGTCCGTGGCTGCAGAATCGTAATTGCAGGCGGTGTCATCTTGGCATCCAGCGACTTCATCGCCATCGCACACACCATCTCCATCGGCATCCTGAATGGCCACGCCGCCTTCTCCATTGCATACTTCGCAATTCCCATCAGCAAATGTGCAAGAGCCATCATCATCCGTTGCAGTTGAATCGTAGTTGCAAGCATTTGAATCCTGACATCCTGCCACTTCGTCGCCATCGCATACGCCATCTCCATCGGCATCCTGCAGAACCACAGCACCTGCCTCACAGATCTCACATGGATTCACTGCGAAAACACATGAACCATTGTCGTCTGTGGCCTCGGGATCGAAGTTGCAAGCAAATGTGACTGTGCAGCCCGCGATTTCATCGTTGTCGCACACGCCGTCGCCGTCTGCATCCTGCAGTGCGACACCGCCTTCGCCGTCGCACACTTCGCAGTTTCCATCGGCAAAGACACATGAACTGTCTGAATCTGTGGCGAAAGCGTCATAGTTGCAAGCATTTGCATCTTGGCATCCAGCGACTTCATCGCCATCGCACACACCATCTCCATCGGCATCCTGCAATGCAACAGCGCCCTCGCCGTTGCACACTTCGCAGTTTCCATCAGCAAAAACACATGAATTGTCTGAATCTGTGGCGAAAGCATCATAATTGCAAGCTGCTTCATCCTGACATCCGGTCACTTCGTCGGCGTCACAGACACCATCTCCATCGGCATCCTGAGTGGCCACGCCGCCTTCTCCATCGCACACTTCGCAGTTCCCATCAGCAAACGCGCACGCGCCATTGTCGTCCGTTGCATTTGGATCAAAGTTGCAAGCCCCCGCTGCAGTGCACCCTGAAATTTCGTCTGCATCGCAGATTCCATCCCCATCGGCGTCGGCCAAGCATGCGCCGTCGCAATCCAGGCCTTCTTCAGGGTAGGTGCAGGTGGTCAAGTCGTACGCCACGCAAGGACTGCTCAAGTCGATGGTCTCTCGAACGACTTGGGCTGGATTTCCGTTGGTGAATGACTGGACATAGAGTTGTCCAGAGAGGACGCCGCTGGTGGTGAACTGGCCAAGAAGAACCTTGTGGTCCTCGCCGGCAATGCCGTTGGCGTTGTCTCCGAAAATGAACCAAGCACCGCCAATGGGGTCATCGATGGCGATGTTGCCACCCGTTTCAAAATTGGCCAACCAGTCATTTGCCTCGGCATTGATTGTCTGGATGGCCCCTTCTCCAGCACCTGCAGGGCCTTCCAGTCCAATGGTGACCCAGCTGTCGTAGTTGAGGTCAGGGAACATTGCGAACAATCCTGGCTGCAAACCCGAAGCAACGCCAGAGCCCAGCGGTGATTGGAAGAAGCTTGTCGTGGTGTTGATGTTCGTCGGGAATTCTGAATCGCCGGCAACGCTGCTGATGAAGTCATCGGCATTGTCCAGAATCGCATAGACACGGTAAGTGGCCATCCCTGAAAGATCAGCGCTGCCGACCATGCCTTCATGCACTGCAATGGTTTCGATGGCAAGGCACACGCCACCGGCACCCGCCCATGGCATGTAGTTGCAAGCCGCATCGTCATGACATGAAGGCTCGATGCAAGAACCGTCTTCTTCGGTGGCCCAAGGCTCGTAGTTGCTGGCTTCAATATCGGTGCAGCCCATCAATTCCAATTCATCGCATGTCCCGTCACCATCAGTGTCATTCAAGCAATTCCCATCGCAATCCAAAGCATCCGTCGGATACGTGCAAGAACCGTCGTTGTCCGTGGCGTTTTCGTCGAAGTTGCAGGCCATGGGGTCATCGCAGCCCGCGATTTCATCAGCATCGCAGATGCCATCGCCATCGGCGTCAGCAACGCAGTTGCCTTCGCAGTCCAGGCCGCTTTCGGGGTAGTCACATGCTGAGTTGCTGAATGCGCCACAGGCGTCGGCAATGGAAACGGTTGTCCGAACTTCCTCTGCGGGGTTGCCGTTGATGAATACTTGGAGGTAGAGTTGGCCTGAAAGCTCCCCATCCGTGGTGAACTGCCCGAGCAAAACCCGATGATCGGGGCCAGCGATGCCGTTTGCATCTCCATTGAGCACGTACCATGCCCCACCGATGGCATCTGCAATCTCCAGGTTTCCTCCATTTTCAAAGTTCGCCAACCAGTCCGCTTCGGAAGATGCGATGCTGTTGATGACGCCTTCGTTGCCTGCGGGTGGACCATCGAGGCCGATGGTGACCCAGCTGTCGTAGGCAAGGGCGGGCAGGAAGGCCCACAGGTTGGGCTGATTGTTGCTGCCCAAGCCGACGCCATTCGGGTCTTGGTAGAATGCCGTGCTTGTGGCCACGACAGTGGGGAAATCGCTGTCGCCCGACACGCTGGAGATGAAGTCGTCCGCATTGGGCAAGGTGGCGTAAATGCGGTAGGTGGTGAATCCGGCCAAATCTACTTCGCCCACCATGCCTTCGTGAACCGCATAACTTTCCAAGGTCAGGCATGGAGCAGCTGGTGCTTCAATGTTGCCATCAAAATTGCATGCCGTTTCGTCGATGCAAGCAGGGAGGAGGCATGAGCCATCGTCGTCCGTCGCAGAAGCATCGAAATTGAAAGCGGTGGCATCTGTGCAGCCCAAAACCTCCGCTTCGTCGCAGATGCCGTCACCATCGAGGTCTGTCAAACAGTTGCCCGCACAATCCAATCCGGCCTCAGGATAGGTGCACGACCCATCATTGTCTGTGGCATCCGCGTCATAGTTGCAGGATGTTTCGTCATCACAGCCCAAAACCTCCAATCCGTCACAAACGCCATCGCCATCCGCATCGGCAATGCAATTGCCTTCACAATCAACATCTTCCGATGGGTATTCACATCCCACGCTGGTCTCAGGGCCGTAACAAGCGGCCCCAAAGGACAGCAATTGCCGGATCTCTGTGGATGGGCTCCCGTTCAAGAAGACCTGAACATACATTTGGCCATCCAGGTCACCAGTCGTGGTGAACTGCCCCAAAAGCACGCGGTGGTCCTCACCAGCGATGCCATTTGTGTTGCCATTGAAAATGAACCAAGCGCCGCCGATGGCATCATCGATGGCCAAAACGCCTTGTTCCTCGAAGTTGTCTGCCCAAGGATTTCCAGGGGAGTCGATGCTGTTGATGGCGCCTTCGCCTGAACCCGCAGGTCCTTCCAGTCCGATGGTGACGTAGCTGTCAAACGCTTCGTTTGGGAAGAATCCGAACAAGCCGACTTGCAAGTTGCTACCGAGGGCGCCACCGAATTCGGATTGATAAAATGGCGCGCTGCTGGAGGCGAATGTGGGGAATTCGTCATCGCCACTCACGCTGGAGACAAAGTCATCCGGGTTTTCGCACAGCACGTAAACCTTATATGTGGTGTATCCTGCCAAATCCTCCAACCCTGGCGCTCCTTCATGCACAGCGACAGTTTCGATTTGCAAACACAGGTCTCCACCTGCATAGGGTTCATAGTTGCACGCAGCCTCATCATGGCAACCCAATTCATCGGGATAAATGCAATCGTCCGAATCGTCGGTGGCCATTGGGTCAAAATTGAAGGCCAAATCATCTTGGCATCCTGAAATCTCAAATTCATCGCAAACGCCATCTCCGTCGGTGTCTTCAATGCAATTGCCTGAACAGTCGTAACCTTCATCGGCATACACGCAGTCCGCGGTCGACAGCAGGTTGACTGGGGCATCCGCATCGTAGTTGCATGCCGATGGATCAGAGCACGGCGTCGTCGTTTCTGTGCCGTTGAAAGATTGCTGAAGGACAAAAGTGTTGCTTGGATCGCCTCCAATGGCGATTTCAGCGTTCAACTGTCCGCTGATTGCACCAGTTGTGGTGATTTGCATGACGAGCACCCGAAGGTCTTCGCCGGCTGCTCTGTTGCTCGCTCCTGAAGGTGCAGACCAATTTCCGCCCAGCGGCGTATCAATCGACAAGGATTGACCGGCTCCATTGGCCAATTCAATGAAAGCAGTTGACCACTCCTGCGCAACGTCCTCCGAAATTTCGATGTCCTGTTCTCCTGCATCGGCATTGGCTTCCTGCGTCAGACCGATGGTGACATAACTGTCGTATTCGACCTCGGGCTGAAGGGCCAAGGCCTCCGGTGTAATGCCGTTGGCGGTGGCGCCCAAGGCGAACTCGCTGTTGAAAAACGCGGTTTCAACTTGCACTGCGAGGGGCAAGTCGGCGTTGCCAAAGACGTTGACGATTTCGTCTGTGGGTTGTTGGGTTTGGATGTAATACCGATAAGTGGTTTGACCGGAGAGGTCAGCGGAACCTACCAATCCTTCGTGGGTAGCGAAGGTCTCCACCTGGAGATGGTAGGACTGGGCCTGCACGTCGAGTGCTGGAAGAGTCAAGTAGGCCGCTAACAAGGCGATCCATGCCTTGCGGTAGTGAGTTTGGCTCATGTCAGGAAATTTGGAAGTCCTAATATAGGCCGATACGATGAAAAAAACGACTTTCGTCGATAAAAAATCAACTTACGTCCCAGAGAATTTCAGGGCTTCTTCGCCGTGAAAAGGCCGCAAACCACGAGGTTTGTTTGCACCAAGCTCACCACTCACTCATGTGGCGGGCTTCCGGTTGTTTGAAATTTTGGCAATGGCAATCACGGGCTCGTCGAGAAGTGCGGCCCGATGCTTCGGTCATCTCCGAAATTGATCCGGGAAAAACACCAGCAATTTCTCCATGACTTTCAAAGCCAATTTCCCGATAGGCCCCTTCCGTTTTGGGGCAACCTTGCGATTGGAGTTTTGCCTTTCCATGTTCGTGACGTTGTGACAAATTTCGACGTTTTGTTTCTTTTGTCAAACATGCAAAGTGTCATGAAAATTCACATGTGATGTCACGCAAATTTTCCCGGAGGCCAGAATCATTCTCAGGTCGTGGGTCGTTGTGGATGCGTTTTCGATTCAAGGTGTTGTTTATGAAATGTTTATTGGGCTCCTGGGTGTGTGATTTTGACGGATAGGGGAAGGGGGGCGATGCGTCCGAGCGCAATTTCATCTCACTCAATTCTGATTTGTTGATATAGGTGGCTTCCTTCTTTTGACCAATTTATGTGAAGTTCATGATGTGGCATTTTCACGCAATTTCGGGGCGCTGTGATGAGGGTTCTGCCATTTGCCATCTGATTTGGCAAACCTGACCATGACCAATCGAGTGAAGGATTGGATGGGCAATAGAGTTGCAATAAGAGCGGCATGTCCCAATCGATGTCTGCTTTGCCGTGATGGATGATCAGTTGGTCAGCTTCGCAGGTGACACGAATCAACGGGACCATTGCACCGCGACGTTCAGCAGCCAAATGATCGTCCGTGTTGAGGCTTGCTTCATAATAGTCCTTGCGAACCAAGTGTGAAGGAATGCGATGTGCCTGGAAAGTGAGATAAGCCATCAACCCGACAAAGCCGAGGAGGACCAAAAGAATGCCATATCCCCAGTGAACTTTCATTGGTTTTGGGCGTGTGATGAAGGCGGAGCCGGAAACGCAGTCGATGTCCTTGCCAATCGCGACTGGTCCACCCAGCAGCCCAGTTGGACGGTGTTGTTTCTTTGGAGTTCTGTCATCGGTTCGGATTTCAAGAAGAAAACGCCTTCTGTCATGGATTCTGGCGGGGCCATCAGCGGAGCGCCGGCTTGGCCACCAATGAGGTTCAAGGTGAAGTTGGCATTTTCGGATTCCAGCATCACGTTGAGGGTGTCAGACGTCTTGTTCACCAGCGTGAAATGGTAAAGGTTTGAGACTTGACCTTCGCTGTCGACATTGTACAACATGCCACTGGCTCGATACACACTGAATTCGACATCAGATCGAAAAAAGACCAATCCTGTCAAAATGAGTCCAAGCGCGGTCAGGACAACAGTGTATGCCTTCGCTCGGGCTGTCCATTGGAATGGAGCCTGCTTCGCAATGCTGTTTTCGCTTGCGTAGCGAATCAATCCACGAGGCGCGCCCAGTTTGTCCATGACACCATCACAGGCATCGATGCACGAAGTGCAATGGATGCACTCGAGCTGCAGACCATTTCGAATATCGATACCAGTGGGGCAAACTTGGACGCACAAATGGCAATCTACGCAGTCCCCCAGCGCTGTCGTGGTGACATGTCGCTTGCGATGGCCCCTTGGTTCTCCGCGAACCCGGTCGTAAGTCACGTTGATGGTGTCGTTGTCCACAAGCACACCTTGCAACCGGCCGTAAGGACAAATCGTTGTGCAAACTTGCTCCCTCAGGCGTGCAAATACCCAGAAAAAGACAGCACTGAACATCAAAAGCCCCAGAAGTGTGGGCCAGTTGTCGGACGGCGGATGGCGCTGCAGGTCCAAGAGCGAATCTTTGCCGATCACGTACGCAAAAAAGGTATGGGCGATGGCCAAACTGATGACATAGAAAACCATCCACTTGATTGCTTTCTTGAGGATTTTCTCCCGATTCCATGGCCCATTGTCCAGCCGAATCCTCGCCTGGCGATCTCCTTCGATCCAATGTTCAATCGGACGGAAGACGAACTCGAGGAAAACGGTTTGCGGACAAATCCAGCCACAAAATATCCGGCCAAAAACCACCGTAAAGACAATGATGAGAAAGAAGAACGCAATCATGGCCAAGGCAAACAGAAACGTATCCTGCGGCCAGAAAACCTGCCCCACAATCACAAACTTGCGGTGAACAATGTCCAACAGCAGCAGTGGTTCTCCAGCAATGGTCACCCAAGGGCCGGCGAAAAGCAGCGCAAGCAGCCCATAGGAAACGACCTTGCGTCGGTTCATGAAGCGGCCTTTGACCTTTTTGGGGTGCACCCAAACCCGCTCCCCAGCCCCATCGACAGTGGAGATTCGATCTCTGAAAAGATTGCTCATGGCCATCTGTGGTTGACGCTCAAATCTCAGAGGGACGCAGTTGCTCCGGGAGGTTTCGAGCTCTGGGCGGTGTCTGTGGGCCCCTCTTGGGATGCGGGGGGGGCGTCTGCTTTGGACAAGACACCTTGTGGTGATTTGGGATTCAATGGATGCGTTCCTTGGAGGGACAAAATGAACGTGGAGACGTTTTGAATTTCCATCGGTGTCAAATCGGTTTTCCACGATCGCATGCCCTTTGATGGAACGCCATACTTGACGGTTTTGAACACATCGGCGATTGTGCTGCCATGCAACCAGTAGTCGTCGGCCAAATTTGGCCCCACTCCACCTCCGCCATCCCCTGCATGACAGGCCACACAGTGCTTGGCGAAAATGTTGCGTCCTTTGCCGATCCGCTCATCATTCAACTGGAGCTCGACAGAATGTTCATCGACCTGCAGTGCCATCTGGGTGAGATAGGCATCGACTTGCGCAGCGGCTTCTGTCATCTGCCG
Organism: uncultured Flavobacteriales bacterium; assembly: GCA_965661765.1. Lineage (GTDB taxonomy): Bacteria > Bacteroidota > Bacteroidia > Flavobacteriales_D > Sanyastnellaceae > JBMYZL01. Next base: position 9,995 of record CBFIFE010000011.1, read on the forward strand.
CTCGTACGCTTCCGCACTCAATGGCTGGTATTGAAAGACGTGAAAATTGAACAAATAGACGACAGCGGCAAAGATGGACAGGTAGAACCCATAGAGCCACCATGGCGGCAATCGGTTGTCAAGCTCGCGAATGCCATCGTATGCATGATGAAGCATCATGTCTTCCTCTTGGGCCAGGGATTTGTGGCCATTGAGAATTTGCCAAATCCGGCTCCACTTGCTTGCTGTTTTGGCGGAGATGGGGGCGCTGGTCGGTTTGGCCATGCGCTTGGGCTTCAAATCGGTTGCAAGGTGATGAACATTGCGCAGCATCAGGAGCAAGTAAGCGACCAAAAAGCCATTGGCGAAAATGAGGCCCCAAAAAGTGGAATCGCTCAAGACGAATACAGAAATCAACCAACTCCATCCAGCAACCTTGAGCTGGCCCCCCTTTCGGCCCCGGTGTTCAGCCAAATTCTTGAAAATGCTCATCGTCGCCAAAATCATGGCCGTCCACAGCGCGGCGCCGCCCAACAACAGCAACAGCCAGAGGTCGTCAGCCATCCCCAAGTGGGTGGCTGTTGAGGAGGGCACCGGTGGCAATTCAGGCGCGGCCCATCCTTTGCTGTGCAGGCCGAACAAGAGCAGGACCCACAGATGGCTTGCCCCCCTCTTCTTTCTTGTCCATTCGGGTCGGGGCGAGATGGCGCCTTCGTCATCGTCGGTCAAGGGCATGTTGGACATGTCTTCAACATGGGATTTGCGCATTCGCCAGACATGAATGCCCAATGCCAGAAAGAACAGAAAGAAGATCAACAAGGAGATGAGGGGCCATTTGGCCACACCGTCCATGGCTGTCAAATTGTGTTTGATAAAGCGCATCATGGCAAATCAGTTGGCAGTTGATGAATGCTGGATGTCCGTCCCAAGGCGCTGCAGGTAAGCGATCAGGGCGATGATTTCCTTCTCGGGAGAGCAGCTGATGTTGTCATCGGCAAGGGCTTGGGAAATCTGCTCCGCTTGCGCCTGCATGTGGGCCCTCGCCTCGGTGTCAAATCCTTCAGGGTAAGGCACACCAAGGGTCTGCATGGCACGAATTTTCCCTGCCAAATCTGTTGCATCCAAATCATCCTCGATCAACCAAGGATAGGGCGGCATGATGGAGCCAGGTGACATGGTTCGTGGGTCATACATGTGATGGTAATGCCATGAATCTGGGTATTTGTCGCCTTCCCGATGCAAGTCGGGGCCGGTTCGCTTTGACCCCCAGAGGAAGGGATGGTCGTAGACAAATTCCCCGGCTTTGGAATACGCTCCATACCGCTCGGTCTCATCGCGGAAGGGCCGAATCATTTGACTGTGGCAGTTGTTGCATCCCTCTCGGATATACAAATCGCGGCCTTCGAGTTCCAACGGTGTGTAAGGTTGAACCGCTGCGATGGTGGGAACATTCGACTTCACCAGCATCGTGGGCACAATCTCAACAAGGCCTCCGATCAAAACCACGATCAAGCTCATCACCAACAAAGGCATGGGTTTTCGCTCAATGTATCGGTGCAAACCCTCTCCTGGCAGTCGCCCCGTTGCCTTGGTCAAGGCTGGGGCGGATGCCGATTCTTGGGGGACAAACGTGCCGGATTTGGCGGTTTTCCTCAAGTTCCAAGCCATCACGATGGCGCCGCTCAGATACATGGCCCCACCGAGCACCCGAAGGAAATACATGGGGATGATTTGCAAGACCGTCTCCAAGAAATTCGGATAGAGCAACATCCCCTCTGGTCGGAATTGCTTCCACATCATGGCCTGCGTGAAACCTGCCCAGTACAGCGGCAGCGCGTAGAAGAGAATGCCTGCTGTGCTCAACCAAAAGTGAATGTTCGCAGCGCGTTTGCTGAAAAGCTCGGTACCGTAGAGTTTGGGCACCAAGAAATACAGCATGCCGAAGGTCAGCATCCCATTCCAACCCAACCCACCCACATGCACGTGTGCAATCGTCCAATCGGTGAAATGACTGATGGCATTGACGCTCTTCAGGGAGAGCAAAGGGCCTTCCAATGTCGACATGCCATAGGCCGAAACAGCGACCACCATGAATTTCAAGATGGGGTCCTCCCGAACTTGATCCCACGCCCCGCGCAGGGTGAGCAGTCCATTGAGCATTCCTCCCCATGAGGGTGCAATGAGCATGATGGAGAAGACTGTGCCCAAACTCTGCGCCCAATCGGGCAAGGCTGTGTGCAGCAAGTGGTGCGGGCCGGCCCAGATGTAAATGAAAATGAGGGCCCAGAAATGGATGATGGAAAGTCGATAGGAATAGACAGGGCGGCCTGAGGCCTTGGGGATGAAGTAGTACATCAACCCCAGGTACGGTGTGGTCAAAAAGAAGGCGACGGCATTGTGTCCATACCACCACTGCACGAGCGCATCTTGGACGCCGGCATACCAGGAGTAACTTTTGAAAACGCTCACCGGCAGTTCAAAAGAGTTGACAATGTGCAGGATGGCAACTGTCACGAAGGTGGCGATGTAAAACCAAATCGCCACATACAAATGGCGCTCCCTTCTTCTGAAGATCGTGGCCATCATGTTGATGCCGAAGACCACCCAGATCAGGGCAATGGCGATGTCAATGGGCCATTCGAGCTCGGCGTACTCCTTGCTCGTCGTATAGCCCATCGGCAAGGTGAGCACGGCAGACACAATGATGAGCTGCCAACCCCAAAAATTGATCTTACTCAAAACATCTGAATACATGCGGGTTTTGAGCAGCCGTTGCATGGAATAATACACCCCAGCGAAAATGCCATTGCCCACAAAAGCGAAAATGACAGCGTTGGTGTGCAAAGGGCGGATGCGGCCAAATGTCAGCCAGGAGATGCCTGCGTTCAGCTCAGGCCAGACCAACTGACTTGCTGCCGTCAAACCCACGAGCATCCCGGTCAGCCCCCAAATCACAGTGGCCCGAATGAATAGCTTGACAATGGTGTTGTCGTAGTGGAACGTTTCTGAGTTCATTTGCGTTCAATTTCTTTGGGATGGCGCTCTTCCGGACTGGAAACAATGGCAGAATCTTCCTGACTCAAGCGAATCGGTGGGGTGGTGGTGTCATCGAATTGGCCAGCATTCAAGGCCCAGAGGAAGGCGCCAAGAAAACCGCCGGCAACCAGCACACCGATCAGGATCAAGAGGAATATCACTTGCACCGCTTCAAATTTGTGATCAAGGATTTGCCACAAAGAAGCCCCCATGATGGCGACATGGGACTGACAAGACTCAGTGAAGTCACACCAAAAACCTGACTGAAATCAGATTTTCGCGAACGGTTTGGAAAGGCCCACTCGCCAAGATGTCCATTCGTTGCGCAAGAGCGCCACAAGAACCACGGTGATGGAACTGATGGGCATCAATATGGCGGCCACAACGGGGGTGAGCAGACCTTGGACGGCAAAAAACAATCCGATGATGTTGTAGAGCAAACTCACCACAAACAGCATCCGAATGGTCTTTCTGGCCTGAAGCGCATACGCCAGCATGGGGCTTAGCGCTGGGAGGCTGCTGGCATGCAAAATCAAGTCTGAAGCCGGGGAGAAGGCATAGAGGTCCTCCACGAGGGCCACACCGACATCGGCTTGTTTCAATGCGCCAGCGTCGTTGAGCCCGTCGCCCACCATGGCCACTCGCATTCCGCGGGCTTGCATTGCCGCGATGTGCGCCATTTTGTCGGCTGGGGATTGGGAGAACCACATGGCCCGTCGGCCGAACATTGAGGCATATCGCGCAGCTTCTCCGTTGCCGTCTCCACTGAGCAAAAAAAGTTCATACCGCTCTCCCAAACGGCGCAACTCGTCCGCTACACCATCGCGCATCGGTTTCTGCACGGAAAAGCCGCCTGCCCAGCAACCCGCGATGGCCAAATGCACAGAAGTCCCCGCTGTGTTGAGGTCCTCATTGGCCTCGTTGACGTTCGCGCCATCAACAGAAGACGCCACAAATGTCGCATGGCCCAACCGGACGGTTTGGCCACCGATTCGGGCCTCAATCCCCTTTCCTGCAAACTCTTGAAAGCCTTCGATGGGCAAGAGATCCTGGTCTTGCCAGTTGTGCAAGGCCATCAAATGAGACAGAATCCCACGTGAAAGGGGGTGGGAGGAGGAATGGGCAAGGCTTGCAGCCATCCGCTGGGCAGATTTCGTCATGGGTTGGGATGCAGGGCCGAAGTGCTCCACGAGCTGATGGCCGCTGTGGGTCAAGGTGCCAGTTTTGTCGAAGACGATGGCATCGATTTGGGCCAACTTGTCCACCACCATTGCGTTCTTCAAGAACGCTCCGGCTCGCCCCAGTCCCCGCATCGCGCTGCCGTATGTGAACGGAACGCTCAGGGCCAAGGCGCATGGACAAGCGACAATCAAGGTGGCGGTGAATGCATCCCAGACCAAGCCGCTCCCCAGCCACAAGTGCACGACAGCGGCCAAAACCGCAATGGAAAGAATGGTCGGAGTGAAAATGCCGGACAACTGGTTGATGGGGTCCGTCAATTCCTTGCTGGCGGGTTTTTGAAAAGCTTCGGCATTCCACAACCGGGTAAGTTTTGAGGATTCCACAGGGGCCTCGACTTTCATTTCCATGACCGCGCCCTTCCAACAGCTCCCTGCCTCGATCTCTGTGCCTGCCCCAGCTGGCACCGGGTCGCTTTCACCGGTGATGAAACTCCGGTCCATGACCCCAGCTCCAGCTTCAATCCGTCCGTCGGCAGGAGCGATTTCGCCATTGTGGATCCGAATTCGGTCGCCTTTGCGCAGTTCACGGATGCGAACCGTTTCAGGTCCTTGCTCGGAGAGTCGGACCACGCTGATTGGGAACCAACTTTCATATGCACGTTCGTGAGAAAGGCTGTTGTACGTGTGGTTTTGGTACCATTTGCCGATGAGCAAGAAAAACACCAAACCAGCCAGAGAGTCGAAATAGCCCAGGCCAGCGCCGCTGATGACCTCTGTTGCGGAGCGCACAAAAAGCGTGATCATGCCAATGACGACGGGCACATCGATGTTGAGTCGCTTGTCCTTGATGGCGCTCCATGCCGAATGCCAATAGCCGGAACCGCTGTAAATCATGACCGGAATCGCCAGTGCCATCCCAATCCACCCGAACATGGCCTTGAATTCCGAGCTGGCGAAGCTTTCGGATTGGGCATAATCAGCGAGGGCCAAGAGCATGATGTTTCCAAATGAAAACCCGGCCACGGCCAAGCGCCCCACAATCGACCGCATGTTCTGACGTTGGGCAGTTCCTTCCTTCGACACCACGGCTGGCGCATAGCCCAAGTCGGCCAACTTCGTTGCCAACTCGCTCAATTTCAAAGCAGAGAGGTCCAAGACGACGTGGAGCTGTTTGCGAGGCAAGTCGACAGTGGTTTCGTGCAACCCGTCGATGCGCTCGGCAAGGTGTTCGAGAAAGCCGACACATGCGGCGCAGTGCATGGAAGGCAAAAGCAAGACCGTTCGGATTCTTCTTCCAGGGCCACCCATGGGGCGGGTGTGCTGGTCAAGATGTTCCCGAGCATCCAAGTGAGCCCATTTCACCTCGGCAGGCGTGGACTGTTCCGTTGAATTTGTCGATCTGGAGGCGACAGGGCATGCCACAGCGGACTGGGTCGCCGAGAGGGGAGGGGACTGAATCATGCGCTGTCAGATGCCTGAGGCCAAGGATGGGCAGGAAAACTCAGGATCGGAATGCCCCATTCGCTGAGCAGATGATTGGGCAGGCTGGTCGTCAAGCCGTGGCGTTGGCCTTTCGTCTGGATGACCAAATCAAATGCGCCAGACCGAATCTGTTGTTGGAACACCTTCCACCGATCAATCATGAGTTCTGCTTGCGGAAGTTGAGCACCGAAGGCTTTCAACTCTTTCTCCGCCTGTTCCTTCAAGATGTCCCCTACCCGCATCAGCACACCACCGAAGGCGGATCGAGGTTCGCTGATGAACCCGAGGGTCAAATGCACTTCTGCCAGGTTCAACATCCCGATGGCTTCCTGGGCTTGCGCCAAGGCGGAATCCGACATGTCCGTGAGAATGAGAGCTTGTTTCACGCCCCCAAATTCCAATCCAATTCCCAATGAAAACCTGATGTCGAACAGGTTGGAAGCTGTGATTTCGCCCACCGAGGACAGCAAATGGTGGAAATTTTGAAGGCTCAGCCAATCTCGTCTTCCAGACCATCGGGATTCGTCAGCACCACGGTTCGTTTGATGGTGCTGGTCAGACCTTCGTTCTTGAAACGCGCGAGTGTCCGGATGATGGACTCAGTGGCCATGCCCACGGAATTGGCCAAATCTTCCCGCGACAATGGAATCGTCATCCCTTCATCCGAACGTTGCGCAAAACGCAACAGGGCTCGTGCCGTATTTTCCCTTGCAGAGCCATAGGCCATGGACAACGCATTGGCCTCAAAGGCGGCTTGCGATGCCAATAGCCGACGGATCAATTCCAGCGCAAAAATGGGCTGTTGCTCAAAGGAGCACTGCACATCCGATTGCGGGATCTTGAGGATTTCAGTTTCCTCGAGGGCGGTGGCGTGTTGGCAGTGGATTCCTTTGGAAAACGCCGGGGACCATCCCGCAAAATCACCGGGGTGAATCACATCAACACACAACCGTTTGCCGCGGCTGTCAAAGCGATCGAGGCGAACCGCTCCACGGCGGACAAAGTACAGGTGTTTGGCCGGTTCTCCCTCGGTGTAGAGTGTGGCATGGCGCGCAATGGTGGCGGTGGACAAAGGCGAACCCTGCAAGGTGGTGGGATGGCGGCCCATCAAACTGTTCACCCAATTGTCCCAAGCGGCTGTTCCCTTCGAAGGATTTTGCGCACTTCGAAACTGATGGCGCAGACGCATTTCGACTGTTTCCAACAGTTCGTGACTCTCAAAAGGCTTTGTCAGATAGTCCACAGCACCCATCGCCAGTCCTTTGCGGAAGTCTTCGCGCTCGGCTTTCGCCGTCAAAAACAGGAAGGGAATCTCTGCGGTTTCGGGTTGTCTGCTCAAAACCTCCGCGACGCCGTAGCCGTCAAGTTCGGGCATCATGATGTCACACAACACAAGGTCGGGCAGATGGGCTTTGGCCTTTTGAACGCCTTCAATGCCATTGGCCGCTTGAATGGTTCGATGTCCCGCCAGTTCGAGCAGCTCGGCAATGTTTTCTCGAATGGCGTCTTGGTCCTCAATGATGAGCAGGGTTCCAGTCATGGCAATGCGTTTTGTGGAGGGATGGAATCAAGTTGGGCAGGCCAAATCACCCGAAATGTCGAGCCCACATCCGCCTGACTATCGAAACTGACTTGACCGTTGAGTTCTTCTGCGTAGCGCCGGACGAGGTCCAGGCCCACCCCAGTGCCGGAGATGTGGCTCGCGGCTTCTCCGCGGTAAAACCGCGAGAAGACATGGGCTTGCTCGGCTTCCGGAATGCCCATTCCCTGGTCCTCAACTTCCAGAAGCCATTGCTTGTTGGACAAGGTCAATCGGACTTGGACGGTTTGGCCCTGGGGGGAATATTTGACAGCATTGGAAATGAGGTTGGCCGCAATGCCACGGAGCGCAGTGGGGTTGCTCGCCTCGATTTGATGGTCTGGTGTGCAATGACAAACAATGGCGTCCTGGGATTTGGCCAATTGCAATTGTGCAGCCACCACCTTCCTGATTTCCTCAGGAATGTTCACCGGTTCCAACGCATTTTGCCAAGACCCTTCTTCGAATTTCTCCAAGCTCAGGTAATCATCCAACATGGAGACCAAATGCGTGACCCCCTGTCCAATCTTGCCCAGGTGCACATCCACCCGGTCCGGATTGCCCATTTCAGTATGCCGCTTGGCCAATTCCGCCGATGATTGGATGGTGCTCAAAGGCGTCCGAAACTCGTGCGAGGCCATGGAGATGAACCTGGATTTGAGTTCGTGAAGCTGCCTTTCTTTGCGCAGGGCCTCGACCACATTTGTGATGTTCTGTTCGACCACCAGCAGGTTGTGCTTGCCATCGCCTTCAACCGTGACGCGCAAGGCGTCGATGCGGTAGGTTTGGTTGTGGTGTTCAACTTCAAATTGTTGGTCCTTTCCTCCGAGTGCCTGCTGGAGTCGATGGCCGATGATCCCTCGGACATTTTCTGGCAGCCGATCGAGATAGGCGCTTCCGAACAACTCTTCGCTGGTGATTTTCAGTGAGAAGAGTTCTTTCCCTTCAACAAATTCGTAGCACAGGTTTTCATCGAGGACGGAAATGGTTCCGTTGGGATAATTCCGAGCCACAGTCCGGTACATGGCTGTGGTTCGGTTCAACTCTCGTGTCTGATCGAGCACCTTTTGCTCCAAAAGCTTGTTGAGCCGCACGACCTTCTGCTCCAGGGTTTTTCGCGGACTGATGTCGGTGATCATCGCGGCAATGAGCTGCGTGCCGTCGGGCTGAAGGCCCAATGGCGTCAAGGAAATTTCCACCGGAAATTCAGAACCATCTTTGCGAGCAGCAGTCAAGTCGCGGCCGCTGCCCATGGGCTTTTTCTCGGCATGCTTCAGGTAGGTCTGCTGCAGGGTGTGATGCGCAGGTCGAATGGATGCGGGGACCAAATCCGCCACGCGCAAACGCCGCCATTCCTCTGTGGCGTAGCCAAACAATTCACAAGCCGCTTCATTGGCAAACAAAATGCGTTCACCGTCGGCAGTGATCACGATGCCTTCTGAGGCAGATTGCAACAGGGCACCACCCAACAGCGAAACATCAAATGGAGCGTCCATTTCAACAGCGTTCGATGCTCAAAAGAATGGGAGGTGGAAATGGGGAGCATCGCCCGCAGAAGCCCGGCGGGTGTGGTTCCGGTCGAAAACCAAAACGGGAATGTCGGAATGAAACACCTGTTGTCGGGCCAAACTCTTGTGAAAGAGCATTTCCAGGCGGGAGTGGGTTTGTGTGCTCACCGCGAGCAAGTCAATGTTGTGGTCGTCCACATACTGAAGCAGTCCTGACTCGATGTCAGCGGCCGTCACTTCGACCTGGCCCAATTGGTCATGGGCGGCAGATTGCAAAAACTCCGCCAGAGAAGGGTGCGGATTGTGCTTGACGGCCCCTGTGACTTCAACGTGCAAAAATGTGGCATGCGCGTTGTACAACCTCGCAAAGGAGGTCATGATGTCAAAGAATGGCGTTTCATCTGTGCGCAAATCTGTGCTGTACACCATTTGTTCAAACGGCTTGAATTGGGCCTTCTCTGGCACAACCAGCACGGGCACACTGGATTGCCTGACCAAATCCGCACTGAACGTCCCCTTGAACTCCTCCGTCCAAGAGTGCGCGCCAGCTGTTCCGCTGACCACCAGGGCAATGTTGTGCTCCCGGATGAACTGGACAACCGTCTCGACGGGGTTGGCCCCCAAAGCGCACTGCACGATGACTGGGACTTGGTGTCCAATGTGCTCATCGGCAAAGGCGTGCAGTCGGTCAAGGAGGGTTTGTTCCATCTCTGCGGCAATGCCCAGTTCTGTTTCCTCCCGACTGGTGAACATGTTGGAAGGCGGGAGGATGGGCGGACGAAAGGCATGAACAAGCACGAGGTGTCCACCAGCTTTGCTGGCCAAATCCACGGCATAGGGAATGGCGTTCGCTGAAGCTTGAGAAAAATCGACGGGAAGAAGAATGTGATTCATGTTCGCAAGTTAGGCTTTGTCCCGGGCAGGGAAAATGAAAATGGGGCGACTCGCGGCATGCACCAGATGCTGGGTCACGCTGGGCATCAAAATCCGCATGAGCCAATTTCGTTGAACTGGCGCCAAGACGATCAAGTCGAAATCTCCGGCATCCGAGGCCTCCAAAATGGCTTGGCTCGCATCCGGATGGACCTTCAATTCGAAACGCATGTCAGGCAGTCGTTCTTGCTGACGCATTTGCGTTTGAAAGGCTTCCAGATGAACTTGTTCCATGGCCTCAGGCACACGACCATCGTTGATGTGCAGGAAGGTGATGGCCAAATCTTCAGGCGTCCGTGTCCATTCCTCCAAATGGTGGACGGCGTTCACGTCAGAATCGTGGTAGTCTGTGGCGAACAACACTTCACCGAGCGGTTGGAAATCAGCTTCCTCAGGCACCAAAAGAAGGGGGGCAGCCGCTTGCTTTGCGACCGCCGAGGACACCGATCCGAACACAAGCCGTTCCAATCCGGTGGCCCCTTTTGAGCCCATGACGATGAGCCATGACGAATGCTCCTTCGCGAATCGCACAATTTCATCGCTCGCCAGGCCTCTGACGGCAAAGACCTCCGGTTCGTGGATGCATTTGTCTGAAATCTCCGCGGCCAAGCCACTCAGGGCGGCCAAGGTGTCCTTCCGCAAAGCGTCGTATTCGCCTTGGCCAGGAACAATGGCCACCTCCGGCGGTGGCGGAGGCAGATGGTAAGCAGAGAAGAGCTGGATTTGCGCCTGGGCTTGGTTGGCCAAACCGATGGCGTAATGCAAAGCCACTTGGCTGGCATCAGAAAAATCCGTGGGAACGAGGACCTTGCGCATGCCTGCAAGGAACGACGGAAAGTCACGCAAGAACATGACGCATGTCACATTCGAAAGACGCGGTTATTGCGGACAAATGTCCCCGAATGCCCCGAGCAAAATCAACAAATCGGTCACTGCCGTGACGGAGTCCCCGTCGAGGTCGGTCAGGCACCCACCGCCTTGGCAAACGGGGAATTCGCACGTTCCGTCATCCACTTGGGCCGTCGCATCAAAGTTGAGCGCGTCGGCGTACGTGCAACCGACCGCGATGCACGACACAAAATCGCATGAGCCGTCGTCGTCTGTGGCGTCGGGGTTGTGGTTGCAAGCATTCGGGTAGGTGCAGCCGAGCAGGGGTTCGGGTTCAGTTTCGCCTCCGAGGCAAGCGATGGCCGCAACCGTGTGCTGGTGGATGTCTGAAAAGTCATCAGAAGCCATGACAAGCCATTCGCTGTCTGCCTCGTTCGTTCCTGCAGATGCGGCCCAATCGCCAGCGTTGCCATGCACGACTTCTGGCTTGCGCACCAATGTATGATTTGCTGTGGAGCCGGTGCCAGCCACCAGCCATTCGCTCCCCGGGTCGGCCTCCCAGTCCCCGATGATGTCGAGAAGCACGAAGTTGTCAGGTGTGCCCATCACCAGCCCGAAGCCATCGTCCCCATTGGAGAGTGATCCATAGGTTTGGTCTACTTCAGCCAACACGACGGACTCAGCCTGCGGGTGGGCAATCAGATAGACATCACCTGGTGCAAGGATTGCGCCTTCCACGAAAGCTACCCACGTTTCAAACGTCCCGGGGATGGCAGGGGCATTCGTGGTGTGAGCCAAGGCAAATGTCGACAAGTCGATGACGCTGTCCGTGGGGTTGAAAATCTCCAAGTACTTGTTGAATCCACTGCCCTCCGCATACTCGCTGAAGAACAAACTGCACGTTCCGACAGTGTCTGTTGGGGGCGGGGGGGGATCGACAATGAGTTCAGGGAACCAGGCACGGATCACATGGTCGGGGTCGGCCAAATAAGGGTTGCTGTTTGACTGAACTTCTGCAACTCGCCCGCCGCGCGTGGCTTCGCTGGGGCTCACGGGGTCGTTGAGGTGCCATTCCAGCAAAACTTGTGGGTCGGCCAAATCCGAGATGGCTCCAGCAGCATCCGGGTACATCGTGTAGGCATAAAACACCGACCGGGCGATGTCGCCCTTTTCTTCCTCTCGGGGTTCCCAGAATCCGCCACTGCGTTCAGACCACGCATCGGCGTTCGCCGGGACGTTGCCCTGAGACAGGTAATCGCCGCCAGCATCGACACCATACCATTGGGCGGATATGTCGCTGACTTCTGCAAACATGCTGTTTCCGCGGGCGGAGTTGGCATTGCCATGGGATGGGCGGATGTTGTAGAGGTCGGACTTCAGCGGACCAGTCGATCCAAAAAAGCTTTGAGGAACCAAATGTTCCGTGTTGATGGGGTCGGGATAGGTCACAAATCCGGAAGATTGTTCAAACCCGGTGTAGATGCATTCGATCATTCCATCATGAGCGTCTACAAAGCCAAACATCTGCGACCGCGCGCCGTTGTATCCCAAGTCGTTGAACCAGCCATCGTGCCAGTTGAGCCGAAACCAAGTCCGCAAGTCTTCGCCTTCGAGGCCATCGGGTGGCGTCGGTTGCGCAAAGGCGACAAAAGGCGACAAAATCACCACGAAGAGCGGCAATAGGAGGGTGGGTTTCAAGTTCATGGGTTGGGGTTCACTCGCTCAAAGGTATGCTCTGTGAAGTGGAAATCGGGATTGGGCACATCCACCAAGAGCCGGTTGCACTTTCCGGCCGCATCGAGTTGGAATTGCGCAAAGCCCGACGGCAACATCATTTGCGTGTCCCAGGTCAGGCGGAACGTGTTGTGGTGCCAATGATGAAGCTGGCCTTCGAACAAATCGGTGGGCAGAAAATCGAAGTGCAAATGATCGGCTGCCGCTGTGATGACGATGTCCCCGTACATCTTGTCACGATAGGTCCCCGCGTAGCCCTCAAGTGGCAGGGACGGTGAGGTGCCAGGAATGCGGCTCGCTTGCAATTGCGCCTCCTGTTCGGATTCGTTTTCGCGGTCTTCTCGTTGAAATTGGAGAATGGTTTGGACCAAATCCATTTCGAAATCCCCACCCAACACCGCCTTCAATGCGTCATGCCCCCAAGCCCAACTCAAGGACGTGATGTTGTTGGTCAAGAAAATGAAGCCCAGCTTCGCCTCCGGCACAAGCACTTGCCGGCTGATCATGCCGTCGTAACCGCCAGAATGGGCCACGACCTTGTATCCATGGAGGTCGTAAAGTTCCCAACCCAGGCCGTAGCCCCTGAAGTTCATCGAGGGGAGGTGGCTGGCGTAGAAGGAGCTGACGGGGATGGGGGTTTGCATCGTCCACATGTCGTGCGTGCACGCCGGTGACCAAAGTTCAGCATCGCCCACCCGCCCGCTGTCGAGCTGCACAACCATCCACTTGGCCATGTCGGCGGCCGAGGAAATCAACGCGCCGGCCGGGGCCATGTTGTCCCAATTCACCCAGTCAATGACCTGGTTGGTTCCCTCGGTGAAGTTGTGTGGAGCGGCGATGTTTCCCTGCTCTGTCAGCTCAGTCGTGGAGACAAGGGTGGCGTCCATTCCGGCAGGGTCGAGGAGGCGTGAACGGACGAGTTGGGCCCAGGTTTGGCCTGTGACAGCCTCCAACACTTCACCTGCCACCATGAACATCAAATTGCTGTACCCATACCCAGAACGGAAGTCGAATGTCGGCTCCAAATCGCGCATGGCCGCCAGCACATCCTCCGCTGTGTGCGAAGTCCCATACCACAGCAAATCCCCGCTGAAGGTTTTCAATCCCGAACGGTGGCAGAGCAGGTCACGGATGGTCATGTGGTCCGTCACCCACGGATCGTACATCGTGAAGGCAGGCCAATGGTCCCGGACCCGGTCGTCCCAATCGATGCGTCCTTCATCCACCAATTGGGCGAGCAAGGCAGCCGTGAAGGCTTTCGTGTTGGAAGCGATGGCGTACAAACTGTTTTCATCGGCCGCTTCGCCCGTGGCGGAATTGCGGGTCCCATAGGCTTGGGCCCAAATCAGCTGGCCGTCCTGAACCACAGCCACTGCCATCGAGGGCACATCGAAGTCTTTGACGCTTTGCGACCACGCCGCGTCGAGTTTTTTGAGGGTCTTGGAGGAGATGGGGGGCAGGGCGGGCTGGGCAACCGCAGCTGCGGCGAGTGCGGTGGCGAACATTGCCCCAAAGATTCGCTGGACATTCCTTGCAATCATGGTGCAATCTTACACGAAATTTGACAGATGGATTCGAATGATTTGAAGGTGGGGACACGGGTTCGTTTTCTGAACGATGTGGGCGCTGGCATTGTTCGCGGTTGGCGTTCGGCGGAGGAGGTCGTGGTGGAGACAGAAGATGGATTTGACATGATTTATCCACCCAAGGAGTTGCTTGTGGTGGGCAATCCTGCGGAGGAGGCGGAGCGCTATCAACGCCAAATCCCGACCATCGAAGAAATCCTGAGCAAAGAAGTTTCTGCAGAGCAGCGCCGTCGGATGGAGCGGGATTTCGACGCGAAGTACAAAGACGCGCACAGCCGGGCGGTCGGCGGCAGGCAAGACACAGTGGAGGTGGATCTGCACCTGCACGAACTGGTCGATTCCACCCAAGGGCTGTCTCCATCTGCGATGCTCGACTTGCAGTTGAGCCACTTTGAGCGGATGCTTCAGATTTCGATTCGAGAGCGACAGCGGCGCGTGGTTTTCATTCACGGCGTGGGGCAGGGGGTGCTGCGCCATGCGATTTTGTCCCGGGTGACCCAGTTTTATCCCGAATGCGATGCGAAACCCGCAGATCCCAGGAAATATGGCAGCGGCGCCACAGAAATCCACATCCGACAATCAGCGTTGTCCTGAGGAGCCATTGCCCGAGGACCTTCGTCGTTTGCGGGGATTGGGGTCGTTCCAAGGTTGGGTGAGGTTGGGATCGGCCACGTCTACACCCTCTTCGAGGTGCCATTTGCCTTTGTGCCAAACCAAAGCATCGTACGTGAAATCCGGCCCGTAATACGCGTGCATGCCCTGGAGTTCTGGAGAAGGCGGGCTGAGGTGGTCCATGACAATGCGGTTGGCTTCGGGTTCGTGTCGCAATGCCACGCTGACGGCGTCCGAAAACACCAAATGGTGGCGCTTGACCAAGCGGCCTTGGACTTCCAAGTGAGGGGTGCCAAACCGAACCCTTCCGCGGTTCACGTCAAGGGTCTCGACCACCTTGCGCGTTGTGGTGCCGTTGCCCCCTTGCCAGCCGAGCAGCAAATAGATTGGCTTGCGGTTGTCGTTTTTGACCACAACATCGTAATAAATCGCCCCTGGCCAATCCTCAGGTTTGTAGCGCCTCTGGGCGTCCAACGCATCGCCGAGATCCAGCCGTTCATCCTGGGAGAGTTCGGTCCAGCCTTCAATCGTCATGATGAAACCACCATAGCGGTGGGTGCGGTCGATCAATTCGACATTCCACGACACGACTTTGATTTTCTCGCCTTTCTCGCCGCCATCGACCACGCCGAGCAAGTGGCCGAGTTCGCCAGAATCGAAGTTCAAAGCCTCCTCAGGACTCACTTCTTCGAGCCACTGGCGCCAGGTTGTTTTGAGGGCTTCGTGTGCGGCGAGGCGCTGGACATCTGCCTTCGACGCGCGCATGTCCTGGATGTGCTGGGCAATTTGTTCGACAGGCGGTCGGGACTGTCCAAACGCAATCAACGGCGCGCATGCAGCGGCCATCGCCAGCAAAAGGAAGCGCCTCAACAAATCCTCAAAGGTGCATGAAGGCCTTCTTCGCCAGAAGTTGGTCTTCAGATTCACGGTGATCGGGGTCGTCGACACAACAATCCACGGGGCAGACAGCAGCACATTGTGGTTCATCGTGAAAACCAACGCACTCGGTGCATTTTTCGTGTGCGATGTAATACACATCCATGCTGCCAGGATCTTGTTCTGCCGCTGCATCGACTGACCCGGCTGTCGGGTGCTCTCCTGTTCCTCGGAAACCTGTGCCATCCATAAACTTCCAACCCGCTCCGCCTTCGTAGATGGCATTGTTCGGACATTCAGGCTCGCAAGCACCGCAGTTGATGCATTCGTCGGTGATCATAATTGCCATGACAAGGGTAGTTTTGCAGGTACAAAGATAAGTCTGTGATGACGAACAAATGGAAGTCTGGTTTGGTTCAGCTAGGCCGCTGGATGCGTGGTGAATTCGAGGGAGAGGGGCCCAATGACATGGATTGGCTCCGTCAAATTGAAGGATCAAACGGCTGGTTTTCCCCGGCGATGGTGCAGCGCTCTTTGCGCAGCCATGGGGAGATGCTCACCGAAGCGAGTTTGTCGGCTTGGTTGGACCGCTATCCAGAACCTGGATCGGAGGTCCGGAAAGTGGGGTGCATCTTGGCTGGGAACCTGCCACTTGTGGGGTGGATGGATGTCCTTTCGGTCGTCTTGTCTGGCCATGAGGCTTGGGTGAAGTGCGCCTCATCTGACCCCCTGATCATTCCGACATTGGTCCAGGTTTGGACCCAATTTGATCCTTCTGTGGCAGGCCAAATCAAATTCACTTCTCACCTGAAATCCCTGGATGCCATGCTCGCCACTGGCAGCAACAACAGCAGACGTTACTTTCAGCATTATTTCCAGAACATTCCTTATGTCATTCGTCATCAGAGAACTGGGGTCGCTGTCCTCGATGGAAATGAAACCGATGAGGAACTGGCTGGATTGGCCGATGACGCTTTCGCCTATTACGGGCTTGGCTGCCGCTCGACCACGAAAGTCTTCGTGCCGGAGGGCTTTGATTTGAACCGTTTGTTTGCCGCCTTTTTGAGCTGGTCGGATTTGGGGAACCACAACAAATTCGCGAACAATTACGATTATCACAAAGCCATTTGGCTGCTGAATCAAGAGTCCCTCTTGGACAATGGTTTCGTGTTGCTCAAGCGTGATGAGTCGCTCGTGAGCCCTGTGGGCACGTTGTTTTGGGAGCCCTACACCGAGTTGTCAGGGGTGTTGAATCGTCTGGGCGCGGTCTCCGACCAAATCCAATGCCTCACCGCCCGCCCAGCCCTCCAAGCCGATGTTCAACAGGTCTTGAGTTTGCCAGTGGTTCCATTGGGCGCGGCGCAATCTCCGCGTGCATGGGATTATCCCGATGGACGCGATACCATGGACTTCCTTCTGTCGCTATCTTCGCGGGCATGAGAAAGTTTGGGCATGTTTCTTCGGTCGTGTTTTGGGCGGGTTTGGTGGCCGTCGGTGCCGGGGTCGGGTGCAACACCGATGTGGATCTGAACGCACCGTATCAGCGCACGCCGATCGTGTTCGGCTTGCTCGAGGCAAGTGCGGACACCCACTGGGTCAGAATCAACCGGACGTGGCTCGGTGATGGCAATCAGTTCGATGCGGCGTTGGTGGCGGATTCCAGCCAGTATCCGCCGGAAGAGGTCACGGCCATTGTTGAAGAGCGGCAGGGTGAGCAAGTGCTGCAGACCTTTGTTTTGACAGACACCCTGTTGGAAAACAAAGATCCGGGGTTGTTCTTCGGCCCAGAACATCAAGCTTGGTATTTTGTCTCCCCCGCAGGCTTGAATCCCAGCTCGAGCTATCGGATTTCGGTCGACTTGGCCGACGGCGACCAAGCGCAAGCCACAACAAACCTCATTTCTTCTGTACCAGGCAACATCACCCAACCGCCATCCGGGGTTGCAACGTTCAAATACGGGTTCGCCAACATTGGTCCAAGTTTCACGAATTATCCGGACATCACCTTCAAATGGGCCTCCACAGCTGGGGCCAGCCGTTACGATGTGTCGATGGACATCTTGGTGACCGAATTCATTTGGGCCGATGATGCGCACACCGAACTCTTGGAGGCCAGAGATCGGGTGCTGACCTGGTCCATCGGCTCGCTGGACACAAACAGCGACGAAGGAGGGGAGGTGTTGGCGAAGGTTGTCAATGGCGAGCAATTCTTTTCCTTCCTGTCCAATCGCCTCGATGCGGACACGCGCATCACCCGTTCCTTGGGCTATTGGGATGAAGAAGACCAAATCGCCCGCGCGTTGAACTTCAACCTTTCCATTGCGAACGACGAACTGAGGACCTACCTCGACGTGAACGACCCTGTCACAGGGGTGATTCAGGAGCGTCCCGAGTACACCAACATTTCTGGTGGTTTGGGGCTGTGGGCGGCGCGGGATCGGCAATCGGTCGTGGGCATCGGCTACACCAGTGATACGATTGAGGAGCTGCAAAACAACCCGCTGACGGCTGCATTGAATTTTTGTACGCCCAATCCATTCAGCGATTTTTCTTGCAACTGAAATGGAATCAGCTGTTCTCAAACACACCATGCCCTCGGGCGAGATTTCGCTGAGCGAGGGAATGTTCACTGTCAAGGTCTCTGGCGAGGCCGTTTTTGACCTTTCCTTGGCCAAGCGTCTGGAGGCTGCCCGCCGCGAATTGCTGCCGGGCTCTGCTGGTGTGGTCCTGGTGCTGATTCCAGCAGACATTGCTTGGGTGGAACCCGAGGCGTTGAGGTGGCTCGGTTCGCAAGAGGCGATGGACAAGGTCGTGGGACGAGCTGTCGTCGTGCCTTCGTCCATGCAAGCCATGCGCGACAACATTCGGTGGCGGTTGTTCAAGCCGTCAGTGGCTTTCCGGGTTTTTGGACATCAGCGTGTGGCCAAATCTTGGTTGACAGACCTTTGGGTCGAGCATGCCGTCGGCCCTGAACTTGATGCTTGGCCTGGCCCAAGCGAGTCCACATGATCCCCGAAAGACGGGGACAATCTGTGAGAAGTTCGACGCTTCAGATGTTCTTCGCCGCGCCCACTCAGTGACGCGGGGTGAACATCACTTTGTGGGTTGAACCGTCGGACAATTGCAGCAAGAACAAGCCCGGCATTTCACCTTGCAAGTTGTTGCCCGTTCCGGTTTGCACGATCCTGCCACTCATGTCCAACAAGCGCCAGGGCCCCCGCTGCGATGCATCGCCATCCGCACCGCGGCTTGACCAAGACAACTCCGCACCGATAGGAAGTGGATTCGGACCCAGCAAAAGGGGGGGCGAGGCTGAAGCCCAGTTCGAAACTGCATTGGGGGAGGCCTCCAGGTTTTGGAACGTCACGTTCGCGGCAACGCCGAAGGTTTCTGTGACTTCCAAAAGGGGGAATCCGCTTCCGACCCCGTACCAACTGTAAATCACTTGACTGCGCTCGATGACAATGGGGTCTTCTCCGAGTTGCGGCACGGTGAATGCATCGGTTGCCTCGAGTTCCGTTCGGATGCGCAGGACTTCGTGGGGGCCATCTGGCAAGATGAGGGTTCCCCAAGCATCGGCAGTGACGGAACGGGTTTGGTCTACAGCATAGCCCAACAATTCCGGAATGTTCAATTCAAACGCCCCTGAACTGTTGAATGTTTCGCCGTAGGCAAAGGGCAATGGAAACCACTCGTCGATGTCCGCATATTGGACAGGCAGGTCGAAGCCGGATGCAGACAGCCCGAGGCCAGCAATGGCGAAATGGTCGCCTGACGTCTGATAAAATGCATTGAATCCGTCCACAGGAATGTCGAACCCGATGTCCTCTGGGATGGCAGGGAGCGCCGTGGGCAAGAAGTAATCACACTGATAAGCCGCGTTGAAGGGGCTGTTGAAGGCGACGCCAGCGGTGAGGGAAGCTGCGGACATGGGCAGCGGTGTCAACGGGGCTTCGTTGATGCCCGTCAAGTTGCTGAAGTCCCACGTCACATCCGGGCCGGCTGCCGCATAATCGGCAAAGGCCAGCACCGCGTTTTCCAACGGGTAGGTCACATTGGGCTGGGGCATGTCCGCTGAGGTGATGGTGATCTGAGCAAATGCAGGCGTCGCCCCTGCAATAAGGGCGCAGGTGGCGACAAGGCAGGATGGCAAACTTCTCATGAGACGAACTTACCAATTTTTGATCAAGGATTCTCCTTTGACAACAAGTCTTTCCAACGGTCAAATTGCTCGCGGAAGCGAATGCCGATGCCCGTGGTGGTGGCCCCATCGAGACCGTTCCATCCAGGTGCTGTTTCGCGGTAGCCCGATATCTGCAAGCGCCCGTCTTCGGTGATGTCATAGGCAATGCGCAAATCTTGCAGTTGAACGTCGGCCTGAGAAACCGCCGCACCAGGGGTGGTGCCGCGGGCTTCCCCCTCGATGTGCAAACGGTCATCCAGGAATTGCGTGGACAGCGCCACCGCCACTTCTTGTTCGCCGCTGAGGTTGCTGGAACCATAGTTCAAACCCACATCGACGCCTTTGGCCAACGACGAAAGCCAGTTGCCCAGTTGGGCCGTCAGCAGCGCGGTGCTTTGCTCGGCCAGACTGACATCTGAGATCAACGGAACATTGGGGTCTTGTGACATGAATTGGCCCAAAGCCAGCAAACTGATCGCTTGTCGGTTCTTTTCGTCTTCATCGAACAAGGCGTTGTCCACCAAGGCCTGAAGTTGGGGATTCGCCCGTGGCAATTCCACATCGAAGGAAATGTCGGGGCGCAACAAGGCGCCCTTCAAGTTCAGCCGCAAATCCACAGGCAGACGACCTGGAAGATCGGTCGTGCCGACCAAAAGATTGTCCAAACTCGTTCGGACGGTATACCGCGCCACCAAATCCATGGCTGCGCCATATGGGTCGCGGATCCAAGTGATGGTTCCGCCGGGGTCCACCACAAATCGTTTTTGGACCAGCCCAGACAGTGCCAAGTTGTAGTAGCCCTCGACGACCTCGAGCGCCCCACTCATTTCGAATCGTTCAAAATCGTTGATGGTCAAGTCCAAATGCCCCCTGGTGCGCCCGACAATTTCATCGCCGATGGCTTCATTGAAAATGATGCGCGTTTCTGCATCCTCGCGGACGTCCAGCCCGAGTTTCAGCCGGACTTGGGCCAATTCTACAGGTGATTCTGCTTCCGGCACATTCGCAGCGGCCTGCGGGCTTTTGAATTGGATGAAGTCGGCATAGCTCGGCGTTGTCACGCGGTCCATGGGCAAAACAAATTGGGTGCCAGCTGCGGTTGTCAAATTCGCTTCGATCTGCAAATCAGCAGCGCTCCCACTCACATTGCCCCATCCCTGAACAAAGGCCTGGCCGTAGAACAAGTCGTTGTCGGTGCGACGCAAATTCATGAGTTGGAAAGGCGCCTTGTTCATGTCGAGGGAGATGTCGAAGTTCCACGCGGCAAATTCATCATGGAGAATGGTGCCGATGGCTTGGGCAGGCTGTCCCTGGGCATCACGCAATGCCAGGTTGTCGAAGGCGATTGCGTCCTCTTCGATGTCGATGTCGCCCGTCAAGGAAACAGAACTTCCCAGGTATCCGATGTGCGCTTTCACATTCTCCGCCCGAATGGTGCCAGAGAGCGCGGGGCGTTGCAGACTGCCGTTCACATCGATGTGCCCGGCCAACGGACCGTCAAGCGAAACGGAGCCTGCCTGCAAAACAGGGTTGAGCCAGGACGTGGGCATCGCTCGGAAGGAGAGGGAACCCGCAAGTTCCCCACTGGATTGCAAGTGGCCGATTGCGCCGAGGACGGTTTGGTCTTTTTCTTGAACCTCAAGCATCAATGCTCCGCCTGACAAGTCCCCATGCCAAGCCGCCTGCAATTGTTGAATGTTGCCAGCAGGAGACGCCCATTGATTCACTTCCGCCCGGGCACTGAGCTCCGGCGCAGGCCAGCTGCCACATGCGTCGATGCTCAACGAAATGGGGCCAGTGGTGCCCAACCCCGCCGTTGCCCAAGGCGCACCTGCAAATCCTGGCAGATGCGGTTCGGTCCATTGCAACCGAAGGTCCAGGTCGTCCAATCGGGTCGAGAAGGGCTGAAATGTCAGGCTGCCTGCCCCCGTGTTGAAAGTCAGGTGGGGCAATTCTGCCAGGCCTTGTGCCAAATCGTAGCGCAACACAGGAAATGGCGCCTGCAGGGACAAAGGGAGGCCATACACCGGGAAGTCCAGCGCGAAAACCTCCGCCTCGAACAAGTTCCTTTCGGGTTCGTGCAGTTGCATCCGGATGGAGGATGGCGCATCGGTGATGCCCAACCAATTCACGTCCAGGGTCCAAACCGAATCGGCATGAACATCGCAATGGAGATCCACGGCGTACTGACGGTCCACATCGCGCAGGGAATCGAGCGATGTGGTGATGAACAGCTCGTCGCCTTGTCCTGTAAGGTCCAAGAAAAAGCCATCCAGCCGCCAAGGCGACCATTGGGCCCAATCGCAGCGCATCTTCCCGTGAAACAGATTGTCGGTGCCAGAGGAAGCCCATTCGAATTGTGTCCCTGGTGCGATGTCCACGGGCCAGCCGGTCAATGCGGCCAGCGGACGGACATTTGTCAAAGTGATCGCTGCGCTTGCTTGGGGAACAGGGACTTGATTGTCGCGGTGCTCCTCAGCGAGCAACCAATCCCACCACCTTTCGATTCGGCCATCGCCGCGTGCATGCCCATGCCCCAAATCGCTCGCCCACTGGAGGTCTGCATGACGCCCATTCCAATGACCAAAGGCGTCGAATCGGTCGATGCGTATGGGGCGCTCCTCCGTCACAAAGTTCAGGTCACGCATTTCCAAACGGCCCTCCCAACGTTGTTGGCCAGCAATGGCGCCGTGTGACACCCGACCGATGGAGAGAGAAGCCGAACCAAAGATGGGCATTTCGGATCGGGGGAGGGGACGAACGCCTTTCAGTTGCACGTCCGTTTGGGCTGTCCAGGCCGCGTCTCCTTCGTTTGTCCATTGTCCGCTCAGGGCCAAGGGCCAGGCGTCGCTCACCATGTTGGCCGTCCAGTCGGCCCGCCATCCCGGAGGCATGGATTCGGTCCAATTGGGGAAAGTGGGCGCTTGAGCCGAAAACGTCAACTGTTGAACGCTGCCATCGCCTTCCTGTGCCGTCAAACTGCCGTCCATGCGCATTTCCCGCAGGGTCAAGCTCAAGTCCATGTCGCCATGTGTGGTGAATGCAGTGCTTTCGCCACTGGGCCAAAAGGAAAGCCCTTGTGGGGACAAGTTCTTCCATGCCCAATGGGCTTTCAACTCAGGATGTTGCAGGTCAGGCCATCCGGCATGCTGGGTTTGGACGACAATTTCTGCTGCATTCGGACCAGGGGCCATTGCCAGAAGGTCGATTTGATTCTCATCGGCCTGGATGTGGATTTCGGCACTCGGGAAAAGGGTTTCGAGCCCGGTCTTGCCGACAAAAGGCAACCATTGCGCTGCCGTGGTGTGGAGGTTTGCAGAAATGCTGTGCGATGGGAATTCCCACCGCAGCTGTTCAATGCCCAACCCCATCGGCCCGGTGGCCCCCTCGGCCTGCAGATGCCCTGTGGCGGTTTCGAAGTTCCACGCACCCGACCAGTGTCCAGTCCAATCCGCTTCGGTGGCAGGGTGAGCCGCCATTGTTGCCCACATCGAATCAAGGGACAGTGCTTGATGCGCTGCAAAATGGGACGCGGAAATTCGCGGTGCCCAATTCAGGTCGAGGTGCGTTTCCATGTTTCGGGATGTGCCGTCCCATTGGATTTGGCCCAAAGCACGCAAGCCCAACCCGGACACTTGGAACGCCTCCAATTGCCATTGCGGACCTTGCGCATTCATCCTGAAGGCCAATGTATCCATCGGCACCTGGCCCACCCACAAACTGTCGGGCCCGTCCAGCGAGAGCCCATCGAACTGCAGCTTGGCTCGCAGAGGAGCGCCAGGCGCGTGATGCCCATCGGAAATCACCAAACCCGCCCAATGCGACTGCCAGTCTCCTGCCCGCAAGGTGATGTCATTGAGTTGAACCTGACCAAACCGAAAAAAGGGCAGGTCCTCTGTCGTGAAGGGTGGGGCTTTTGCTTGCGAATCATCGCTCCGGAGGAGCATGCTGAGATCGACATCCACCCCCGATACCACCAATACACCCAGCCGAAGTCCGCCGTCAGGTCCCGTTCGCCAATCCCAACCCTTCCAAGTTAACTCGTCCATGCGATGGGTGGCTCCGTCAACCACAACTTCGACGTTGTGAAGAGAAAGTGTGGGCCGCCACCAAGCGAATGACACGCGTTCCACAAACACGAACCGGCCCGCATCGGGCTGAGAGAGCCAAGCGGTTGCCGCAGGGCGGAGAAGATGCGTCTGGCCGGCTGGCGTCAAAAGCATGGCCATCGCCAGTGCGAACACCCCAAATGTGCCCAAAACCCAGCGATGCCTCTTGCGCAATTTCACGGAAGAAAGTTAGGACGGACTACTTTTGCAGCGATGCAAAAAAATCTCACGGTTTTGGCGGTGGAATCGTCCTGCGATGACACTGGGGTGGCGGTGATTCGAGGGCGAACAGTTTTGGCCAACATCATCGCGAACCAATCCGTTCATGCCCAGTTCGGTGGTGTTGTTCCCGAGATGGCGAGCAGGGCCCACATGCAGCACCTGATCCCCACCTTGGACGCTGCGTTGGCCGAAGCGGCGGTCCAACCAGCGGACATCGACGCGGTGGCTTACACACAAGGCCCTGGGTTGAATGGCTCGCTGCTGGTGGGCGCAACGTTTGCCAAATCTTGGGCTTGGCAGCACGGCTTGCCCTCGGTGCCGGTGCACCACATGCATGCGCACATTTTGGCCCACTTCCTTGAGCCAGGTCCTCCGCCGATGATGCCGTTCTTGTGTTTGACGGTGAGCGGCGGGCACACGCAAATCGTTCAAGTGAATTCGCCCGAAGATTTGATCATTTTGGGCCAAACCCGGGACGATGCTGCCGGTGAGGCCTTCGACAAATTGGCCAAGTTGATGGGGCTCCCATACCCAGGGGGGCCTTTGATTGATCAACTTGCTGCCACCGGCGATGCGGGCGCCTTTTCATTCGCGAAGCCCCAAGTCGACGGATTGGACATGAGCTTCAGTGGATTGAAAACGTCAGTTTTGCAATTTCTGCAACGGGAAATGGCGGCAGATGCAGATTTTGTCGCCTCGCGCCAGGCAGACATTGCTGCGTCGGTCCAATCTGCCATTCTGGGCATTTTGATGGACAAATTGACCAAGGCCGTCGCTGCAACTGGCATCACAGAAGTGGCCATTGCAGGCGGTGTTTCCGCGAATCGCGGACTCCGCGCCGCCCTTGGAGAAAAGGCAGAGCGATCAGGCTGGCGAGTTCACATTCCGCCGATGGCTCATTGCACGGACAATGCGGCGATGATTGCGATGGCCGGTTCGCTTCGCTTTGCCGGAGGTTGCATTGGGGGATTGGAGGTGGCACCTGATCCGCGCTTGCCCTTTTGAATTCATTCGCGCTTGGGAGGGGGATCCACATTTTTCTGATTTTGAAGCTCCTGTTCAACTTGTCGGGCAGCCGATCGTGCTTCTTTGTTCAACTGATCGAATCGCGCACGGATTTCTGGCTTGAGTCCCTCCAGCCAACCCCGCTCCGAGGACGCTTTGTTTTGCCAATCCGTCAAATCCTGCAATTTCCAGTACGGCAAACGGATCGCAGCGGTCATGCCCTGGGGGAAGGGATGTGCAGAATCTTCAGCAGAAAGAGAAAACGATCCCGGATGCCGGAGAAGTGACAAGCGCTCTTTGAGGATGGCCAGGCCTCGGGAAGCGTAGCGTTCTTCCCGTTCAAAAGGAGTTTTGGTCTTGCCACTCGACCATTTCCCAAAGGATTCTTCCTTCCGTTCGGCGATGCCAGCGCCGCCGTTGTCGTGAACACAAAGATGCAGTTCGTGTCCGATCCAACGAACCCGAATCAGGATTTCTCCTCCCGTTGATCTCCCACCCTGCAGGCCATGCCAGATGGCATTTTCCACCAGAGGCTGAAGCAAAAAAAGGGGACATGGCGTCAGGTCAGGATCAACGTCATCCTCACATTGGATGTGCCATTGAAATGGCCCTGATACACGCTGTTGCTCCAATTCGATGTATTGTTGGACATGCTCGAGTTCCTCGGCCAGGCTGCCCACGACGCGGTGCCGTATGGCCATGCTGTGCAACAGCAGGTGCCGGAACCTGCCGAAGATGTCCATGGCCTTTTCGCGCTGGTCTCCGATGAGCAGGTGTTGGACCCCGGTCAGGACATTGAACAAAAAGTGCGGATTCATTTGAGAGCGCAAATGCATTCGCTTGGAAGCCCGGATGGCTTTTCGCATCTCCAGGTTTTGTCGCACCAAGGTGATGCCGTCTTGCAAAGTGCGCTGCTGGGCTTGCTTTTCGGCGAGTTCTGCCAAAGCTTTTGCATTGGGAATGTGGTCCGACGAAGAACCCCAGTTTTTTCTTGTCCAGAAGACCCAACCCAATGCAAGCCCACCCACTGCCCATCCCCAGAAGAGGGGTGTCGAGTGACCCATGCCCAACCCCAATGACAAAATGCCTGCATGCCCACTCACGAGTGGGACCAGGAAATGCCATTGGGAAGACGTCCTGCTTTCAGGCTCAGGCAGCATCGCCACCCCCATGAGCAATTGCAGGAAGAAGGGCAAAATGGAGACCCAGTCGATCAGTGTGCCGTCAGCCATGAAGCAAACCTATAACCGACAAAGGATTCATCGGTCCCTGAGTTTGCAACTGCGGGCTTTTGATTTGTAAGTGCGGGATTTCTTCGAGCGGCCGTCAAGATTCAGCTTCCGCATCGGCAAAGGCCGAGCGCAATTCGCTCTTCAATTTCCGGATGTACTCGTCCTTGAGCCAGGATTTGTAGTTTTCCGTGGTTTTGGCGATGCATTTGGCATATTGCCTCACCCGGTATGTGACATCCCCATCCATCTCTTTGACCAAATCCAAGGCATCCCAGATGTCCTCGCATGCGTGCTGAATCAACGCCACATGGTGTGAAATGCTCCGGTTGATGGCTTCTTTCGGCCGCATGCCTTCGCGGGTCACAGTGACATAGATTTCGGACATGTCGAAATCCACATCGGGTCCCCCTTCAAATCGCTTGAGCAGCTCGTCGCTGTACTCGTACACGAATTCTTCTTCGATCTCTTCATCCGTGTAAAGGCCTTCGATGAAGGCATTGGGCGCTTTGAAGATTTCGTTCCAATTGATGTGGGTGTCCCAAAGGCCAAAACGCCGAGCATTGTTGCCCAAATCAATGACGTTGAACTTCTTTTTGTTGGGCAGAACGCGCGATCCCCTGCCAATCATCTGGTGGTACAGGGTCAAACTTTTTGTCGCCCGATTCAAAATGATGGTTTCCACAGAGGGAGAATCAAATCCAGTCGTCAAAATGCTGACCGATGTCAGAATGGCATCCGGTTTCTTCTCAAACCAACTCAAAATGTCCTCGCGTTCCTTCTCGCTGTGCGTGTTGTCGAGGTGCATGCACTCGTAGCCCTCTTCCACAAACATCGCCTGCACCTGCTTCGAGGTGTTGATGCCGTTGTTGAAGATGAGGGTTTTCGTGTTTTTGGCCTTTTCCTCATAAGCGTACAGCAATTTCTCCTGCATGAGATAATTGCCGTAAAGCCGCTCTGAACTGCTCACCGTGTAATCGCCGTTGATGCCGATTTTCAAGCTGCGCAAATTGACGTCATAGCTGTAGGTGATGGCCTCTGCCAAGTACCCATCCTCCACAAGAGTCGAAATGGATTCGCCCACCAACAATTCGTTGTAATTGTCTTTCAACGGCAATTTGATGTTGGAACTCAATGGCGTCGCTGTGACGCCGAGGATGATTTGCTTGGAAAAGTAGCCAAACAACTTCCGGAAGCTGTTGTAGTGCGCCTCGTCAATGATGACCAGACCCAGCTTCTCGAAACCGATTCGTTCATCGTTCAGCCGGTTGTTCAACGTCTCGACCATTGCCACAAAACACCAATAGTCGTCTTCTTCTTCCAGTTCTTTGACCTTGCTGTTAATGATTTTGTTGGGAACGCCGATGTCCGTGAGCATCCGGGACGTCTGTCCGCACAATTCAATTCGGTGGGTAAGGATCAACACCCGATTGCCCGTTTCGAGGATGTACCGCTTGGCGAGTTCCGAAAAAATCACGGTTTTCCCCCCTCCAGTGGGCAATTGGAACAACAGATTGTAATTCTCAGGGAATTTCTCCATGCGCGCCATGAGGCGTTGAATCGCATTTTCCTGATAGCCATAAAGGCTTTTCCCGCGTGCTGCGTCCAAGTGGGTTTTCAAAGGGGTTTCAGATAAGGCCAAATCCAGGGGCGAGTTGTGGTGCGAGGAGCGAAAATTGCGAAAGCACAAAAGTACCCTTTCAAACGCGAACTCGAAAGGAACTCTTGCCGAGTTTTGCCCCATGACATCTTGGAAAGTTTGTGAATCGTCGGGTTGGCCGGAACAAATGCCGGCGGTCTGGCGACAGGCACTGCCCCCAGGTCCGCCCGATGGGATGGCCCGGCTCGGGGCGAGGTTGTCTGCCGCACCTGAGGTCTTCCCGCCTCAAAACGAATGGTTTGCAGCGTTTCAATCGTGCGGTCCTCAGGACGTCCGGGTTCTTCTTTTGGGCCAAGATCCCTACCACGGTTTCGGGCAGGCTCATGGATTGGCGTTTTCTGTTCGTCATGCGGTCCCGCTGCCGCCTTCACTGCGCAACATTCTCCGGGAATTGAACGATGATGTGGGCCCCGGCGCACCGGGGCTGGGCGCTTCGGGGGTTCTTTCGGGATGGGCGGATCAAGGGGTGCTTTTGCTCAATCGTGTCCTGACCGTGACAGCGGGAGAAGCCGGATCGCACCGCAATTGGGGCTGGGAAGCCCTGACCGACGCTGTGGTGTCATGGGCGGCAGGGCTGGAGCGGCCGCTTGTCGTCATTTTGTGGGGGCGTTGGGCCAAATCCATCTCCTCGGCCTTCTCGGCACCCCACCATTTGGTTTTGACCGCCCCGCACCCCAGTCCGTTGAGCGCCTATCGCGGGTTTTTCGGCAGTCGCCCGTTCAGCCAAGCGAATGAATTTTTGTTGGCCAGCGGGCTGGAGCCTGTGGATTGGCACCGATGAAACCTCCGGTTTCGATTGCCGTCTTGACCTGTTAAGGGATGCCGTGGAGCAGCAAAGTCCTGTCGTCTCCGCCGCTCAGCATCAAGTCCCGGTCGTCGGCCATCCTTCGAACGGCGAGCGCATTGACGGAACGGCGATGACCGCCTGAAGCCGGATCGATTCGCCCTGTCGGTTGCATGGTGTTCAAGTCCCAAATCTTGATGCATTTGTCTCGCCCAGCGGTCCAAAGTGCCCCACGGGCGATGACCATGCGGTAGATGGCGCCTTCGTGTGCAGGGAGCGAAAGCACTTCCTCTCCATCGCTCCGGTGGGCGCGCAGGTGGCCATCTCGACCGCCGGTGATCCAGAGGCCTTTTCTCGGGTGCCAAGCACCGCAATACACGCCCCCTTCGTGCCGGGCAATCGGGTGGGAAAGGCTCCGGACGTCTTGGTCCCAGAGCCGCGCGGTGCCATCGCTGCTGCCGACCAAGGTTTGGCCCAAAGGATTCGACACAAAGCAACGAATCTTGTCTTGCAAAGGCACCTGCCAAGCCGGTCCTTCATCGATGAGTTCCATGTTCGCCGCCAGCGACCACATTTGACCACAACCATCTCCGCCGCCTGTGATCAGCGCACCGCTCGATGAGGTCGTGAAGGCAAAAGTGCCCTGCGTGTGCGCTTTCCATCGCCGCGTGTCCTCACCGTTTGTTTGCATGGCGAACACCTCGCCGCTTTGGGTTCCTGCCACCAATCGGTTCCCCCATCGGCCCACCGAAAAGAAGGGTTCGTTGTGGTGCAACAACGCGGCGCCTTCGCCAGCGTCGTTCCAGGCAGCCACCAATCCATCCCCGCCAGCGGAGACCCATTTTCTCAACGCCGGCCAAAACAGGACGTCATAAACGGCCCCGTTGTGTCCGTTCCATTGTTGAATGTTGTTGTCCTTCCGCATGAATTCCCGAATTTAGCGGCTTCTGAACGCGCCGCAAGGCGCAAAACACAAAATCGTGATGCAATACATTTGGTTGGCCTTGGCTGTGTTTCTTGTCGTGGCGTTTGTGGTCAAGAAGACGAAAAAATGAGCAAACCCTCCATTCCCAAGGGGACAAGGGATTTCGGTCCGCAGGTGATGGCCCGTCGCAATTGGATGTTCGATGCCATGCGCGGTGCGTTTGAGCGATTTGGTTTCCAACCCATCGAGACGCCGGCCATGGAGAATTTGTCGACGCTCACTGGCAAGTATGGAGATGAGGGAGATCAGTTGATTTTCCGGATCTTGAACAACGGGGATTACCTCGCCAAGGCGGACGCATCGGCGCTCGCGGCCCATGACGCCAAGGCCCTGACACCGAGCATCTCCAAGAAGGCATTGCGGTATGATTTGACGGTCCCTTTTGCGCGGTTCGTGGTGATGTCCCGCAATGACCTGCATTTTCCGTTCCGCCGGTATGCAATGGCCAACGTTTGGCGAGGCGATCGTCCGGGCAAGGGCCGTTACCAAGAATTCACCCAATGCGATGCGGACATCATTGGCACCGACAGCTTGCTCTGCGAATTGGAACTGGTGGAACTTTTTCATGCCGTCCTGTCTGCCTTGAACGTGCCCAATTACCGAATCATGATGAATGATCGTCGGGTCTTGTCCGGATTGGCCAAGGCATGGGGTGCGGAGGAACAAGTGGGGGAATTGTTGGTGGCCTTGGACAAACTGGACAAAATTGGACCAGCGGGCGTGGATGCCGAATTGGTGCAGCGCGGGTTGGGAGATCAGGCGAGGAATGGGGTGAAGTCATTGGTGGAAGTGACCCAAATTGCTGATCCGTTCGAGCAATTGCATGCGGTTGGGGAGATGTTGGCAGCGGACGAAACGGCCCTTGCAGGTTTGCACGATTTGAAGTGGTTGTTGGGCCAAGCTCGGGCTGCAGGCGTTCCGCAGGAAGCCCTTTGTTTCGATGTGACGCTCGCCCGAGGCTTGGATTACTACACGGGGGCCATTTTCGAGGTGCGCGTTGTGGATTCACCTGTAGGCAGCATCTGTGGCGGGGGGCGTTATGCCGATTTGACCGGGATTTTTGGGTGGCCCGGGATGAGTGGTGTCGGCATCAGCTTCGGCGCCGATCGCATCTACGATGTTTTGTCACATTTCGATGCTTTCCCTGAGGGGCTTGAGGTGTCCATTGACGTCATGATTTGTCGGTTGGACGAAGACGATGCAGCTGTCGCTCATGACCTTGGCGCACTGCGTTTGTTGCGTGCGGCAGGCCTCAAAGCTGAAATGTACCCGGATGCAGCGAAGTTGAAAAAGCAAATGAAATTTGCAGCAGACCGCAACGTGCCTTGGGTGATGTTGAGCGGCACTGCGGAGCGTGAACAAGGCAAATTCACTCTCAAGAACATGGCATCAGGTGAGCAAGTGGTGGTGGATGCAGAGGGCGCAATCGACGCGATTCGATCCGCCATTTGAATCGAATGCCTGGTCGAGGCGTTAAGCGGCTTCGTTTTCGTCGCCATGCCCCAGCAAGGGCACGGTCAACTGAGTCCACGGCTCGCTGCCCATTTCAGCGGGACGATGCACAGAAAATTGCACATCCGGTCCTGTGATTTTGATCGAAATCATCAAACTCGGCAGCCGGTCAGGGTACCGCTCGGCCAATTCATACATCGGCCAGACCCATTGCTCGACCCATGGGGTGACAAGAAAACTTTCCGTCAGCCGACCTTGGAGGGAAGGGTCGTCTGCCGATGAGTCAATGAAGCAATCGAACCGGTCGTTGGTGAGCATGCTCATCAGCTGGACGTACGTGCGAATGTGGTCGAGGGACTCTTTCAAGGAGAGAAACGGGGTGCTCCCCTCGTGCAAAATGTTCCGCAAATGTCGCGCGAAAGTGATGAGAATCTCCTCTGCATGTTCTGGTTCTGCAAAAGCCAAATGTTGTTCAATCGCCAGCAAAATCCCGCCAAACTGACCGTGGTGTTCGTCCAGTGCCGACAGTGTGGACTGGCTCTTTTTGAAATCGTCGGCGAGCCCTTCTCGGTCCTCCAAACGCTGAAGCGCCTGCCGGGCGAGAACCAATTTCTGGTGCTGCATTTCGACATCCTTCAGGTGTTGGCGGGCCTGCTCTCGCTCTGATGTTCCCTTCTTCCAATGGCGAATGGCCAAGCCTGAGCCCCAAGCAGCCGCCAAAATCCCGATCCAATCCAGTCCGTTCACAAAGTCGAATCTAGACCATTCACAAATGACCGTGCAGCGGAAAAGGCAGAAATTTGTCCGTGCTGGACCTGAGTTTGCAACTGCAGCCATTTCGCTTGCATGTGTGGGCGTTCGCGCACTGCATCGAGCAGCGCCAGACGCACGTGAGCGGAGAATTGGGCCAATCGCTGAGCCGTGCGAAGTGCGTCCAATTGTCCCGAATTCCGGAGGCGTTCCCCGAGGCCCTCGATGGCCAATGACAATTCCGCCAGACCCATGCCGGTTTCGCCGCTGCCTGTCAAAATCCCCACAGCCTCTCCATGCTCGGGGCGCGGCATCAGGTGCAATGCGAGTTGCAGCGCACGAGCGGCCTCAGCGGCAGCGGCCGCCCCAGGGCCATCAGCTTTGTTCACCCAAACCCAGTCCGCCATCTCCATGATGCCCCGTTTGATGCCTTGCAATTCGTCTCCAGTTCGCCCGAGAACCATCAGCAAGAACACATCGGTCATGTCGCGAACGGCCGTTTCTGATTGCCCCACGCCCACAGTTTCAACCAAAACCCGATCAAAACCTGCGGCCTCGCACAACAACATCGCTTCGTGTGTCGCCCGCGCCACGCCGCCAAGCGCGTCTGCTGCTGGGCTGGGGCGCACGAAGGCGTTTGCGTGCACGGCGAGAGCGGACATGCGCGTTTTGTCGCCCAGGACGCTGCCCCCCGATCGGCCGCTGCTCGGATCGACTGCGAGCACAGCCACGCGGTGTCCTGCTTCGATCATCATTTGGCCCCAACGCTCAATCATCGTGCTTTTGCCCACGCCTGGAATGCCAGTGATGCCGATTCTGAGCGAGGAATGGTCGGGCGTTTTCAAGCGCAACACTGCATCGAGCAAAGCCTCAGCGCCAGCCCTGTCCTCCGGCAATCGGCTCTCGACCCACGTGATGCCTTGGCTCAATGCCACGCGATTGCCGGCAACCAATTGTTCGGCAAGCCGGACAGGATCTGCGGCCTTTGCCGTGCGAATGCGCGCCAAGGCAGCTTCCCTCGCCTTCTGGCGAGCCTCGGGAGCGGGTTTGGCTTGATTTGGCTCCATGAGGGCAAGTTACCGCGAGCGGCGTGTTAATTTCGCAACATGCTCGGATTTTCCCGTTGGTTCCCGGCGGCCGCTTGGCTGATGTTGGTGGGGTTTCCCCTCGCGCTTTTGGGCCAAACCCGTGACTGCCCATCCCTGGCGCTGACCGGCTTGGTGACCGATGCGGGAGGCGGTGTGGTTCCAGCAGCAATGGTGGTCAATCGGTCCCGCAATCCGGAGGGTTTTTTCGTCGACCACCAAGGCGCTTTTGCCCTTCAAGTGTGCACAGGGGATACGCTCTCCTTCGGTGCGGTGGGGTTTCACACCGTTGAACGGGTGATGCCGGAGGGTTTGGAAGCACTGGATTTGGTCATCCGCTTGCAACGGCTTCAATTCGATTTGCGCACTGCTGAAGTGGTGGCCCCAAGAGACCTGCGGGAGATCATTCGCGACATCGAAACGCTCGGGTACAACGAAAAGGACTACCGCGTGTCCAGCGTGGATGCATTGCAGTCGCCGATCACGTTTTTGTACCAAATGCTTTCCAGGGAAGAACAAAGCAAACGGGAAGTCGCAATGCTCGAAAATCGGGACCGGCGGCATGCTTTGCTGCGCGAATTGTTCGCGAAGTATGTCGATTATGAGATCATTCATTTGGCCGACCCAGACTTTCAATCCTTCATCGAATTCAGTGATCCAGGAGATGAATTGTTGCAGTCTTGGAGCCAATACGAGTTCATCCTTTACATCAAGCAGCGATTTGCCCGCTTTCAGGGCATGCCCACGCATTTGCAGGACAGCGACTATCAGTACCAACTCGATGGATCAGGCCATGGACAGCGCTGAATCCAGGAAGTAGACGAACAGCTGGAACAACCAGTCAATCACAAGAAAGCCGACGGCCACAACGTGCCAGACCCGCCATTTTGCCGGCAATTCGTCGAAACGGGTCACCATGTCCACGAACAAAATGCCGGCCCCAATGAGCTCAATGATCATGACAAGGGCACGTTGCTCGTCCAACACCGAATCCATGGCGCCGATGACAGATGCACCCAAATTCGGCAAAAAGGTTTTCCACAAAAACAAGGCATGCAAGACGAGCAAAAGGGCAAAGGTGAATTGCAAAAGCCGCTTGTCTGGGCCGATGGGCTTGTGGGGAGGGGCTTCTTTCATGAGCGGCAAAATTAACGGATACAGGCATGCGTTCTGTTCATATGATTCGTGCATAACTTCAGTCTTTTCCTGTGAAAAACGCTCGTTTTTTCAGAACTTTGACTTTCAACGGCTGCAATGCCACTGATCGATTCCAACTTTGAACCCTGCCATGAAGAATTTTGCCATGAAATCCGCTTCTTCTCCCTCGAATGTCCGGTCCGCTCAGTGGTTGCTCTTTGTGGTCCTCATGTCCACCCTCGCGGCGTGCACCGCGCGCAAGCCGAGTTGCAGTGCCTATCAGTCCATGGATTTGGTTGGGCAGGAAGGAACGACGGAAGCCACGCCAGCCGCTGGGTTGGACTGAATGGAGCTGCTGCCGCTGAATTCTTCCCCAGGTTTGCGCAGTGGAGAATTCAGAACTGGAAATAAATGAATGGGGCGGATCCAGTGGACAGCCGTTCCCACAAAAACCCCGCGACAACAAGGCAGACGAACCCTTGAACGACTTTTGAGGACTTCGCAAACGAGAGCCGATACCTGCGCTTCCAACGCTCAGGTAGCCAGTGGATGGTCATGCCTGTCCCGAGCAAAATGAGCGGGGTTGAATAGGCGGAAACAAGATCGGCGAGCAGCGTCCAGTTCATCGGTGCAGCCATGGCCATCAACATGTCATTTGCCGTGAGCCACTCTGACCACAAGTCGTGCGCACCGCCCAAGTCCTCCCAGTTTGCGGTGCTCGAAGTCCTGAACCAAACGCGTGTCAATGTCACAAAGTGAAAGGTCAGGAGAATCCCGAGCCAGGGCGCGCGGCCTTTGAAGGGGTTGATTCGGCGCCAAAATTTGGCCACCACCAACCCCATGCCATTCAGCCCGCCCCAGACCACAAAGTTCCAAGAAGCGCCGTGCCACAACCCGCCAATCAACATGGTCAACATCAAATTGAATGTCGTCACTGTCCATCGGCCCAAGCGAGGAAACTGAATGCCCAAGGCCATCCAGAGGCATCCGATGCCTGCGGCAATCATCCAGCCCCCAAGACTGGGCATCAGGAGCATCAAAAAGAACAAGACGAACCCCAATGCGATCCAAGTGAACCACGAGCCCTGTCGGTTGCCGCCCATCGGGATGTACAGATAGTCGCGCAGCCAGCCGGAAAGGCTCATGTGCCAGCGTCGCCAAAAGTCGCCGAGGTGTTGGGCTTTGTAAGGCGAGTTGAAGTTTTGGGGCAAATGGAAGCCCAAGAGCAAGGCGACGCCCATGGCAATGTCGGTGTATCCGCTGAAATCCGCGTACACCTGCAAACTGTATCCGTACAGTGCCCAGACATTTTCGAGTGGCGTGTAACTCGTCGGGTTCGCAAAGACGCGGTCCACCAACATCAGCGCCAAGCCGTCTCCCAACCACACCTTCTTCATCAATCCGTTCAGGATCCAGAACAACGCCATGCCGAAAGCAGCATGGGACACCACGGACGGCCGCCGCAACTGTGGCATGAAATCTTTCGCTCGGACAATGGGGCCAGCCACGAGTTGAGGAAAAAAGCTGACAAAGAAGCCGTAATCGACGAGGTTTTCAGCGGGTTCCACCTCCCCCCGGTAAATGTCGACCACATAAGAAATGCTCTGAAACGTGAAAAAGGAAATGCCGATGGGGAGCACAATGCGATCGGCGTCGAATCCGGTTTGGAACACAGCGTTGGCCAGCCCCGCAAATGGATTGCGCAATGCCACTTGCAACCCTGTCAGGGCCTCAAAACTCTCTGAAAAAAAGTAGGCGTATTTGAAAAAGAGGAGAAAGGCCAAACTCAGGCCCACCCCCAAACCCAGCCAGCGCTGTTGAACCCCTCGGCTGCTGGCGCGGTGGATTCGACCGCCCACAAAGAATCCCATGACCGTTGTGGCCAGCAACAAGGTGAAAAACCAACCGCTCGTCTTCCAGTAAAACCACAGGCTTGCCAGGAACAAAAAGGCATTGCGCGCAGCCTTCCGCTGCTCCAACTTGGACTGGATCAACAAAACGGCGAAGAAAAACCCCCAAAAGGACAAGTGGGTGAAGCTCCAAGGGTCGCCTTGCCAGAGCCATTCAGCCCAATGACCATCTCGCCACCACCTTGCGATTGCTTCTTTCATGGCGTGGCGTTTTCTTGGGCAAGGCCAAACAGGCCATCCATCAGCAGCTCGGCCAAAACCCGTGCCCCCCGTCGCGTGAAATGAACATGATCGGCCCCGGCGAGCGGGGGAGAGGTGTTGACCCAGCCACCCATGCTGTGCTTTCCTCCCATGGCCTCGAAAACATCAAAAAACACAGCGTCTTCAAGAAGAGCGACTTGGCGCAGCGCATCGCGAGTGGGTTCGACCATGGGCTTGGTGAGCCATTGTCCGTTGATGTTTTCGGCCATATCGGCGTTCCCGATGATGACAAATGCGGCATCGGGCATGAGGGCTCGGATTTGCCGCAAATTTGATGCAAACCAACGCCCATAGCGTTCTGCCGCCGCGGCATCCCTCAGGTAGGGCACGGTATTTCCACCAAACTGGAGGAAGACGAGGGCAGGGGAGATGTCCTGGATTTGGTCTGCCAAAACCGACGCATCCAATCGCCGAAACAATGTCCCAGAAGACCCCCGCATCGGCACGTTGTGCACCACAACCCCTGTGCTGTCCAGCCACATCCCCACATGCAGCAAACGGTCCAACCCGGCAGGAAGCGCCACCGAAATCGGCAATTGGGCTTGTTCTCCGTGCCAACGCATCCTCCCCAGCCCTTGAGCCGGCAGCAACACGGTGTCCATCCACATTCCGCCACCGGCGACTTGCCAAGAGATGGGCACGGTGTCCGCCGATGCATCCCAAACCACTTCCAACCGGTTCCATGTCCTCGCTGCCTCGTTGCATCGAGGATGGGGACGGATGGTGAAGCGGGCGCCACTGTCCGCGACACTTCGCGCGGCCATCCAGCCGTATCGTGCATCGCTGATCAAAGAATCCGCGGTCATGTAACGGGTTTGGCGTGTCCACCGTTCTGGGTCGTCCACTCGCAAGTTGACCGTGAAACTGGGCGAAGGGGGGGAAACCGACAACCATCCTGGGCCTCCACCGCCGAATGCATTTTGCATGCGTTCACGGATGGTGGCGGTGAAGCGGTCCCCTTCGATTTGGCTGTCACCGAAATGAAAAACATGAACGGCACGCCCACCGAATTCTCTGGCCTCCAAAGCGGCGAACAATTGACTCAGTTTGCCTCTTGCCTCGTCATTTGCTGTCAGGAATGCCATGGGATCCAAACCTTTCCGCGTCGTTCCTTCGTTCCCTGGTTCCTTGGTTCCCTCGTTCCCCTTGTTCCCCTCGTTCCCTGGTTCCTCTTCCAACCAGACCATCACCGCTTCAGCAGTCATGACCTCCTCCTTCGGTGCCCACCATTGCGACCAACTGGGATAGCTCAGCAGGGAGAACGTTCCAATCTTGACCTCGAAGCCTTCCGGCCATGCGGCCACCAATCCCAACCATGCAGCGGCAAGCAAGCCAAAGAATTTGGCGGACTTGCCTGCGCCATGCTGCCCGGATTTGGCCCCTCTTTTGGTCATTTCAAATCTGGAATGCGCAAGGTTTGCCCCGCATGGAGCGCAGGTTCAGCCATTCCATTCTCGGACATGATCTCTGCCAAAGTCACACCATACTTTCTGGCGATCAGCCCCAAGCTTTCGCCGGTTCTCACCTCGTGAAGATGAAGGGAAGATGGCGACCAGGTTTCCTCGGGGAGTCCCTCGCCAAACGAACGTCGCCATGCAGCCGCAGCATCTGCAGGCAAGGCGAGAACCAGGCGTGTTGCATCCGGGCAATTTTCGAGCGGACCTGACCACCACGGCAGGAAGGTTTGTTGCTCACGTCGATTCCAACCCAATTCTTGGCGCAGCAGTCGCCGGGACATATCCTCGTGCCATGTCACCTCCTCCCATTGGCTCCAGGCCAGCAGCCATTTTCCTCTTTGAGATGTTCGCTCAAGGTTCTCCAGCAGTCTCACGATCACCCGGTACAAGGTGATCCACTCATCAAACGCTTGATTTTCTCCAGGATTCGGGTGAGGGTCTTGCGCATCCGAGTCGCTCCATCGAAGGAATCGCCAAACCACTTCCAAGGGGTCGTTGGGATGCGCTTTGGCCAAAGCGATCAATCGTCGTCCAGCGAGTTGATTGGCGGGTTCGAGCAAATGCCGATTGTCCACGCAAGAAGGGGCCTCCATTTCGTTGGACGCCAGCGCCCACATGCCACGCCTGTCACCTGGGCCGATGTAGCTCATATCTGCGCATGTCAAAAGCAGGGGCAGGTAACCCAACGAGGGAGGGAGTCCTTCGGCCGACATCATCTCGGTCAAGGGCAAGCAGAATCCGTCGCTCAGCCAGCCCAAACGTTGAAGGTTTTTCATCCCATCATCGAGAATCCAGCGGACCACAACGTTTTCCAAAGAGTCCATTCCCTCCCATGCAGCGAATTGAATCTCGAGTTCGTCCGGTGCCACAATGCTGTCTTTCAGAACCGGGGTGCAGGGTTTGTGGTCCTGAGCCTCGGCGGGCAGATCAGCGAGGGACCATCTGTCCTCCAGAAGCATGCGATAGCGTGCAAAGTCCACTTGGCTCGACAGCAGCAGGGGACAGGTCAGCAACATCAACAGGCCACAACACTTGGAACGGAAAGCGGAAGACATCGGTGCGAATTTACTTCGGTGCTCTGAACCCGCTGCAAATCTGGCGTTTTCCTTGAACGGCGTAATTTAATCGACGGAATAGCGCATTCTGTCTATTTATTTCTTATATTCGTGATGGGTCAACGAACAAATGTTCAAGGAGGACCTAGTTGTGAATCGTAGTGAAGCATCTGCAACGGCAGGTGCTTCATTTTTTTTGAACCTTTTCCAACAGATCTTGTCATCTTGCCATGAGAGTGCATCGACGTGTGGACACGACCGTTTTGGACATTTCTTTGGAACAAGCCTGGGCCTTTTTTGGTCAGCCTGAGAATTTGGCAAAAATCACCCCTAAAAACGTGGGGTTTGAGCCGCTGACCGGAGACGGTATGGCGGTGTACACCGGGCAAATCTTCACGTACCGGATTTCCCCACTTGCAGGGATTCCCATGCGTTGGACCACCGAAATCTCCCATGTCGAGCACCACGACTATTTCGTGGACCAGCAACTGTCGGGGCCCTATGCACTTTGGCACCACTTGCATCGGTTTCGCGCCCTCGAACCGGAAAAAACAGAAGTCCAGGACATTCTCCACTACGCCGTCCCGGGCGGGATTCTTGGCGATGTTGCGACGGGCTGGTGGGTGCGCAAGGCAATTGACCAAATCTTTGCCCATCGCCAACACAGCCTGTTCGGCCTTTTCCCGCCCAAGAGCTAGCTAGCGGAGGATTCAAGGTGCGAGGTGCGCAGCAATTTCGTCCACAATCCGCGCTCTGTGCGCACGAGTCAAGACATCTCCTCGAGCGGCATTCGTGCGAAGCATGGTTTGAATGCGCTTCAATTCAGCGTGTGCCATCGTTTTTGCCCATTCGCTTTGTGTCGATTTGTCGTCCGAAAATCCCATCAATCGGCTGACGTATTCGAGCTGCAATTGCTGCCGAATCGTACTGACACTGGAGCGAAGGTCTGCCTCGAACATGGCATCGGTCAATGCAGGGACATAAGTTCCGATGTCGTAGTTGTTGCCATACACTGAGGCGTCAACCAAACGTTGCAAGACCAGTGGATGAAGCAGGTGGTTGAGCGCGCCCTTTTGACCGTTGAGAATTCGCTCGTGAATTTTCGGGTCTTCGGGTTCGCTGAAAAAGCCAAATCCCCTTCTCCGCTCCTGCAAATATCCCGCAGCAGCCAATTGGGCATCATATGCCCCTGGGGCAAAGGCAAATTGGCTCAACTGCTCAAGCGCTCGCACTTGATCGTCCTTGGACACCGGCTGCAGCGGGGCCTGGGTTTGTTGGTCAGGCGCCGCACGATTGTACCGCACGCCGCCGATTTGACGCGTCATGACCCCAAGTTGGGTGCTGTATTCAGCAGTCAAGGTCAAAAACGCCCGGCGAACCTCATGAAAATCTTCGGCTTCCCCCGTGGCATAGGTCTCGATGAGTTCTGGCAACAAGTCGTTGACCAATCCGCAACGCTCTGCAGCATACGCCACCGGATCGTTGGACAGGTCGTAAATGTTCACATCCGGGTTCATTCCTCCACCCGGGCGTCGCATGTCATCCGCATCATTGCCAAAGGCCAGTTCTGGACGAATGGATTGGCGGAGCAAATCATTCAGCACGATTTGGGTTTCTTCTTCATTGGCCAAATCTGGGGTGTATCCATATGCAATCACCCATTTGTCGTAAACGCCAGGCTTGTCATCGTAAAACTGGGTGTGGTCTTCGGGATTGCGCGCAAAGTTGATTGCCGGGTAATCCATCACGCTGTTGCACAGCCCAGTTGCTGACACGGCATCGGCATCTTTGAGTTCTTCTGGGGTGTGCAGCGTTGAGCCGTGCATGTTGTGGCTCAGGCCCAATGTGTGCCCCACTTCGTGCAAAACGAGCCTGTGCAATGTTTCTCGTGTGAATTGCTCAGATTCTTCATCAGTGAAGTTTCGCATGCGTGCAGCTGAAAGGCCAAACATGGTGTTTCGTGCCATCACAGCGCCGCCATCGCAGCGATGCATGGCAACGGCGAGCGTGGAACGGGCGTCCATGGGCGCTGCAGATGAAATGTGGTCGAGGCCGGATTTGGCAAACACTTCCGATTTCCAAAGTCGGCCGACCATGCCGCCCCACTCCAACATGATGTCCGCCCCAAGAATCTCGCCTGTCCGGGGATTGACGAAACTCGGTCCGTACCCGCTGTAACGAGGTGAAGGGGAGGAGGTCCACCGCAGGACATTGTACCGCACATCGCCGGCGTCCCACGCGGCATCATCCGGTTGAACCTTCACCACCACTGCGTTTTTGAAGCCGATTTCCTCGAAGGCTTGGTTCCATTTTTCCACGCCGCTGACGATCCAATCTCGAAACTCAAGAGGCGTTGTATTCTCCACCCACCAAGTGATGGGTTCGACAGGCTCTGACAAGGCCAGTTCCGGATTTTTTTTCACCAATCGCCACCGATGAATCACATCGCGCCAGGGAGCCGATGCTGTGGAGGTCATGTCCTCCACTTGTGTGGCGAAATAGCCCAGTCTGGGGTCGTCCTTGCGCGGGACAAATCCTGGTTCCGGCATGGGCAGGAGGCTGTGTTGATACCTCACTGTGATGAATCGACCGTCCACAACATCTGGTCCACCGGCCTGTGGATTCGGATTGTCATAGACATAGTCCACTTGGACCTCCAAGTTCTCCGGATAGTTTCTCAAGGCATGAATTTTGGTTTTGTCTTTCGACAATTTGCCCAAAACAGACTTTCGACCTGCACGCTCCGGAGGCTTGACCATTTGGAATTGTTCGGTCAAGAACAGCTCATTGCCGCTCACCAGGAATACTGAATCGTTCCCGGCGATGCCTTCGATTTTCAAACTGGCGAGAATCGGGGTGTTGAGGTTGGCTTGTCCGGCTTTTGCCAGCGGGCTGCTGCTATCGAAGTAGTATCCGGTGTTCTCTTCATGAACTTCCAACCGGTCGAAATGGCGGTGGAAGGTGATGATTTTCGACCCTCTGTAACTGCCACGCGTAGCGCCAGATGCTGCCACACCATCTTCGATGTAGCTGAAATAAATGAACTCTTCTCCCAAACGTGCGCTCGGGATTTCGACCCAAAGGTCCCCTGTGATGGTATCCCGGTGTGCTTTGAGGAGACCGTCGACGAGATTTGAGGAAGAAGTGACCTCATCAATGGTCTTGATGCTGGTTTTCGCTGGCGATGATTCCGATTGCCCTTTGTCTCCATTGGATTTTTTCCAAAACTGGGCGTTGGCCATCAGAGGCATCAGAAGCAGCAAACACATGGCCCTTTGGGGCCAGTGGACAAGAATGGGTCTCATTTTCTCAGTGTTTGTCGCGAATTTAAGCGACAAATGGGGTTGAAGGAATTAACTTCGTCCTGTCAAGTTGTTTATTGGTCCATTTGAACCCAAGCTTTTTCGATCCCCTCATTGATGGCAAATCAATCGAATCTTTTGCGCACAAAGCAAGTGCCTGCGCATTTTTGGGCGCATGTGGTGTTGTCCTTGGCCCTTGGCGGTTTCGTTCTGGTCAACTGGCGCAATGGCCGTCTGGGCATGGCGGATTTCAGGGTGTATTTCGATGCAGCAGGCACCCTGCTTGACGGCGGGTCACCCTACGGTCGGTCATTTGGGTTGTCCTCTGGGTATTACAAATACGCCCCTGTTGCCTTGTTGCCTTGGATGTTGCTGCAGTCGCTTGGGTGGGCCATCAGCAGCACGTTGTATTTGGTGGTGATGTTTTCGACCATGGTGGCATGGGTCCCCAAGTTTGTTCCCTATGCTCACAGACTCTTAAGCGATCACAATGTCCATTTGAGCAGACCCAGGTGGTGGGCTGTGGTGTTGTTTGTGCTTTTGGCCCTCCAGCATCTGTCGCGTGAGCTGCTGCTCGGCAATGTGAACTGGTTTTTGTTGGTGGGTGTGGCGGTGTGGTGGAAGGCCATCCGAAAGCCCACACACGAACCCCAACAGGCGGTCTGGACAGGGGCATTGCTGGCGGTCATTTGCGTGTTCAAGCCGCACTTTGCCATTTTGTTGCCTTGGGTGGGATGGCGACGGCCCGTCCGTTTTCTCGCCTGGACATTGGCCTGGGGGGTGACGTTGCTGCTACTGCCCAGCCTCTGGCTCGGCCTGGAGGGAAACGCTGCGTTGTTGATGGGATGGGCCGGTGCGCTGCTGAATCACAATACGGCGACAATCACTTCTTTCAACGCCATTTCAGGCGTTTTTGGCTTGGCGAATTCTGGGACATTGCGGGTGGTGATGCCCGGGCTAGCGGTGGGCTTGTTGAGTTTGTGGATCAGTCGGGTGCGGGTAGTGGTGCGTTGCCAAGAATCGCTTGAAGTGATGGTGCTCGTCGGCGTGATCCCGAGTTTGGTCTTGACAGACACAGAACATTTCATGTGGTCTTTCCCTTTGCTTGCTTGGTGGTGCTTGCTGTTGACGAGCAGGAGTTTCTGGCATCGCGTTCCCAGTTGGGACAGGACCTTGACCACATTGTTGTTTGCCACATTCATCGTTCCTTATTCCTTAGCTTCTCCTGATTTGTGGGGGCAGCAAATCGGCAGGTACTTGGAACATGGCGGACCACTTGGCGTTTCCAACTTGTTTCTGGTGATTGGGACGATTTGGATGCATTACGTCTACCGCACCTCGGATTAGCCTCGAAGGAAAAGAAGGTGCTGTGCTGGAGATGAGCTGCATGGAAGGCGCATCTTGCATCACTTCATCCCTCGCTCTGTTTTCACGCGTTCGTAGGCCTGTTGGACTTGCAAGAACCTTGCTTTGGCTTGTTGCTGGTGCTGCTCCCCGAGGTCCTGGACTTTGTCCGGGTGAAATTTGACAGCCAATTTTCGGTAGGCCTTTTTGACGTCAGCATCCGATGAATTTGGGCTGATTTCCAGCACTTTGTACGGGTCTGAATGGGTCTTGACGAACATTTCTTCAATGCTCTGGCAATCTTTTTGAGAGATGTCGAGCCACCCGGCAATGCGTCGAATGATTTCAATTTCGCGTGTGTGGACATGGCCATCGGCCTGAGCGATTCCGTAGAGGTACTGCAACAAAAGCAGCCGCTTCGGGTGCTCCATGTTGAAGCGAATCTGCTCCGCCACTTCTCTCACCGCAATGGGGCGTTTCAACACCTCACGAAGCATGCGAAGCAGTTGCTCTGCTTGGGAAACCCCGAAGTTCTTCCGAAGGAATTCCTTCACAAAGGCCAACTCGGATTGGAGCACTTTGTCGTCGGCCTTCATGACTGCAGCACTGAGCACCACCAATGCGGCAGCGAAATCGCCTGGCTGCGTGTGACGAACGCGCCGACCTCCGCCGGCCACCTGTGCCGTTGAACGCTCGCCCCCAGGGCCTGAGCCCTCATCAGTGAACATTTTGCCGAAGGCAAAACCAAGCAAGCCACCGATTGGGCCCCCCAAGGCCCAACCGATGGCTCCTCCAATCCACGGTCCGTACTTGCTCACGCGAGTGCAGCGTATCCTTCCGCGACGAAGGCAGTGAGTTCTTCGCCTTCCAACAAGCCTTGCGAAAGTCTCGCAAGGTCTGCGGCGCGCTTGGCGATGGCTGTTCTCTGTGCATCATCGGTTTCCCCCAACAGTTTTTGGGCAAATGGATGATTCGCATTCACAACCACATCGTAGCTGTCCGGAAGGGATCCAAACATCTGGAATCCTCC
The DNA here is from genome assembly GCA_965661765.1 of uncultured Flavobacteriales bacterium. GTDB lineage: Bacteria > Bacteroidota > Bacteroidia > Flavobacteriales_D > Sanyastnellaceae > JBMYZL01. Next base: position 54,289 of record CBFIFE010000011.1, read on the forward strand.
ACCTCCGACGGCCTGTTGCTCCTTCATCCGGCGCATGAATTCTGATCTGGTGATGGTGATGGGGGCTGCTGTCGGGGACATGGCCTCGAATTTGACCTTGTATGAATCCCCTGGGAAAGCGGATTCCAAAACAGGTTTGAGCACCTCTTCTTGTTTCTCATCCAGAGCGCTGGTGGCCACCTCATCTTTTTCAATCAGTTTGTCCACGACCTCAGAATCGACCCGCTTGAATTGGAGGTCGGTATAGGTTTCTTCCAACTTTTGGACGACATGTGCAGCGAGCGGTCCCTCCATGACCAGCACGTTGTACCCATGGTCTGTAGCGGCTTGAACGTAGGCGTGTTGGGCCTTCGCATCCGCGGTGTAGGGAAGAATGATTTTGTTGTTTTTGTCCTTCTGCGTTTCTCCCACGAGGGCAATCAATTCTTCATGCGTGTGGCATTTGCCAGAGGTGTCTTTGAACAGCATGAATTTCTTCGCTCGCTCCAAGAACTTCTCATCGGTCAGCATGCCATATTCGATGAAGATCCGGAGATCATCCCATTGCTTTTCAAAGGTCTCCCGGTCTTTCTTGAACATGGAGGCCAACTTGTCCGCGACCTTCTTGGAAATGTGTCCACTGATTTTCTTCACATTGCCGTCCTCCTGGAGGTACGAACGCGAGACATTCAACGGAATGTCAGGAGAATCGATCACACCGTGAAGCAACGTCAAGAAATCGGGAACAATGTTCTCCACATTGTCGGTGATGAAGACTTGGTTCGAGTAGAGATGAATCTTGTCTCTCCGCAGCTCCATCTCCTTCTTCAATTGCGGAAAGTAGAGGATGCCTGTCAAATTGAATGGGTAATCCACGTTCAGATGAATGTGGAACAAGGGGTCCTCAAAGTTCATGGGATACAAATCCTTGTAGAAGGTCTTGTAGTCCTCATCTTCCAAATCCGCGGGCGCTTTGGTCCAAGCTGGAGCCGTTTTGTTGATGACATTGGGCTCTTCCACCTCAACGCGCTCCATGTTGCCTTCTTCGTCCTTTTTCCCATCGGGGTCATCCTCCCACCGACTGCGCGTGCCGAAAACAATGTCCACAGGCATGAACTTGCAGTACTTGTTCAAGATGCCCTCAATCCGGCTTTTTTCGAGGAATTCCGTGCTGTCGTCGGCGATGTGCAAAATGATGTCTGTGCCGGCTTCGGCTTTTTCGGCATCATCGATGGTGTAGTTGGGGGAACCATCGCAAGTCCAGCGCACCGCTTGACTGCCTTCACGTTGGCTCAAACTGACAATTTCGACTTCCTTGGCAACCATGAAGGCCGAATAAAAGCCCAAACCAAAGTGCCCGATGATGGCTGTTTTGGCTTCGTCCCCTTTGTACTTGTCCAGAAACTCAGTGGCGCCAGAAAAGGCAATCTGGTTGATGTATTTGTCAATTTCTTCTGCGGTCATGCCGATGCCGCGGTCCCGGATGGTCAGGGTTTTCGCCTCCTCATCGAGCAACAAATCGATCTGCGTGTTGGCTTGCTCGTCAAGGGCTGAAATCTCTCCGAGTTTGGCGAGCGTCTTGCGCTTTTGCGTCGCGTCTACAGCATTTGAAACCAATTCTCGCAGAAAGATTTCGTGGTCGCTGTAAAGGAATTTCTTGATGATCGGAAAGATGTTTTCCGTCTGTACGTTGATGCTGCCTGTTTGCATGAGGATGTGGTTTCGTAGAATTTGCTTGCAGGATGGCAAGGCACATGCCAAATCCGGCCACCTGCCAACCTGACAAGGCAAGTGGCAAATCGGCTGACAGGATGTCGGAAGTTGGGGTTAGAAATTGGGGCGCAACAAGGATTTGGCATAAAAGCCATCGATGACCTCCACGACCTCCTCCGGTGTGTCGCACAAATGGAGCAAGTCGGGGTCTCCCGGGCTGATGGTCCTGTACTTGCTCAACATGGTGTCTTTGAGCCAGCTCACCAACCCCGCCCAGAACGAACTGTCGTAGAGGATGATCGGCACGGGGTCAACTTTCGCGGTTTGAACAAGTGTCAGGGCCTCAAACAACTCATCCATGGTTCCGAACCCACCGGGCATCACAACAAAGCCCTGGGAGTATTTCACAAACATGACCTTTCTGACAAAGAAATAGTCAAAGTCGATGGATTTGTCGCTGTCGATGTAGGGGTTGTTGTGTTGTTCGAAGGGAAGATCAATGTTCAGTCCGACAGAAGTCCCGCCGACATCGTGGGCGCCGCGGTTGCCGGCCTCCATCACACCAGGCCCCCCACCGGTGATGACGCCATATCCCCGCTCAGACAGGGCCTTTCCGACAGCTCGGGCTTGTGCGTACACCTCCGTATCCTCGCCTGTTCTTGCCGAGCCGTAGATGCTGATGCATGGGCCGATGCGCTGCAAGGTTTCGAATCCCCGCACGAATTCGCCCATGATTTTGAAGATGGACCAGCTGTCGTTGGTCTTGATCTCGTTCCAATCTCTCTGCTTCATATCTGCAATTTCAATGAACGCTCAAGTTAGGCCAAGGAGTGCTTTGCGCAAGAATGGGGCTGTCGCGCTGTCGCTGCTTTGGGCCACTTGCTCCGGCGTGCCTTGCGCCACGACCTGTCCCCCTGCATCGCCGCCTTCAGGGCCGATGTCCACCAAGTGGTCAACAACTTTCAGCACATCGAGGTTGTGCTCAATCACCAGCACGGTGTTCCCAGCGTCCACAAGCCGTTGGAGCACGTTGATCAACATTTGAACATCCTGGAAGTGAAGGCCTGTTGTGGGCTCATCGAGGATGTACAGGGTGCTGCCTGTGCCCACCCGCGCCAGTTCCGTGGCGAGCTTCACGCGTTGTGCCTCCCCTCCAGACAAGGTGGTGGATTGTTGCCCAAGCGTGATGTAGCCCAAGCCCACATCTTGCAGTGTTTTCGTGATGCGCTTCAGCTTGGGAAAGGCCTCAAAAAAGACCACCGCGTCATCCACGGTCATGTCCAAGACATCCGATATGGATTTGCCCCTGTACCGGACTTCGAGGGTTTCTCGGTTGTAACGTTTGCCGATGCATGTGTCGCATTTGACATGGACATCCGGCAAAAAATTCATTTCAATTGTCCGTGTTCCCGCTCCCTTGCAATCCTCACAGCGGCCCCCAGCCACGTTGAAGCTGAAACGCCCTGGCTTGTAGCCCCGAATGGCGGCTTCGGGCAGGCGGGTGAACAACGTGCGGATTTCGCTGAACATCCCGGTGTATGTGGCCGGGTTGGAGCGTGGGGTTCGGCCGATGGGGGTTTGGTCGATGGCGATGACCTTGTCCAGGTTGTCCAGTCCCCGGAGAGTCGAGAAGGGCAACGGCTGGCGTGTTTCTTCGAAATAGTGGTTGTGCAACGCAGGGTGGAGCGTGTGGTTGATCAGCGTGCTTTTTCCGCTGCCACTCACCCCGCTGACGCCGATCAAACAACCCAGAGGAAGTTTGAGATCCACCTTTTTCAAATTGTTGCCACTGGCGCCGATCAGGCTGAGTTTGCGCCGATTGCCTTTCCTTCGGCTGGTGGGAATGCCGATGCTTTGCGTGCCATTGAGGTAGGCAGCGGTCAGGCTTTCTTTTGAGGCCAAATGCAGTTCGGGAGGCCCGGACAGCACCACTTTTCCCCCGTGGATGCCTGCCCCTGGTCCGATGTCGACCAAATGATCAGATGCCCGCATCATCTCCTCATCGTGTTCCACCACAATGACCGTGTTTCCTGCGTCACGCAGCGTCAACAGGCTGTCGATCAGCCGTGCATTGTCTCGAGAGTGCAACCCGATGCTCGGCTCATCGAGGATGTAGAGGACTTCGGTCAATGCACTGCCGATTTGGGTGGCCAACCGGATGCGCTGCGCCTCTCCTCCCGACAAACTGCGCGCTGGTCGGTCGAGCGACAAATAATGCAACCCCACATTCATCAAGAACCCGAGTCGGGCGTTGATTTCTTTCAGTGGTTCTTGCAAGATGACGGCTTGGCGGGACGAGAGACTCTTCGGAAGCTCGGTCATGAAGTTTGAGAGTCGCTCCAAACTCATTTGGCCAAGGTCGGCAATGCTTTTGCCCCCCAGCCGGAACTGCAAGGCAACAGGTTTCAGGCGGGCGCCTTGGCAGCTCGGGCAGGTTTTCTTGCGCATGAAGGATTGCGCCCAGCGCTTGAGGGGCATGCTGTTTCCCTTTTTCGCAGCCGCTTCAATGGTCGCGATGATGCCGTCAAACCGAACTTCGGCTCCGCGAACCCCGGCCCGATCCGGCAGTGCCACAGGTTTGTCGGCGCCGTACAGAATCGCCGCTCGAAGGTCTTCCGGGAAATCACCGACGGGCGACGTCATTTTCAATCCCGCTTGGGCAACAAGGGCCTCCACCACGGCGAACGTGCGGTTGTCTTTCAACTCCCCAAGCGGGGCAATCCCGCCTTTCTTGACGGATTTCGTCGGGTCCGGAAAGAGCAAAGATTCGGCGACTTCAGCGATTTGACCCAAACCATTGCAAGAATGGCAAGCGCCGTAGGGTGAATTGAAGGAGAAGAGGTTGGGCTCCGGCTCTGGGTAGGCCAAACCGGATGTCGGACACATCAAATGCCTGCTGAAATGCCGCAATTCGTCTTGCCCCATCGACAACACGCCCATGGATCCCTTGCCCATTTGCAAGGCGGTGCGAACAGAACGCAGCAGGCGTGGTTCATCGTCGAGTTTGACAACCATGCGGTCGATGACTGCTTCAATGTCGTGAATTTTGTAGCGATCCACGCGATGGCCCGGCTCGATTTCTATGACTTCCCCATCCACTCGGGCGCGGACATATCCCTGGCGCAAAATTTGTTCGAACAACTCCCGATAATGCCCTTTTCGGCCACGGACAAGGGGCGCACAGATCATGATTTTTTCGCCGTGGAAATCTCGAAGGATTCGCTCGACAATTTCCTCATCGGTGAAGCGAATCATGGGTTCGCCCGTTTCGAGCGAGAAAGCATCCGATGCCCGGGCAAAGGCAAGGCGAAGAAAGTCGTGAAGTTCCGTAATGGTTCCGACCGTTGACCGCGGGTTGCGACTGACGGTTTTTTGTTCAATCGAAATGACGGGGGAGAGGCCTGAGATTTGGTCTACATCCGGACGCTCGAGCCCCCCAATAAATTGCCTCGCATATGCCGAAAAGGTCTCCAAATACCGCCGAGACCCCTCTGCATAAATCGTGTCAAAAGCCAGTGAAGACTTGCCACTCCCGCTCACTCCGGTGAACACAATCAGCGCATTTCGCGGAAGCACAAGGTCCACATCGCGGAGGTTGTGTTCGCGCGCGCCCCGAATGATCAGCGACGACTCAGCAACAATAGACTCGGCCAACTTTTCCATGTGAGAACAACCCTCAGGAGGCGGAGGAAGTTTCTCTCACCGCAGGCAACTTTCGAATGTTCCATCCCAGCGCAGCCACCACCAATGTGGTCAGCGGGCTGATCCAGTTGAAAACGCAGTAGGGCAAATAGGTCCAGGTGCTGACCCCCAAAATCCCCGCTTGGGCCACCCCGCAGGTGTTCCAGGGGATGAGGACGCTGGTCACGGTTCCCGTGTCTTCAAGCGTTCGGCTGAGGTTTTCTGGAGCAAGTCCTTGCTCAGCAAAGCTGTCTTTGTACATGTTGCCAGGAATGACAATGGCCAGGTATTGGTCTGCTGTCAAGATGTTGAAGGCCAAACACGTTCCACTCACCCTCGCGACAAGTCCCAGGGTTCCTGTGACGCCTTTGAGCATGGCATGGCTGATGGCATCGAGCATGCCGGTGGCCTGCATGGTGGCTCCGAAAGTCATGGCACAGAGAATCAGCCAAACGGTGTTCAGCATGCCAGCCATGCCGCCGGAACTGAGCAACTCATCGGCCAGCGGATGGCCGGTCACAATGGCGCTGTCTCCTGCCATGGCTTGAAACAATCCGGTGTAAAGGCTCTTGAAATTCAAGGTTTCCGAGCCGGCGATACCGGCCAGTTGCACCGGCTGCCACAGCCAGGCCGTTGCACCGCCAAGCAAAACCCCAATGAACAGGGCTGGAGCGGCCGGTACTTTCCGAGCAATCATGGCAATGACAGCGATGGGCGCCACAAACAAACCGAGGTGAATGTCGAAAGCACCGAGGATGGCCTCGCCGACATCGGCGGACAAATCGACATTGGCTGTTCCTGTGAATTGCCCTCCGCCAAGTCCCGCGACCAAAAACACGGACAAGGCAATCACCAGGCTGGGAACAGTGGTGTACAGCATGTAGCGAATGTGTGTGAACAAGTCCGTTCCGGCCACAGCGGGGGCGATGTTTGTGGTGTCGCTCAGCGGGGAAAGTTTGTCACCGAAATAGGCGCCTGAGATGATGGCGCCGGCCACCCAGCCCGTGGAAATGCCCAAGGCGGTTCCGATGCCAATCAGCGCCACCCCCACAGTGCCCACAGTTCCCCAAGAGGAACCCGTGGCCAGAGACAACACCGCACAAATCAAGCATGCCGCCACCAGAAACCAAGACGGATCCAGCAATTGCAAACCATAATGGACGAAGGCCGGAATGATCCCCGCCACGAGCCAAGTGCCGGAAAGTGCCCCGATCAGAAGCAGAATCAAGAGGGCTTCTGAGGTTGTGGAAATGTTTGCCGCAATCGCGGAACGAATGTCAGACCAAGTGGTTCCGTTGCGCCACATGCCAATCGCACCTGCAAGCAATGCCGTGAGGAGCATCGCAACTTGGTTGGGGCCGTAGGAGCTGTCGTCTGCAAACGCCCAGACATCTGCGCCGAGGAGCGCAATCAAAAAGACCACCGGCACCAGCGACCAGCCGAGGGACATCTTCGGCTGTGGGGCCTCAACCACGGCGTTGCATTTCCTCCGCGTCAGCCTCGCCACCGGGATTGATGGCGGTGAGTTCGACACGGATTTTTGCGCCGTCAATTTGCAACAAGGCTGTCTTGGCATTCATTTCCACAACTTTGCCATGGATGCCACCGATGGTGACCACTTTGTCGCCTTTTTGCAGGGACTCTCGGAATTGTTTGGCCTCCTTTTGCTTCTTCATCTGCGGACGAATCATGAAAAAGTACATGATTGCGACCATTCCGCCGATCATGATCAAGAAGGTGTAATCGCCTCCTGGTGCAGGCGCTTGGAGCAGCATGTTGTTCATCATTTGTTGAGGATTACTTGATTGTCTTCAGGGCCGAGCACACGCCCGGCAAGGGTCAATGTTGTGGTCGAAGGATAGGCGTTCGTGACGACCATGACAGTGGAAGTGATTTCGCCAGCCCGACCTCGGCTGTCATAGACCAAACCAATGCCCACCTCTTCGCCCGGAGCAATGGGGCCTTTCGGCCATTCGTGTGCGACAGTGCAGCCGCAGGATGCCGAGACATCCGCCAGCAACAGCGGTGCGTCACCGGTGTTCGTCAGCTTGAAGGTGTGTCGTTTGACAGTGCCTTCTGCAACAACACCGATCGCCCACACCGTGTCTTGAAAGGAGGCCTCAGGCCTGGGGCCATTCTTGTTGTCCGATTGGCTGTCAAAATGGATCATGTCCGAGGTGATGCCACTGGCGCCTTCATCCTGGCAGCCCCCAAAGAGGACCGCCGCGACGATTGCCCAGCAGGCGAGCCCAAGATGTTTCGTCACCATCATTCGATGAGCCCTCTTCCAATTTTCACAATCTCTCCAGCCTCCCTCATTTGCTTGAACAATGGGTCGAGGATGCCGTTGATGAAGCCACTGCTTTTCGGCGTGCTGTAGTACTTCGACAATTCGATGTACTCGTTCAAAGTGACTTTGAGCGGAATGGATGGAAAGGCTTTGGCCTCCGCAATGGCCATTTTGAGCAAAATCCGATCCATCAAAGCAATGCGCTCGATTTCCCAATTCTCAGCGGCCTTGACGATCAGCGCTTGATTTTCCTCAGCGTGGGCCAACGTTTCCGTGAACAACGTGGCCATGAATTGTTTGTCATCATCGTCCTCTCGCCAGAGGGGCAGCAATTCGACGTCTTCCGCGCTTTCGCGAATGGATTTGATGGTTTTGATGACCATCGACGCGGCCAAATCCAAGTCGTCATTCCAAAAAATGCTCTGTTCTTCGAGGTTGTCCTGAAACAATTCAGAGGAAATCATGTGTTTCCGGAACATCCGAATGAGGTATTCTCTGTCGTGCCGAAACCCACGCTCTTCAGAGGCCATGTATTCGGTGTACTCTTCGTGCTCGAGCAGGGTGCGGAAAACTTTTCGAAGCATTTCTTGCTCTTGCCCCCAACCGATGCCCATTTCCTCGCTCACCCGCTGCAATTTCTT
>CBFIFE010000011.1:62602-62861 GCA_965661765.1 uncultured Flavobacteriales bacterium
TGTGCTTCTTCCGACCGGCTTCGATTCGATCGATGGCGAAGCCCTGCATGGAGCCGATGAGCAGCATCAACAGAATGTAGAGCTCGTGCATCTTCTTGACCGAATGATCCAGCGATTTTCGGGCTTTCATCACATCTCGTTCTTCGTCCTGATAAAAAGCATACAGGATGTGAAGAATCTTGATGCGGAGGTGTCGTCGGTTGAGCATGGGATGAAAAAAGTCGCTGGCGGCGCCTGAAGAAGATGCGGAAAAGAACTT
>CBFIFE010000012.1:0-56746 GCA_965661765.1 uncultured Flavobacteriales bacterium
CCCCCTCGAACACCCGCCCCCCAAGAGAGAAGCGATGCGGGCTCCCTGCGAAGTGCCGGTCAATTTTGGCCAAATATTCTCCCGCCTCGTTTGTCGAAGGATGTGTGGTACAATATGAAACAAAATGAACCTGCTGGAATTGTTTGGCCAGTTCCACCAAATCCTCAAACGGGACACTCGCTCCGAGAAACACAGACCGGTGACCCTGGGCGCGGGCGAGAAAGTGGAAGTACAACAAACTGATGTCATGGATTTCCTGCTCGGGCAAATAATGCACATAGACAGTGGCCGACGGGTCGTTCTCAACCGCAGGAATGGACTCCAAACGGCCGTACAATTGTTGGCGAAGCAAATGACTCATAAAGTGTTCATGTGCTGGGCAAATCGCATCGGTGAGCCACAGGACACCGATTTGGGCCAAAAAAGGCAGATACAACTCCTGAATGGTGCGCTCGAAGCCATTTGCAGTGATGTAAGCCTGCGTCACGTTGCGGAACAACGTTTCATCGTAGTTGATCATGCTGATTTTCAACATGTTCATGTACGCCTCATGCGTCCCGCCCTCCTTTTGCACGCGTCGCACGGACTCTGTCAACTCTGCAGGCGTCAACTTGGCCACCTTCGAAATTTTGTGACCATTGGACAACAACATTGCCACGTTGAGCAATTTTTTCAGGTCTTCTCCGCTGTAGTAGCGGATGTTTGTGGGGGTCCGTTGCGGCTCCAACAAACCATAACGCTGCTCCCACATTCGAATCGTGTGCGCCTTGATGCCCGAAAAGTGCTCCAAGTCTTTGATTGAAAATTGCTGCATAAAGCCTTCGTTCCTCTGTGTCCGTTCCATCAAATAACCTGCTTTTCCATCAAGTGTTCAACTGTACCTTTGCCACATGCCCGACATCATTTTCCGCCCACTGAACGATGCGGATGCGCTGTATCCCTTGACTGTGCTCGAAAACCCTGAAAATTTATTGTGGGGGGCCGCGCCGATGCGCGATGTTTGGAGGGAGAATTTAGCAAATGAAGTGCCTCAAGACCAAATCCAAGGTCTCGAAATACAGCTCTCCCCCCGACTTGTCCCTTCGTTCCATGTGTTGGAAAACGCGTGGGGTACTGGCAGAAATGTCGATTGGCAACGAAACGGTGAAACACTTCTTCAGCTGACCGATGGCACCCAACCAACCGCGATCCACGAGGCCCCGGATTCTTGGGAGGTTCTCGACCACCCCACAGATTGGTTCGCAAAGGCTGGCCAAGCCATTGAAATGTCCCGCGGGTATGCCTCGCGCAAATGGCAGGCTGTCTCGGGTGTCGATTGTCCCAACCACGTGACAATCGTCGGGCCGACTGACGATCTCCTGATCAGTCCTGGCGTCGCGCTGACCGCTTGCACGTTGAACACCACAACTGGCCCCATCTATCTCGGGCCTGGTTCGGAGGTCCAGGAAGGCGCCCACATCCGAGGCCCATTCATCCTCGGGGAACATTCCACCATCAAAATGGGCGCGAAGATCTATGGCCCCACGATTGTCGGTCCGCACTGCAAAATCGGCGGAGAAGTGTCAAATAGCGTCTTCCTCGGATTCTCCAACAAAGGACATGATGGTTTTGTGGGCAACTCCGTCATCGGCCATTGGTGCAACTTGGGCGCCGACACCAACACCAGCAACCTCAAGAACACCTATGGCGAAGTCAAAGTCTACGATCATGCCCAAGGAGGTCTGGTCGACAGCGGACTTCAATTTTGCGGGCTCATCATGGGCGACCACAGCAAATGCGGCATCAACACCATGTTCAATACGGGAACCGTGGTGGGCATTGGCTGCAACATTTACGACAGCGGATTCCCCCCGAAGCATGTCCCCAACTTTTCCTGGGGCAGTGCACGAGGGGGCTGGGTGCCGCACGATTTGGAAAAAATGCTCGACACCGCACGGGCCGTCCTCGCGCGGCGTGGCATCGCCCTTGACGACACGATGGAATTGCGCATCCGTGCCGCCCATTTGACCGCCTTTCCGACAGATGGGAGGTGACGGGTTGGCAGGTTCTGGGTTTGGCATACATATTGACTAGAAGGTTGACTGGAAGCGGAAAGAAAGAGACAAATGCATTTGGACGATACAAACGAGGGGATAGGCTGGTTGCTGAGCGACGAGCAGGATCATGAGTTCATCCCGCTCATTTCAGAAGAGGATGAAGAGGCGATGCACAACGAGGAAGTGCCAGAGGCCCTGCCACTTTTGTCATTGCGCAATACTGTGCTGTTCCCTGGCGTGGTGATTCCCATCACCGTGGGGCGCGACCGGTCGATTCGATTGATCAAGGAAGCACACGCGGAAGGCAATCGCATCGGAGTCGTCAGCCAGAAGAACGACGACATCGAGGTTCCGCAAGGCGAGGATTTGAACGCCATCGGCACTGTGGCAAGGGTCATGAAAATGCTCAAGATGCCAGATGGGACGAACACGGTCATCTTGCAGGGACAGAAGCGGTTTCGTTGGACGGAAATCTCGCAAGAAGAGCCGTATCTCAAAGCGCGTGTTGTGGAATATGACGCGGAGGCTCTTCCTCCGAAAGATGCGGAGCACAAGGCCATCATGGAAAGCCTCAAGGAATTGGCCTTGGAAATCATCCACCTCAGCCCCAACATCCCATCAGAAGCTGGTTTCGCGATCAAGAACATTGACAGTTTGACGTTCTTGGTCAATTTCATCAGCAGCAACATGAATGCGCCGGTGGAAGAAAAGCAAGGCCTGCTGGAAATTGCTGGCATCAAGCCACGAGCGAACAAGGTCCTCGAACTGCTTTTCAAGGAGAAGCAAATGTTGAGCCTGAAGCGCGACATTCAGACGAAGGTGAAAGGAGAACTCGATCAGCAGCAGCGAGAGTACTTTCTTCACCAGCAGATGAAACAAATCCAGGAGGAGCTCGGCAGCAATCCATTGGCCCAAGAAGTCGCTGAACGGAAGGCACGGGCAGAGCTCATGGATTGGCCAGAAGACGCATCTGAAACGTTTGACAAGGAATTGGCCAAACTCGAGCGCATGAACCCCCAAAGCGCTGAATACAGCGTCCAAGCGAATTACCTCGATTTGATGCTTGACCTGCCATGGGGCAAGAAAACCCAAGACAATTTTGACCTGAAACACGCTCAGACCACCTTGGACGAAGACCATTATGGCCTGGAAAAGGTGAAAGAGCGGATCATTGAGCATTTGGCCGTCTTGAAGCTCAAAGGCGATTTGAAGGCGCCGATCATCTGTTTGTACGGCCCGCCGGGCGTGGGCAAGACGTCGCTGGGCCGGTCCATCGCCAAGGCCCTCGGTCGAGAATACGTCCGAATGAGCCTGGGTGGATTGCGGGACGAAGCTGAGATTCGCGGTCATCGCCGGACCTATATCGGTGCCATGCCTGGCCGCATTTTGCAAAACCTCAAGAAAGCCAAAGCATCGAATCCACTGTTTGTGCTCGATGAAATCGACAAGCTCGGGCGCGACCACCACGGCGACCCTTCCAGTGCCATGCTCGAAGTGCTCGACCCGGAGCAAAACAAGACCTTTCATGACAACTACTTGGATTTGGACTACGATCTGAGCCATGTCATGTTCCTGGCCACCTGCAACTCCCTCGCGAGCATCCAGCCTGCTTTGCGCGACCGCATGGAAATCATCGAAGTCACGGGGTACACAGTGGAGGAAAAGGTGCAAATTGCGAAGCGACACCTGTCACCGAAACACCTGAAAGACACGGGGTTGAGCCGTGACCAAATCAAGTTGCCCATCAAAACCCTGGAGGCGGTTGTTGAACAGTACACCAACGAGTCTGGGGTGCGTGGATTGGACAAGCGCATCGGCAAGATCATCCGAAACCGGGCCAAAGAAATCGCGCTCGAGGAAGCATTCGAGGCGGAAGTCACCGCGGATCAGCTTCCGGACATTCTGGGACCTTCGCGGGAGCGAGACCGCTATCAAGGCAACGACGTGGCGGGGGTTGTCACGGGCTTGGCATGGACGCCGAACGGCGGAGACATTTTGTTCATCGAGACGTCCTTGACAGCGGGCAAAGGGCGATTGACTTTGACTGGCAACCTCGGTGAGGTCATGAAGGAAAGTGCTGTGATTGCCCTGGAGTACCTGAAGGCACACGCGGAGGACCTCGGATTGAAACCGGCTGTGTTCGACAATTGGAACGTCCACCTTCACGTGCCACAGGGCGCCATTCCCAAAGATGGGCCCAGCGCGGGCATCACCATGATCACCGCTTTGGCATCGGCCTTCACTCAACGAAAAGTCCGACGTGCAGTGGCCTTGACCGGTGAAATCACCCTTCGCGGGCAAGTCCTTCCCGTCGGGGGCATCAAGGAAAAGATTTTGGCAGCAAAACGAGCCGGCATCAAAGAGATCATTCTTTGTGCGCGGAATGAGCAGGACATCAAAGAAATCGACGACCGATACCTCAAAGGGCTGCGTTTCTCTTACGTTTCCAACATGATGGAGGTGCTCGATCGGGCGCTCTTGAAAGAAAAAGTCGATCACGCGCGTTCCATTGCTTGATGAATTGTTCCAAATTTTGTTTTCGCTTGGCAGCGATCATGAGCCTCGGGCTTCCCCTGGGGGGCTCGGCCCAAGCGCCATCATTGGTTTTTGAGGTGCCTGCGGATGCCCGAACGGCAGGGCTTGGCGGCCGGTTGACGGCGGATTTCACGGGAGATCTTCACGCTGCAGCTTTCAATCCTGCTTTTTTGGATTGCGAAGATTTGGGGCGTTTGGCACTCGATTACGTGAATTATTTCGGAACCACAACCATCGGCAGCGCAACGGCGGTCATCGACGCCAATGGCCGGCGAACCACCGCCGTTGGCACCAGGTTTTCGACGTTTGGTCAGCTGGATGAATACGACGCCTCCGGCCAAGCCACAGGCGGTCGCTTCTCCGCCGGTGACGTCATTGTGCAATTGTCCTCAGCATGGTCCTTTGAAGCTGGCAAGGGTCATTGGGTGACGGCTGGCGTTGCCGGTTGGGCCGGAACACGCACGCTCGATCGCGACGTTGCTGCTTTGTTGGGGCTGGACATCGCCGGGCGTGGGGTGCTTTCGGACCAATTGTTTTCTTGGGGCGTTGCCATTACCGGGCTCGGGCAAGCATGGGCATTGGGCGGATCCCAACCGACGGGGCGAATGCCGCTCAATCTGCAATTGGGCTTGGCCAAATCGTTTGCCAATGCCCCATTTGCGCTTCACCTCGAAGCGAGTCAACTGCAACAATGGGATCTCGCCCCAGAAGGCACGTACGATGACATCGTCGATCCATTGACGGGGGCCTTGAGCCCACCGATGGCCTTTCCGTTTGGCGATGCTTTGATGCGGCACATCACGATGGGCACTGCCCTGCGCCTGGGTGAATCTTTGGAGGTCCTCGTTGGGTACGATTACCGGCGACGACAAGAGCTCCGAGCTGGAGATCGGCCTGGCACAAACGGTTTGGCATTGGGGGTCAACTTCAACGTCAAACAGTTTCAAGTTCGATTGGCCAGAAACACCTATCACTTTGCTGGTGCTTCGACGCATTTGAGTGTGTCGCTGGATTTGGCCAGCTGAATCCTCTCCGTAAATTGCGCCAACATGAGCCGAAAACGCATCAACATCGCCATTGACGGGCATTCCTCTGCTGGCAAAAGCACAATGGCCAAAGCCCTGGCGAAAGCCCTCAATTATGTCTACATCGACACGGGGGCCATGTACCGAGCTGCCGCATTGTTCGCCATGAAAGAACGCCTGATCGATGGCGCATCCATGGACGAGGATGGCTTGAATCGCGCCATGGAAAGGATGTTCATCACGTTCAAATTCAACCCCTCCACAGACACATCGGAGGTGTACCTCGGTGGGGTGAATGTCGAACGAGACATCCGTTCGATGGAAGTGGCTCGACATGTGAGCCCCATCGCTACTGTGGCCTGCGTCAGAACGAAACTGGTGGCGCTGCAGCGGCGCATGGCTGATGCCGGTGGCGTGGTCATGGATGGACGGGACATTGGGACTGTCGTGTTGCCCAAAGCCGAGCTCAAGTTTTTCATTACTGCCGATCCGAAAGTTCGGGCAGAACGCCGGTTCAAAGAGCTTCAAGCGGCTGGAAAAACCTCCACATTTGAAGAGGTCTTTCAAAACTTGCAGCACCGGGATCGCATTGATTCCGAGCGTGACATCGCGCCGTTGAGACAGGCAGCGGACGCCATCATCCTGGACAACAGCCACTTGACGCCAGACGAGCAATTTGACTTCATGTACGGTCACGCCAAGCGGATCATCCAGGGCTTATGAGGGTCGCACTGCGAACAATTTTGATGGCACTGTCGGTGCTGCCTGCAGTGCATAGTGCGCAGGGGCAATCCATGGATTGGGGAAAGATTTCTGTGGATTCGTTGATGTCTGTATTGACCCTGGACCAGCAGATTGCCCAGCTGCTCATGCCCCCCGTCTATGCCAGGCCGGGGCGGGAAAACTGGGAAGAAGCAGAAGCTTGGGCAAGGGAGTTTGGCATCGGCGGGGTCATCTGCATGCAAGGTGGGCCAGCGCTTCAAAAAGAGCGCATTGATCGATTGCAAGCCGCATCCGCTGTCCCGCTGTGGACGTCTTCGGATGCAGAGTGGGGCTTGGGCATGCGATTGGACTCTGTCAGAAGTTGGCCAAGAGCCATGACATTTGGCGCCGCTGACGACACCGCCTTGACGCGGGACATCGCCAGAGAGATGGCGCGAGAATTGAGATCCGTGGGCATTCACGTCAATTTTGCCCCGGTTGTCGACATCAACTCCAACCCGGACAACCCCGTCATCGGCAATCGCTCGTTTGGGGAATCTGCGGACCTCGTCAGTGCGCATGGGGTTTCCTTCTCCCTCGGACTTCAAGACGAAGGGGTGTTGGCCACCGCCAAGCATTTTCCGGGCCATGGCGACACGGATGCCGACTCCCACCTGACCCTGCCAACGATTGGGCATGGCGCGGAGCGGCTCGACAGTTTGGAGTTGGCGCCCTTTCGAGCGATCACCCAAGCGGGCATTGGTGCCATGATGGCGGCCCACCTGAACATTCCCGCACTCGATGCCACGCCGGGCCAGCCGTCCACCCTATCCCCTGCCATTGTCGACACGTTGCTTCGACAAAAAATTGGTTTCCAAGGAATTGTCTTCACCGACGCGATGACGATGAAGGGATTCAAGGATTTTGCTGCCACCGCCACACCCCATGCAGATGCCTTGATCGCTGGCAATGATGTGTTGTTGTTTCCTGCGGACCCCAAGCTTGTGATTGCCGAAGTTCGATCGGCCATTGCTGCGGGCAAACTCGATAGCGCGTTTGTGGCCAGCAAATGCGAACGGGTTTTGCGCGCGAAGCAGCAATGGATGCAGCCGCCCACCGCGGGGGTCGAATTGCCCAGTGAACAGCGGGCGGAATCCTTGCACCGTGAACTTGTGTCGAAAGCGCTGACGGTGGTAACGAATCAAGGCAGAGCGCTGCCATTCCGCTCCAACGTTCGTCAAGTTGCTGTGGCGCACATCCAAATCACAGAGCAACTGGACTGGTTCACCGGCAACTTGCAGCGCATCATGGGCGATGCTGTAACCGTGAATGCACGTTTTCTGCCGCGCAATCGGCTGTCCACCGACGGCTATGCGTGGTTGTCGGGATTAGAACAAAGCTCACCTGACTGGATTGTACTCAACGTCAGAGGGTTGAACAGCAGAGCAGCGACTGGGTTTGGCCTGGATGAAGAAACGATTGAATGGATGGAATTGGTTGCGGCCAAATTCGAATCCTCCCCCACCCAAGTCGCCGTCGTTCTCAACGGCAGTCCATACTTGCTCAATGCCACAGAGCGGTTGTCTGTGCTCTCAGATGCACTGATCGTGGCATACCAAGACGACCGCATCACAGAAGAAGCCGTCGCCGCTGCATTGGCGGGTGCCGGCCCGGCCATGGGCAAGCTTCCTGTGGGTGCAGGCCGGTTTCCGGTGGGGCATGGCCGCCCCATGCTTGGGCGCGAACGGTTGGGTTACCATCACGACTCCTTTTCCGGAAGTGACCGCATTGACAGCTTGGTCACATTGGCCATGGGCAAAGGAGCCATGCCAGGTTGCAGGGTTGTCGTCGCCCACAAGGGAAACATCGTGCACAACAAAAGCTACGGCACCACAAATGGTGTGCAACCGGTGGAACTTTCGACCATCTATGATTTGGCCAGCATCACCAAGGTGTTTGCATCGACGTTGAGCTTGATGTGGCTGGAAGAACGCGGCTTCATTCACAGAAATGACCCCGTTTCGAAACATCTGCCAGCGTTGTCGGACACCGAATTGGGCAGCAGAACCTTGGCCCAAATCTTGTCTCACACGGCAGGCCTGACCCCTTGGATCCCGTTTTATCAAGAAGCACTGGAGGTGCCAGGAACGTTTGCAAACAAGCGAGACGACGGTCATGCGGTCCAAGTGGCAGAAGATCTTTGGATGGCCCGGAGTTTTCAAGACACCATTTGGCAGCGAATTGTTGAAGCGGAATTGCGTCCACCGGGCGAAGAACGCTACAGTGATTTGGGCTACTATTTGATGCAACGCATCATCGAAAAGGAAACAGGTGAGCCCATGGATCAATTCGTGAGGGAACAATTTTATCAGCCGCTGGGTCTCGCCTCCTTGGGGTATCAGCCGCTGAAACGGTTTGCACCCGATCGCATTGCCCCCACAGAAAAAGACCAAATTTTTCGCGACCAATTGGTGCATGGTCATGTGCATGATCCTGGTGCAGCGATGTTGGGGGGCGTCGCAGGTCACGCGGGGCTGTTTGGCGGTGCGGAAGATTGTGCTCGTTTGATGCAAATGATGCTCAATGGTGGATTGTACGGTCGTCATCATGTCTTTCAAACAGCCACGGTCAAGGCTTGGACGCAGCGGGTGTCGAGGCGCAAATCGTGCAGAAAAGCTTGCGGGTGGGACAAACCAGCGGATGAGCCCGCCGTCGGCTCTTGTTGTGATGAGGCTGGCTGGGGCAGTTTCGGTCATTCGGGATTCACAGGAACCTTGGTTTGGGCGGACCCCGATGCCGAGCTGGTTTATGTTTTCTTGAGCAACAGGGTCTACCCCGATGCTGAGAATTGGAAGTTGGTGACGCTCAACACCCGCACCGAAATTCAACGTGTTGTTTACGAGAGCCTTGGAATCACCGGACGGTTTGATGGCCTCGAGGGGTCCTGAACTACCTTTGTCACATGCGCATTGGAATTGTCTGTTATCCCACGTTTGGTGGATCCGGGGTGGTGGCCACCGAGCTTGGCAAAGCCCTGGCAGGCAAAGGACATGAGATCCACTTCATCACATACGATTTGCCTGCTCGACTGGGCAGTTTTCGAGCAAACATCTTCTACCACGAAGTCAGGGTTTCGGATTATCCATTGTTCGATTATCCACCGTATGAGTTGGTTTTGGCCAGCAAAATGGTCGAAGTGGCCCGCGCCAATGCATTGGATTTGATCCATGTCCACTATGCCATCCCCCATGCAAGCGCAGCCGTTTTGGCGCGCACCATCTTGGCTGCAGAAGGCATTCGGTTGCCCATCGTGACCACTTTGCATGGAACCGACATCACGCTGTTGGGCAAGGACCCGTCATTTGAACCCGTGATTGCCCACGCCATCAACAGTTCAGATGCGGTCACAGCCGTTTCACAGAGCCTGCGTGCAGACACCTTCAAGCTCTTCGGAATCCAACGAGACATCGACGTGATTCCAAATTTTTACTGCCCTTCGCACTTTCAGTCCCTACCGGATGAGGAATTCCGAAAATCCATTGCCCCGAATGGTGAACCCATTTTGACGCACATTTCGAATTTCAGGCCGGTCAAGCGGGTTCCGGAAGTTGTTCGTGCTTTCGCAAAAGTGCGGGAGACCTTGGCAGCGAAGCTGCTGATGGTCGGCGATGGCCCCGACCGCGGCGCAGCCGAAGCCATTTGCAAAGAACACGGGCTTTGCGAGGACATTGTGTTCCTCGGGAAGGTGAAAAATCCAGTGGAAGCCTTGCTGGTGAGCGATTTGTTTTTGTTGCCATCTGAATCTGAGAGTTTTGGCCTTGCGGCACTGGAGGCCATGGCTGCGGGTGTACCTGTGGTGTCTTCAAACACCGGCGGCCTTCCCGAAGTGAATCGACACGGCGTGAGCGGCATGATGAGCGATGTCGGCGATTGGGAGAGCATGGCAGACCAGGCGACTTTCATCCTCAGCCAAGACAAGCGGTTGTCAAGGTTTCGGGAGCAGGCCAAGGAACAAGCCCAAACCTTCGAATTGGGCAAGGTCTTGCCGATGTACGAATCCTTGTACGAAAGGGTCTTGGCCGTGCCCGTTTTGGCAAAAGTTTCCGAGACAACGTGACACAAGCACCCCAAACCATCGGTTCTCGCATTTCGTATGCATGGCATCCAGATGCCTTGACCATCATTGTCAGTCAAGAAATCCCCAAACGTCAACAACGCATGCTCGAAGCATGGCTGCTGGCTTGGGGATTGGCGGGCGCTGGATTGGGACAAGCCTGGCGAATGGCGGACACCTCGGATGAAGGGATGTTTTTCAGCATTTGCCTGGCGTTTTGGTCCTATTTCGCCTTTCGGGTGAGCAAAGTGGTCTTGTGGCGCCGAAGGGGGCGAGAAATGATTCGCATCAGCGCAGAAGGTGTGAGCCTGAAAAATGCCTTTGGCACTTTTGGGCGAGCCCAGTTTTTCTTGAAAGACAACATCACGCGATTGGAAGTCATCCGGAGGGATGAGACCAAATTCTTGCAAACCCTCGACCAGAGTTTCTGGATCATCGGCGGGGACATGCTCAGCTTCAAATACCTGAGGAAATCCATCGTCTTCGGCAAACAATTGTCCCTTCAGGAAGCGAAGGCTTTGGCCAAAATCATCGACAAGGCCCTCCGGAAATTCTAAATCTCCGCGCAGCCACAAACTGCGACCACGCACCCACAAAACTTGGGTCAGGCGAAAGAATTCTGCACGCAGATTCGCTGCATGAATTGGTCGCACACAAATTTCGTTGGAGGCATCCTGTCAGCATGCCTGGGGCTTTGGGGTTGTCAGGTCAAACCGTCCGAAGCCACCCCTGACGTTTACGAGCTCAACGTGATTTGGGCGGACGGCACACCATGTGCCGACGCTGAAGTGCAATGGTTGGGGCAGGGGGACTGGACAGGATCGTGGGGCGCAGGCTTCGAGGAAATCCCCCTGTCCCTTTGGATGCAAACCGATGCATTGGGCCACTGTCAATGGCAACCGCTGCCGGAGAGTCCCATTCTGCATGCCATCCGGATTCGGCTTCGGTCGGACACCACCATCACCCAAAAATGGCCAGTGAGCAATCCCCTCGCAGCGACACTGGAAGCAGAGATGCCCAAACCCATCGCTGTGACCTTCCTGCCCGGAAGAAACTTACCTGAATCACTCACCCAGATGCCTGTTTGGGTCAGCGAAGACGCTGCCGGCTGGTCGCTGCTGGGTGAGGTTCATTGGACACGTGATGCCCCTCCGATCATCTTTTTGACCGACGCTCCTCGCCTCTCGTGCTGGATCAACATGGCTGTGGGCGGGGCTCCGCTGGCGGAACAACAATGGCAATGGCACCAGCGCGACTTGCCGCAAACGGGCGGATGGCCAGACAGTTTGGTTTGGCGCATCAACCTGGATTGAGCTTGAAATGCGCTCGAAAAAACCGTCAATCAATACCGAACAAATCAATTGTGCAGAAGGACATGAAGCAGAGACGTTTGACCCAGAACCTGGCCCAATTGCGCTGGGCGTTCCTCCCCTGGTTTGTGGGGACATTTTTCACCTCGGCGGGACAAGCTGACCTGCCTACCATCGAAGTGCAGACCAGTCGACAATTGCATTTCGCCATGAGCAATCCAAGCCTGACTCAAGGGACTTTCCATGAAATTTGCCAATCTTGGAGCCAAAGTGATCAGGCGATGGCCATTGCGCTTGTCGAAGGGGATCACAACAACAATCTGCCCTGGCCTGGACCGGAAATGAACGGTTCGGCGCTCACGAGTTACTGCTTGCTTCGTGCAGGACGCACCTGGTGGCCTCAGACCGGAGAAGATGTTCAAATGCAGCGCGTCGTGCTGCCCGCAGCGGTCATCCCGGCGGCTTGGGACAGCATTGGCATCACCGAAGTCCTCTTGGGTGTCAATGGTGTGGTTCAAACCATCCTTCCCGATGTTCCGGCATTCGTGCCCAACTTGCCGGATGGGGTGACTTTGACGACGCTTTCCTTGAGCATTCATTTGGAGAATGGAGAGACCAAATCCGGGGAACTTGTCTTGAACGTTCGATCCACTTGCCCACAGCCAGCACCGGACTTGCCTCCTTGGCCCCAGGAATCAATGGACAACCCATGGTGGGTGGGGACTTTTCACAATGGCATCGCAGTCACGGGTTCTGCGTTGGTCAAGTTGGGCAGCGATGGTGTATTTGACGCGCCTGTGGTGCTCTGCGATGGTTTTGACCCGGGGTTGCAGCCGCACGCCGTGGCTTTCGGACATGGAGATCAAAACTGGGAGACTTTGTGGGATTGTGACAACTCCTACCGCACCACGTTGGATTCGCTTCTGACCATGGGCAAAGACCTGGTCTTTGTGGACTTTGCTGACGGCACGCGCGATGTCCGGGAAAATGCAGGATTGTTGCAGCATGTCTTGGCGCTTTGCAATGAATACAAGACCTCGACGCGCCCGCTTGCCTTGATCGGAATGAGCATGGGCGGGGTCATTGGCCGGCTCGCCCTGCGCGAGATGGAAACCCTTGGGATTCCTCATTGCACCAGCTTGTTTGTCGCATTTGACAGCCCCATGCGCGGTGCCTACTTGCCATGGTCCATGCTGCAGGCCGTCTCCTTTTTTTCCAACCTTTCGGCTGAGGCTGAAGCCCTCCAAATGGCGCTGGAATCCACCGCTGCTGAGCAATTGCTGTTTTTGACCCCATCTGGAACCCCTGCCGAGCATGCGCTGTTGCAATCCGAAATGTTGGCCGAAGGCCTCCCGGAATGGCCGACATGCGGCACGATGCTCAACAGCCATCCGGACGCTCCTTTTCCGTTGTTGCCTGGACCGTTGCTCCAAGCCTCGGAATCCATCTTCGGCTGGGAATATGCAAATGTCCAATTGAACGCCATGCCGGGCGATCCGTATCATGACGCATCGTCCGCAACGGCATTTGTGACATTTGACGCACAATTGCCCAATGCGCAATGGGGGTTCGGGGACCCAATGATTTACGAAAGCATTGGGCATTGTCCAGCATCGGCGCCTGTTGTGGAGAGCTGGTCTGGCAGCCGCACTTCCCATTTGGATGCCTTTCAATCCGCGCTTTTGGCAGGGGGAATCGACGTCGCGCAATGCCAATCCGAGACCATGTTCATCCCTTCTCGTTCCGCATTGGATGTGGATTGGACGGCTTCGCCCGAGGAAAGTCCCTTTGATTGGATTCATACGGAAACAATGGCCATCGGCGCAACGCAACATTGTGACTTGAGCCATCATGGGGCAACCCTGCTGGAGTGGATTGATCAAGCCACGGCCCTCGACCACGACATCTTTGGTCGCAATTGGCCCTTGCGCACGCAAATTGTGGCCTCAACGAACCACATTTCCCACTTGGTGATTGGCGCCGAAGGCAGCACCCTTGCCGCAAGCATGAATGCCCCTTTCAGCGTCACATTGTCCCCATGCCTGAACGACTTGAATGTGGACTCTGTGCTCACCGTCGGAGATCCCGAAGGGTCATTTCCAGGGGAGCTGATCATTCGACAGGGGCAGAAGTTGACTTTGGCTCCACAAGCGAACGCGACAGTGGGGCTCGGCTCAGCCGTGCGGATCGAAGCTGGTGGAACCCTCGTGCTCTCGGAGCATGCCTTTGGATCCCTTGCTGGACAACTGGACCTTCAAGCAGGCGCGACCCTTGTGCTGCACGACCATGCCCAACTGTCCTTGGTCGGTGACGCGTCTCAGTGGCGATGCAATGGTCATGTTGATGTTGCGGGAAACGTGAGTTGTCAATTCGATGGTGAGGGGCAAGTGTGGATTGAAAATGCGGCTTTTGCGCTGAACCCTGCATCGGAATTTCAATGGCAAACCGGAAATCCTGGTGAGGCCTTGGGCTCCATCTCATTGGAAGAAGCGGGAACGCTGTCCACTTCAGGAAATGGCAAGATGAGTTTTGAAACGTGCCGCCTTGAAATGGCTGAGGCCAGCACTTTCGTTGCAGATGGCCCAAGGATTGTTTTCACCCATTCTGAGGTTTTCGGACCTGATCCCGAGCCATGGTTTGCCATGCCACTTCTCCATTGCTCCGGTCGGATCCGACTTCAAGGCTGCGAGGTGCGAAACATCGCTCTCACCAATGATGCCAGCGGCCCACATGCCTTTGCCTCGCTCAACACTGATTTCCATCATGTGGATGTCTCTGGGGCAACGGGCGGGGCGCAAATATCGACTTGCAATTGGCAGGACGCCCACCTGCAGTGGATGCATGCGGAGCATCCCATTGCTTTCAGTCAAAATCTTTGGGCGGGCGGACACGACGATGGTCGGCCACTCCTTCGCATGCAGAACTGCCCTTCTGTCCGACTCGCCGACAATGAATGGACGGGGCACCGAGAAGGCATCGATCTCGAAAATTGCACGGTCCACCTCAAGTGCAACCGTCTGGAACGTTTGGAAACAGCCGTCATTTTGCGATCTCACGCGCATTCCGTCTGGACAGGGTCAAATGGCGGAGGCAACCGCCTGGAGAACAACGACGTGCATTTCCGTCTCATCGAAGCGCCCTTGCCAGAATTGGCTGAAGGTGCAAATGCATTTCTACCACCGAGCATGGCGCGATTTGCAGGAACAGCATGGGCACAAATGGGTCCTGGCAACACCGCCGCACCCATCAATGCTTCGGGCAACGCTTGGAACGCCATTGAAGTGGGTACCTCACCTTTTTACGAACCTTCAGGCATCACAGCTTGCAACCCAGGTTGGGCGAATGCCGAGATCCCCATCGCCGACCCTGCTCCATTGGGGACAGAATCCTGTGACGAACACGGTGGGACGCCCACAACGCCAGTCGATGGGACAGTGAAGCACACCGAGCCATCGGATTGCCCAACTGGAAAATGGGTGCCCAATCCTGCTTCGGACTTGACCGTCTTTGAGCTGGATCATGGGGTTGCAGAGGATGTGCAAGTGCAACTTTTCTCGCTGACAGGGGCGAAGCAATCGCTTTCGATTCAAAAAGGGAACCAAATCCCCCTAACCTCATTGTCCCAAGGGACTTACACCTCACAAATTCAATTTGTTTTCAACAACAATCGATGCCAAACCCAGCTGCCTTTGGTGCATCTTTCGACCCCATGAAGACCCGCTGAATCACCCTTGCTCTTGGGCAAGCAGCCACTGGATGGCCAACCTGTATCCCATCAATCCGAGTCCCGAAATGGTCCCTCGCGCAACAGGGGAAATCAAGGAAATGTGGCGGAAGGATTCTCGAGACGAGGGATTCGAAATGTGCACTTCAATCACAGGTGTCCGAATGGCTGCAACAGCGTCCCGCAAGGCCACACTGGTGTGCGTGTACCCCCCCGGATTCAGAATGATGCCGTCATGATCAAAACCACACTTGTGCAAGGCATCGATCAGTTCACCCTCGTGATTGCTGAAAATGGATTGGATGATTGCAGGTGAAAACTCTTCGGCCCAAGCGTCGCAGGCCGCTTTCAAACCCACCCCGCCGTAAATCAAAGGTTCCCGCTCTCCGACCAAGGAGAGATTGGGGCCATTGAGGATGAGAATTTTCATGAGAAATCAAAATTTGGCAAAACGAAATGTGCCCAGACAACAATCAAAACAATGGCCAAAGTGTTCAAAACAAGCCCACTGCGCACCATGTCAGACATTTTGAACGCTTGGCTCCCAAAAATGATGGCGTTCGGTGGGGTCGCCATGGGCAACATGAACGCACAACTGCTGGCCCAAGTGATGGGGATGGCGAAATGCCACGGCAGCCAGCCTGACTCTGTGGCAAACACAGCGACGACGGGCACCATCACCACAGTGAGCGCCAAATTGCTCATGACCTCTGTGAGCATCAAAGACATGGCCACAATGACCAAAAGCAGGCCAATTCCCCCCAAAGCCCCCAATCCACTCAGGCCATCCACCAAGGATGTCAAAATTCCTGCCTCCTGCAAGCCCGCGGCCAATGCCAGCCCCCCACCAAACAACAGCAAAATGTTCCATGGCAAGCGCTGGGCATCCTCCCATTCCAAGAGCTTTCTCTCTGGCACTTTCTGGTCCTTGGCTGGAATGAGAAACAAGGCAATGCCTGCCATGATGGCCAAGGTGGTGTCTGAAACGCCGCCTCCGACATGAACATTCCATATTCCACGCGTCATCCATGCGAAAGCAAGAGAAGCAAAGACAAACAAGACCCGACGTTCAGCCGGTCGCCAAGGCCCCAGTTTGGCCAAAGATGCATCAATCCAATCGGCCCCTGCATCCAGGGAAATCTTCTTCAACGGGAACAGCCACTTGACCAAGACGAAGAACGTCATCCCCAAAAGCAGCAAGGCCAAAGGACCACTGAGCAACATCCATTCGAAAAATTCAATGCGAACACCCTGCTGTTCGTACAACAATCCCGCCATGGCAATGTTGGGCGGTGTGCCCACCAAGGTCGCCATGCCACCGATATTCGCTGCATAAGCCGTCCCGAGCAACAAGGCGCATGTGAAATGTGGATGGTGACCTTCGACAGAACGAATCACACTCAGTGCGATGGGAAGCATCATCAAGGTTGTCGCCGTATTTGAAATCCACATGCTGAGCAAGGCCGTGGCGACCATGAAGCCCAGTATGATTTGGCTGGGTTGGGTGCCCACCTTGGACAGCAAGAGCAAGGCCAAGCGCTTGTGCAGATGAACGCGCTCCAATGCAATGGCCACAAGGAAGCCGCCCAGGAACAAAAAAACATAGTGCGACCCATACAAAGCCGTCACGGTCTTCAGGTCCAATGCCCCTGTCACCGGAAACAGAACGATCGGGAGCAACGAAGTGACCGCAATGGGCACTGCCTCAGAAATCCACCATGTCAGAATCCACGCCGAGGCCGCCAACACGGAAGACTGGTTTGATGTCCAGCCAAATGCCGCCCCGCTGCTCAGGACCAGAACAAACATCAGAGGCCCCAAGACCACAGCCCATCGTTTGGTATTCATTGTACAGACAATTCCGCATGCACAGGCATGTGATCCGACACGAACACCCCAAATTTGATGACCTCCTCTGCGCATGTCCAATCCACTTCTGCACCTCGAACGAAGATGTGATCAATCCGCGTGGCATTCGCAGCGCGCTCCGGCAAAAAAGTGGTGTATGTGCCGTAATGCTGGCGGCAGCGAATCTCGGCCGTGGCGTACACATCTCGCAGACCCGTCCTGCCCAAAAAAGCTTGGAGGCCCGGTTCCTCTGCCGTCAGGTTGAAATCGCCCAAAACCACGGTTACAGTGTGCGCGTCGTCGGCATTGGCTCCTCCAGCCCAGCCGCCCAGCAAACCCAGTGCGCCCAATTGCGCGTCTTCCCCAGAATGGGACAAATGAACGTTGATCACGCGAATGCGTTTGGCCGTTTGCCGATCGTACAACAAAGCAATCGTAGCCACTCGGGGCAATTCGGCATCCCAGCCCAGGCTGCCCGGAACGGTCCATCCCGTTTCGGCCAACCAACGCACCTCACCATGCAGGAAATCAAATCGTTCTCTGTCGTAGAAAATGGGGCACGCCTCCCCTCCGCCATCGGCATCGCGGCCGCGCCCAAATCCATCATGAAACGGAAAAAGAGGACGCAAATCCTCCCACTGATTTGGCAGGACTTCCTGCAAGCCAAAAATGTCATTGTACCTGACGGCATCAGCAACTTCCCGGGTGCGCTCGTGCCATTTGATCGTGTCGCTGGGGTTGTCGTAACGAATGTTGTAGGTCCCAATGGAAAGCGGCTGCTGCCCGGTGCCCGTGAAAGACACAGAGCCCCAGAGAAGAAGGGCTGCAAAATGTGCAATTGGCAATCTCAACATGGTCGCAAGATACCGCACGCCGACTACCTTTGCGGGTCGTGGGAAGACAACGTCAATATCGGAAAGGGCAAATGCTGGATCTGGACATCACCGATCATGCATTTGGCGGAAAAGGCATCGCTAAGGTGCCCACTGACAAAGGCCCTTTTGCTGTTTTTGTCCAAAACGCTTTGCCGGGACAACGCGTCCGAGCGCAAGTCACCAGCTGCAAATCCAAGTATGCGGAATGCCGCCTTGTGGATGTCTTGCAGCGGTCCCCAGAGGAGGTGGAGATTCCATATCAAGAAATTCCAGGAGCGCCATTTGCCCATTTGCCCATCGAAACGCAACATCGCTTCAAGCAGCAGACGACGTTTGATTTGTTTCGGAAAATCGGGGGGATCACCGCCCCTGAGGATTTGTTCCGAGGCTTTGTCTCATCCCCTTCCGATTGGCACTATCGCAACAAGATGGAATACAGCTTCTCGGCCATCATCCACGATGCAGAAAGTGGCGAGAACATCGATGGATTTGGCTTGGGTTTCAAACGCCGGGGCACCTGGTGGTCGGTCGAAAACTTGGAACGAGACTCTGGATTGTTCGATGCAGATGTTGAGAATTCACTCCATCATTTGAGAAAATGGTGCGAAAACACCGGGCTGCCGCCTTGGCATCCGCCCAAACGCGAGGGATTCTTTCGGTTTCTCGTTGTTCGAAAAAGTGTTGCGCACGATCAACTTCTGGTCAATTTGGTCACTTCCTCCACTGGGCTGGAAGCATTTGATTCGGTTGGATTCCAAGACCAAATCCGGGAGCTCTTTGGCCCCGACAGGGTCGCCGGCATTCTCCACACCCTCAACGACGACACCGGCGAACGCGTGGAGGCCAGGGCGGGCGACACCCAATTGATGTCCGGCCAAGACCGCATCACCGAGGTGTTGCATGGCCTGTCTTTCGAGATCTCGATGTCGAGTTTCTTCCAGACGAATCCTGGCAGCGCGCAACGGTTGTACGCTGAGGTCCTCGCCGGCGTGGAGGAAGAGGGGCTGCGCCCCAACGATGTCATCCTCGACCTGTTCTGTGGCACAGGAACCATTGCCCAATTGTTGGCCAGAGCTTGCCATCGCCCCGTTGTCGGCGTTGACATCGTGGAGAGCGCCATTGACGACGCAACGAAAAGTGCAGCGCGCAACGAAACCACAGGGCTGACCTTTCATGCTGCCGATGTCGGCAAGTTTTTGCTTGAACACCCCGAGTACAACGGACGAATCGGCGCTGTTGTGTTGGACCCACCGAGGGCTGGCATTTCCCCAAAGACCCTGCGCAAGGTGATTCGACTGGGTGCGCCGAGAATTGTGTATGTTTCTTGCAACCCGGCCACGCAAGCACGGGACATGCAGGTGTTGAGTGAATGGGGCTATTCCTTGCTTTCGTTCAAACTTGTGGACCAATTCCCGCACACTGCCCACGTGGAAACCGTGGCCATTTTCGACAAAACAGATCGCACGCATGGCTGATGCATCAAAAACACGCATCCTGGATGCGCAACAAATCGAGCGAAAACTCCAACGCATCGCAAGACAAATCATTGAACTGCTGTGGGATGAAGATGCTGTTTGGCTCATCGGTGTGGGCGGACGCGGCGAGGAAGTGGCGAAACGCCTGCACCTGATTTTGCGTGAAATCAGCCCCGCTGCCTTTCATTTGGGCACCATCAAATTGCACAAAGACAATCCACTGGACCACCCCATTGTCTTTGATGGCATTCGAGCAGAAGACCTTCACGGACAATCCATTGTGCTCGTCGATGATGTGTTGAATTCCGGACGCACGCTGATGCATGCAGCCAAGGCACTGCTGGATTGTGCACCCGCTCGGGTGTCCACGGCTGTGTTGGTCGACCGGTACCATCGGTCGTTTCCCATTCGAGCGGATTTTTGTGGTTTGACCTTATCGACAAACCTCAAAGAACACATTGAGGTGGTGTTGACCCCAGGAAGTGAGGCGGCTTATCTGACTTAGCCCTGCCCGAGCAATCCGTCCCAACCATCGGCGATGCTCTGGCACAGAAGTTCCAGGCTGTCCGCATTGCTGGTCGTCCAAATCTCATCGGCCAACACGGAGTAAGACGCGTGCCTTTCCTTTTGTTGCGCCCTGAGGAGTTGATGCCATTCCTGTTCCCCAGCCTGGGCGAACAAAGGACGCGACGACCAAGACTCCTTCAAGCGGGTTTCAATGGCTTCCAAAGGCGGATTCAACCAAATCACATAAGCATTCGTTCGGTCAAACGCCGAAAATGCGTGAAATGGTGTTCCTCCTCCTGTCGCCAAGACGCCATCGGTGGTCTCGCTGAGCACCGCACGCAACATGTCCTTCTCCGCTTTTCGAAAACTGCCTTCCCTTTTCTGACGAAACAAGGTCGGAATGTCGATGTGCATGCTCGCCTCCACCAGTGCGTCAAGGTCATTGAAAGGCAAGTCCAAAAGCGAGGCCAAATGCCTTCCCCAGGTGGTTTTCCCAGATCCCGCAAGACCGATGAACACAGCTTTCATTTGGCAAAAATACACTCCTTTCGACTGCCGATTTGGCGCAATACACCCCTGACCACCGACAAAATGACAGAGACAGTGGTTTGGCTGAAAGATTGTGCTCGTTCGGGAAAAAACAAATCACATGGACGCAAATGCATTCACGCTGAAGAGCCAGGAGATCATCTCCAGAGCCCAGCAAGAGGCCATCGGGGCCCACCACCCGACCATCGATACTTTGCACATTCTGTATGCCATGCTGCATGTGGAAGACCCCGTCGTTCCAGGCCTATTGGGCCGAATGAATGTCGCCGTTCCCGCGTTGAAAGCCACTGTCACGCGGATGCTGGAGCGCATGCCCAAGACGGAAGGCAGCGAGGCCAATTGGTCACGCCAAGCGGCGCAAGTTCTTCAGCGGTCCATTGCCACTGCTCGAAAAGCGGGGGATGATTATGTGGCCAGCGACCGCATGCTTGAGGCGCTGCTGGCAGAATCAGACGGAACCGCTCAATTGCTCAAAGACGCAGGCGCCACGTCCAGTGCACTCCAGCAGGCTGTGGAAGACCTGAGAAAAGGCGAAAAAACGACGAGTTCAAGTTCAGAATCCACGTATGAAGCCCTCGGGAAATACGCGCGAAACTTGAATCAGGCCGTTCACGAAGGCAAGCTTGACCCGGTCATCGGACGGGATGAGGAAATTCGACGCGTCCTTCAGATCCTGAGTCGGCGGACAAAGAACAACCCCATCCTCATCGGTGAGCCTGGCGTCGGGAAAACAGCGATTGCTGAGGGCATCGCTCACCGCATCGTCAACGGCGATGTGCCAGACAACCTGCTCAACAAAGTCATCCACAGCTTGGACATGGGTGCGCTGGTGGCAGGAGCCAAATACAAAGGCGAATTCGAAGAACGGCTCAAGGCCGTGGTAAAAGAAGTGCAAAACGCCGCTGGCGATGTCGTGCTGTTCATTGACGAAATCCACACCTTGGTCGGAGCCGGTGGAGGAGAGGGCGCGATGGACGCCGCCAACATCCTCAAACCCGCCCTTGCCCGAGGAGAATTGCGGGCCATCGGGGCCACGACATTGGCCGAATACCAGAAGTACTTTGAGAAGGACAAGGCCTTGGAAAGGCGGTTCCAGCAAGTTTTGGTGGATGAACCCGATCGAGAAGCCGCCGTATCCATCTTGCGTGGAATCAAGGAAAAGTACGAACAACACCACCAGGTCGTGATCAAAGACGAAGCGATCCTCGCTGCCGTTGATTTGTCCACGCGTTACGTGAGCGACCGATTTTTGCCGGACAAAGCCATTGACCTCATCGATGAAGCTGCGGCGAAACTTCGGTTGGAAATGAACTCCAAACCAGCTGAACTGGACGAATTGGACCGAAAAATCCAGCAACTCGAAATTGAGCGCGCCGCCATTCAACGGGAAAATGACACGGCAAAAGACGCCGAACTCGCCGTGACCTTGGCCAACCTTCAAGAAGAGCGAGACCGACTCGGGGCCCAATGGCAAAGCGAGAAGGAAGTCGCCGATGAAATCGCCGCGCACAAGTCAGAATTGGAGCAGTTGCGGCTTGAAGCCGATCGAGCAGAGCGCGAAGGCGACTACGGCAAGGTTGCCGAGATTCGTTACGGCAAAATCAAAGAAGTTGAGCGGGCGGCAGAAGCTGGGAAAGAGAAGTTGCTGGCCATGCAGGGCGATGCGAAGTTGATCAATGAGGAAGTGGACGCCGCCGAGATTGCGACCGTTGTCGCGAACTGGACAGGCATTCCGGTCGCGCGCATGCTCGAAAGCGAAAAGGAGAAACTGCTTCGCCTCGAAGCGGAATTGCAAAAACGGGTTGTGGGCCAAACCGATGCCGTCCAAGCCGTATCGGACGCTGTGAGACGATCACGCGCAGGCCTTGGCGACGCGAATCGTCCAGTCGGCAGTTTCTTGTTCCTCGGGACAACAGGTGTGGGCAAAACAGAATTGGCGAAGGCCCTGAGTGAAGTGCTTTTCAACGACGAGAATGCCATGACCCGAATCGACATGAGCGAGTTCCAAGAATCTCATTCGGTCAGCAGGCTTGTCGGAGCGCCTCCAGGCTACATCGGACACGACGAAGGCGGTCAACTCACAGAAGCCGTGCGCCGTCGCCCCTATTCGGTCGTGCTGCTCGATGAAATTGAAAAAGCGCATCCGGATGTCTTCAATGTATTGTTGCAGGTGCTGGACGACGGCCGTTTGACCGATGCGAAAGGCAGAACCGTCAACTTCCGAAACGCGCTGATCATCATGACCTCCAATGCCGGTGCAGCCCAAATTCAGCAGCGGTTCGAAGATGCGAACGGAAAAGTGGACGACAGTGTTTTGGCCAACATGCATGTGGACGCGATGGAAGCGCTGCGGCAATCGGTTCGGCCAGAGTTCCTGAACCGAATCGATGACATCATGGTGTTTCAGCCCCTCGGACGGCAGCACTTGGATGAAATCGTTCGCATCCAGTTGCACGGACTGCGGGGGCGCCTCGAACAGGCAGGAATCGAGCTCTGCGTCTCCGAAGATGCCTTGCAATGGCTCGGGGAGCAGGGGTACAGCATTGCGTACGGTGCCCGTCCGTTGAAGCGGGTCATCCAACGGGAGGTTTTGAACCGACTGTCAAAGCGACTGCTGCAAGGCAACTTCGACAAATCCGTTCCCCAAGTGCTGGACGTTTTCGAAAACGAGGTCGTCTTCAGAGATCGCCTCGCTGAGGAAAACTGCATGGTCATCCGGTGACCCTTGGAAGAAAGGTCAACTCAACGGACCTCGACCTCGAACATTTGGCGCCCGCAGAGGTGCCCTGTCAAAACATCACCTGTTGCGACTGGGCCGACCCCTGCGGGCGTTCCGGTGAACATCACATCGCCGACCTTCAGCGTCATGAAGCGGCTGACGTGGGCGATGAGATCGTCAACGGGGAACAACATTTGGCCTGAATGTCCTTGTTGAACATCGCTTCCATTTTTTTGCAAAGAGAAAGCCAAATCCTGGACGTCGCCCCCCACCTCCGCCAGGGGAACCCAAGTCCGAGGCACCACCGCTGATCCATCAAATGCCTTGGCCTGCTCCCATGGGTGGCCTTTTGCCTTGAGGGCGGCTTGCACGTCCCGGGCGGTGAAATCGA
Organism: uncultured Flavobacteriales bacterium; assembly: GCA_965661765.1. Taxonomy (GTDB): domain Bacteria; phylum Bacteroidota; class Bacteroidia; order Flavobacteriales_D; family Sanyastnellaceae; genus JBMYZL01. Next base: position 23,811 of record CBFIFE010000012.1, read on the forward strand.
TGCCAAGCGACACAGCGTCGTAGTAACGGTGGGCAAAGGCCGGATCGATGCATTTGCCGACGCGACTGATTTTCACCAAGAGCTCCACCTCGTGGTGTACGTCATTTGTCCAATCCGGAATGTAGAATGGATGCCGATGCATCAGAACGGCACTGTCTGGTTTCAAAAAAAACAAAGGCGCCGAAGGCAAACTGTTGCCAAGTTCTGCAGCGTGGTCTGCATAGTTGCGTCCAATGCAAATGATTTTCATGCCACAAAGGTGGGACGACAAAGGGTCAATTCGCAAAGAATGCAATTTCCACGCGTCTGTCCGCCGCCGCTCCCCCAGTGGCGCGGTCCTCGCCGAAGTAGTTCATCAATACGCGCTCCTCATTCACGCCACTTCTGAGCAAATGATTTCGGACCGCTTGCGCCCGATTCTTGGACAAAATGATGTTCGCGCCGCGGTCGCCTTCGGCATCGGCGTGCCCGGTGCAAACCACCCGCAGACCGGGGTATCGACCGAGCAACTCCACAACCTCACTCAATTGCATTTGGGCGTTCAACCCCAGTGCGGCTGTGCCAGGGCCAAACCGGATGTCAAAGGCATCCGGGAGGCCGATGGCGGCCAACGCTGGAACCTGAGATGGCGGCTTCAGCGCAGCAGGACCGCGAAAATCCTCAAAGCGCTCACGACCGCCATTTTCCGAAATGACCCGCCGCGATGTGCCCGACTCGAGCGCCATGAGGCGTTCGTCGTGGGCTTCGAGCAAGTCGACAATGCGCGCCAGCAAGTCCGGCTCCACATCGCTGCCCTCACCGATCCCCACATCGCTGCCCACGCCGCGACCCGGCAGCGCCGAACGATCAACGACCTCGCCTCTTGAACTCGTCGGATTGAAGGGGAGCGCTGGCAAGGGTGCTTCGGGATCGATTTGGCTCCAAGCTGCAATCGTCGCAATCATCTCCTCCTCGGTCATCTCCTCGCTGCTGCTGCCTGATTCAATGGCCAAACGCAACCGACGATTCGCATAGACCCCCATCTCCACAGCAACTTGCAATTTCACCTCTTCCAACCGCGACTGCACCAGCCAGTACAAACGATCATCCGCGGAGAGGTTCTCCAACCGACCGCCCAATCGGTTCGCATCTCGCCCGTCCAGCTCGTCCAAATCCACCAGCAGGTCTTCGACTTCGGATGAAAACCCTTGAAAGCCCTGGGGCATCTCCAATCCTGCGATGGCCCATACATCCCCCACCACCCTTTCCAACTTTTTTCGAATCGCCCGGGGGGAGTCGGTCAGTTCCACCGCGCCATTGTCCAGGACCACTGCTCCTTCCAGCAGCAAGCCCACGTTCTGCATGGCAACAGACCCTGCCTCATTTTGCGACCAAGCCATGGCGCACACAGCCACAGCGCCCAGCAACCACAATGGCCTGAGGAAGGAAAAAACACTGACGCGGGGCATGCTTCAAATATCGCCCAAACAACCCTATCAATCGACGCATGAGATTATTTGCCGCGTCCTTTGAGAACAGTCAGGACAGTGTAAGCCAAGATCTTCAGGTCCAACGCAATGCTCATGTTCTCGATGTAAATCAGGTCGAACCGCAGCCTTGCCACCATTTGCTCCACATTCTCGGCGTAACCATATTTCACTTGTCCCCAAGACGTGATGCCTGGTCTGACCTTGGACAAGTGCCGGTAGTGAGGCGCGCGTTCTGTGATTTGGGCGATGAAATGAGCCCGCTCAGGCCGGGGCCCCACCAAGGTCATATCCCCACGAAGGACATTGTAAAATTGGGGCAATTCGTCCAGGCGCGACTTGCGCAAGAACCGCCCCACCGGGGTGATGCGGGGATCGAGCTCACTGCTCAATTGTGGCCCCGCAGCCTCTGCATCCTTGTACATCGTCCGAAACTTGATGATGTCAAATGGCCGACCATGGAGGCCGATGCGTTCTTGACGATAAAAGGCTGGCCCCGGCGACGAACGACGGACCAAAACCGCGATCACAACAAAAACAGGCAGCAACACCAGCAACGCCAGCAAAGACACGACCCAGTCCATGGTCCGCTTGATCACCCACTGCCACTGGGGCATCAACCGTTGATCGATCTCCATCAACGGCGTTCCATAAATGCTGGACATGCGGACCGAACCACTCAAGATGTCGTAAATGTCCGGAATGATGCGAATGGCCGCGCCCGTGCCTTCAATTTCATTCAGGATGCGTTCAAGAATGGCATGATCCCCGCTCCCAATGGCAATGACCACCTCCTGAATCTGCCTGTCGATGATGAGTTGTCTGAGGTCACTCACTTGGCCGATTCGTGGCATGATTTGGGCCAAATCCACGTCCGACCCATTCGCCTGCACAAACCCCTCGAACCTGAACCCCGGCTTTTTGCGCAACGCCTCCATTTCCCGAACCATGGCAAGCGCACGCTCATTGCCGCCCACCACAATCGTCGGAAACGACCAAATCCCCTTGTGAATCCGGCGGACCGTTCTCGTTGTCAATACCAAGCGACCGAGCAGGGTCATGGAGAAATGGGAGAGGCACAAAACGGCCAAGGAAGCGTAATAATGTTGGTACCTGCCGATGGTGTCATCCAACAACAAGGCAAAGAACAAGAAAACGCCCCCCAACAAGGTGGTCCACAAGGTTTGGCCCACTTCCAAGATCCTGTGTCGCTTCAAAGGGCGCGCGTACATCCCCGCCACTGCATACAGGCCGATCCAAAACAGTGGCACCAGCGCCAGGCCCTGCATGTAGCGCTCCGACCACACCAAGCTGACGTCTGTCCCCAAGACTTCGGGTTCAAGCCGCAACTTCCGAAAGGCATACAGCACAGTCCAGGAAGCAGCAGCAGCCGCCCAATCCAACAGGATGTAGCCAACAAGGAGCAATCGGGGGTTCACTCGTACTGAACGATTTTCAAATTGTCGATGGCAATCTGCGCGGTGTCCACCGAACCGTCGTAGTTCGCGTCCAACGCCAACTCAAACCAGGCTGCTGTCGTGGCACTGCGCACAACGGGACCGAGATCCAAGTAAATCTTTTTCCATTCGCCATCTGTGGGGTTGAGAACCAAAATGGGTGTGCGCGTCACTTCCACCAAATTGTGTGCTTCCAACCCGACTGCAAACACTTGATTGCAACGAAAATTCATTTCCAACCAAACCGGTCCATCCGGATTCAAGTTGAGCTGCTGTTCGTTCGTCGCCGCCACAAGCAGCGCCTCTGATGGGGTCAACCTGACAAAGCCCGACGCATCGCCCTCAAACACCCAAGCGGGGTCTGTCGTCCGGACAACTTCAGCCGTGCTGGTCACGGACTCCGCGAAACGGTTCGCCAATTCAAAATCTTCCACCACAGAAACAGCTGCAAAACTGTTGTATGCCGTGGTCCAAGTCACCGTATCTCGGCCGGCGGGCTCTGGCACAATTGTCCATTCGAGGGTCTCATAAAATGGATAGGGCTGTCGGGTTGCCGACACGGCATTCGCCCGAATGCCAGGGAGAAATCGCAAAGTCGCTGGGCCATTTTCCACCGGCCACGGGATGTCCGCGGGCAACGGAAATGCCCCATAGACATCCGTTTCGGTGTACACCCACACTTCCTCAATTCTCGCTGAGGCCGTTCCCTCCATCGCCGAAGTCACCAGTGAAATTTCGGGAACATGAACCATGTGCGGGGGCGCTGCGCTCCGCCACTCACAGCCAGCAGCCAACAACAGCATGCAGGTCGTCGCAATGACGGGGCTTTGGATTCGGCTCGAATCTGGGGAAATTCTCATGAACAAAGGGCGCAAGCCAGGCTTTGGAATGAACATTCAACGCGACAACATTCGAAATCGTATCCACCGATATTCACTTTGACCTCGAGTTGTTCACAATGGGGCTTCTCGTGTGTTCACATCAGTGCATCGACAGGCCCCAATCCTTCCCGAATCACCTCCGGAATGCCTTCGGAACAATCGATGACGGTCGATGCTTCAAGATGCCCGAGGCCGCCGTCCACCACCGCAGCGCATCGATCGCCCCAACGCTCGTGAATCAACTCGGGGTCCGTGGTGTATTCCACCACTTCGTCATCGTCGTGCACCGAGGTGACCAGCAAAGGCCTGCCCAGCGCTTCCACCAGTGCCAATGTTGCGCCATGGTCTGGAACCCGGATTCCAATCGTGCGCTTCTTGCCCTTGAAGATCTTGGGCACTTGACCTGAAGCTTCCAAAATGAACGTGTACGGCCCGGGCAAGGCCCGCTTCATCATTTTGAACACTTCGTTTGGAAGGGGTTTCGTGTAAGCCGCCACCTCACTGAGATTCTGGCAGATCAAACTGAAATTCGCCTTTTCGGGCTTCACGCCTTTGATCCTGGCCAAAGCCTCAAGTCCCTTCGGGGAACCCAACGCGCACGCGAAAGCATAAACCGTATCTGTGGGAACAACCACGACCCCATCACGCTCAAGATGGGCCACCACCTGTCCCAAACGGCGCGGATCGGGATTGTCGGGGTGAATGGCAATCAACATGTCTGCAACTCAGCCATTCACCTTCGCGTGGTCCGCCAGGAACTGGGCCAAACCACTGTCTGTCAAGGGATGCTTCAACAACCCGAGAATCGCACTCAAAGGTCCTGTCATGACGTCTGCACCCATTTCGGCACAGGTGATGATGTGCATCGGGTGGCGCACGCTCGCTGCCAAGATTTCTGTGCCAAAATCGTAGTTGTCGAAAATCGTGCGAATTTGCTCAATCAACTGCAAGCCGTCGGCGCTGATGTCGTCAAGACGGCCGATGAAGGGACTCACGTAGGTGGCGCCCGCCTTGGCTGCCATCAAGGCCTGTCCGGCAGAGAAAATCAAGGTGCAGTTCGTCCGAATGCCATGATCGACAAAATGGCGAATGGCCCGAATGCCATCGACGGTGCAAGGCACCTTCACCACAATGTTCTCATGAATTTCAGCGAGGGCTGTCCCTTCCTTGACCATCCCCTCAAAATCGGTCGCAATGACTTCTGCGCTCACGTCGCCGTCCACCACTTCACAAATGGACGCGTAATGCGCACGAACTGCTGCTTCGCCTTTGATGCCTTCCTTCGCCATGAGGGAAGGATTTGTGGTCACACCATCCAAAATGCCCAAGGCCTCGGCCTCTTCAATGGCGGTCAAGTTCGCCGTGTCGATGAAAAATTTCATGCTGCGAAAATAGGCAAACTGCCCAGGCCTGCGACCCCCTCAACTTGTGCGCCGTTCGAGCATGGGAACGAACGCAAATGCACCATGTTCGGCGCGGGCAAATTCGGTCTCTGAAATTCGATCGAAGGTGAACATTTCTTGGGTCTCGCCCTCCCCCACTGGAATCACCAACCGACCACCAATGGCCAATTGGGCCAGCAGTGCATCGGGAATCGAGGGCGCCCCGCATGTCACCACAATGCCATCAAAAGGCGCAAACGTGGGCTTGCCCTTGTATCCGTCTCCGTAGTACAGGTGTGGTTTGTGGCCCAAGGCTTTGAGCAATGGCCCGGTCTTGTCGAACAACTCCCGCTGCCGTTCAATGCTGTGCACGCGGTGGCCCAATGCACACAAGACCGCGCACTGGTAGCCACTCCCGGTTCCGATTTCGAGCACTTTTGGGCGACGGTTTGCGGGCAAGGCCTCGACGAGCAACTCCGTTTGCCGGGCGACCGTGTGGGGCCTTGAAATGGTTTGGCCTGCAGCGATACGAAACGCCTTGTTTCGGTAAGCATGCTCCACAAACGCAGGATCCAAAAAAGCATGTCTGGGAATGGAATCCATCGCTTCCAGCACGGATTCGTTCGCAATGCCCATCTCGCGCAATTCCCGCAACATATTGCGCCTCAATCCTTTGTGTCTGTAATCGTCACGAATCATCCTGCGTGTGAAGATACTCGTCACGCTGTAACTTTCGACCATGCTGAAGATCGGTGTGCTTGGCGCGGGGCATTTGGGCAAAATCCATTTGGCCTGCTTGGAGAGTCTGTCAGACCAAATCCATCTCATCGGCTTCCACGACCCGGATCCGGATCGGAAAGCAGAGGTCATCGCCCGGTTCGGCATCGCGGCCTTTGACACGGTCGAGGCCTTGATCGATGCCGTGGATGTCGTGGACATCGTGACCCCAACGGTCAACCACTTTTCCTGCGCTGCCGCTGCCCTCTCGGCGGGCAAGCATGTCTTCATTGAGAAGCCCATCACGCATACGGTGCAAGAAGGCGAGGCGCTCCAGAAGCTCGCCGCAGACACTGGGCTTTGCGTGCAGGTCGGGCACGTGGAACGCTTCAATCCAGCCCTGCAAGCCGTTGCACACCGCATCCAGGACCCGAAATTCATCGAAGCCCATCGGCTCAGCCCTTTTCAACCCCGTGGGACTGATGTGCCTGTTGTTCTGGACCTGATGATCCACGATTTGGACGTGGTTCTGAGCCTTGTCAACGCCGAAGTGGCTGAAGTGCGGGCCACTGGGGCAGCTGTCCTCTCGGCCACACCGGACATCGCAAACGCTCGGATTGCTTTCGACAATGGCTGCGTGGCGAACCTCACCGCCAGCCGAATCAGCCTCCAAAAACTGCGCAAAATGCGCATTTTCCAACCCGAGACTTACATCACCATGGACTTCTTGGACAAGAAAGCTTCCGTGATGCGCGTGGGCGACGGACATGCTGCGGGGAGCTTCAACCTCGATTTGGGGGATGGCGCGCAAAAGCATGTGCAGCTGGAGCCCATCGTGGTGACCCCCACGAACGCCATCCGAGAGGAGTTGGCCGCATTCGTGCAGGCCATTGAGCGAGGCATCGACCCGCCGGTTCGGCTCGCGGATGGGGTGCGGGCGCTGGGTTTGGCCTACCAGATTATGGACCAAATCGAACGCACGCCACCCCCCTCGAGACTCCCTCACCATCCGTAACTTCGCCGCATGACGAAACACTGGTTCACCTGCAAAGTCAAGTACACCCGGCACGATGCCGATGGCGCTGAAGTCACTGCTACAGAAGCTTTTGTGCTCGATGCATACAATTATACGGAGGCGGAAACCCGGATGACCCAAATCTGCGATGACGAGGGCATTCGCCCATTTGAGATCACGCAAATCACCAAATCGAATTTTTCGGAAGTCATTCGCTTCGAGGGGGAAGACAAGTGGTTCAAGGTCAAAATCGCCCTGACTACGTTTGACGAGCAGAAAGGTGTGGAAAAGGAAACGAATCAATACCTGTTGGTTTCCGCTGGCGACGTGCGCGATGCGTATGACAAAGTCGCTGGCCACATGAACAAGTTGGGCATCGGTTATGTGATTCCCGCCATCACGTTCCAAAAAATCACAGAGGTGTTCCCGCTCGATGAGACTGCGGCAGGCCATGTGCCTCCTCCCCCGGCATATGCCGTTTCGTCAGAAGAGGCGCCGGCTGAAGCGCCTTGGGAAGATGAGGCTGAGCCGGCTCATTGAACGTAAGACCAAGCGCTGTCGTAGCACCCTTCGGTTTCGGCGCGTTCGATGAGGCGCGCAAAAAATGCGTCAGTGCCCAAGGTGGCGCTGTCACCGACAATCATCAAGTGGCGCTTGGCCCGTGTCATGGCCACATTGGTTCGGCGATGTTCTTTCAAAAATCCGATCGTGCCTTGTGCATTCGATCGGGTCATCGACAACACCATGATGTCGCGTTCTTGTCCTTGAAACCCATCCACCGTCGCAATGTCCATGCTCGAGGGCAGTGGGCCATCCCACAACGCCAGAAGCACCCGAACCTGCGCAGCATATGGGGCCACAACCCCGATGCTGGCCTCTGGATGAGCGGTGTGCAAGGCGCGCACGCGTTCCATGACGAATTGGGCTTCCTCCGGATTGCAGGTGCTCTCTGAACCTGCCGCCCGTTCCTCCTCGAATCCACGGCCTGCCGTATCGATGAAGCACCAAGGGGCCAACGTTCCGAGTGTGGCCGTCGCCACATCCGGGTGCGCCACCAGCCTGCCTTCATAAAACCAGTCGCTCGAGGGGTCTTGAATGGCCTTGTGCATGCGGTATTGTGTGCGCAGCAAATGAACCAATGCCCCCCCGGCGTGACGTTCAATCAACTTTTCCAGAAGGCTCTTGCCCAGCCCCATGCCCAATGCTTGGTCAGATTTGACGACTGGCGGCAATTGTTGGGGGTCGCCTGCCATCACAAAACGCCTCGCATGCCGCATGGGGATCCATGTGGCTGGCTCCATCGCCTGTCCAGCCTCATCGATGACAGCGACATCGAACATGCGTCCTCGCAACAGGCGATCGGCTGAGCCCGCCAGCGTTGCACAAACCACCTCCGCATCTGCAATCACCCGATCGGCCAAATGCGCTTCCAAATCATTCGCTTCCCGCTCCAAATCCCGGGCCTCTCGCTTCGCGTCCGATCGGGCCTTCCTGTCTTCGGGCCCAAAGTTGCGGCGGTAGCGGTCCGCTTCGCGCCAAGCCTCCTTGGCCCGCTTGCGGTATGACTGCACCTGTTTGTGCTCGGGGTGACTGGCAACGAGCGACTCCACGGCGCTGGAAAGCACCGCTTCCTCCATTCGGATGGGGTGTCCAATCCTCACCACGCGCAATCCAGCTTCTCGGCAGCGCAGCGTCAACAAGTCCACCGCGGCATTCGATGGCGCCGTGGCCAAAACTTGCTCACCCTGCCCAACGAAACCCCGAATCATGGACACCAAGGTGGTCGTTTTCCCCGTGCCAGGGGGCCCATGAAGGAGCAACAACCTCGGGTGAGACCAGGCGTGCGCGATCACACGGGTTTGGTCTTCGTTCAGGCGCAATGCCAAATCCGGAATCTGCACCGATTCTCGGGCCTCGAGCTGCGATTCATCACCTTGCAGCAAGGCGTCGCGCAACTTTTCCGTTTCAGGATTCTCGGTGTTGATCCAAGCACTGAGCGCCTCGGCCATGAGTTTGAATGTCCGGTCGTCTTGCCTTTGATCCAGTGTCCAACGCGCGTGGCACTCATCAGCCGTCAAAGGTTCACCATCGAGCACCACCTCCACCTGGGTGTCGGCAGATTTCCGAACGAGCCCCCTCCGCACAGATGACGTTCCTCCTGCCGGCTGTCCCGCCTCATTTGCTTGGTACAGGCTCACTGGCGACCCCGTCCGGAAACTGCCCGGCTTGCCCCCACCTTGTCCCATTTGCAAGGTCACCACCGGTCGGCCGCCAAAAGTAAAGTCCGACTGAAGCACAGCCACAGGCGACCACGTCAAGCCGTCAGCTCTTCGGTAGCGAAGCGACTTCTGCTCGAGCAACGCAGCCATGCGCCGCTCCTCCTCGTTTCGCTCCGCGATCAACGCTTCTGCCAAACGCCCCAACTCCCGCAACGGATCCGTCTTCGTCACTTCATCAACGAACCAACATGAACGAACCACTCATCAAGTAAGGTCCTTGACCATCGTCGACGGTTTGGCCCTCCACGTTGTTGATGACCAGTTCACTCGCCGTGCGATTGATGGCCAAAACATAGAAATACGTTCCTTCCGCCGCGGCCTCAGCAGTGGGATCCCAACCTGCAGAGTTGCCAAAGTCATCATGACTGAATACCAATTGTCCCCATCGGTTGTAAATCCGAATCGTGCTGTTCGGGTAACCATTCAGTCCGTCGATGCGGAATGCGTCGTTTTTGCCCAAACGATCCGGGGAGAAGACATTGGGAATCAGCAGCTCGCAAACTTCTGTTTCCACCTCGTACGTGCTGGAGGCGCCAAAAGTGCAGGGGGCAGCCATTGTGATGTTTACTGTGTACAGGCCATCTTCGTTCGCCGCATAAGCCGGGTCGTTGGAAACCATGTCATTGCAAGTTGTCGGCAGACCTGTGAATGGATCGGTGCACTCATAACTGTGAATCCACTCGTAATTGTAGGCATCGAGGCTCGCGGGTTGATTGCCGACTTGCAATGCAACGCTCTCGCCCAAGCAAATCTCGAACATCTGGTGCTCCAAGGCCACAGGTCCAGGCAACACATCCACCTCAATCGCCTCTGTGATTTCGCAATTGTCCAAGTCCCCACCAGTGACCGAAACGGTCAGGTTGAAATAGGTGATTTCATCGAGGTTGTTCACCGTGGTGTTGGGCGAGGATGAATTCGTGACCAAATCCGCTGGCTCCCAACCATAAGCGTAATTGAAACCCAGCTGCTGATTCGTCACGGTGCCGCTGATGTCAACAGGCGCGCCGCAAAAGACGGTGTCGGGGGAAAGCGCCAATTCTGGTCCTTGCACAACCGTGATCTCCACCTGATTCTCGTAAGTGCAGCCAAAATTGTTTGTGGCCGAGAAATTGTAAGCCCCAGACTCAGCCGCAAAAATTTCAACGGTGCTGCAATCATCCGAGACATCCATGATGTTGGGGCCTGTCCATGAGGTGCTGTCACAATCCAGGCCAAATTCGGGTGTGAAAACGATGGGGTCTGGATAGAGGTCTGGATCGAAATTGACTGTCCAGTCGAAGATGAACCCATTGTCTGACCCCCAAGAATCACAAATCTCAACCGTCCATGTGCCGTTCAGCGGACAACCTTCAAGCAGCGACCAAGGCGACGTTGCGCTGTAGGTTCCACTGGGCAAAGTGCTGACGCTCGCCCCTTCATTCGCCCAAGTCCCATTCACAGCAGTGGGAGACCACCAGTAATCGTAGCCGACGCCTTCATCATTGGGTTGGGCGTCCACGTCCACAGGTTCGCCCAACCAAGTGCCTCCCCCGCCCTGCTCATGCAAGGTCATGGACGAGCCGTCCGGGCAAATGAGGGAGATGGTGAGATCCCCCATAAAGCTGTGCTCAAAGTTGATGTAAAGGCTTTCCAAATCCTGTTCACCGTTGACAACGACCGCACCTGGGTTGAAAGCCGTGTAAGTCAGCTCTGCAGAAAAACACTGAGACTGATCATCGGGGATGAACAAAGCCCCACCGAAATTCGCCGACGGATTGGAGTCGTACGTCACCCCGGCCACATTGCCGTCAAGTTCAAAGGTCTGGCCTTCACAAATGGTGGCATCCAGCGTCGTTCCAGAAAAGTCAGGGGCTGTGGACACCAACACCAAATGGTCCACAAGGTTGTTGTTCTCGCAGCCGTCCGGTTCATCCTCTGTGATGTTGTTGTCTGCCACGAACAGTTGAACTTTGTAAGCACCTGGGTTGTCGAATGAATGGGTGACCACCGGACCTGAGTTCTCCGTGTTGCCGTCATCAAAATCCCAGTCCCAAGTGGCGATTTCAAATCCGTCCGCCACCGAGGTGTTGGTGCCATTGAAAGTCAGCTCCTCCCCCACACAAGCCAGAACGGGCATGTCGGGCTCATCTTCTGTGAAAACAATCGCAAATGGACGTTCACACGGGTAACCACAAGACATCTCGGCCACGAAACTTCCGTTGACCGAAGCATCCGAGGTGAAGTGGATGGTCAGGCAGCCCGATGCATTGTTCTCAGATCCAAAAATCTCCAATCCCTGTGCCCCGTATTCAATGAATGAACCGAGCAGGGGCGCCGAAGTGTCCTCCCCATCATAAATCTCCAATACATCTCCTGCACCGAGTGCCGCCAAAGCGAAATACAACGTCAAGACCGTTTCCGGCGCTTCAGGACAAATTGTCATGGTGATGTCCTCGTTGGGGCCATAATCCGAAGCGCTCATCCCGGTATCCACGAGGAAACCGCCGCAGGTGGTGAGGGTCGTGTTCGAAATGCCCGTTTCCTGGGCGCTGACCGCGGCCGGCAACAGGGTCAAACCGAGCAAACCAAGGCGGAAAAAGTTCATCTTCATCACTTTAGAGACCTTTTCTGTCATTTGCAATCCAACGATCGTAAAGCACCAGCAAGCGCTCGTGGCTGTGCACTTGAAGGACCCCTCCAGCTGCCACAGACCATTGTTGTGGGCTTCCTGCCTCGGGCAAGATGCCCAATTGGAATGGATCGAACGCCGTGACATCTGCAATCTCCAAGACGTCCAATCCCTCTGCCTTGCCCTCGGGTTGATGCACCCAACCGTGCGAGGAGAAAAACGCTCGTCGCGCTGGGTCGTCTTTCCAAATGTCGGTTGGGGATTGCCCCCAGGTTTGGCCTGCAAAGACCAACAAAATCAAAGTGATGAATGCCCTCATGAAATCGCAATTCTGATGCGCAAGATAGACAAGCCAGAATGAAAATTGGTTGCAGGTGTTGCAGGATAGAAATTCTGTCTATCTTTGCCCCCCCGAAAGCGGGTGACGACCTCGTAGCTCAGCTGGTTAGAGCATCTCACTTTTAATGAGAGGGTCCTGGGTTCGAGTCCCAGCGGGGTCACTTTTGGACTGCACCGCCCAGGTGCTGAAATTGGTAGACAGGCATGGTTGAGGGCCATGTGTCCGTTTAGGGCGTGCGGGTTCGAGTCCCGCCCTGGGCACTTTCATTGGATGAGGCGAAGGATGTTCATGTGAAGCACCTACCCGGGTGGCGAAATTGGTAGACGCGCAGTCTTCAGGCGGCTGTGCCTTCGGGCGTGCTGGTTCGAGTCCAGTTCCGGGTACTGATGATGTTCTTCATTTTTTGGCCCTGAGCGCGAACCGCTCAGGGCTTTTTTTGTTGTGATTCCATGCGTCCCTACACTCTACCTTTGCCACAGAAACCGTGAGCCAGCACCCGCCTGCTTTCCCCAAACCGTCGACATTGAACGCATTCGAAAATCCGCTGCAATCGGGGGACAGCCCGTTGGTGATTGCAGGTCCCTGCAGTGCAGAAAGTTTGGCACAAATGCGCGAAGTGGCAGCCCCCCTGCAAGCCTCCGGCAGGGTGCACCTCTATCGCGCTGGGTTGTGGAAGCCAAGGACAAGGCCCCATTCTTTTGAAGGACTGGGAGAAGAAGCCTTGGGTTGGTTGGTCCAGATTCGCGAGGAGTTCGGAATGCCAGTGACCACCGAGGTCGCCAACACAGAACATGCAGAGGCTTGCTTGAAGGCAGGCGTGGATGTTTTGTGGATCGGGGCGCGAACGACTGTCAGTCCATTTGCGGTGCAAGAAATTGCGAATGCGTTGCGCGGCACTGGCATCCCCATTCTGGTGAAAAACCCAATGCATGCGGACTTGAAGCTTTGGCTCGGGGCCATCGAGCGCGTCGAAAGCACAGTCGAAGGAGCGGTATGGGCGCTGCACAGAGGATTCAGCAGCTATGGATTGACCGATTATCGCAACGCGCCGATGTGGGAAATCCCCATCGGCCTCCGAGCGGCTCGTCCGGACATTCCTGTGCTTTGCGACCCAAGCCACATCGCAGGACGTCGAGATTTGTTGGCCGGGGTGGCCCAGAAAGCCATGGATTTGGGCATGCGCGGCTTGATGCTGGAAACCCACCCCAATCCTGATCAAGCGAAGAGCGACAAGGACCAGCAAGTCACCCCGGAAGGGCTGTTCGATCTTCTCGATCATTTGACCATTCGGGCCGAAGAATTGTCAGAAGACCAACTGACAGGCCTGTCGGCGCTGCGCATGCAAATGGACAGCGTGGACGAACAATTGATCGATTTGTTGACCTCCAGGATGTCGCTCGCCCGTCAAATCGGTCAAGTGAAAGACGAGCAAGGGATCACAATTCTGCAACTGCAACGCTGGCGGGAGGTGTTCGCCTCGCGCAGCGACTGGGCAAAAGACCGAGGCCTCGGCTTGGACTTCATCCAAAAGGTATTGGAACAGGTCCACAAGGAGAGCATTCGGGTCCAAACCGAAGCGCTTTCGAAAAAAAATATAGAAAAATAAACCTCTGCCAATCAGCGGTTTATGTTTTCTTCGGTGGAAATTCTTTCGTTTTCCGCAACTTTTCTGTATCCCCTCCCGTAAAGGGACTTGGTTTTGGTTTTGCCACGCTCGACACGAGCGTCATGAATCAGGCGATTTGGTGAGAAGGGGTTCCTCAACGGAGGAACCCCTTCATTCGTTTGGCACAATTTGAACGAATGCCAACGCCTTCAATTTCGCTTGGTCAACATGTGCAACCACAACGTGCGGCTCAACCGATAAATGCCAGGAAGAAGGAGGAGGAGCGTGGTGATGCCGGTGATCAGGAACGTGCCCACGTGCGTGTAGAAGCCGAAGACGATCCAGCCCAGCGCATCAAAGGTGTACAATGCCACCAAAACGGCCACCCACAAAGCCACGGTGAGCGCATAACTGACATAGGCCGCTCCGAAATAGAATCCGGGTTCACGGGCGAAATCCTCACCACACACTGGACAAGCCTTGTTCATGAGGGCCGTCTTCCTCGGATCATAGGCATTTGCATGGGTGAACAAATCACCTTCCCGACATTGTGGGCATTTGCCGCCCAGCATGGCACCGATGGCCGTGTTGCTTTTCCCCATGTTGCGAAAATACAGGCCAAACCCGCACCAAATTCGCAACATAAGTCACCGAAATGCCGATCAAAACTCTTGCAACTCCACCAGCCGGCGATACAGGCCCTGGGGACGCTCCATCAATTCATCGTGTCGCCCCTGTTCGGCTATTCTGCCGCCATCCATCACCACAATGCGGTCCGCATGCCGAATGGTCGACAGGCGGTGGGCAATCACAAGGGACGTTCGCCCGGCCATCAGGTGATGGATTGCTCCTTGTACCGCCATCTCACTCTCGGTGTCCAAAGCGCTCGTCGCTTCATCCAAAATCAGCAGAGGCGGATCTTTGTAGAGCGCTCGAGCAATGGAAATCCGCTGGCGTTGTCCACCACTCAAGCGGCCACCGCCCTCCCCCACCATCGCGTTCGCTCCTTCGGTCATGGCCGCCACGAAATCCGATGCATGGGCACTTTCCAATGCCTCCTGCAACCTGCTGTCATTCGATGACGTGCCGAGCATGACGTTCGCCGCCACAGTGTCGTTGAACAAAACAGCGTCTTGGGTGACAAGCCCCAAGTGGGCGCGCCAATCCAACGTGGTGACCTGCGTCAAAGGAACGCCGTCAACGAGGATCTGGCCTTCTGTGGGATCGGCGAATCGTGCCAGCAAATGCGCAACCGTCGTCTTTCCCGAGCCCGAAGGGCCGACCAAGGCCACGGTTTCCCCCTTTTCGATGCGCAAGTTGAATCCTTCCAACACTTTTTCGCCACCGGCTTGGTAACGGAAGCTCACCCCTTCAAACGAAATGCCATCGCGCAAACCATCGAAAGCCACGGGATGACTTGGCTCTGCCACTTGAGCGGGCTCTTGCAAGATTTCATCGAGTCTGTCGAGCGAAGCCGCTCCCTTTTGAATGCGAAACCACCCATCCGAAAACGCGCGGGCCGGTGGAATGATTTGGCTAAAAACAACGAGATACCCGATGAACCACTCACCGCTCAGCCCGCCCTCGCCACGCAAAACCAACCCACCACCGAACCAGAGGAGCACCGCCATCACCGTCAAGCTGACCAATTCACTCACGGGAGAACTCAAATATTCACGCTTGTAGAGCCGGCGCATTTCGCGGAAATACGCTTCGTTCGACTCGGCGAAACGCGCCCGAAATGCAGGTTGCGCATTGAAGCCTTGGACAATCCGCATGCCCCCGAGGGTCTCCTCGATCACAGAGATCAGCGCGCCCAAATGTTCCTTCCCGTGCTTGGCGGCATGCTTGAGCGATTTGGCGATTCGGCTGATCAGGTATCCGGAAAACGGCAAGAAAATGAGCGCAAACAAGGTCAACTCCCAGCTCAACACGAACAAGGTCGTCAAGCTCACGATGATCATTACCGGAGACTTGAAAAGGATCTCAATGGTCCCGATGATGCTGAATTCGACTTCCATCAAGTCGTTTGTCATGCGGCTGATGACATCGCCCTTCCTGGCATCTGTGAACCAACCCACTGGCAAAGACAGCACCTTGTCGTAAAGCTTTCGCCGCAAGTCTCGGCTGATGCCCGTGCGAATGGTGGCCAGGCTGAACAGGGCAAGGTAGCCGACGAGGTTTTTGATGAGCGCCACGCAGACGATGCCAATGCAAAGGGCAACCAAGGCGCCAGACTTGCCTTGTGTGGCCACGAAGCCATCGAAGGCGGCATTGATTTGGCCCAACAGATTCGCAGGAGCCACAGCGGGATCGCCCACTTCCTCAGGGGTTTCAGCGAAAAGAATGCGCAAAAAAGGCACCACGCTCAGGAACGTGAACAACGAAAACACCGCATTGAGGACATTGAACAAGACGTTTGCCGCCAAATTCAAGCGGTAGGCCCTCAGGAGTTGGAAAAGCTCGCCAAATCGCTTCACTCAACTGAAGATTTGCCAAGATAGGCTTCCACCAAACGCACTGATTCCCCGATGTATGTCTCCGGCCGCAAAGCGCGAAGTTCGGTCCGAACATCCTCACCAACCGAGAGTCCGTCGATGAACGCTGTCATGGCTGCCTCGTCGATGAGCGCATTTTTTCGTGTCAAATCCTTGAGCGCCTCGTAGGGTTGGGGATAGCCTTCTCGCCGCAGAATGGTTTGGATGCCCTCGGCGACGATTGCCCAATTCGCTTCGAGATCTGATGCGAATTTCGCTTCGTTGAGCAGCAACTTGCCCAACCCGCGCTCGAGCGACCGCAATGCGATCATGGCATGCCCAAGGGGGGTGCCAAGATTCCGAAGAACTGTCGAATCGGTCAAGTCCCTTTGCAATCGGCTGATGGGCAGTTTGGCACTGAAATGCTGCAGCAATGCATTCGCTACACCCAGGTTGCCCTCGGCATTCTCAAAATCGATGGGATTCACCTTGTGCGGCATGGCGCTGGACCCCACCTCTCCCGCCTTGATGCGCTGTTTGAAACCATCTTGGCTGATGTAGGTCCAAACATCGCGGCAGAAATCAATCAGAATGTTGTGCAATCGCTGAAGCGCGTCTGCCCAGGCCGCCAACTGATCGTAATGCTCGATTTGGGTGGTGACCGGGCTGCGGGCAAGGCCCAAATCTCCTTCGACGAATGCCCTGCCAAAAGCAGACCAGTCCACTTCAGGATAGGCGACAACGTGGGCATTGAATCCGCCAGTGGCCCCGCCAAATTTTGCGGCAAAGGGAATGGCCGCCAAGGCTTCGAGTTGCACATCCAAGCGATTCACAAACACGGCCCACTCTTTGCCCAATGTCACAGGACTCGCCGGTTGACCATGGGTCCTTGCCAACAAGGGGATGTGCCGCCAAGCGAGGGCCTGCTGGGCCAGTTGTGCTCGGAGCCGATCGAATCCCGGGCGAATGATGGAGGTCATCGTCCGCATCAGGGAAAGTGGAATGGCGGTGTTGTTGATGTCTTGGGAAGTCAGCCCGAAGTGCACAAACTCCGACCACTTCTGCAGGCCGAGGGCGGCCATTTTGTCCTTGATGAAGTATTCGACGGCCTTCACGTCGTGGTTGGTGGTGCGTTCCGTGGCCTTGATTTCACGTGCATCCGCCTCGCTGAAGCGGAGGTACAGGGCCCGGAGATCATCGGCGCGGTCCGATGGGAAGTCGGCAAGTTGAGGGAGCGGGATTTCGGTGAGGGCGAGGAAATACCGAACCTCGACTTCGACGCGGTATTTGATCAATCCCCACTCCGAGAGATGGTCGGCAAGTGGCGCAGTGGCGCTTCGGTAACGGCCATCGACTGGACTGATGGCTGTCAATTCATTCAAGGTCAAATTCATGCCTGTTCTTTCAAAGCGCAAAAGTAAGGCAGCCGGACCTCTCTGCTCGATTACCTTTGTTGTCATGGAATTCCACACAGTGCATTCGGGGTTGTTCAAGTTGGACGGCGGGGCCATGTTTGGGGTCGTGCCCAAGCAATTGTGGGCGCCCCTGGTGCCGCCGGATGAGCGAAACCTGTGCACTTGGGCGATGCGCCTGCTGCTCGTCGAGCACGGCGACCGGCTGCTCCTTGTCGACACCGGCATCGGCAACAAACAAAGCGAAAAATTCTTCAGTCATTATCAATTGCACGGTGACACCAGTTTGGACAGCGAGCTCTCAAGACTGGGCTTTCTGCGAAGCGACATCACCGATGTGCTGCTCACTCATTTGCATTTTGACCACGTCGGTGGTGCAGTCGAACGAAGGGCCAGCGATGGTGCACTGCGACCTGCCTTCCCGAACGCCACGTTTTGGAGCAACAAGGCGCACTGGGAATGGGCAATTCACCCCAACCCGCGAGAGAAAGCCTCCTTCCTCACCGAAAATTTGCTGCCCCTGCAGGAAAGCGGCCAGTTGAAGTTCATTGATCGTTCTGGCCGCTGGTTGAAAAACCCTTTGGGACAAGCTTTTCCCGGCATGGAATTGTTTTTTGCAGATGGGCACACCGAGAGCCAGATGATTCCGGTTTTCGATAGGCCAAATGGGGGCACCCGATTGGCCTTCATGGCAGATTTGCTTGCTTCAGCAGCGCATGTCCCCTCGGCTTGGGTGATGGGCTATGACACCAGGCCTTTGCTGACGATGGAAGACAAATCGGATTTTCTGACACGGGCAGCATCAGAAAAGTGGACGTTGATGCTCGAACACGATGCGCAGCACGCAGCTTGCAACGTACATGTGACCGAAAAGGGCATCCGACTTCACCAGACCGCCGGCCGCATCACGGACTTGTGAACTTTACTGCGACAAAAGTCCTCGGTTGATTCGGCGGACCATCGCTGGCCCTTCGTACACCAACCCCGAGTAAACCTGAACCAACACAGCTCCTGCGTCCAATTTCTCGCGCGCAGAAGCTGCACTGTCCACGCCGCCCACGCCGATGATGGGAAACGAGCCACCGGATGCTTTGTGCAAGAATCGAATGACTTCTGTGGACCGATCGCGAACCGGCGCACCGCTCACACCACCTGGACCGAGCGCGTCCACATTGGGTGTCATCAACCCATCCCGCGCCACCGTGGTGTTTGTGGCAATCACACCATCAATTTTTGTTGAGTGAACAACTGCAACCACATCACGCAAAGCATCTTCTGTCATGTCAGGTGCAATCTTCAAAAACACCGGACGCCTCGGCTGCAGGGCCGCATTCCGCTCGACAATTGCAGCCAACAGCTCGGCCAATGGCGCTTTGTCTTGCAGCGCCCGCAATCCGGGCGTATTCGGCGAGCTGACGTTGACCGCGAAGTAGTCCACGTGCGGATGAAGCGCCTCAAGGCAAGTGAGGTAGTCGTCCACCGCGCGCTCGTTAGGCGTGACCTTGTTTTTGCCGATGTTGCCGCCGACGATGAGGCCGGAAGGCCGCTGGCGCAGGCGTTCGACCGCCGCACCGACCCCCCCATTGTTGAACCCCATTCGGTTCAAAATCCCGCGATCCGCCGGCAATCGGAACAGCCGGGGCTTCTCATTGCCTGATTGCGCCACTGGCGTCAGGGTGCCGATTTCGACAAACCCAAACCCGAGGACCGACAACTCCCGCAACCACCTTGCGTCCTTGTCAAATCCAGCCGCGAGACCGACCGGATTGGGGAAACGCAAACCGCAAACCTCGCGTTCCAGCGCAGGATCATCAACGCGAAAACGCGCGCGCAGCAAGGCAGCCACCCCAGGAACCCGAACGGCGAGCGACAGCAACCGCATCGTTCCATAGTGAGCACGCTCGGGATCCGTCTTGAAAATGAAAGGTTTGAGCTGATTGTACATGATCCGTTGGGGGAGGAATTGTGAATAAACCTGTGGATACACGATGGTCGACCCTGGGCCGGCACTCGGTCCCGCGAAGTTACATTGCGCATCGTAGCATGAAGAACTTGGGATTTCTGAATTGGATCGCGAAGCGAAAGCTGACAGAGGAGCAAGCCGCGAATGCCTTTGTGCAGACGACGTTTGAAACCGTGGAGGAAGGGTGGCCTGAAGTGGCCGCGTTCCTGAATGAATTGGAGGGCTTCGAGTCCTCCCCGAACCTGAACCCCGGGGATTACGGCCGTTTTTTGATGATCATCGTCGCTGGCAATTTGCAATTCATCCCGGATCATTTTGATGCCGGGTTGGACCGCATGTTGATCGAGCGGATTTTGGCCAAATTCAACCGCGCCTTCGACCTCCCGCGCAATGAGTTTGGCAAAAAAATTCAGAGCTACCGCGGGTTCATGAAGCAAATCAATCACCCGTCGAAAAGCGTCTTGCGAAGCATGACTCGGGCGGTCTTTTACAAATACCACCTGAACCAGCACCAAGCCGATTATTTTCGGGACATGAATCAACCGAGTCCCGTTCTGGAACGGGAACTCCAGGAGGTCATGCGGCACTTCTTGTGGGATTGGGATGCCTTCTTGGGCACCTATCGCGTCGTCGAAAGTGGCGCGAAATTGGAAGACTGACCCGTTTCTCGGGTGAAGATGAGACTACGAACGTTCGAGGTCTCGGGCCAAATCCTTCTTTTTCAAGGTGTCTCTTTTGTCGTGAAGTTTCTTGCCTTTGGCGACGGACACATTGAGTTTGGCATAGCCTGAAGGCGCGATGAAACACAAGGTCGGCACCACAGTCACCCCGACATCTTTCAGGCGCTTCTCCAGCTTCTTGAGCTCCGTCTTTTTCAACAACAATTTGCGCGGTCGCCTCGGGTCGCTGTGCCCACTGTACCCCGCGTTTTCGTATTCGGCGATGTACATGTTGAAGACAAAAAACTCATCGTTCCAAAAGCGACAGTACGCTTCGGAAATGCTGGCCTTCCCCTTTCGAATGGATTTGATTTCCGAGCCCACCAAGCTGATGCCCGCCGTGAAATCTTCCGTCAGGAAGTACTCAAACCCCGCCTTCTTGTTCTTGATCTCCACACCCATGGCGCGAAGATAACGTGAGGCGGGCTGCAATGCACCTCCTTATCTTCGCTGCATGAGGAAGGACGAATCTTGGATGCACATGGCAAAGGCAGAATTGCACTGCCACTTGGAATTGGCCGTTCGGCCATCCACCCTGCGGGAATTCGCTCTGAAAGCAGGGTTGCAAGTCACTTCCGATGCTGCTTTTGAAGACGCATTTCTGATTCGACAGCCGATGGGCAACTTGACAGAAGTGCTGCACAAATTCCTTCACACCCGCGACATGCTGTCATCAGAAGCCCTCATGGAGCGGGTGGCGTTCGAAATCTGTGAGGACTTTCACTTGAACGCAAATGTGCGTGTGCTTGAGTTGCGTTATGCGCCAAGTTTTCTGCTGGATGTTCACAAAGGCATGACCGCGGACGGGCTGCATGCGGCGATTGTCCGGGGGGTGCGGCAGGCGGAAGCGACTTATCCGATGGTCGTGGGGCTCATTTGCATCCTTCAACGGACCAAATCCGCCGCAGACAACGCCCGCTGGACGGACTTTGCCATTTCCAATCGGGACACTTTCGTGGCGCTGGATTTGGCCGATGACGAAACCCACGAGCACCCCGAGCCCTTCATTCCGCTGTTCATGCGGGCGAAGGCGGCTGGCCTGGGCATCACCATTCATGCAGGTGAACCCAACATTCCAGGCGTTTCAAAAAACATCCGCACGGCCATTCTTGATATGGGCGCTGACCGAATTGGGCATGGGGTCCAAGCCATCGAGGACGACGCCATTGTGCAATTGCTCATCGACACCCAAACACCGCTCGAGTTGTGCCCGACGAGCAATTGGCTAACAGGCGCGGTTCCATCGGTGGCCCAGCACCCCCTGCCACAACTGCTGCGTGCAGGTGTTCGCTGCACCATCAACACCGATGACCCCACCGTCATGTGCACCGATTTGCACAAGGAAATGTCGGCGATGAACAAGGAAGCCGGCCTGACCGACGCAGAATTGCGGTCTTGCATCGCAGAAGGCCTGAAAGCGACTTTCTTGCCCCAAGACGCCGTGGCTCAGGCACTGCGCGCCGACTGAGACCGCCTTGGGTTGCCCGTTTGCATTTGGGTACTTTTGCCAGACGATTGAACTTCACAACATGATGCACAAGCCCTTTTCGGCGCTGCTCGGCGCGCTGCTGTTCTGCCTTGGCTCATTCGGTGTTTTGGCCCAAAACACGATCGGGACCTTGGCCTACGAACCGGATTTGGCCAGCGATGGCTACACCCTCATCTACCCGCACAATCAGCCCGACGTGATGCTCTTGAACTTCTGTGGCGAAGTGGTGCATCGCTGGGGCAACGACTCGCTCCGCAGGCCTGGCAATGTCGCCTATCTGCGGGCCAATGGTGACTTGATCCGCACCTCTCGCCCTGCATTTTTCGGCAACGACGCCATTTGGGCCGGGGGTGGGGGAGCGACGATTGAACGGCTGACTTGGGATGGGGATTTGCTGTGGGGGGTGACGCACAACGACAGCACAGGACGCCTGCACCACGACATCGCGCCGATGCCCAATGGCCACGTCCTGGCCATTGCCTGGGAACGCGTGGATTCAGCAGAAGCCGCTGCAAATGGCCGCTTGCCCGAACTGCTTGAAGATGGTGAGCTGTGGAGCGAACGCATCATCGAGTATGCCCCTGATGGCAATGGGGGAGCCGAAGAAGTGTGGACGTGGCGGGTTTGGGACCACCTGATCCAAGATGTGGATTCGACCTTGTTGAACTATGGGGTGGTGGCGGATCATCCAGACAAAATCGACATCAACTTCGGAACGCCGCAAAACGCCGCGCCCGACTGGCTTCACATCAACAGCATTGACTTCAACCCGATGACGGGTGAAATTTTGCTGAGTGTGCCGACCTTCGATGAACTCTGGATTTTGCAACATGGCGTCGCCGATGAAGGCCTGAAGTGGCGATGGGGCAACCCCGAGGCGCACGACGCAGGCGGGCCTGAAGACCAGAAATTGCACTACCAGCACGACGCTCATTGGCTGATCGAGCCATGGCTGCAAGGTGCGCAAGACGCAGGAAAAATCGGGGTGTTCAACAATTCGAACCCCAGCCTGGTCGGCCCCTACTCCAGTGCGCACCTCATCGACGCTTCTCCAGATGCATCGGGGAACTACCCCACAGACGAAGCCACAGGCGCCCTTCTTCCGGCGAGCTTCGATTGGACTTGGACGCAAACACCCCCGCAGGATTTCTACAGTTCGGGCTTGTCCAGTTTCCAGCGGTTGCCCAATGGCAACAACCTTTTGCTCGCAGGCCGATCAGGCCAAATCTTGGAATACACCCCCGATGGCGACCTCGCTTGGGCCTACACAGTGCCGCTGCAGTCAGGTCAACCGGCCACCCAAGGGGATGCCTTGGGCGTGAATGCGAACCTCACGTTTCGGGCAGTTCGGTACCCGGGAATCTTTCCCGCATTCGCCGATGTCGATTTGTCGAACGGCGAAGCGATTGAGCTCAACCCTGACCCACTGGACATTTGTTCCTGCGCATTGTCTGTCGTGCTGAACTTGGAGACGAGCGGTCCGGGAATCGCAGACATCGATGTCATGGGCGGAACCCCGGACTACACATTCATTTGGTATGACGATACCGGTTTTGCGGTGAGCAATGAGGAGGACCTCACGGGCGATTTTCCGACAGGGACCTATTTTGTCACTGTCACCGATGCGGCGGGATGCAGCGCCACGCTGTCGGTGGATTTCTTGGTCAGCGGCGTGGAGGGCCAGGCGGACCTCAGGCCTTGGAAAGTCTACCCGAACCCGGCCACAGACGGCTTTTTTCTGAAGGGAGTTCCTGCAAATGCAGATGTTCAACTTCGCAATGCCCAAGGCCAAAGGGTTGACGTGGTGGCGGGGCAGGATGGATGGCATGGGTTTGGCCCAAATCTCGCCCCTGGCATCTACTTCATTCAAGTCGGTCTGCAGCGCCAGCCCCTGCTCATCCTCCCTTAAATTCGCGGCATGAATGCATCCATTTTGATTGCGGATGACGGGGCTGTGAGAACCCTGACTTTGAACCGCCCGGAGGTTTTCAACAGCTTCGACCAACGCATGGGCAGAGATTTTCAGGAGGCACTCGATGAGGCCGCCGGAAATGATGCGGTTCGCTGCGTGGTGATCACAGGGGCAGGCAAGGCCTTCTGTGCCGGGCAAGACCTCAAGGAAGTCACCGCGCCCGACGCGCCCGACTTCACGGAAATCGTCGAGCAGACCTATAACGAAAGCGTCCGCCGGATACGGGCCATGGAAAAACCCGTCGTGGGGGCCATCAACGGGGTGGCGGCTGGCGCCGGGGCGAACATCGCCCTCGCCTGCGACCTCACCGTCGCCCGGGCTTCTGTCGCGTTCATCCAGGCGTTCTCGAAAATCGGTCTCATTCCCGACAGCGGCGGCACCTGGATGTTGCCGCGGCTTGTGGGCATGCAACGAGCTGCCGAATTGGCATTCTTGGGGGACAAGCTCATGGCCCCCGAGGCCGCTGCGATGGGGCTGATCCATCGGGCAGTGGCCGACGATGAATTCGATGGGGCAGTTCGCGATTTGGCGAAACGACTTTCTGCGATGCCCACCAAGGGCCTCGGCTTGACCAAACGCGCATTCAATGCAGGCTGGGACCAGGGGCTGTCTGCCCACCTCACGTTGGAACGAGACCTGCAAATGGAGGCTTCCCAAACCGCCGATTATGCGGAAGGGGTTGCTGCGTTTTTGGAAAAACGACCGCCCAAATTTCAGGGGAAATGACCGGCAACGGTTGGGTCGATGTGCGGGATGCACTGCCACATCATGACCAACGTGTGCTCGCTTTTGTCCCGGGAAATCAGGTGTTCTTGCCTGGGAAGGACTTGCAATTTGAACTGCGCGAAGTGATTGTGCTCCGGTTTTGTCGGGACTTCTACAAAGACAACGAGGAGAAGCGCGCCAAGCACGGTGTGCATTTTTGGGCTGGTGAAGGCAACAGCAACCACTTTTTTGCCGATGTGACCCATTGGCAACCCATGCCCTCGGGTCCGCATCAGGCGAGTTGAGCCAGCTGCATCAAGTGCACGGCAGCCAAGCCCGCCGTTTCCGTCCGCAGGCGGGCATCGCCCAAGGACACTTCCTTCGCGCCCACTGCACGAGCCGCTGCTATTTCTTCCAGCGCAAAATCCCCCTCCGGCCCAATCGCCACCCAACTGTCCTGGCCCGGCACCATCGCCCGAAGCAAGTGCTTCTTCTCGTCGGCCGATGCAGATGCTTCGCAATGCGCGATGAATTTGCCCGCTGCATCGGATGAACTCGATTCGAGGAATCCGCGAAAGTCCATGGCGGCCTTGAGTTCTGGAAGCCAGAAACGCTGACTTTGTTTCAAAGCGCTCACCAAGATTCGCTGCCAACGATCCCCTTTCTCTTGTCTGCGCTCTGATCGTTCGGTCCAAACAGGCTGGATCGCCGACACGCCGATTTCAGTGGCTTTCTCCAACAGCCATTCGAAACGATCGGTGGCCTTCGTCGGTGCCACGACCAAGGTCAACCGGGGGGAAACCGGTGCCACCTGGGCGACGTGCAGGATGGAAATGGCGCATTGGCGCTTGTCGAGCGCGGTGATTTGGCCTTCATATCGACCGCCCTTTCCGTCCGTGAGCAACACATCGTCTCCGACGCGGGCGCGCAACACGCGGGCCAAATGCTTGGCCTCCCCCTCCTCCAACACATGAACAGGGGTGTTTACAACGGGCGCATAGAAAAACCGCATGGGCCGAAGGTACATCCCCCAGTCCATGCGGTCAATGGTCGCGATCGGTTTCCGCTTCCGCGAATCAGGCAATCGGAGCGCCCTCCAGAATGGCCGCGGATGCCATGGTTTCCATGGGGGCAAAATTCGCCTTGAACAACTGCGCCAAATGCTTGGCGGCTGCATTGTATGCGGCTTCGTCAGCCCAGGTTTCCTTTGGGTTGAGCAATTCGGCCGGGACAGTCGGGCAAGACTGCGGAACGGCCAAACCAAAGTTTTCATCCACCTGGTAAGTCACGTCGTCCAATTCGCCACGCATCGCAGCCCCAATCATTGCTCGGGTGTAACTCAGTTTCATTCGCTTTCCCACACCAAAGCCCCCCCCGCTCCAGCCAGTATTCACCAGCCAAATGCGCGCTTCGTGCGCCTCCATCCGCTCCCCCAACATTTCTGCATAACGCGTGGGATGCAAAGGCATGAAAGGCGCCCCGAAGCAGGCACTGAACGTTGCCTGTGGTTCGGTCACCCCCACTTCGGTTCCTGCAACCTTTGCCGTGTAGCCGCTCAAAAAATGGTACATGGCCTGGGCCTTGTCCAATTTGCTGATCGGCGGCAACACCCCAAAAGCATCACAAGTGAGGAAAAAGATGTCCCGCGGATGACCTCCTTCGCCGGACGGCACGGCACCGGGAATGTGGTCGATGGGGTAACTGACCCGGGTGTTCTCGGTGATCTCGCGGTTGGTGTAATCCGGCACAACCCCATCCTCCTGGAAGCCGACGTTCTCCAGCATGGCCCCGAACCGAATCGCCTCATAAATCTGTGGCTCGCCCGACGCAGAAAGGTCGATGGTTTTTGCGTAGCACCCCCCTTCCATGTTGAAGACGCCTCCATCCCCCCAACCGTGTTCATCGTCGCCGATCAAATTCCGCTCAGGATCACTTGAAAGGGTGGTCTTGCCTGTTCCGCTCAGACCGAAGAACACGGCCACACCGCCATCCTTGCCCACGTTGGACGAACAGTGCATCGGCATGACGCCGTGGTCGGTGGGCAGCACAAAGTTCATCACACTGAACATGCCCTTTTTGATCTCTCCTGTGTAAGCGGACCCCGCAATCAAAATGATTTTGCGGGAAAAGTCAATGGCCGAAACATTCCCCTGCCGTGTGCCATGAACGTCCGGTGTGGCTTTGAAGGATGGCGCACAAACGATGTGCCATTCCGGGCTGGGCACCAAAATGTCCTCCTCCGACAAGCGGATGAACATGTTGCTCACGAAAAGATTCGACCAAGCCCGTTCCGTGATGACACGTGTTCGAATTTGCGTGGCTGGGTCCGCGCCCACCGCCGCATCTCTGACGAACACAGATTTTCCATTGAGATAGGCCACCATGTCTTTGTGGAGGCGGTCAAACTGCGCTGAGGTCAGCGGCTGATTGATGTTACCCCAATCCACCTCCGAACGTGTTTTCTCGTCCGAAACAATGAAGCGGTCCTTGGGCGACCGCCCCGTGAACTCCCCCGTCTCCACGGCCAAGGCCCCAGTGTCGGTGAGCACCCCTTCGCCTCGGAGCAACGTTTGCAAAATCAATTTGGCAGGCGGGAGGTTCCAATGGGCTCGGCCCACGCCTTCAAGGTTGACGGCATCCAACGATGCGTCAAAGGGGGTGTTTCCAACGTGTTTCATGAGAGAATTGTTCATTGCATTTCTCGAAATAAAAGTAATCAAAAATCACGGGGTGGACGCAAAAATCGCAAGGCCAAAAGCAGCCAAGTCACAATCAACAGCCCCCCGCCGAACGGTATCAGTCGCCCCAACGCCAACGAATCAACGATTTGAGGGGAAATGGACTTGGCGGCCAAGAGGCCAGAAAAAACAAGAATCCCAACAAAAAGCGCCCAGAGAAACAACCGCTCCACATCCAACATGGTCATCAAAATCAGGCCCAAACCGTTCCAAATGGCAAAATTCGACGCCATGGCCATCCGCTCTGCCGACGCCGCTCCACAGCAACTTTCCATCACATGGGCGCCAACTGCGCCACCGGTGATGCCCAGGCCCACAATCATGGCGCCGAGTGCAACCCACCGGCGGTGTTGAGGGTTGTGGTTCATGCAGCGCAAAACTAGCCCGTCAGGCCCACTGCCGGGTTGATATTGGTCAGCATGTTTCAAAACTTTTCCCCGAACTTTCCACAATGATTCGATTCACACAAGCGGTTCGTTTTCCCTTGGTTTCTTTCCTGTTTTTGCTCCTCTCGCGCGTGACTTTGGGCCAAATCTCCTATGACTTCGCCTTGAGCCCGGGCCCCCAAGTTGTGGACACCCAAGGCCAGCCTTTGGCGTATCCATTTGCTGGTGGGCTGACAGCGCCACAATGGTCTCCGATTGATTTCGACAACGATGGCGATGAAGATTTGTTCTGTTTTGAACGGGACGGAAACCAACTTCTGATGTTCGAAAGGACCGCTGCGGGCTGGGCCTTCCGACCTGACTGGGCCGCAGGCTGGCCCGAAATGGCCAACTGGGCCTTGCTTCGGGACTACGACTGTGACGGGTTGCCGGATTTGTTCACGGGGTTTCAAAACGCCGTCTATGTGCATCGCAACTTGGGCGGTCCGGGGGCGAACTTTGAAGAGGTCGCTGGTCCACTCTTGGCCAGTTGGGACTTTGGATCCGGGCCGTCGGACCTTCCTGTCGTCGTGCTGTCGATTGACAAACCGGCGATTGTGGACATGGATGGCGATGGCGATTTGGACATCATCACCTTCACCGAAACCAGCACCACCCTCTATGCATTCAAGGGCAACATCGCATGCGGACTGGACTTCACCTGCACGAACCGATGCTACGGCATGGTGAGCGAAGGCGCAGAAGACAACACGTTGTTCTACGGCGAAGCGTTCGAATGCGATTTCAATGTTGCCAATCCAGGGCTGGTCTCCGAGGAGGAAACCGATCGAGCAATGGACATGGCCGCTGAGTCCCGCACGGGCTTGCACGCCGGGGGGGCGTTGACCCTGCTCGAACTCGACGGCAGTGGGCGCCCCGACTTGTTGATGTCCGACCGGGTCTACCCGACCATTGCTGCGTTGTTGATGGAGGCCAGCCCCTCCGGTTTGGACAGCGTTGCGTTTGTCGACATGGCATTCCCCTCCTTGCTGTCGCACAGCGGACCGGCCGATAGCGTCAATTGCGAGGCATTCCCCGCAGGGTATCCCTTGGATGAAGATGGCGATGGGGACATGGATTTGGTCTTCTCTCCCAACACGACCATCGAAGCGGATGACGACCGCGGGGTTCGACTCTGGCACAATGTCGGCACAGCAGATGCACCGGAATGGGCTTTCGTCACCGACAATTGGATTCAAAACGGCATGATCGATGTTGGGCGCAACGCCATTCCTTCATTCGCTGACCTGAACGGGGACGGGCTGATGGACTTTTTGGTGGGCAACAAGGAGCGCTATGAAGGCATCGGCAATACCCCCACGGCATTGGCCTGGTATCGCAATGTGGGCACACCGGAGTCACCTTCATTTGCAGCCGTCGATATGGACGCAATTGATTTTGGCCTCAATGGCATCGAAAGTGCGCATCCGACAACAGGCGACTTGGATGGCGATGGCGACTTGGATTTGATTGTGGGCGATGAACTGGGTTTGCTGCATCGCTACGAGAACACTGCTGGTCCCGGTGCCGATCCCACATGGGTGCTGGCCGAATTGGGAATGGCGGATGATGCCAATGCCACCGTGGATGTCGGCCAATTTGCCACACCGCAACTCATTGATTTCAACCTCGATGGCCTGCTAGACCTCGTGGTGGGCGAGAAAAATGGCGTGCTCAATCTGTACCTCAATACCGGCTCTGCTTCAGCGCCGGAATGGTCTTGGGCGACCGACAATCTCGGCGGGGTTGTGGTGGACAACATCTTCGGGATCAACGGCTACAGTGTGCCTTGCTTGTTCGTGGATGGTGCAGGCTGCCACATGTATGTGGCTGGAGAAACAGGCCAAATCCAGGACTTCGGCCTCTGGCCCGCCGGCTCTTCCGACTGGGGCCAGGCACTGACGGAGGCGAACGCAAGCTTGGCAGCGGGCGCGGACATCGGAACACGCGCCGCTGCGACCTTGGCCGATCTCAACAACGATGGCCTTCCTGAACTTGCGGTTGGGGTCAACACGGGGGGCGTTCGATTCTTTCAAGGCACAGGAACGCACGTGGCGGAAAATGTCCACCTGCCCCCCTCGAGCTCCATCCTTCAGGTTTCTCCCCAACCGGCTCGCCCAGGTCAGGCATTGCGCCTGACAATTCCCGGCGGAGAGTACGAAATGTCAGGAACATTCGGCGCTTGGACCTTGCATGATGCACAAGGCCGCAAGATCAACCACGGCGAATGGCCTGCGGGTCAGAGCGAGTGCACCATTTCTGCTCCGATGAACTCGGGCATTTTTGTCATCACCGTCTCCGCTGGTGACGTGGCTTCCAGTTCAGGACAAAACACAACAGGGACCGCCTCGAAAGGGGTCCCTGTTGCGAAACGCATTGTCATTGCCCCCTGAGAAGGCATTGCACGGCTGAGCCTGTTTTTCGTTGGTTCAGGCTTGGGCCTCGGACATTCTGTCCAACACTTCTGCCACGCTGCGGACTGCCTTTTCTGAGTTGGCGAGCAAAGCGCGCTCCTCCTCGTTGAGGTCGAGTTCGATGATTTGCTCAATGCCATTCTTGCCCAACTTCACCGGCACCCCGATGTACAGGTTGTCGATGCCGTACTCCCCTGTCAACCAGGCGCAAGCTGGAAAAATTCGCTTTTGATCCCGCACAATGGCTTCCACCATTTGTGCCGCAGCTGCACCAGGTGCGTACCACGCGGAGGTGCCCAACAAGTTCACAATCTCGCCACCGCCCTTCTTCGCGCGTTCGATGATCGCATTCAGTTTGTCCTCCTCAATCATTTCTGTAACAGGGATTCCGCCCACAGTGGTGTAACGCGGAAGCGGCACCATCGTGTCCCCGTGGCCGCCCATCAGCACGGCTTGGATGTCCTTCGGGCTGCAATCGAGTGCTTCCGCGAGGAATGCGCGGTAACGGGCTGTATCCAAAATGCCCGCCATGCCCATCACCCGGCGAGAATCGATGCCCGCCTGCTGAAAGGCTGCATAGGTCATGACATCCAAAGGATTCGACACCACGATGATGATGGCCTCTGGACTGTGCTTCATGATCTGCTCGGTCACACTCCGGACGATGCCGGCATTCGTTGCGATCAAATCGTCACGACTCATACCGGGCTTGCGCGGCAATCCACTGGTGATCACCACCACCTCCGAGCCAGCTGTGCGTTCGTAGTCGTTTGTGACCCCGACCGTGCGGGTGTCATAAAGGTTGATCGGGGCCGTCTCCCAGATGTCCAACGCCTTGCCCTCGGCAAAACCTTCTTTGATATCCAGCAAAACGACCTCATTGGCCACTTCTCGGGTTGCCAATACATTGGCACAGGTAGCACCGACATTTCCGGCGCCGACTACAGTAACTTTCATGTTGCGAAATTTTCGGAATGCAAAACTAAGGCATACCCGGTCCCCGTTCCCTAATTTCGCTCACATGAATGTATTGCGGACGACCTTCACCCGGCATTTGCCGATCTGCCTCGCTGTGGTGCTCGCTTTCGGGATTTCACTGCCTGTTTTGGCGCAACCCGGTGATGGGCTGGTGGATCGCTCAACTTGGCCGAAAGGCGAAGCTGGGGTGGACTTCAATGTGACAGACGCGCAAGGGAACCGGCAAGGCGCTTGGATTCGGGTTTGGCCCAATGGCAAACTTTATTACGAAGGCCAATTCGAAAACGACAACCCTGTCGGCACCTTCAAGTTTTACCATGAAACAGGAGAATTGATGAGTGTGCTCAACCACACTTCCGGTGGTGAGCGGGTTTGGGCGGAACATTTTCGGCCTGATGGCACAAAAAGTGCAGAGGGCCTCTATCTCCGCAGCCGGCAGCTCGACGAAAATGGAGAACCCGAGCGCATCAAACACGCTCAATGGAAGTACCTGGACGCCGGCGAGCAACTTCGGCTTCTCGAGACGTACAACCAGGGCGTTCTGGAGGGCCCCTATGCCGGCTACAACGACAAGGGCCAATTGTTGGAAGAGGGCCAATACGCTTCAGGACAACGCGACGGCACCTGGAAGACATACAATGAGATGGGCACAGAACTTTCGGAAATCAACTACAGCGAAGGATTGTTTGATGGTGCCACACGCGTGTATTACGATTCCGGGAGGCCCATGATGATGGGGCTTTACGAGGCTGGCAATGAAGCAGGGGTTTGGATCACTTTTCTGCCGGATGGCCAAATCGAGCAGCGCCGGTTCTTCACCGACGGTGTTCTGACGAAAGAAGAATTCGTCAATGGCACGTTCGAAGAGGTGTTTGAAGATGGGCGACCCCGATCCGAATACACGTACAAGGACGGTGTGCGCCATGGCATGTTCCGGGAATGGCACGACGTGGGTGGCCCCGTGATCAAGGAAAGGCGTGATGAATTGACCGGGGAATCGTACTACGAAGAGGTAATGGAGGGACTGCAGCTGAAAAAGGAAGGGGAATACGTGGAGGGCAAGGTCGACGGCACTTTGTACTTCTACGACCTCAACGGAAGGGTCATCAAGGAAGAACAATACAGCGAAGGCAAGCTTGTCCCATGAGGTTGTTGTCTCTCCTGGCGTGCATCTTTACTGGACTGTTCCTCAATTGTCCAAATGGTTGGGCCCAAACGGCTCCATTGAAATATTGGGTGGGATTCACCTCAAAAACCAATCCCCCTGCTGGCTTTGCGCCAACGCCGCACAACTTGTCGGATCCCACGTCCTTTTTGTCGGAGCGATCCCTCCAACGGCGCGTTGCCCAAGGCATCGGCATCAGCGAAGATGATTTGCCCGTGCCTCCTTCTTACCTGGAGGCATTGGAAGCTGTGGAAGGCGTTGTCCAGGTCCTCGTGACAAGCAAATGGCTGAATGCCGCCACTGTGCAAGTTACCGATTCCAGCTTTGACCCGCAGATTCTCCAAGATTTGCCGTTTGTCCTCGACGTTCGGTCCGCGACGACTTTCCCTGTCCCAAGAGAACCAGAGATCTTGACACACGACCGGATGCTGGACACCTCAGCCTATGGTGCGGGTTGGACGCCGCTCGCTCAGCTGGGCGGAGACGCCTTGCATGAAGATGGGGTCCTCGGCAGTGGCAAATGGATCGCCGTCATTGACGCAGGTTTCGAATTCGTGGACGTCCTCCCGGTTTTTGAAACGGCGCGCAATGAAGGCCGCATCTACGAGGGCCTCGACGCGATGCACAGCCCCACCGTCTACGGCCACCACCGACATGGCACCTACGTCCTCGGCACGATGGCTGGCAACCTGGAGGATTCGCTGATCGGAACAGCACCAGCCGCCACG
>CBFIFE010000013.1:0-35608 GCA_965661765.1 uncultured Flavobacteriales bacterium
CTAGGGAACGAGGGGGGGGGGAGACTAGGGGGACTAGGGGAACTAAGGAACGAGGGAGGGAGGAGACTAGGGGGACTAGGGAGGCTAGGGGGACTAGGGAACGAGGGAGGGAGGAGACTAGGGAGACTAGGGGGACTAAGGAACGAGGGAGGGAGGAGACGAGGGGGACTAGGGAACGAAGAAACGAAGGGACTAGGGAGACGAGGGAACGAGGGAAGGAGGAAACGACAAGAGAACAGGGGAACGACGGAGCGACTGGCGGAGGTCGGTCTTCGGGTGTCAACGCGGACAGGACCGGCGCTCCTTCCGGTGACAACGCGAATCAGGCGGCAGAAGCGCGCAAACCCAGAAGGTCTCGCGGACGCGGACGTGGTCGTGGATCTGCGTCAACGACGGGAAATGGTTCAGACGCGAACGGAGCGAACACGAATGAACAGAATTCCGCCAGAACTTCATCAGATGATGTTGGACGCGTTCGAGGATCCGGGAATCGTCGCCGAGGACCTGAGAATCCCAGGGACAGTGGGGCGGAAGAATCCAACGGACAGGAGAAGAATTCATGATTCATTCATGAACGACATGTTCGGATTCTTTATTTTCGCTCTCTAATGTTGTGGTTGGAAGAGGACTTCGTTCAGTCGTGTGATTTTGACGTAATTGGCATCGGTTGTGCCGCCGGTCCGCACCGTCTGGGCTGGGAATTGAACAGACGTTTCGGATGGGGTTTGGTTTACCACCAATCCATACAATCCCCTCAACGACAGGGGTTTTCAGAACACTTGGTTTACAAAGGAAGCCGGGCAATGTTGATCTTGAACAAACATGCTGAAGGGACCTTGTTGAAGGCCAGTGGCATGACGCGATTGGATTACCTGCTTCGACTTGAACGTTGTGAGGGTTTGGATGAGGTTTTGGATTTGTCTTCGCTGACTGGCCAGATCAGGTCAATGCCCTTGGTCGAACTAGCCACGATATTGGATGCAGCCACTCCTGGCATCATGGAGCACTTGGCTGTGTTGGATTGTTTACCAGGGGAGGAAGAATAGCATTGAAATGAAACGAACGAAGATTGTTGCCACGATGGGGCCTGCCTCGAATCAACCCGAGGTGTTGCGCGAGTTGATTGCGGAAGGTTTGAATGTTGCGCGCTTGAATTTTTCCCACGGGGATCACAGTGTGCATGGTCAAACCCTTCAGACCATCAGGAGTTTGAACGAGGAACTCGGAACCCATGTTTCGACCTTGGCAGATTTGCAAGGTCCCAAGCTGCGGGTGGGGGACATCGAAGGGGGTGTGATGAATTTGGTGGATGGCGAAATGTTGTTCATCCGAACAGGGCGAGAGGTTGGAAAAGATGGGGTGGTGTGCACGAACTACATGCAGTTTGCGAAGGATGTGCAGCCAGGAGAGCCTGTTTTGCTGGACGATGGCAAGTTGGAGCTGAAGGTGCTTGAGACCAATGGGGTTGATGAGGTGAAATGCTTGATTGTTCACGGGGGAAAGCTCAAGCCCCGGAAGGGCATCAACCTGCCAAGTACCGCGATCAGTCTGCCCTGCATTACGGAGAAAGATTCGGAGGATTTGGACTTCGCCTTGGAGAACGATGTGGATTGGATTGGGCTTTCTTTTGTTCGCCGTGCCGCTGACATTCACGAGCTCCGGGCGCGCATCGAGGCGACAGGCAAACACAGCCGCATCATTGCGAAGATTGAAAAGCCAGAAGCGCTTTCGGATTTGGATGCGATTTTGGATGCAACAGATGCTGTTATGGTGGCGCGCGGTGACCTGGGCGTGGAGATTCCGATGCAGGATGTGCCCTTGGTGCAAAAAGACATCATCCGCAGGTGCATGGAGAGAAGCAAGCCAGTGATTGTGGCCACACAGATGATGGAGTCGATGATCGAAGCGCCAGTGCCGACCAGGGCAGAGGTCAACGACGTGGCGAATGCCGTTCTCGATGGCGCTGACGCAGTGATGTTGAGCGCGGAAACTTCGGTAGGCGCATATCCTGTCAACGCGGTCCGGTCCATGACCCGCATCATCGAATCGATGGAAGCGCACGATGACATGTACTACCATGAACGCGTGCCCATGGCCGCAACGGATGAACGGTTCATCAGTGATTCGATTTGTTACAATGCTTGTCGTTTGGCAAAACGGGTGAATGCCTCGGCCATCGTGACCATGACTTTCAGTGGATATACCGCCATGCAAGTGGCTTCTCAGCGGCCGAAATCCCACATCTTCGTGTTCACAGCGAACAAGCGAATTTTGAGCCAAATGTCACTGGTTTGGGGCGTGACTGCCCATCCCTACCTGAAAATGGTGAGCACAGACCACACCATCGCAGACATCAAGTACGTGTTGTTCAAGCAGGGAGATGTCCGCGAGGGTGATTTTGTGATTCATTTGGCCAGCATGCCCATCGCCGATGCGGGCACCACAAATATGCTGAAACTCACGAAGGTTTGATCCCCCAAGCGGGATTCTGAATTCGGGGTTGTCGCTTGGCGGGCGTATCTTCGCGCGCGAGATGGCGGAAGCAAAACACACCCCTTTGTTTGCGGAGCACGGCAGCCTGGATTTGCCGTTGTTGTCGCAAGAAGTCCTTGCCCAATGGGAGGCAGAGAAAACCTTTGAGGCCAGCGTCGATGCCCGACCGGCGGATCGGCCCTACGTGTTTTTCGAGGGTCCGCCTTCAGCAAATGGAAAGCCAGGCATTCACCATGCCATGGCCAGGACGATCAAGGACATTTTCTGCCGGTTTCAGACATTGAAAGGCCATCGCGTCGAGCGCAAGGCGGGCTGGGACACCCACGGTCTGCCAGTGGAATTGAGCGTGGAGAAGGAATTGGGCATCACAAAAGAGGACATCGGAACAAAGCTCAGCATCGAAGCGTACAACGCCGCGTGTCGCAAGACCGTGATGCGTTACACCGAGGAGTGGAACGCTTTGACCAGGCAAATGGGCTATTGGGTGGACATGGATCAGCCATATGTCACTTACGAGAACAAGTACATCGAAAGCGTTTGGTGGCTTTTGGGCCAAATCCATCAAAAAGGCCTCCTCTACAAGGGCTACACCATTCAACCCTACAGCCCGGCGGCCGGCACCGGATTGAGTTCGCATGAACTCAACCAGCCAGGCGCTTATCGGGACGTCAAGGACACCACCATTGTGGCCCAGTTCCGCACTTGGCCTGAGTGTGGTGATCGGATTCGGCAACACGCCGGTCCGGAACAAGCCGAGGCATTGTCCGATTTGCCCGTAGACTTTTTGGCCTGGACAACCACGCCCTGGACGCTGCCATCGAATACCGCTTTGACCGTCGGTCCGGATATTGACTACGTCCTCGTCAAGACCGAGAACCGTTACACCGGTGATCCGGGCTTGGTCGTTTTGGCAGAAGCCTTGCTCTCCAAGCACTTCAGTGGCAAGAAAGCGCCACCCCACGAGGTGGTTGCCCGTTTCAAGGGCGCGGACATTTGCGGTGCCCGGTACGAGCCACTCCTCGAGTGGGCGACACCGATGGCTGGCATGGATGACGCCTTTCGTGTCATCCCCGGTGATTTTGTGACGACCGAAGATGGAACAGGCATCGTCCACACCGCCCCCACCTTTGGCGCAGACGACGCCCGTGTGGCGGCTGCGGCAGGGGTGCCGCCCATGCTCATTGATGACGGGACAGGCCATGGCGTGCCGCTGGTGGATCTGCAAGGCCGATTCCGCGTGGGGCCGTTCGCCGGTCAATATGTGAAACCCGAGTACGACAGCGAAGCAGCCGAAGGCACGAAATCGGTCGATGTCGAAATCGCCATTTTGCTGAAGGAACGGGGCCAAGCCTTTCTCGTGGAAAAGTACGAGCACAACTACCCACACTGCTGGCGCACCGACAAACCCATCTTGTATTATCCCCTTGACAGTTGGTTCATTCGCGCAACGGCCGTCAAGGAGCGAATGGCCGAGTTGAACAAGACCATTGACTGGAAGCCGGAGAGCACAGGCACGGGCAGGTTTGGCAAATGGCTGGAGAACCTCAACGACTGGAACCTGAGCAGGAGTCGGTTTTGGGGGATTCCCATTCCGATTTGGCGGACGGCCGATGGCGCGGAGGAGCGCTGCATGGATTCCGTTGAAGCCCTTCAGGCTGCGTGCGAAGAGGCTGTGGCCGCAGGATTCATGGCGTCGAATCCACTCTCGGCATTTGTCCCAGGGGACATGTCTGCAGCGAATTATGAGTCCTTCGACCTGCACAAGCATGTGGTGGACCAAATCGTTTTGGTTTCACCCTCCGGCCAACCCATGCACCGAGAGCCGGACCTGATTGACGTGTGGTTCGACAGCGGTGCCATGCCCTACGCGCAGTGGCATTACCCGTTCGAAAACAAGGAGAAAATCGACGAGGGCCGGGCGTTTCCTGCGGATTTCATTGCCGAAGGCGTGGACCAAACCCGCGGTTGGTTCTACACCCTCCACGCCATTGCCACGATGGTTTTTGACAGCGTGGCGTACAAGCGAGTGGTTTCCAATGGTTTGGTCTTGGACAAGAACGGCCAAAAGATGTCGAAGCGCCTCGGCAATGCAGTAGATCCGTTTGAAACGCTGCGAACTTATGGTCCGGACGCAACACGCTGGTACATGATTGCCAACGCGCAACCTTGGGACAACTTGAAGTTTGACGAGGCGGGCATCGCGGAAGTTCAGCGCAAGTTCTTCGGAACGTTGCACAACACCTACAATTTCTTCGCCATGTACGCGAACATTGACGGGTTTGACCCGTCCAGTGCGAAGGACATTGCGGTGGCGGACCGGCCGGAAATTGACCGTTGGATTTTGTCGAAGCTGCACGCCCTGGTCGGTCTCGTCAATGCGGCATTCGAAGACCTCGAACCGACGCGGGCCGCCCGTGCGATTCAGCAGTTCACCATCGATGAGCTGTCGAATTGGCACGTGCGACTTTCCCGCCGCCGGTTTTGGAAGGCCATTGACGGGGAGGAAAAGAGAAGCGCTTATTTGACTTTGCACGAGTGCCTTTCAACCCTGGCTGTGTTGGCCTCGCCCATCGCTCCGTTTTATGCCGATCGCCTCTACCGAAGTTTGAACCCAAGCGAGGGGTCGGTTCATTTGGCCGATTTCCCTGTGGTTCGAACAGACTGCTTGGACGAGGAGTTGGAAGCGCGGATGGCCCTGGCGCAACAGTTGAGTTCTCAGACGCTCAGCCTCAGAAAGCGAGAGAAGTTGCGGGTGCGCCAACCGCTGCGCAGGATTTTGGTGCCTGTCGTGGACGAGCAAATGGCCGCGCGGGTGCTTGCCGTGACGGATTTGGTCAAGAGCGAAGTGAACGTCAAGGCGATTGAATTGCTGCGGGATGGGGAAGCGGGTGCGGTGGAGATTGTGAAGCGGGTGAAGCCGGATTTCAAGGCTTTGGGCCCGCGATTTGGCAAGCGGATGAAAGGCATCGCTCAGGCAGTGAGTGGTTTGAGTGCATCGGAGATTGCAGTGCTCGAGCGGGAAGGGCAGGTCAGCATCATGCCAGCGGATGGCTTGGGCGAGGCGGTGATTGTTGCGGCGGACGTGGCCATCTTGGCAGAAGACATTCCAGGGTGGTTGGTGTCGAGCGAGGGCGGTGTGACGGTGGCCTTGGACTTGACCCTTGACGAAGATTTGC
This sequence comes from uncultured Flavobacteriales bacterium, assembly GCA_965661765.1. Taxonomy (GTDB): domain Bacteria; phylum Bacteroidota; class Bacteroidia; order Flavobacteriales_D; family Sanyastnellaceae; genus JBMYZL01. The sequence goes on from CBFIFE010000013.1 coordinate 5,670, forward strand.
GGGCTGAGGGGGTGTCACGGGAATTGGTCAATCGCGTTCAGAACTTGCGGAAAGACAACGGACTGGAGATCACAGATCGCATCCAACTCTTCGTCGATGCAGGGGACACCGAACGGAATGCTTTCGAACGGAATTTGGACTATATTCGGGCCGAAACGCTGGCGGATGAGGTGCTCTGGAAATCAGGGGCTGAGGCGTCAAAAGTGGAGCTGGTCGACGGGGTCTCCGTCGGTTTGGCCTTGACAAAAATTACAGACTGACCGAGATGGCAGAACAAACGCGCTTTTCGGACGCGGACCTCGCAGAATTCGAGGCCCTGATCAATGACAAGTTGAAGGTGGCACGTGAGAATTTGCAAGAATTGCAAAGGGCGTTGTCGCATCAAGATGACAACAGCACAGAGGACACCGCTCCCACGTTCAAGATGATGGAAGACGGCTCTGAAACCATGAGTCGAGAGGAAACCGCGCAGCTTGCTGCGCGTCAAGAGAAGTTCATTCGCAATCTTGAAAACGCCTTGTTGCGAATCAAGAACAAAACGTATGGCATCTGCCGCGTCACAGGGAAATTGATTCAGAAGGAGCGGCTCAGGCTGGTCCCGCACGCCACGATGTCCATCGAGGCGAAGAACAAACAATAAATACGCGATTGCATTGAGGCGGGTTCTGTTGTTTGCGGTGTTGCCCGTCTTGCTGGCGGATCAGGCGTTGAAAATTTGGGTGAAGACCCACTGCACGATTGGACAGCAGTTTGGGCTGATTCCTGGCGTCATCGAGCTTCAATTCATTGAAAACGAAGGCATGGCATTCGGCTGGGCGCTGCCTGGCGCGACCGGGAAACTCGCCCTGACCTTGTTTCGGCTGTTGGCCGCAGTCGCCATCGGCTTTTACATGCAGAAACTCGTGAAAGAGCGCGCACCGAAGGGCTTGATTTGGTCCATCGGATTCGTTTGGGCAGGTGCCTTGGGCAACATCATTGACAGTGTCTTCTACGGCGTCTTGTTTTCCGCTTCTACTTGGGGAACTTTTGCTGAACTGCTTCCTCAGGCCGGTGGCTACAGCACATGGTTGATGGGCAATGTGGTGGACATGTTCCATTTCACGGTGCGCTGGCCCCATTGGTTTCCTGTGGACGCGATGCAAGGCAGAGAAGTTTTTCCGCCCATTTGGAACATTGCCGATGCGTCCATTTCCTGCGCCGTGATTTGGATGCTTTTCAAGCAGCGCAGCTACTTCAAAGAATGAAGGAAGTCTTGCCGGTTCACGTGGAAGACCACCCCGCTCGGGATCCTTCGGTCGGGAACATGCGGGTGGCCTTCTGGTTGAATGCGGCGTTTGCCTTGCTGGAGTTGTTCGGTGGCTGGTGGACGAACAGTGTCGCGATTTTGTCGGACTCCGTCCATGACATGGGAGATGCAGCAGCCATCGGGTTGGCGTGGTGGTTGCAAATTCGATCCACGCGCCTCGCGAACGACGACTATACCTACGGATACCAAAGATTCTCCGTTTTGGGCGCGCTCATCACAGGTGTCATTTTGCTCATCGGCAGCATGGTGATCGTGCGAGAAGCTGCCCAGCGGCTGATGGCGCCGAGCGCGCCAGATGCCGAGGGGATGCTCGTCATTGCCTTGGTCGCGGTGGGGGTCAACAGTTACGCCGCTTGGCGCCTGCAGCAAGGAACGAGTTTGAATGAACGGATGCTTTCTTGGCACATGGTGGAGGATGTGCTTGGGTGGGTGGCCGTCGCCGTTGTGGCCATCCTGCTGATGTGGCAGCCGGAGTGGACTTTTCTTGACCCGATGTTGTCCATCGGCATTGCGGCTTTGATTTTGTGGAATGTGTTCAAACGCCTGCGGGAGACCCTGTCCATCTTCCTTCAGGCCAAACCCGCCACCATCCCCATCGACACAATCAAAGCGGAGGTGATCGGCATTCCCCACGTTCAGTCCATCCACGCCTGTCGGGTGTGGTCTCTTGATGGGGAAAGGAACGTGTTTTCGATTCACGTGGTGCTCGAAGGTTTGGCCCAAGTCTCGGAAGTGGCAGCTGTGAAAACCGCCATTCATGACGTTCTGCTGCCGCACGCGTTTTATGACATCACCATCGAGACCGAATTCGCCTAAACCTCCATTGTCGCGGGCTCGACCCAATCCCCATGAGAGCGGATCAACTCAATCAATGCGTCGACCGCCTCGGACTCCGGTACATTCCGGCGGACCACCTCCTTTTCTTTGTACAATGTGATTTTCCCAGGTCCCGTTCCCACGTACCCGTAGTCGGCGTCCGCCATTTCACCAGGACCATTCACAATGCACCCCATGATGCCGATTTTCACGCCTTTCAGGTGGTGGGTGACCGCCCGGATTTTTGCTGTGGTCTCTTGCAGATCGAACAAGGTGCGCCCACAACTCGGGCAGCTGATGTATTCGGTCTTGGAGATTCGGGTGCGCGTGGCCTGCAAAATTCCGAAGGCTGTGCTGTTCCGGGTTTGCAACGCGATGTGAGCGGCCTCCGGCCAAACCCCGTCACCCATCCCATCCAACAACGGTCCGCCGAGGTCCGTGGAGGCATAGAGCTGAAACGTTTCGGCATCCTCCGTGGCATAAGCGCGGCGCAGAATCACAGGCGCCTCGCAACCCGCTGCATCCAACACCATCACGGCCGTTCGCAGGTCGACCATCGCGTGATCGTTGTCGGTCTTCAACACCACTACGACCGATGGATCGGCCTTCAGTCGCTCTACAGCCGAGGCGTCTTCGAGAAGTTGCTCGCGAGAACACAGAACGAAGGTGGCCGGGGACGGGAATCCACCCGGTGAAAAATCCGCCAAAGCCACCAAGGGATAATGCCTCGCTCGGGGCCGCCAAACAGCAGCATTCCGCAGCACACCGAGGGTTCCTGGCAACTCAAAATCCACATCCTCATCCCCGACGAAGACCAAGTCGCAGGCCATGTCATCGAGGTTCCACTTGTCCAAGGGCACGCTGTAGCGGTAGCCGCACCCAAAAAGTTTGGCAGGAGTGACGGGCCCCTCGATGGTGTGAACGACGACCGGCACATGCTTTCCGCCGATGTTGCCGGCCACGGCTTTTGTTGGGCGCCGGTTGTAGGCGAAAGGATCGAAGGTGAGGGGCATCGGTGCGATGGGGGTGTGGCCTGCGGTCGCCCGAGCCAAATACCGTTCGACGAGTTTGCGAGCGACCGGAATTTCTGCTTCCGGGGCCTCGGTCAGAGAGACGCGCACCGTGTCACCCAAGCCATCTTCGAGCAGCGTGCCGATGCCCACGGCGCTTTTGATGCGCCCATCCTCACCGTCTCCCGCCTCCGTCACCCCGAGGTGCAGCGGGTAGTCCATGCCCTCGGCGTCCATCCGCTCCACGAGCAGACGGTAGGCCTGCACCATGACTTGAGGGTTGGAGGATTTCATGGAAATGACCAGCTCGTGGTAGTCGTTTTCACGACAGATTCGCAGGAATTCCAAAGCGCTTTCAACCATTCCCAGGGCCGTGTCCCCATAACGACTGAGAATTCGATCGGACAGCGACCCGTGGTTCGTCCCGATCCGCATCGCCCGGCCAAGCGCCTTGCATTTCAACACAAGCGGCGTGAATTTTTCCCGGATTCGTTCGAGCTCTGAGGCATAACTCTCGTCGGTGTAGACGATTTCTTCGAATTTCTTTTTGTCCGCGTAATTGCCGGGGTTCACCCGGATTTTTTCCACGTGGTCCGCCGCCACTTCTGCGGCGTTGGGGGTGAAGTGGATGTCCGCCACAACGGGCACATCCCCATGGCCCACGGCCCGCAAACCTGCCTTGATGGCGCCCAACGCCGCCGCCTCCCGCTTCGATGGCGCTGTGATTCGCACCAGTTCGCACCCTGCCTCAATCATCCTCAGCGCCTCTGCCACCGAACCCTCGATGTCCATGGTGTCTACCGTGGTCATGGATTGCAACCGAATGGGGGCATCCCCACCGAGGGTCAAGGCCCCGATGTTCACTTGCCGAGAAGAACGTCGCTTGTAATTGAAGGGGTCTGCGCAATGTGCCATGAGGTTCAGAGGATTTCCAGCGTGAAAATACGCCGCTCCCTCAAGAACCGGTTCGCCCTGCAGGTTGTTTCACAAAATGCAAAAGGGAGATCATGTCCCTTCTGAACAACGTATCGGCGGATCGACCAGATTTCAGCAACTCTTCAACCATGACCTCGCTGGCCGTTTGCCCTCGATCATCTTTGCCACCGCCGATGTTGTCGTGGATGAGAAAGAACACGGTGTCGGCCCCCGCGATGCCCTTCAACGCTTTTGCATCCGGCATTTCAAATGTGCGAAATGCCCCAATGGGCAAGCGTTGTGCTTCTTTCAAACGTGTGGAAAACCTCGAATGAAAGGTCAGGGAAGGGTCGAAGCTCATCGTGTGCAACAGCGGGGTGCTCCGGCTGAGGTGCTCATCGAGGTGCACCAGCGCCGGTTGGATGGTTTGCCATTCCCGCGGGTGCCGCTTCCACGTGAAGTGAAGTTGGGTGGCAAAGAGCATCAGCAGGGCGAAATGGGCCAAATTCGGTCGCTTCCAGGTTTGGCCCAACCCCACCAGGAAACCACTGCCCAACAGCACCATCGCGGGCAAATGCCACAGCGCCAAGCGCGAATGAAACGGATACAGGTGCAGCCCAGAAATCAGCAAATGAACCAGCCCGGGCAGCATGGCATAGGGCAGCCACGTTCGCATCGGCCGCTTTTTCGCCAGCCAAGCCACACTGCCCACTGCGGCCAGGAACAGCAGCACAACAGGGAGTTTTGTCGGAATGCCACGCATAGGACTGACGAACTTGAAATAACCTTGAATGGTATCGGCGGCCCATGAGAAAAACCGCAGATCGAAAGGCGCGAATGCATCTCGGCCAGACCAGAATTCGTCCATGAAGCCTTTTGTCGGGTGGTCGTGGATGAACAGGCCGTAGTAGAGGCCGAAAGCACCGACCCAAACCGCCAGTGTGGGCATGGGGCGCCAAAGATTGCGCACATGGACAATCCACGCGACGCCCAAGGCGAACAGCATCAAGACGGCGACATTCGAGAACGCAAGGGCGACCGGCCCCAGCAGCACCAGGGCGAAAGCCTGAATTCGGGTTCCCTTTTGTCGCGGGTCGATGGACCGGATTTGGGCCCATGCATTGAGGCACAACGCCCACACCATGCAATCGAAAATGTACTGCTTGATTTCAACCGCATATCGGATGGTGGCCGGGAACACGGCAAAGAGCGCCACGGCGAAAAAGGCCGCTGCTCGGTGTTCTGGAAACGCCTTCTTCAATCCTCGCAAGAGCAAAAACAGGGTCATCAGGTACGCAGCGAAGGATGGCCAGCGAAATGCCTCGACGGTGTTGTTTCCCAGGGTGCTGATGCCCTCCATGAGCAGGAGGTAGCCGATGGGCGCGACCTGAGAACTGCCCAAGGGGCGCAACATGCCTGACCAGCCACGTGCTACCCAATTGTTGGCGAGCATCGCCTCATCGAGCCAAAGCGTTCGCATCGGTGGCAGCAGGTTCCAGGCGGCCGTTGCGACGGCCAAGAACAAGCAGGCTTGGCCCACCCGCAACCAAATGTCTTGTCGGAAGTTCATCGCAGACCGGTTTTTGCAATGACGTAGAGGGCACGAAAGCCGTCGCGCCATCCGATTTTCTTGCCCTCAGCATAGGTACGCCCGTGATAACTGATGCCCACTTCATAGAACTTGATGCCAGGGATTCGCGCGAGGCGGATGGTCACTTCGGGCTCAAAACCGAAGCGCTTTTCGCGAAGGTTCAAGCCTTGCAACAGGTCCCGCCGAATCAATTTGTAGCACGTTTCCATGTCGGTGAGGTTCAGGTTGCAGACCGCGTTGCAGCAAGTAGTGAGCAACTTGTTGCCGATGGAGTGCCAAAAAAACAAAACCCGCCGGGGCGCTCCCCCCATGAACCGAGACCCGTACACCACATCTGCCTGCCGATGGATGACCGGTTGCAGCAGATCGACGTACTCCCGGGGATCGTATTCCATATCGGCATCTTGGATCAACACATAGTCTCCCGTGGCGGCGGCAATGCCCGTGTGCAGCGCGGCGCCTTTGCCGCGGTTCGTGTCGTGCCGGAGCAATTGAATTTCAGGGTGATGGGCAGCCACGTCACGCACACGTTCGGTGGTTGCGTCGCTCGAAGCGTCATCGACCACGAGGATCTCTCGGCCGATGCTTTCGGGCAGGGGGGCATCCAAGACTTGCTTCAAGATTTGGCCCACACTGCCTTCTTCATTGAAGGCGGGAATGATAATGCTGAGTTTCACGAAGTGTGCATACGCGAGATTGTCGTTCATTGTTGCGGAGAACAATGTCGGGGTTCTGTGGGTTGGGGCAGTAACTTCACGTCATGCGAGGATTTCGGTTTCATGCTTACAGGCCCGAGGACGACCAACAGCCGCAATTCGAGCGATTGTTGGACATTTTCTTGGAGGTCGCCACACACACTTCAGGGGATGTTGAGGAAGCCATGGATTGGATGCGGGAGCTCGACAAAAAGTATGAGTTGACCGACGAGGACTACACCATTGATGACTTTTTCGACGAGCTGCGGGCAAAGGGCTACATCCGCGATGGGGACCGTCCGGGCAGCGGGGGCATGCGCTTGGGGGCAAAAGGCGAGCAGTCCATTCGGGGCAGGGCTTTGGACCAAGTCTTTGGGAATTTGAAGAAGGGCCCCAGGGGGCAGCACACCACAAGGCATCGGGGGACAGGCGATGAGCCGACGGAGGACAGGCGGCCGTTTGCCTTTGGCGACAAATTGGACCAAATCGACTTCACCGCCTCCCTCCGCAACGCCCAAATCAATCATGGCACCGCAGAATTTCGCCTCACCGAGCAGGACCTCGTGGTGGAAGACAGAGAATGGAAAAGCACCACGGCGACCGTCTTGATGATCGACCTGAGCCATTCCATGATTTTGTACGGTGAGGACCGGATCACACCGGCGAAGAAAGTGGCCATGGCGCTCAGTGAGTTGGTGATGACCCAATACCCGAAGGACAGCCTGGACATTGTCGCTTTTGGCAATGACGCTTGGGAAGTGGGCATCGCGGACTTGCCGTATTTGCAGGTGGGGCCGTACCACACCAATACGGTGGCGGGCTTGGAATTGGCCATGGACATTCTCCGCCGGCGCAAGACGCCCAACCGCCAAATTTTCATGATCACAGACGGCAAGCCCACCTGCTTGAAGGACCCCAGCTTGCCGGGTGGGTACTACAAAAACCCCAGTTGGAGTTTGGATCCGTTCATCACGGGCAAGTGTTACAACCTCGCCAGGCAATGCCGGAAGTTGGGCATTCCCGTCACCACTTTTATGATTGCCAGCGACCCGCAGTTGCAAGCGTTTGTGGAGGAATTCACCGAGGCGAATGGCGGCCGGGCGTTTTTCACAGGCCTGCAAGGGCTGGGCGATACGATTTTTCGAGATTTTGAACAAAACCGCAGCAAGCGAGCACGATGACCCCTTCTACCCCACCGACAATCAGCACCCTTGGCGAATTGCGCAAGAGTGGCTACCAGCCCAGGAGCATCCAGGATGAGTTGCGGGAGAACCTCATGGCAAAAATTGCCGCAGGCGACCCACTGTTTCCTGGCGTTCTGGGCTACGAAGAGACGGTGATTCCGCAAATGGAACGCGCCGTGCTCGCAGGCCATTCGATGAACTTGTTGGGCCTGCGCGGGCAGGCAAAAACCCGCATGGCCAGAGGCCTCACTGACCTGCTCGATGAGTGGGTGCCGGTGGTGCCGGGGAGCGTTTTGAATGAAGATCCGCTGATGCCGATTTTGGCCTCAACAGCCGCCCAACTCACGGAACAAGGCGACAAGGCCCCCATCGGCTGGCTCCACAAAAGCGATCGCTATGTCGAGAAACTCGCCACCCCAGATGTGAGCGTTGCAGACCTGATCGGCGACGTCGACCCGATCAAAGCGGCGAACCTGAAGCTCGATTACAGCGACGAACGCGTCATTGCTTACGGCCTGATTCCGCGCAGTCACCGGTGCATTTTTGTCATCAATGAGTTGCCGGATTTGCAACCCCGCATCCAAGTGGCCTTGTTCAATATCCTGCAAGAGCGCGACATCCAGATCCGCGGCTTTCGCATGCGATTGGGCTTGGAATTGCAATTTGTCTTCACTGCAAACCCCGAGGATTACACCAGTCGTGGGGCCATCATCACCCCGTTGAAGGACAGAATTCAGTCCCAAATCTTGACTCACTACCCAGACAGTTTGGACATTTCAGGCCAAATCACAGCCCAGGAAGCCCACGTCCGACCCGAGCAGAGGGAACGCGTGACGATCCTGCCGCTTGTGGCAGATCTCTTGGAACGTGTGGCATTTGCGGCACGGGACAGCGAATACATTGATGAAAATTCTGGTGTCTCTGCGCGTTTGACCATTACGGCCTACGAGCACCTTGTTGCCGGGGCTGAGCTGCGCGCCCTTCGAACAGGAGATTCGCAGACATTCTCAAGGATCATGGACCTGTTGTCGATTCTTCCGGCCGTCACGGGCAAGGTCGAGTTGGTGTATGAGGGAGAGCGTGAGGGCCCGGAAAAGGTCGCGCTTCATCTGATCGGCAAGGCCATCCGAACCCGCTTTCCCGAGACGTTTCCGGACCCGGAGTTGGTGCGCCGAAAGAAAATGGACGATGTGTACGCACCGATTGTGGCGCACTTTGCAGAGGAGGGATTGGATTTGTTGCGCTCTGACACCGACCTGGCGTACACGGAGAAACTCGCGGGCGTGCCGGGATTGGCGGATTTGGTGAATCGGTATGTTCCGGATTTGGAGCGTGAGGCGCTGATTGTGATGATGGAGTTCGTGCTGCACGGGTTGGCGGAGCACAATTTGATCGGCAAATCCGTCGTGGACGGTGAGGTCAGTTTCAGCGATTTGATGAGCGGCTTGTTTGGCGGCAACAACGCGGACGACGACGAGGCGGGGGACAATGGGTTCCGTTGACCTGTCGTCGGATCGTTGGGTGGTTCTGAGCCGCGTCGCGCATGGGGATGGTGCTTGGATTGTTCGGGTGTTCAGCCGAGAACTGGGCGTGGTCGCGGTGTGGGCCCCGGTGGGCAAAGCCCGCCAGCGAAAGGTGGGCGCGTACCATCCGTTTTCTTTGCTCGAGGCACATGGCATTCGGCGCAAGGGATCGGAGGGTCTCTTCCGATTTGCTGAAGTGCGCCGGGCGATGCCGCTCGATGTGCTGGTGACAGATGTCCGCCGCTCAGCCGTTGCGTTTTTTCTGTCCGAGGTCATGTGGCGAACGTTTCCAGAGGAACATGCGCACCCGGAAGTGGCGGATTTGTTGTGGAATGCGGCTGTGGATTTGGCCCAAACCCAGTCCCCCCAACATGTTCACCTCCACTTCCTCGCTTCGCTCATCGATCACCTCGGTCTGGCGCCGGAGGCTCAACCGCCAGGTCCGGCCCTCGGGCTGAACCTCGCAACAGGGGAGTGGACGCCAGTGCCCCTTGCCGATATCGACCACTGGCCGCCGGAGACCGCTGCCGCTTTTGCCGCCCTTGTGGCCATGGCGCGGGAGGGCGGACCGGCCCCGTTGATCGGCAGCGCCATCCGCCGGCAGCTCGTCGCGGGGATGGTGCGGTACATCCAACATCACCTTTCGGGCCCCAAAACCATCAAAAGCCTGGATGTCCTTGAGGCCGTGTTCGCCTGAGCGATTTCGATTTTTTTGGCTCGATTTTTGCCCAGCAAGCCGCGATGAACAAGGACTACAACCCGAAGTGGATTGCGTTGGCATCTGGCCTGCTCGTCGGTTTGCTTTTTGTCGTGGGTGCGAAGGTGGCGTTGGCCCAAGCTCAGCCAGCTGCGGGCGTACCAGGCAATGCCGTCCGGATTGTCGGGTCTGACGGAAGCCCCGTTCCGTTTGCCACCGTCATCAACCGCAACAATGGCGACGCTGCATCCGCCGATGAGCTGGGCAATGCCGTTTTGCCAGATTTGGGCGGAAAGGACACTTTGGTGGTCCGAAGCTTGGGCTACATGGACCTGATGGTGCCTGCCAGGGAAGGCGTCCCCCAAGTCCTCCGCATGGTCAATGACCCGGTTTCGCTGGAGGCCGCCCAGGTGGTTTCGGAAGTGGCCAATTTCGATGTTGCCCGCGTGGCCACCTCGATTCAGTCCTTGTCCATGGCAGGAGTCGAACCCGTCAAGCGGATTGAACAACCGCAAACAGCCGCCGAGTTGCTGTGGTCCACGGGCTCAGTCATGGTTCAGCAGAGTCAGCAGGGTGGGGGGTCGCCCATTATCCGTGGTTTTGAGGCGAACCGAATTTTGCTCGTGGTGGATGGCATTCGCATGAACAACGCCATTTACAGAAGTGGTCATTTGCAAAACGCCATCACCATTGACCCCAGCATTCTTCAGCAAACAGAAGTCATTCTCGGCCCCAACAGCGTCGTGTACGGTTCAGATGCACTCGGGGGCGTGATTCACTACCACACGCGGTCGCCGAGTTACCAGACGCACAAGTGGCAAACCCGGATGTCTTCAGCATATCGCTCTCAGAACAACAGCGTTCGGCTGCATGCAGATGTGGAATACGGCGGCGACAAATGGGCCACTTTGACGAGCGTGAGTGCCTCTCGCTTCGGCGATTTGCGGATGGGCAGTTGGCGGCCGCATGGAAATGCGACATGGGGCTTGGACTCTGTGTATGCGGACCGCGTCAATGGTGTGGATACGATGATGGTGAATGCAGATCCCCTGCTGCAAGTGGGCAGTGGATATGACCAAATCGACTTGCTCCAAAAGTTTCGCTTTGCCACGCCCATTGGCAATTGGGGATTGAATGTCCAGTACAGCAACAGCACGAACATCCCCCGATATGACGTGTCGGACGATCGCTCAGGGGGCTTGTTGAAATGGGCGGAGTGGGATTATGGCCCACAGCGCAGGTTGTTGGCAGCGGTTTCTCATGCACTCTACGCTCAAAGGCTCGGGGGAATTCAATTTCGCACCACTTTGGCGTATCAGAACATTGGGGAAGAGCGAATTCAGCGGCGGTTCGGTTCGGATTGGCGCGAAAGTTTGCGCGAAACCGTGGACATTTGGAGTGGTTCGATGACGGCCTCCCGCAGGTTCAGGAAAACCTTTGTCTCAGCGGGTTTCGACGTTTCGCTGAACGAAGTGGCTTCCGAGGCAGACCGCACCCACCTGCAAACCGACAGCACCACCGCCATTTCCACACGGTATCCATCTGGTGGGAGCGATATGGCCATGTTCGGTGGGTTCTTGACCGCAAGGCGTCCTTTCGACAATCGCGGGGTATTGACAGCGGGTCTTCGTTACAGCACCGCTGCCCTCGAGTCCCGTTTTCTGCCTGACCCAAATGTCGCCTTGCCCTTTGATGTCATCGAATCTCGAAAGGGTGCGTTGACCGGCGGGGCGTCGTTGCATTGGGATTTGTCCTCCGCTTGGCGCATCAACACCAGCATATCCAACGGTTTTCGTCACCCCAACGTCGATGATGTGGGCAAGGTTCGGGAAAAGGCGGGGTATGTCATCGTTCCCAATGACTCCCTGCGACCTGAATACCTGTACAGTGCAGAGCAAGGGGTGAGTTGGAACCTCGGTGGAAAGGGGCTGTTGCAAATGGACATCAATGGCTTTGTCACTTTGTGGCGGGATGCCATCATCCCTGTCAATGCATCTTTGGCTGGTGACACCATGTTGTGGATTGACGGCGATTCGGCCCGTGTCCAAACCCACGTCAATGCATCCCAAGCTGTGTTGCGGGGTGCGCGTTTTTCCGTTCGGGCACAATTGTTCCCCAAGGTCACTTTCGAGGGGGCAGTCAATTGGACCTATGGCCAAGAAACCGAATCCAACACGCCGCTGGGCCACATCCCGCCGACGTTTGGCCGGGTGGCATTCGATGTGGAGCACAAATGGATGACCTGGGTGGTGCATTCCAATTTCAGTGGTTTCAAGCCCATGGAACGTTTTGCGCCGGGATCTGTGGACAATCCCGATTTGGCGCTTGCCGAAGGCAGCCCGAGGTGGTGGACACTGAATGTGGAAGGGAGGTTTCGGTTGAGCGATGGCTTGGAGTTGCGCGCCGGCGGCCTCAACCTTTTGGACATGCACTACCGGGTTTTTGCCAGCGGGATTTCTGCCCCCGGTCGCGGGTTCCACGCCTCGGCGCATCTGATGTTCTGAAGAAAAGTCGAAGTCAATTCGAGGACAGGATGCCCCATTTCGGCGTTACCTTCGCTTCACGACAGATTTGAGGGATATGCGGTTTTCGGACATTGTAGGTGTGGATGAAGCAGGCCAAAGGTTGCGCGCCGGCGCCCAATCGGGTCGCGTAGCCCATGCCCAACTCTTCGATGGACCGGAGGGATCTGGGGCGTTTGCTTTGGCCAGAGCCTATGCCCAATACTTGCACTGCGAACACCCCACCGAAGCGGATGCCTGTGGCGCCTGCAGCGCTTGCAAGGCTCACCAGCGGCTCGAACACCCAGACCTCCATTGGAGCTTTCCCTTTTTCAAACCAGATGGGCAGGACAAGGCGGTTTCCCAACCGTTTCAGGCGGCATGGCGAGAGATGCTCCTGTCCCGGCCTTACTTCGGGATGGAAGAGTGGACACAGGCCATCGGAGCGGACCGAAAACAGTTGTTCATCAGCGTCCACGAGGCATTGGAAATCAACAGAAAGTTGGGCCTCAAGCCGTTCAAGGGTGGTTGGAAAGTCCTGATTTTGTGGTTGCCGGAGACCATGCGAGTGGACACGGCCAACAAAATGCTCAAGCTCATTGAGGAACCCACGGACAAGACGGTGATGTTGTTCGTCAGTGAACACTATGACAGTTTGCTCGCCACGATTCGGTCGCGGGTGCAGGCCTTGCGTGTCCCTCGTTTGGGGGATGTGGAGGCTGCTGACCAAATCCAAAAGTTGACCGACCTTTCCGCCGATGCCGCATCGGACCTCGCGCGGGTGGTGGAGGGCAACCTGGCGTCGGCCATGCGCTTGGCCAGCTCGGGCGGTGCGACAGCCGATCACGAATTGTTCGTCGAATGGATGCGCGCCTGTTACGGGAGTCAGGCAGGGGCGTTGGTCGCGTTGTCGGATCAGTTCGCCAAACCGGGTCGGGAGGCCATGAAGCGCTTTCTGCTCTACGCCCTGCACATGGTTCGTCAGTGCATTGTCGGGAATTACGGGGCGATGGATTTGGTCCGATTGACAGCAAAGGAAAGGGCGTTTGCAGAGAAATTTGCGCCTTTCATTCACCATGCAAACATCCGTGAATTGCATCGTGAACTCGAAATGGCTCACCGCGACATTTCTGGGAATGTCAATGGCAAACTCGTGTTTATGGACCTGAGTGTCAGGGTGAACCTGTTGCTCCGGCGATCCCCTTGAATTTCCCCTGTTGCGTGTTGTCCCGAACCGTGGCCGGCGTGCTTATCTTCGCTGAATCATGAGTTGTTCAAATTGCAGGAATGGAGCAGATGGGACGCCGCGCGGTTGCAAAAGCAACGGCAACTGCGGTGTTGGCGGTTGTGGACCGTTGACCGTATTCGATTGGCTCGAAGGGGTGGCATTGCCCGATGGCGCATCGCCATTTGATGTTGTGGAGGTGAGGTTCAAGTCGAACCGGAAAGGGTTTTATCGCCGTTCGCAGGGGCTCAGCTTGCAAGTGGGGGATGTGGTGGTGGTGGATGCAGATCCCGGCCATGACATTGGGGTGGTGAGTTTGCGCGGGGAATTGGTTCGAAACCAAATGAAGGCCAAGAAGGTCCGCGATGACCACGAGATCAAAAAGGTCTTGCGGAAGGCCGCCCAGGAGGACCTCGATGTTTGGCAAGAGGCGCGGAAGCGGGAAGAGGCCACAAAGGAGGAGGGCCGAAAAATCATCCGAGAGGTGGGCTTGACCATGAAACTCTCTGATGTCGAGTTTCAAGGAGATGGCCGCAAGGCGACTTTCTACTACACGGCGGATGAACGAGTGGATTTTCGCATTCTCGTTCGACAGCTTGCCAGTGCTTTCGGTGTTCGCATTGAAATGCGGCAAATCGGTGCTCGTCAGGAAGCGGCCCGTGTCGGAGGTATCGGTGTTTGTGGGCGTGAATTGTGTTGTTCGAGTTGGTTGACCGATTTTCGAAGTGTATCCACTTCTGCGGCGCGATATCAGCAATTGTCCCTCAATCCGCAGAAGCTCGCTGGCCAGTGTGGCAAACTCAAGTGCTGCCTCAATTACGAACTGGATCAATATGTGGAGGCCATCAAAGATTTCCCCGCGCCCAACACGAAGGTGCGACTGAAGGAGGGAAAGGCGGTGGTGTTCAAAATGGACATCTTCAAGGAATTGGTCTACCTCTTGCCGCTCGACCAGCCAGGCTCTTCACCTGTGGCTGTGACCGTTCAGGACATGAAGGAGTTGCAGGCGATGAATGAGCGCGGAGAAACGCCGGCAAGTCTCACCGAATTTGCGATTGAGGAGGAGCCCAATGAGATGGAGGATGTCTACGCGAATGTTGTCGGTCAAGATGATTTGACGCGATTTGACGAAGAACGGAGGAGACGCAAAAAGCGTCGGCCCGCTGGAAACAACAGGCGGAAACCAGGGAACGCGGGAACGAGGGGCACGAAGAGCGGCGGGAACGAAGGCACGAAGAGCGGCGGGAACGAAGGAACAAAGGGCGGCGGGAACGAAGGAACGAGGAGCGGCGCGAACAAAGGCACGAAGAGCAGCGGGAACGAAGGAACGAGGAGCGGAGGTTCTCCAAGATCGAGAAGTCGCGGTGGCAGGAATCGACGCCGTGGTGGCGGAGAAGGCGGAAGTGGAGGCGGTGGAAGGACAGAGCGTCCCAACAACAGCGGCAGTGGTGGTGCCGAAGGTTGAAGCCATGAGGAATTGGACGTTCAGTCTGATTTTGGTGGTCTTATTGGTGTGGATTGCCGGTTGTGGCCCTGAGCCCATTTATGCAGAATCGCATGCGATTGACCCTGCTGCCGGTTGGGAGGCCGTGGATGTTCAAGAATTTGAATTTGAGGTGTTGGATACGCTGACACCGAACGACTTTTTTCTCGACATCCGGCACAACCAGGATTATCCCTTCAGCAATTTGTATCTGTTTGTCGACTACTCCTTCCCCAATGGACGCAGTCGCAGGGACACGGTGTTGTGCGAGCTCGCGGACGAGCGCGGGAAATGGCTGGGCACGGGTTCTGGGCCGCTGGTGGACCACAGGATCGGCTTTCAGCGCCATGCTTCATTTCCCTTGAAAGGCACGTACAAATTGAGCGTGGGACACGCCATGCGCTTGGATCCGCTCCCAGGCATCGCAGATGTGGGATTTCGGTTGGAAAAGTCGGCTCAGAAGTAGGCCGTGCAGATGCGCGCAGCCGGGTCAATCCCCATTATTCCGGTGGATGCTCTTGCCCGGCTGACCCCATCAGGGTTGTTTGGCTGAGGGTGTTGGCGCTTTCTTTTGCTTGCCCCGCAAAGCAATGACAATGGCTCGGATCAGCATCAACCAAGGCAGACCATGCAAGGCGACATCGAACCAATCCATCGGTCCCATTCCCACCGCACCACCGGCAATCCATCGGATTTTGCCCACGATGTGGGGTTCTGGAAAAAATGGGGCCAAGCCCAAGGTCAAGCTGGCGAGCAGCCAAGTGCGAATGTCATTCATTTCTCGAAGGGCCTTGCTCGCTCGGGTTTGAAAGGAGCAATCGATTGACCGATGAAACCCTCCGGCATGGACTCATCGCCTGGGTAGCCCAGTTCAATGTCCCGTCCATCGTGGGGAATGTAGGCGGTGCCGAAAATGTAGTCCCACGCACTCAAACTGATCCCGAAGTTGACCCCGTAGTGGTTGTTGCCGATGTCTTTGGCGTGATGCCAGATATGCATTTTCGGGTTGTTCAACACAAACCGCAGCGGACCGTAGTCCCAGTCGAGGTTCGCGTGGTTGATGTGGCCGATCGCCAAAGCCACCATGTGGATGATGAAGAAGTCTTGCAAACCAAACCCAATCATTGCCAATGGCACGTACTGAATCGACTTGTAAACAATGGTCTCCATCCAGTGGTACCGCAAGTGTGCCGCGAACCCCATTTGCTTCACGCTGTGATGGACTTTGTGAAATTTCCAGAGGAACGGCACCCGGTGCAGCAGGCGATGTGTCCACCATGAAATGAAGTCGACCAATAGGAACATGGTGAGCAATTGTGCCCAATGCGGCCATGAAGCCACTTCGAAGGCGACCAAGTTTGTGATGCCGAACATGCCCAGAAATTCACTGAACAATTCGACGCCGACCATGCTCAAGGAGTTGTACCCCACAAGGCTGAACAGGAAGAAGTTGAAGAACATGTAAAAGGCATCAAGCCAAAAGTCCTTGCGGATCGGTGCCTGGTTCTTCCGCCAAGGAGAAGACAGCTCGATGCCCCAGACGACCAAGGACAACACGATGAGCAAGTAGAAATAATTCTCATACCATGGCTTCCAATTCGCTGAAGACCAAGTGATTTCTTGCCAGAGGTAGTTCGCGTAGCCCGAAAATCCACTGACGATGAGGTCGATGTACTCTTGCATCTCTATGAGGGTTCAGGGTTGAATGGGGGTGGGGTCGCCGTGGACGACAGGTTCGCCTGCAGAAGACCAAGCGCGGATGCCGCCGAGGAGGTTGTAGACCTCGGTTTGGCCTGCCTGGTTCAAAGCATTCATCGCCCGAGCGCTTCGCCCGCCAGATGCGCAATACACCAAAACCGGCCGATTCTTGTCCAGTGCAGCCAATTGCTGCGTGAAATCCGGAGATTGAAATGGGATGTACGAAGCATTCGGCAAATGGCCTTCGGCCCATTCCCCGTCAGAACGGACGTCGAGCAGAATCGGGTTGTCCAATGTGGCAAGGAGCTCTGAAAATTTTGCAACGTCCACATCCTCGGCTCGGTTTGTGGTGGGCTGAACCGGGGTGGCGGCGTTGTCAGCACCCTGATCGGTTCCGCTGTCCGCGGTGCCACAAGATGCCAAGGCAGCGGTCAATCCGAGGGCCAGTCCGAAGGTCATCGCGCCATTGCGCATCCAATCGTTGTTCATGTGTCGCGAAGTTTGTCTCAAAAGTAGATTCTGGGGTGGCGCTTCTCGGTGACTTGGGTTACATCTGGCGTGGAGCTCGGATTGGGCGTGCCGTCGCGGGGCCTGAATCTTACGCAAATCGTTGTAAATTGCCGTTCTGCATTGATTGAAAACCTGCTTGCGCTGCCATGAAAAATTTGAACTGGAACCTTTTGGCTCAGCTTTCACATGTGACTTGGGTCGCATTTGTGGTGGCGATGGTCGCTGCGACACCTGTTTTGGCCCAAACCCAGGACGTCCACACCTGCGGCCACCACCACGCCACGGAGTGGCTTTTTGAGCGCCATCCAGAGGCGCGCCAGCAGGCCTTGGAGGCCGACGCGGAACTCGAGGCCTTCACGCGTGATTTCATCACAAATGGTGCCGCCGGTCAACGCGAAGAGTTGATCATCGTGCCGGTCGTTTTCCATGTGATTCACGACAATGGCCCGGAGAACATCAGCGACGAGCAGATTTACAGCGCCATCGAGGTGGCGAACCGCGACTTCCGTTTCCTCAATTCGGACGCCGACCAAATCGTCGAAGACTTCACAGGCATCACAGGCGATGCCTTTATCGAATTTCGGTTGGCCCAGCGGGATCCGCAGGGGAACTGCCACACAGGCATCAACCGCCTGCAGTCGCCCTTGACCTATGTGGGCGATGGAGATGTCAAGGACCTGATCAATTGGCCTCGGGAGAGCTACCTCAACATTTGGGTTGTGGAGAATGCATCTGGAGCGGCGGGCTACAGCTTGTACCCTGGTTCTGTGGCCAGCAACCAAAACGCAGGAAATGACGGCATCGTCCTCGCCCACGACTACACAGGAAACATCGGGACGAGCAACAACTACCGTTCGCGAACCTTGACCCACGAGGTGGGGCATTGGATCAACCTCCGCCACACTTGGGGCAATTCGAACAATCCTGGCGGAGCAGAGAATTGCGATGAGGACGATTTGGTCGAGGATACGCCGCTCACGCGGGGTTGGACGTCTTGCACGCTGGATGGAGAAAGCTGTGGTTCGTTGGACAACGTGCAGAATTACATGGAGTACTCTTATTGTGGCCGGATGTTTTCTCAAGGCCAAATCGACCGCATGCGCGCCGCCCTCTACAGCAGCATTGCGGACCGCAACGATTTGTGGACTGCCCAAAACCTGGAAGAAACCGGCGTCTCGTCAGCGCCTATTCTTTGCCAGGCGCGGTTTTCTTCGGATCGTCGCACCATCTGCGCCGGGGATTCTGTGCAGTTTTTCGACGATTCCTTCCATGGGGTGACGGATTGGTCTTGGGCGTTTTCCAATGGTACAATGGCAACGGGTGAGTCCCCATGGGTCACGTTCGATGCGCCGGGCTTCTACGATGTGGAACTCACGGCGGGCAACGGCACTGAGGCGGTGTCTGCCGCCGAGGCGGATTACATCCAAGTGTTGCCCAACGGAGCCATGGACCTGCCCTTCGTCGATGGCTTCGAGGCGGAGTTTCTCGACGCGGAGAATTGGTTCCACAACAACACGTTTGTGGATGGCGATGGCTGGGAAGTCACAACGGCCGCTTCGGCGAGTGGCGGTCAGTCCATGTGGATTCGGAATTACAGCAATGATTTGGAATTCAACTCTGATGCCCTCATCACGAGCACCATGGACATGTCCAACACCCTGGAAATCCATGTCAGCTACAAGTGGGCTTATGCCTTCCGAGGCACCGACGAGGATGAAGACGACACCGACGACCGCCTGAAGGTCTATGCATCAGGCGATTGCGGCGCGACTTGGAATCTCCGGCGGATGCACAGAGGCTACACAGATCTGCCCTCGGCGCCACCACACCCCTTCATGTTCTTGCCCAACGGACCGGACGAATGGAACGAACACACGCTGGTCTTGCCCTACGAGGCCTATTTGACGAACCAATTCCGCCTCAAGTTCGAATTTGAGAGCCGCTTGGGCAACAACATCTTCCTCGACGACGTCAACATTGTGGCTGTCGGCACGAATGACATCGCAACGGCCACCGCCCAAGGGCAACTGGATCTGCGGATGTACCCCAACCCTGTGGGAGACAACGGCGTGGCCACCTTGGCGTTTCGCACCGTGGAGCCGCACCTGGCCGGCGTTGTGGTGCGGGATTTGGCGGGCCGCGTCATCGCTCAGCCCATGACCGAGCAACGATTGTCGCCTGGTTTGCAAAGCATTCCATTGGCGTCCAGCGATTGGTCTGCCGGCGTTTATTTGGTCACGCTTGACCTTGATGGCCAGCGCACTTCCGTGCGTTTGGTGGTTGACTGACGGCTGCAAGCGGGGTGTTTGGTTTTTTTCACATTGAACAAGGCCACGTGTAGAACTTTTTTCCTGGAACGCTCGTAACCCAAGCCGATGCGAGAACTTCCGAATGAAAACTGAATCTACTCAACCCATGCGCATTGAATTCAAATTCCGGCCGATTCGGCCAGTACTGACGGGGCTTGGCGCCCTCGCAGGTTTGGCCACAATGGTCCTTTTCGGCTGCGGAGAAAGTGGCGAAACCAGCCAATCCGACGACGCTGCTGCTGCGACAACAACTCAACAGGAACAGCCAGCGGGCGAAGGAGCCACCAGCGATGAGGGCATGGCCGTGTCCAACCGAACCACGACGCTGAAGAAAATTTTCCACGCGGCACCTTCGCCCATGGAGACAGCCTCCTTGATTCAAAGGAGTGGCGCGAAGTTCCACGGGGAGGACCTCAACGCCACGGACAAGCTCAAGGACTACACGACCTCTGACCGGCAGGCGATCAGCCTCGGCGTTTACGGAGCTGACCTCAGTTATGCCACCATTTTCGAGGAAAACAGTGCTGCGCTCGAATACTTGAGAACCGTCAAGGCGCTTGCGGAATCGCTCGGATTGAGCAACGTCATCAGCGATGACGTGATGAAGCGCGCAAGCGACAATCGCAACGACCGCGCTGCGCTCATCAACATTGTCTCCGACACATTCTATGACCTCAACGAACAATTGAAGTCGAACGGGATGGAAGATCTCGCGGGTTTGGTTGTGGCTTCAGGCTGGGTGGAAGGGATTTACCTGGCCACCCGTCACATGAGCGAAGCGCCCGAGATGCTAAAAGCCCGAATTGCTGAACAAAAACTGACCCTCGACGACGTGCTGCGACTCTGCCGTTCCTACGAGCAAACATCGGCGTTGACGAACATGCTCGAGGCCCTGGCGCCCATTGAAGCCGCCTACGATGGTGTCACGATGACCCAAGGTGCCGCTGCAGCGAACCAAGATGCCGCCGTCATCGTCATCGGTGGAGGCCCGACCTTCTCGGCAGACGACGCAGCCCTCAATGCCATCGCGGCAGCGGTGGAGAAGGTGAGGAATGGTTTGGTCCAAGTGCAATAACAACAACCCCTACGAACGATGAAGAATACAATTTTCACCATGCTGATTGGGGGTGTTTTTGCCCTCCTGACCACCAACACGGCGCAGGCACAATGCCGCTCCTTCACGAAGCGCAACTGCATGACGCAGCTTGACGGCTACATGCAAAACGACAATTACAACAGTGCAATTCTCATTCCTGGCGACGAAGCTGAGCTGATGCTCACATTTCTCGCGGGCCAAGATTATCGGTTGGTCGTTTGCAGTCATCCGATTCTCGGGGACATCCAGTTCAAAATCCTCGACGCGTCGGGCGCCCAGCTCTACGACTCTGAGCAGGCCTCTGAGGAACGCGATTATGTGGATTTTCAGGTTCAGACCACGCAACAGCTTTTGGTCCAAATCGCAGTCCCCCCGTCAGATGCAGCGATCCTGCATGAGGGTTGTGTGACGGTGTTGGTCGGCAGCAAGTGAGCTGAATCGAGAGGGAGGGAGTGACTAGGGTGACTAGGGGGTGGTGTCGGCCAAAGGCCGACAAGACACGTGGTCCGGAGCGCAGGAGCTGCCGCCGAAATTGACGCGCAGCGAGGCGGCGGTGGCTGCAAGTGGCGGACCGCCTGGGTTGCGAACGAAGCGTAACTCGGCGTGAGACATTCCTTCGTCCAGACGAGGAGCATCGTCGCTGATTGACTCAATTCATCTTTTCCGCTGTGCTCCTCACGTTTTTTGGCGAGCCTCCACGTGCCCTTGGCACATCCAAGGTCGAGACGCAATTTGTAAGCCCCGCGCCCGCTTCCCCTCGTCTCCCTGGTGATTTGGTTTCCTTGGTTTCCCTAGTGATTTGGTCTCCCTGGTGATTTGGTTTCCTTAGTTTCCCTAGTGATTTGGTCTCCCTGGTGATTTGGTTTCCTTGGTTTCCCTAGTGATTTGGTCTCCCTGGTGATAAGGTTTCCTTAGTTTCCTGGTCAATCAGTGTGCCTCGAGCCAATCCTCACCCGTGGACATGTCGACGACAAGAGGAACTGGGAGTTCGACTGCAGACTCCATGTGTTTACGAATCAGGGCGCTCATGGCTTCGATCTCGTTTCTGGGTACGTCAAAGACCAGTTCGTCGTGGACCTGCATGATCATGCGAGCCTTGAAGCCCGCAGAGCGCATGGCGCGGTCGATGTTGACCATCGCCACCTTGATGATGTCGGCGGCCGAACCTTGGATGGGTGCGTTGACCGCATTGCGCTCTGCGAAGGCGCGGACAGTGGCGTTGCTCGAGTGGATGTCCGGCAGGAGTCGGCGGCGGCCCAGGATGGTTTCGGCATAGCCCGTTGTCCGAACCTTTTCGACAGCATCCGCTGTGAATTGCTGGAGGGCTGTGAATTGAGCGAAGTAGGCGTCGATGATGGATTTGGCCTCGCGGCGAGAGATGCCGAGGGTGTTGGCGAGGCCGAAGGCCCCTTGGCCGTAAAGGATTCCGAAGTTGACAGCCTTGGCTTGGCTTCGTTGTTCGCGCGTGACCTCGTCGATCCCTACACCAAACACTTTTCCAGCCGTGGCCGCGTGGATGTCATCCCCAGACACAAAGGCTTCGACAAGCCCGGGATCGCCGCTGAGAGCCGCCGCAACGCGCAGCTCGACTTGGCTGTAGTCGGCGGCGAGCAGCACGTGGTCGGCAGATGCAGGGACGAATGCCCGACGAATTTCTCGTCCCTCGGGCGTGCGAATGGGGATGTTTTGCAGGTTGGGGTTGTTTGAGCTCAGTCGGCCAGTGGCTGCAACAGTCTGCATATAGTGGGTGTGCACACGGCCGGTTTCTGCATGGATCAACCCGGGAAGTGGCTCGACATATGTGCTTCTGAGCTTTCGCAACTTCCTGTATTCGAGTATTTTGTCGATGATGGGGTGGTGGTGTGCGAGTTTGGCCAAAACATCCTCTCCCGTCGGGTATTGCCCGGTTTTCGTCTTTTTCAAACGTCCAGCAGGGATGTCGAGATCTTCGAAGAGGATGGGGCCGAGTTGCCTCGGACTGTCCACGTTGAATGCCTTGCCGGCCAAATCCTGAATCTCCACGTCGAGGGCATTGATTTTTTCGGCCAGCTCGATGCTGTAGGCCTGCAAGCGCTCGGCATCGATGCGAACACCCGTCAACTCGATGTCCGCGAGAATGCGCACCAAGGGCATTTCGACATCCTCGAAGAGGCGCCTGGCATTGTGGGTGTCGAGTTGCGGATCGAACGTGGCCTGGAGTTGCAAGGCGATGTCGACATCTTCGCAGGCGTAATCGGTGATGGCCGTGGGGTCGAGATCCGCCATCGTTTTTTGGTTCTTTCCCTTCTTGCCGATCAAGGTTTCAATGGCGATGGGGGCATAGCCCAAATCCGTTTCTGCCAGCCGATTCAGCCCGTGCCCACCTTCGGGCTGCACGAGGTAATGGGCCACCATGGTATCGAAGATTTGGTTGGCAATGATGACGCCGCGTCGGGCGAGCATCTTGTAGTCATACTTGAAATTGTGCGCGACGACGGTTTTGTCGGGGTCGGCAAAAATGTGAGCGAAGCGACCCAGCAGCGCTTGCTCGTCCGCCCAGGGTCCGCCGGCCACAGGAACCCACCAGGCCTCGCCCGGCGCCACCGCGAAGGACATGCCGACAAGGTCTACGGTCATCACATCCAACCCAGTGGTCTCGGTGTCGAAGGCGTAGACTGGCGCAGCCTGGAGTGTTTCGAGCAATGCGGTCAAGGCCTCCTCCGTTCGCACGCAATGGTAGGCATGCGGGACATCGGCCAGGGTTTTGAAACCAGGGGCAGCGGCTTCTTCGGCGTTGTCATCACCCGGTGGCGGGTCGAACATGCCCAATTGGCCAGTTGTATCCGGCGCAACCACTTGGGCGGCGCTGGTGGCTTGAGCGTCCGCGCCCAGGATTCTTGTGGCCAGGGTCCGAAATTCCAATTCTTCAAAGACCTCACGAAGCAAGTCGGGCTTGGGTTGGCCCATCTTCATGGCTTCGATATTGAGGGCGAAATCCATATCCACCTGGATCGTCGCCAGCTCTCTCGAAAGCCGGGCTTGCTCCACATTGGCCTCCACCTTTTCGCGCATCTTGCCCTTCAGGTCGCTGGCGTGGGCAATCAACCCTTCGAGGCTTCCGTATTGCTTGATGAACTTCGAGGCTGTCTTGGGCCCCACACCGGGGATGCCGGGAATGTTGTCCACGCTGTCGCCCATGAGGCCGAGGAGGTCAATGATTTGGTCTGGTCGATCCACCCCAAACTTCTCGCACACTTCCGCCGGTCCCCACACCTCCGCCGGACCACCACCTCGCCCAGGCCGAAACATGCGCACCTTGTCGGTCACGAGCTGCCCAAAATCCTTGTCAGGGGTCATCATGTAGACGTCGAAGCCCTCGGCAGCAGCTTGTTTGGCGAGGCAGCCGATCAAGTCGTCGGCTTCGTACCCTTCGAGCGAGAGCAAGGGAACGTCGAAAGCTTCAAGGACACGAGCGACCCAAGGGACAGCGCGTTTGATGTCCTCCGGCGTTTCATCCCGGTTCGCCTTGTATTCCGGGAAAACTTCGTTGCGAAAAGTCCCACCGGGCGGGTCGATGACCACCGCCAAATGCGTCGGTGCTTCGTTGCGGAGCACTTCGAGGACGGCATTTGTGAAGCCGAAGATGGCACTCGTGTTTTGGCCCTTGGAGTTGATGCGGGGGTTCTTGATGAAGGCGTAGTAGGCCCGGAAAATCAGGGCGTACGCATCGAGCAAGAACAGTTTTTTGTCGGAAGGAGGCGTGATCATTCTGCCGGCAAGTTACTGCCGACGCTTGAAGATGGGCACGGTCGAACAGGCTTCGCCAAACATCAGGCTTTTGACGACCGGCTGCAACCGGCAAACCAAGGCCGACAGGACCTCTGGCCCGCCCCAGTCGCTGCAACCTTTGACCACCACCCTGGCCTCCGCATAAGCGCTGACATCCATGCTTGAGATGTGAAGGACGTGCAAGCGGGTTCGGACCGAGGCGACATCACCGATTTCCACGGTGCTCCCGGCGTCGAGAACCGCAGCACTCGCCAGCATCCAAGCCCAGTCCGGGATGATGGCATCGGCAGAACAGTGCAACGCCACCGTGGCCTTTGACCATTCAGCCGCCCGCAGTTCTTTCATTTCTTGGCGGAATTCTTTCTCGCGAAGCACCATGCCTTGCCACAGAAATGGGGCCAAATCCAGTCCCACCACATCGACATTTGGAAGCAAATCCTTCAGTTCGAGTTGCACAAGGCCACTCGCTTCTACCTTGTTGATGATCTGAGCGCTATCCATTGTTCTGCAGCGATTTGCGTCAGGCCAGCCGAGGTCCGGCAGCAGCGTTGCCGCTTCGGCGAGCACTGGCTTCCCCGACCAATTCCACGGCCGTTTCCACAATGGCCGCAGCGTCGTAACCGCATTGTGCGTACAATTCTTCTTGCGTGCCGTGCTCGATGTATCGGTCGGGCATGCCGAGGCGTTTGATTTGTGCTGTGTACCCTTGATCGGTCATGAACTCGACGACCGCGCTTCCGAATCCGCCCACGATGCATCCGTCCTCTACCGCAATCACGGATTCAAAACGACCAAACACCTCATGCAACATCACTTCATCGATGGGCTTGACAAACCGCATGTCATAATGCGCTGCAGAAATGCCTCGATCGGCCAGCTTGGCAACCGCTGCAGTGGCCTGCGTTCCAATCGCTCCGATCGTCAGAATGGCCACATCATCGCCTTGGTTCATCCGCCGGCCTGTGCCGATTTTCAAAGGCTTCATGGGCACCTGCCAATCGACAATCGATCCATTTCCCCGGGGGTAGCGAATCGAGAATGGCACCCCGCTCTCGGCGGCCGTCAGCATCAGGTTGCGGAGTTCGATTTCATCCATCGGTGCGCTCACCACCATGTTCGGCAAACAACGCATGTAAGCGATGTCGAACGCACCATGGTGGGTGGGTCCATCTGCACCCGCGACACCTGCTCGGTCCAAGCAAAAGACCACTGGAAGGTTTTGCAAAGCGACATCGTGCATGACTTGGTCATACGCCCGCTGCATGAAGCTCGAATAGATGTTGCAGAACGGCACTTTGCCCTCCGCTGCAAGGCCTGCAGAGAACGTCACGGCATGTTGTTCCGCAATGCCCACGTCGAACGCCCGGTCCGGCATCTCTTCGAGCATAAATTTGAGTGAACAGCCAGTGGGCATCGCGGGGGTTACGCCAGCGATGCGTTCGTCTTGCTTGGCCAGTTCGATGATCGTGTGGCCGAAGACATCTTGGAACTTGGGCGGTTTGGGACCGCTTGCAGGGCTTTTGTGAATCTCTCCTGTGACTTTGTCAAACAACCCCGGGGCATGCCATTTGGTCGGGCTTCCTGCCTCCGCGGGGGCGTAACCCTTTCCTTTGACCGTTACGCAGTGCAGCAACTTGGGACCAGGAATGTCTTTGATGTCCGCCAAAATTTCGGCAAGGTGTTCTACATCGTGGCCATCGACGGGTCCGAAGTAACGGAAATTCAAAGATTCGAACAGGTTCGATTGCTTGAGCATGGCCGACTTGACCGCGTTTTCGACCTTTTGCGCGATGGCCTGGGCATTGGGACCAAACTTGCTGATGCGCCCCAACAAATGCCAAACCTCATCCTTCACCTTGTTGTAGGTGTGCGAGGTGGTGACATCGGTCAGGTATTCCTTCAATGCACCGACATTGGGGTCGATGGACATGCAATTGTCGTTGAGGATCACCAACATGTTCGTGTCTTCGACCCCGCCATGATTGAGACCCTCGAAGGCCAAACCAGCCGTCATCGCCCCATCCCCGATCACCGCAACGTGTTGTCGCTTCCTATCGCCAGACATCCGGCTGGCCACCGCCATGCCGAGCGCCGCCGAAATCGAAGTGGAGCTGTGCCCCACACCAAAAGTATCGTAAGGACTTTCGCTGCGTTTCGGAAAACCGGACAGACCGCCGATTTGCCGATTTGTTGGAAATTTCTCGCGGCGTCCTGTCAAAATTTTGTGCCCGTAGGCTTGGTGGCCCACATCCCAAACAATCCGGTCTTCCGGCGTATTGAACACATAATGAAGCGCCACAGTCAGTTCCACGACCCCGAGGCTCGCCCCGAAGTGCCCACCTTGCTCAGACACCACATCGATGATGAAGTCCCTGAGCTCCTTGCTGATCTCTGGCAGATCGGCCTTTGCAAATTTGTTGCGCAGATCTGAAGGGAATTCGATTTGCGAGAGATGCGGACCGGCAGGGTAGTTTTTCATGGTTCTGGATCAGGATTCATTGCCCGATTGCGAATGGAACAAATCTAACGGAAACATGTTTTGAGCCGCTGCACTTTTCAAAGATTGGCCTTCAACACGCGCCTTCAGACCAAATCAGGCTTCCACCATCATCGCGAGCCCCCGCAGGATGCCCACGCCGTCCGTATTCCCGAGGTGTTCACTCGTGGCCCGCTCTGGGTGCGGCATCATGCCGAAAACATTCATGCGCTCGTTGGCGACGCCGGCGATGTTGTTCGTCGAACCGTTGGGATTTGCCCATCGGTTCACCTGTCCCTCGGCATCGGCGTATTGAAAGAGAATGCCATCGGTGTCCTCTAGGCGCTTCAAACCATCTTCACTGATGAAGAAATTGCCCTCTCCGTGGGCGATCGGAATCGTCAAGTGCTGCGCGGGGTCAAGCTCCCGGGTGAGGCAGGCCGCCCGTGAAACAGGTCTGAGGTTGACGTTCTCACAAATGAATTTCCTGTGCTCGTTGTGCAACAAGGCGCCCGGCAAAAGCCCAGCCTCGCACAAGATTTGGAACCCATTGCAAATGCCCAAGACCCGGCCCCCGCGATTGGCAAAGTTCACAATTTCAGACATGATGGGTGAAAACCGAGCAATGGCGCCACTTCGCAAATAATCGCCATAGGAAAACCCGCCGGGCAGCACCACGGCATCTGCCCCCTGCAAGTCGCGGTCCTTGTGCCACAATTGAACCACATCGAAGCCCAAGTCGTCCCGGAGCGCATGAACCATGTCCATGTCGCAGTTGGAACCAGGGAAGGTGACTACGCCAATTTTCATGTCGCGAAGGTCGTATTTTTTTGGAAAGGAGCGATGGCAAAATCAGGCAATTTGGCTGAGCCAAACCCCCACTGCCAAGCCCATTGCCAGCCCCACCACGGCCAGCATGGTGGCCTGTCGGCGCCGCTTCATCCCATCGAAAGGCCGGCCGGCATCGGGCACCATCAAACTCCCGGAAAACCCCGCGGAGACGGCAAAAGTGGCCCAAGTCGTGGCCGACAGCCCGCCCGCACCCATAAGGCCATCCCAACAAACAGAACCGGCCATTGTTGTCCAAAGGAGCAAAAAGACATTGCGTCTTGTGATTTGCGTCGTCAAGCCATGACCTGACTGACGGCGCAGCATCGCAGCCAATCCCCAAACCATCCACACCCCACCGAACACCCCAGCACCCCAGGAAATCCCCGGGGCTTTCCAAGCAAAGTCACCAGGGAAGCTCGGCAGAAATGGGTTGGGCTCAACAAACGCGCTGGGTCCATCCGCCAAGAGCCAGCCCCAAACCCAAGCCATCGCCACGGGCCAAACCCACCCGATGACCAACAACGCCAACTCCCGAAATTGGAATGAGCGCGTCAAGATTTGGACCAAAACCAGGCCCACCATCGCACCCCACAATCCGGGTGCCAGCAAGCAGGCCAAACCCGTGAGCGCCCCGGCCACAAACCCCAAGTGCGCCGTCGAAGGCTGCCGCTGAATGCGCAAGGCGGGCCACCAAGCCCAGAGCATGACCAGCGCGCCGATATCTGATTGCCAGGCTTCTGCCGCGGTTTCGGGCGCAACAAACACCAACTGACCCACCATCCAAACCCAGGCCAAAAACACCGATGCTGCCGAATCCGCGCGTTCAACAAATCCAGCCCGTGTGTACAAAAAATGCACAAGCGCGGCAACAAGAATGCCGGCTGCGCCATGGCGCACAACCGCCACCCATGGGGTTCCCGTGACCAGAACGACGAGGAATCCCAGACAGGCCATGATCAACGGGACCAAGCCCCAAGCAATTGGCTGATTCGATCGTAGGATGGAAATCACGAATGCGTTACTTTTGCGGTCTTGAAAAAGGCATTTCTGCCGCGAATATACCGGACATGAACACGCAGGAAATCATTACACCCATCGGGAAATTCATCGAGTGGACATTCGAAGCTGTCTTGGTGCCCATTTCTGCGGGTTTCAATTGGACTGTGATTGCGTTTGGGTTTGTGGCCATTGCCTTTTGGTTGCGATTGCAGAAGAAGTTTTCTGCAAAGGCCAAGAAAGACGGCACCCTCGCCTAACCCTTTCCCTGCTTTTTCCTGTTGCCCCGACCGGCAAATCCTGTTCGCGCGTCCGCCCCGTTTGCTTGGCCGTCCCGTTGGCCTGTCCGTCCCGTTGGCCCGAACCCGCCCAAGCGTTCCCTGGTCCCCCTAGTTCCCTAGTTCCCCTGGTCCCCTAGTTCCCCTGGTCCCCTAGTTCCCTAGTCACCCTGGTCTCCCTAGTCACCCTAGTCCCCCTAGTCTCCCTAGTCACCCTAGCTCCCTAGTCACCCTAGCCCCCCTAGTCTCCCTAGTCTCCCTGGTCCCCTAGTCTCCCTAGTTCCCTTAGTTATCCCGGACATCCGCCCCCACGTCCTTCCGGAAAAAAGCACCATCAAAGGTGACCTTTTCGGCCAGCGCGTAGCTGTTCCGCAAGGCCTCGTCCAGCGTACTCCCCCAACCCGTCAACGCCATCACCCTGCCGCCGTTTGTGACCAACTTGTTTCGGAAGTTTTTTGTGCCTGCGTGAAAAACCACCCCCCGAGGCATGGCAGTGTCCGCGCCGTGAATCTCCAATCCCTTTTCATATTGATCGGGGTAGCCCGCACTGGCCAGGATGACCGTGGACGCTGACCGCTCATCGATGACCAAATCGTATTCCGAAAGCATCCCCGTTGTCAAGCTGTCGAACAAATGGAGCAAGTCGCTCTTCATCCGTGGCATGATGACCTCCGTTTCTGGATCGCCCAGGCGGCAATTGTATTCAATCACATACGGATCGCCTCCCACCTTCATCAAACCGAAGAAAATGAATCCCTTGTAGGGAATGCCATCGGATTGGAGCCCCTTGATGGTGGGGATAATGATTTGGTTCAAAGCCTTTTCCTGAAACTCCGGCGAGACAAACGGCACAGGCGAAATGGCCCCCATGCCACCGGTGTTTGGCCCAGTGTCTCCCTCTCCCACACGTTTGTAATCCTTGGCAGAAGGGAGCAAATGGAAGGAATGACCATCGGTAATGGCGAACATGCTCACTTCAATTCCATCGAGAAATTCCTCGATGACGA
This sequence comes from uncultured Flavobacteriales bacterium, assembly GCA_965661765.1. Taxonomy (GTDB): domain Bacteria; phylum Bacteroidota; class Bacteroidia; order Flavobacteriales_D; family Sanyastnellaceae; genus JBMYZL01. Next base: position 35,585 of record CBFIFE010000013.1, read on the forward strand.
CCTGGGCGCTGGCTTCGCCAAACC
>CBFIFE010000013.1:35707-54962 GCA_965661765.1 uncultured Flavobacteriales bacterium
TTTGGTCCAACAACATGTCTCGCAAAGTGGCTTCTGCCTCGGCTTTGTCCGAGGCGATGACCACGCCTTTGCCTGCCGCCAAACCGTCTGCTTTCAGGACATACGGCGCCTTGAACGTGTCCAGGAAGGCGATGGCCTCATCGATTTGTGCCGCCGTGAACGTTTTGTAAGCCGCGGTGGGAATGTTGTGTCGGGCCATGAAGGACTTGGCGAAGTCCTTGCTGCCTTCCAGTTGGGCACCCTTGGCGCCAGGGCCCACGACAGCGATGCCATCGGCCTCCAAAGCGTCGGCAAGTCCTGCAACCAGCGGTGCCTCCGGACCGACCACCACCAGTTGGATGTCGTTGCGCTTGACGTAACGCTGCACGGCGGGAATGTCCATCGGGTCGAGGTTGGGCGCCATCTGTGGTTGCACAGGCCGGATGCTTTCCATTCCAGCATTGCCAGGAGCGATGTGCAACTCCCCGAGCAGGGAACTTTCAACCAATTTCCAAGCGATGGCATGCTCACGACCGCCGCTGCCGAGCAACAGAACTTTCATGCGCGCAAAGCTACTTCATCCTAACTTGCCGGCCATGAGCGGGACTGACGTGAAGTTGTCCGTGGCGATCATCGCGATGAACGAGGAGCGGAACATCGAGCGCTGTTTGGCCTCGGTGCATGGCATCGCCGACGAGGTGGTGGTGGTGGATTCGGGTTCGACGGATCGGACGCTGGAAATTTGCGCGGCACATGGCGCCCGCGTTGTGCATCAGGCCTTCCTGGGGCACATCGAACAGAAAAACCTGGCCTGGTCCCTGACGACGGGCACGCATGTATTGAGCTTGGACGCCGACGAAGCCTTGAGCGATGCCTTGCGCGCGTCTTTGCTGGCCTGGAAGACCGAAGTGACGAAGGATCCTCATGCGGATGTGGTCTGGGCGGTCCATCGGCTGACGAATTATCGCGGGCACTGGGTTCGACATGGTGGCTGGTATCCGGATCGAAAGGTGCGGCTGGCCGGGCGGGATGCGGCCTTGTGGACAGGCGAAAATCCGCATGACCGGCTGGAAGCGAAGAGCAAGCAGGCCCGGGAAGTGCGCTTGAAGGGGGACTTGTTGCACCATTCCTATTACGATTTGGCAGATCATTTGAACCAAATCCATTTCTTCTCTGACATTGCCGCCCTTGCCTCGAATCGCCGCCAGCCCTCCTCTCGGCTGGAGATTTGGGCGCGTCAAGGCTTTCAGTTTTTGAAAAATGTTTTGTTGCGCGGGGGTTGGCGCGATGGACGTGCTGGCTGGCAAATCGCCTGGTGGAGCGCGCACGCGACGGGGGAAAAGTACCGCAAGATCAGCGACAGGGTTCGCGGCATTCAGCGCCTGCGGGCGGCGGGTCGGTCAGAGGTGCGGCGCATTTGGATTTGCCGCACAGACGGCATTGGCGATGGCGTGGTGACCCTGCCCATCGCCGGGTGGTTGCGCCAGGAGGCCTCCTCTGGGGTGGAGTTGGTGTGGGTGTGTCGTCCATATGCGGCCGCAGTAGGTGAGGCATGTGCTGACATCGATAGGGTCGTGACCTGGTCGCCAGGGGCGCCCTTGCCTTCAAAGGAGGCCTTGCCAGACTTGGTGATCCTGGCCTACCCGGACCGAGCTTTGCTGACGCTGCTGGTCGCAGCTGGCGTTCCTGTTGTTGCCGGTTCCGCCCGGCGCATGTGGACTTGGCGGCATTTGAGCCATGGCGTTTGGCAGTCGCGCAAACGCAGCGGTCAACACGAAGGGTGGCATGGTTTGCAGTTGCTCGCGCCTGTTCGGTTGTTGCCGGGCATGGCCAAGCCCGGGCGGCAGTTGCCGGGGCCATCGGCGGATTTGGCACAGTGGCTTCACATGCGCCCATTGCCCCTGCCGTCCATCATCGCGGACAAGGCCGAATGGAAGGTGCCAGGCCGCAAAGTGGCGATCCACCCAGGGTCACACGGGAGTGCAAACAACTTGGCCATGCCCCGATATGCCGAGTTGATCGCAGCGCTGGTGGCGGCGGGCTGGCAGGTGTGGGTCACGGGAACGGCTGCAGAACGCCAGACGATGGCTGGTTTGCCTTGGCATTTGGCGGGGGTTGTGGACGCGACCGGAGAGATGGATGTGCTGGCGTTGATGGGCTTTTTGGGCCAAACCCAGCTCTGCATCGCCGCAAGCACCGGACCCTTGCATTTGGCGGCGGCCATGGGCACCCCAGTGGTCGGGTTGTTCGGCGCGGCCGCACCGGTTTGGCCGGAGCGGTGGCGGCCCATTGGTCCTCACGTCGACGTTCTTGTTGCCGACCGCGCTGCGCCAGACGGGGGGTTGGACTTGGAGGCCTCCCAGATCGTGATGGCCGCCGAACGCGCCACCGACCGCGCGGCCCGCAGCGTCTTTGATTAGTCCCCCTTGCGCCCGAGAAGACCGACCCACAGCCCTGCCCAGGTCACACCTGCTTGCGTCTCGAGGGTGTCTTCTGTCCAGCAGGAAAGAAAAAAGACCAGCGCAAACACCAGGGTGGCCACGGCCATGCTTTCTTGGCCCGCAAGCTCATGCCGGCGACTTGTGGCCACCAGCGCAACGAAGACACTCAAAAACAACATCGCCCCCACCGGGCCGCCGCCGAGCGCGAAGGACAGGAATTGATTGTGTGCGCGCAGCCGAAATGGCTCGGCAAGGGAGCTGTCCATGGCATTGTAAGCCTCATGAAAGGCCAAATCCAGATCGCCCGTCCCCACCCCCCAGGCCGGGCTGTGGTGGAAAATGTACCAGCCCGTCTTCAGGAATGCCCAACGTTGCATGACCGATTGGCCAGATGGCGCCAAACCGCTGCACATCGCATCGACTTCAAACTTCAACACATCCCATCTTCTGCGCAGCCCGCTGTGTTCGATTTCCAGAATGGACGCAACGCCGGATTCGATGCGCGCGACATCCACATCGCGCAATGCGGCCACGCCGAGGCTGTCTTTTGTCAACCCCCTAGAGGTCATGTATCGAATCAACGTCATGCGCAGTTGCTGGTTGCGCCCATCCAGCGCATAAAACCGAACGCTGCTGCGCGTGTTCCATGTTCGCTGAAGCTCGCCCCAGGCGATGTGGGTCCAGACGTGGTGGCCATTTTCCCGCAGGCAGCGGTCCGGGTGATGGACATACAATTCGCCGCCGGCGCTGCGTTCGGGCAAGCCATCGAGGTCGGGCAAGACAGGTCGCAAATTCAGCAAGAGCAAGGCCAAACCCATCCCCCCAACGCCACCCATCCCCATCATCCATCGACGGGCTGTCCTCCGCGACACGCCGCGCCCATCGAGGGCGCCCCACCCAACCAACGCCGCGGCGACAATCGGGGCGAGGACGACGCCGGTGAGGGCGCCGGTTTGGCGCAAAAACAGACCACTCATCGCAGTCAGCAAGCCCCAAATCACCAAGTGCAGCGCCCGATTGTTTCCCTGGCTGCGCAACAACCGGTAACTCAGCCACCCCCAAGAAGTGACAATCATCAAACTGAAGCGGATGTGGCTGATGAAGGGAGACCAATTCCGAGCCGAGAGCTTCTCATCCGACAGCCACCCCCGGGCGAGTGCAACAAGGCAGCCCAAAGCCACCATGGCGGCCCACCACCCCGGCAACCACCGCCAGACGGCGGTTCGGTCGAAACGGCCAGTCAGCAGAATGAGGGGAAAGGCCAGGAAAGGAAGTTTGATGCGCAGCGCTTGCAGGCCATTGCCCAAGTCTTCGGTCCAGGCCAGCCCCAACACCTGCCAACCCATCAGGCCCACCACGGCCAGCAACACGGTGCTTTCTTGAATGAAGGTGCGATCTCGACCTTTGAAAAGCGGCCCCAAAGCCCAGCGATCATGCCCCCAAGCCAGCAACAACGCAAAAGCACCGAGGGACATCAACAGGTTGGAGAACACCATCGCACCGGCTGTCCATGCGATGCCGAAAGCATACAACGCGTGAACCCGGCGGTTGTGGGGTGTTCGGGGTGGTTCAGTCGCCAGCATCAAGGGGTCATGTCGGCGTGGGTGCCGGCGAGGATCGTTTCAAACGACCGGTCGCGGATGATGTCGAGGGCTTTCGCCACCACTTCGTCGCGGGGGAGCATCCATTCAATGACGCCGGGCTGCAAATGGTACCGCATCACAATTTCCTGCTCCAGCGCCTCTTGGATTTCATCGCGAAAGGCACTCAGATCTCTCTTCACTTCCGGGGCGAGCAAACCTGCCAGCGCCTGGAATGCCGACGAATCCAACGCCCAGTAGCGCTCTTCCTTCGCCATGTTGACCGCGTCTTCAAAGGCACTTAAGGTGGCCGATGGATAGGCCAAACCCGCATCGGCTTCCGCAAAGGCCACAAACGCTTCCCATTGCGCATCGCTGAGTGCAAAAGCGGCTGCTGGGCCGATGCTGTCATTCTGCCCAACAAATTCATTGACGTAGCGGAAGATCGTGCCGCTGGCGAAGAGACCCTCCAGCACGTGGCCGTAGAACAAGGCATCCACTGGGACGTCCGGTTGAATGCCCTTCCCATCCCGAACCGGCCGGCCATTGCGGGTGGTGAAGGTCTCCAGCAAGGAGTCGGGAATGGCTTCTGCGCCATCTCGGCTGTAATCAAGGCGTTGGATGCAGCGGCCGCTGGGGGTGTAGTATTTGGCGACAGTGACTTTCAGTTTTGTTCCATAGGCCAAATCCTTGTTCTGCTGCACCAATCCCTTCCCGAAGCTTTCTTGCCCGATCACCACCGCCCGATCGAGGTCCTGCAACGTGCCAGCGACAATTTCCGACGCCGAGGCACTGTAACCGTCGACCAGAACCATCACCGGCTCATCCTCGAGAATGGGGGTTCCGAGGGTGGTGTAGACTTTCTCCCAATCCTTGACTTTCCCTCGGGTTCTGACGACTTCTTCGCCCTTCGGAATGAATTGATTCACCACTGTGACGGCCTCGTTGAGCAGGCCCCCACCATTGCCGCGGAGGTCCAAGATCACCGAATTCACGCCCACCGAATCTTGAAGGGCTTTGATGGCCTGACGCACCTCGCCCGCGCAGTTTCGGGTGAAAGAGGTGAGCACAACATAGGCCGTGCTGTCGCCGATGATGCCGCTGAACGGGACGGCAGGCATTTTGATCTTCTCTCGAGTCAAGGTCAGGGTGACAGAGGTGTCCGAACCAAGCGGGCGGTATTCTATCGTTACTTCTGAGCCGGTGGCGCCTTGGAGGCGCTCGGAGATTTGGTCAATGTCGAGGCCTTCAATCGACTCCCCCGAGACCTTCAGCAACACGTCGCCGATCCGCATCCCTGCTTCGGCGGCTGGAAAATCAGGAAAGACGTCCACAAGGGTGGCATTTTCCCCCATGATTTGCACAGACGCGCCGACGCCGCCATACTCTCCAGTGGTCATGAACCGCAGGTCCTCCACGCGGGATTCCGGGTAGTACACGGTGTACGGGTCCAGCGAATTGACCATGGCGTTGATGCCTGTTTCCATGATTTCGCCGGGTTGCAATTCGTCGACGTAATAGACATTCAACTCGCGGAACAAGGCATTCATGATCTCGAGTTGCTTCGACATCTCGAAGTAGTTTTCGCGGATTGGGCGGGCAGCCAAGCTGGCCAGGCCGATCACTGCGATGACCACAGCAGGGGTCCAATTGCGCTTGCGCTGGCGTCGAGGTGAGGATTGATGCATCTTGTGGAGAGTCAGTCAGTGTTGGGGGTCAATTGCCGAACAGCTTGGGCCGTCAGTTTTCGCATCGCTTTCCGACAACGTTTGGCATCGGGCAATTCGTGTCCCACAAAGATGAACACGATCGCCCATTGTTTTTGAAGCTTCTCCAGCTGCTCTTCGAGATCGTGGCGTTCGTGGCGCCAGGCCTCGCGCAAATGGCGTTTGATTTGGTTTCGATCCACAGCACGGGCAAATCGGCGTTTGGAAACACTGAAGGCCGCTTGCGTGGGCGAGTGGGTGACCAAATCCGCTTCCACCACCTTCATCAGCAGCGGCCAAGCCTTGTTCGGCCGTTCACCGCCGGGCGCAAACAGGGCGTCGAGCAATTTTTTCGACTTCAGGCGATGGGCTTTCGGCAGGCGGTGGCGCCTTGGAGCCAAGGGGGATTGCGGAGCAGGGTGGTCAGTCACACCGGGTTTTATTTCCCGGAAATGTACTGCTCAATGGCCATGGTCATCGAAGGCGCCTTCGGGGTCGGGGCAGCAATGTCTACCCGCAACTTGTTCTCGGTGGCAGCTTTCTCCGTCGTGGGGCCAAACGTGGCAATGCACGTCGTTCCTTGTTCGAAATCGGGGAAATTCTTGTACAAGCTCTCGATGCCACTGGGGCTGTAGAAGACGAGCATGTCGTACTTCACATCGCTCAAATCGCTGAGATCGGAGCAAACGGTCCGGTACATGACCGCCTTGGTGTACTCGATTTTTGCATCCTCGAGCAACTTCGGAATGGAGGGCTTGAGCAGATCGCTGCACGGCAGCAAGAACTTTTCGTTTTTGTGCTTTTTGATCAAGTCCATGAGGTCTTGGAAGCGCAATTGCCCGTGAAAGATCTTCCGCTTGCGATACACCACGTATTTCTGCAAATAGTAGGCGGTGGATTCGCTGATGCAGAAATACTTCATGCTGTCTGGCACCTCGAACCGAAGTTCTTCGGCCAATCGGAAAAAGTGATCCACCGCGTTTCTCGAGGTCAAGATGACCGCGGTGTGCTCGCTGAAGTCGATGCGTTGTTGACGGAATTCCTGACCTTCAAGCCCCTCCACATGAATGAAGGGCCGAAAGTCTACGGTCAACTTGTGCTGATCCGCCAAGTCGAAGTAAGGAGATTTCTCCGTGGTCGGCTTGGGCTGGGAGATCAGGATGGTCTTGATCTTTTTCGCCATGGAAATTGTGGTCGTTCAAGCCCGTCACCACTCCCCCAAACCTTTCATTGCAAGGACAATGGTAGGAGTGATTTCGAGGGTGCAAAGGTACGCAATTCCCCAACCAATTGCTATCCTTCTGTGAAACATGAGTTGCAGGCCCCGAAACCACTTGATGACAAGCCATCCCGCCCAAATCCACAAGAGGTTGTGTGCTGATGCAGCCCACCCTTGGGCGTGGGGCTCCCGAATGGCGAGGCCGAGAATGCCCAGAGCGAACAGCGCAGCGAGTCCGCTGCGCAAGTGCCGGTCAAGTTCAGCGGAATTCTCGAACACTTCACTTTCGCCAGTGAGCCATCGGCCGAAGGCGGTGCTCAATGCCCGCAGCCCAATGGCTGCCGCCCCCATCAGCAAGCCGCGCCCAAACCCCATCAGCGGCGCTGCATGCCACCAGGTTGCCCCGCCCATTCCCCAAGCGCTCCAACCAATCATGTGGCTGATCAGGACACCACCGGAACGGGCTGATTCATTTGGCAGGCGTTTCCAAACCCGTCGGATGTCCCCCCAACTCCAGACCGTCAATTGCCATTCCCGATCGAATCGAGCGCGAAGCAACACGATCAAAGCAAAGGAAATCGCCACGCCCAGGATGGCTGGCCACGCCACGGACTCTACCCCTTCGGGCAAAGGAGCGCCATTGTATCGCTGCAGGTTGATGGATGCGGCTGAGGCCATGGTGGCAAAGTTCGTCAACTTTGGCTCGTCATGGCGGTTCAATGCAGAGGGGAGCCCAGGCCCAAGGCAAGCCTGTCTCCGGACACCCTCGCCATTCCACGAGATAAGCACCTGCGGGCGGCACACCAGCGGCCCCGGTGCTTTCGCCCTCCCAAGTCCATTGCAAACATTCTGGGTCGTGCGGGTTCGGATTCGCCGAATTGAATGCGGCGACCTCGCGCATCGACCAGGCTGCACGAAGGTGGACCGTTGGGATGCAATCCTCACGGGTGCTGCACCAAAACGCCTGCAAGGGCGGGCCACCGGGTCGCCAGTAAGGCGACGCCAGCCGGGCATGGCTGATAGCGCCCGGGGAGCCGTCGCACCAGCCAAATGTGGCATTCACTTCCCCAGCGCTGTGTCCAAGGGGTTCGCGGCAGCTCGTCCAACCCATCGCCCCGCAGCGTTCCAAAGACACCCCTTCCGCATCCGCCAACCAAGCGGCGTGGCGTCCATCGCTCAATTGCACGGTATCGCAAAGAAATGCCGGGTTCGCACCGGTCTGAAGGAGTGCCACAAGTGGATTCGCCCAAAAACTCGGCATGTCCTCCCACGGCAAAACTTGATCGGCGTTCAGGCGGTTGGGGCAGGCAGCAAACGCCCAGGTTTGGTGGGCTGGCAGCAGCCAATTCACCCCCGATGAGGTCAGCGGGTGTTGTGCCTCTGGGGACCAAAACGAATCATCCGTGCTCACCGCAAAATCGCCTGTCCAAACGGGTTCGCTGCCGACGTCCAGTTCAACAAACGGCTGGACGGGTGTTTCCGCCAACACCTCATTCAACAGGACTTCTCTGGGTGCTTCTGTGGACAATTGGCCTTCCCACGCACAGTGCTCAGGCGCGGTGCATTCAACGGTATCTCCCTTCGCCGTTGTCGCTTTCAACGTCGGCCAATCTCCAAAGGGGACCGTTCGGTTCAATGCCCAAACACGCCGGGCCTCCACCCCTTCCAAGTCGAGGGGTTGGGCCAAATCATCGACCATGTTGACAGGGGTTTGCCACAACACAACTGGTGCATCCAACCCGACTGTCCGCCCGCACAGTTGCCATGTGGGCGCACCTGCAAAATCCGGGTGGTCGTTCGATTCCCTGGGATCTTCGAAGCCGGGGGAAGCACCGCTGAGGTGCCCACTGGTGGACCAATGGCTGGAGCGCCCGCGCCCCGCCCGAACCATGCTGCGCCCGCTGTTCTCATCGGTGCGCCGGCTGTAAAAACAGGGGTTGTAAGACACGCTGTCGACCACAGCGCCTGCGTGCGTCCGAACCACCACCTCGCCACGTGCATTGGGCAAGTCATGCGGCCCGCCGAAGGACCAGACCCAGCGCGCATGTGGCGCCAAAGCGGTCCTTTCTGCGCGTTGCGTTCCATTGATTTGCAAGCCGGTGATGTCCAAGGTGTCCGCCGTGATGTTTTGGATTTCAACCCATTCCAGCGATCCTCCCGGACTCCCCGGCAAGGGAGCTGCCATGATTTCGGTCAATGCCACATCTCCTTGTTCTGCAAAGCGCCCGAGGCGCTCTGGCCAATCCCATTCCACCTTTCGTCGCGGGCCGAAGCACGTTTGCAGGCCACTGAGCCTTCCGTTCGGGCGGCTCGTGGTGCAGCGAAGGAACAAGATGGCAGGGTCTTCACCCCCCAATGTTCCGGACCAGCCCGTGGGCAAGTCGTTGAGTGACCAGGGATCCATCGGCGCATCGCAATGAATTTCAACATCCACCAGCGATCGGGGCAGCACGGCGGTCACCACCGGTTGCGCGGCCTCTGGGCCATCGCCGTCAGATTCCAGCCATCCCGGGTTTCCGGGCGTTGCTCCTGTGGGCGCAGTGCTTGCCACCCAATTCGCCGGCCCTGCACAACCTTTCAGGAACAGCCTTTGCCAAGACCGCCCATCCCCACCTTCTTCATCCCAAAGGTCGTTGTCCCACGCCACCCGATCGCTCCATTCCAGCGCCGAACCGGGCAACAACAGGCCCACTTCATCGCCCGCGTCCGTGAGCGCCCCGCCGTCGGGAAGCACTGCTTGTTTGACACCGACAAACAGTTCGTCATCACTTGTTGTCAGGACAGCGCGCTCCCCGCTGTGAAGGACCCCATCCCAAGGGGGCAACGGTTCGATGGACGACAAACCGCTGCCGATGTCGTACCATGTCAAATCACGGATTTGGAGGGAAAAGGATGACACATTCACCACTTCCACCCATTCCTCAGGCGGAAGGAACGTGGATGGCGTGGGATCGGCCAAAATTTCTGCCACCACAAGGTGTCCAGGCGCATGTTGACTGGCGTCTGTCAGGACAAGGAACGCAGAATCAGGCGCCGCGATGTTGCCGCTGAGGTCGGCAACAGCAGGGGCGGACGCCCAGAATGGAATGCCCGGTTCAGCGGGTTCAGCGAGCACTTCTGTCCACCGCCAATCCCCGCCGTTGTCTGCCAATGCCTCATCGGCCACCCACAGCACCGAATCTGCCGTCAGGCATTGGGCATGGACGAACTGGGGAGGGGTGAGGTCGGGCGCCCATGGCGTCCAATGGCGGAGTTGAAAAGTCACACCGGAAAGGTTGGAACTCGTCACCGTCGCTGAAAAGCCGATGCATTCTGGGGGTTCTGGGTTCCCCCAAGGCAGGTCGGCGGCGGGCACCATCGGGTCTGTCCCGGGATTCACCGAAGCAGAAAGGATGCAGGAATCCCCTGGCGGCCATTGAAGCTCGCATCGCAGCCCGAAGGGGTCGGCCAGTGCGCCGGAGTGGACGGAATTGGCGTTCCCGTCTCCATCCCCGTCCCATCCCGTGGTGATCTGCAGGCCATCGCTGCTGCCAGCTTCTCCGACGCGCATGGACAGCAACACAGGCGGCGGTCCGCTGTCCAGCGCCGCATCACCGGCAGCGATGCCCGGCGGCAGGTTGAAGAGGTGAACCGCTGAGAAGTTGTTTTGCGACCCTGCAAACGTCGTGGACCAGTCCCATGAAACCCGTCCGCCCGATGTCGCCGGACACGTGTACAACCAGGCAGACCCCGGAGCGGCCATCGACAATTGGAGGACCGAGTCGGGCAAGGAATTTGCCGTCCATTGTTGCGGGGTGCCGTGCCAGAGGAGGGTTTGGCCCAACAGATTGCCCACCCCCATTGCCCATCCCCAAATGCCCCCCTTCATCCCAATCCTCTTCCACCTCCTCATTTGCCTTCTGTTTGCCATCGCAACCTCCTAATTTTGTGGTCAGATTCCAAGCGCGTTCGCAAACCCAACCCCCGCAGATATGAACTCAGAAGCTGATTTCTCCTTGACCGTCGCTGTCGTGGGGGCAACGGGCCTTGTTGGCACCATGATGTTGCAGCTCCTCGAAGAGCGCGGATTTCCGGTGGGGACCCTTCTGCCCGTGGCGAGCGATCGGAGCGTGGCGGCGGGCGCACGGGTTCGGTTTCATGGGGATTTGCTCCACGTTGTGGGACTCGATGACGCGCTGGCAGCAAAGCCCGACCTGGCATTGTTCAGTGCCGGCGGATCGGTGAGTTTGGAATGGGCCCCCAAGTTTGCTGCGGTCGGGACAACCGTGATTGACAACAGCAGCGCGTGGCGAATGCACCCGGACCACAAACTCGTGGTGCCCGAAGTCAATGGCGAGGCATTGACCGAAGCCGATTTGGTGATTGCCAATCCCAACTGCACCACCGCCCAACTCGTGATGGCCCTCAAGCCCATCCACGACCGGTGGGGCATCGAAAGCGGCATTGTCACGACGTATCAGTCCGTCACGGGCTCGGGGCAAGTCGGCATCGCGCAGTTGCGATCGGAACGGGCGGGAGCCGTTGCGGAATCCCCCGCCTATCCGCACCCGATTGATCGAAATGTCATTCCACATTGTGACGTGTTTGACCCGACGAATGGGTTCACGAGGGAGGAGATGAAGGTTTGGCACGAGACGCGAAAAATCCTTCAGGACGAGCAAATTGCAATGCGTTGCACGGCCGTCCGGGTGCCTGTGGAGGGCGGGCACAGCGAATCGGTTTACCTGGAGTTGCGGAAAGAGCCGGCGGACGTGGCAGAAGTTCGGGCGGCGTTGGCGGGGTTCCCTGGCGTTGAGGTGGTCGATGAGCCAGCGGATGCGGTCTATCCCATGCCGCTGATGGCGCACGGGCGGGATGAGGTTTTTGTGGGCCGGCTGCGCCGGGATTTGGCCAAACCCAACGGCCTCCACCTCTGGATCGTTGCCGACAACTTGCGGAAGGGCGCAGCCACGAACGCGGTGCAGATTGCCGAGCACTTGCTCGGCGCTGGTCGCTGGTCGTAACTTCGACGGCACACAACTTTTTTGCTCAAAACGATGAATGTCCGATTGTCTGTTTTGGCCTTGAGCCTTCTGTGCTTGTTCAGCCTGCCTGCCCTCAAGGCGCAATCCATCCTCCGCGGCACCTTGGTGGACGGCGAGACCGAAGAGCCGCTGATCGGGGCCTCGGTGTACATCGACGAATACAAAACCGGGACGGTGACCGATTTCGAAGGACAATTCACGTTGCGGGTGCGGCAAGTGGGGGAGATGACCCTCGTGCTGAGCATGATCGGCTATGAGGCGCAGGAGCGGTTTTTGAATTTCGCCGCCTCGCGCGCCTTGGACTTGGGCGTGGTGGAGCTGACGCCTTCCACCATCGGATTGCAGGAGGCCAACGTGATCGCTTCTGTGGCCGTCGATCGGGCCACGCCGGTGGCCGTTTCGACCCTCGACGCGCGGACGATTGAGGAGGTGATTGGGGACAAAGAACTCGTGGAGACGCTGAACATCACGCCGGGGGTGTATGCGACGAAAAGTGGGGGCGGGTTTGGCGACAGCCGAATCAACATCCGCGGCTTTGACCAACGCAATGTGGCGGTTCTCATCAACGGCATTCCGGTCAACGACATGGAGAGCGGCTGGGTGTATTGGTCGAATTGGGCAGGGCTCGGGGATGCCGTCAGCTCCATGCAGGTGCAGCGCGGATTGGGCGCGTCGAAATTGGCCATCAACTCCGTCGGTGGCACCATGAACATCATCACAAAAGCCACGGATACCCAGAAAGGCGGCAGTTTCATGCAGTCGTTGACGAATTACGGCCGTTACAAGACGATGCTCTCCCTCAGCACAGGTGTCATGGACAATGGATGGGCCGTCAGCGCGGTGGGCAGCCGGACCGCGGGCAACGCTTATGTGGATGCGACATTCATTGACGCGTGGAGTTATTTTTTGACGGCGGCCAAGGATTTTGGTGGACATCGCCTCGTGTTCACAGCCATTGGAGCCCCTCAGACCCATGGACAACGCCGGGGTTTGATGAACGTCGATCGGTTCAATGATTTGCAAGCCTTGGGTTACGAAGCGCACCGATGGAATGATGACTGGGGAACCCTCAACGGCGAGGTGCTCAACGCGCGTGTCAACAGCTACCACAAGCCGCAATTCGCGCTCAATCATTACTGGCAATTGAGCGACAAAGCGCATTTGGCCAATTCCTTTTACATCTCCACCGGCCGCGGCTACGGCTCCCGGTTCGATGGCACCAGCACCCCGCGGTTGAGCGAATCGTACACGAACGAAGACGGCATCACCCGCAACGTCCAAACCTCCATCAACTGGGATTACATCTACGGTGTCAATGCGAACAACACCCAGCTGGTTCGCTACGCCGCTGACCAAATCGCATTCGACCCTTCCACCCAAGCCTGGGTCGACACATTGTATGAGCAGGGCAGCCCGATCTTGACCGCCGCTGGCGATTCTGTCATCGGGGGTCGGGCCTTGAGCAGCATTGAAAACGCGCACAATGAGCACTTTTGGACGGGGATGTTGTCCACCCTGCATGCGGACCTCAACGACCAGTTCACCCTGATTGCAGGCATCGACGCGCGCTACTACGCGGGCAAGCACTTCACGCGGGTGGACAATTTGCTTGGGGGCGATTTTTATTTGCAGTCGTTCGCCAGTTCCGATGGTTACGGGATCAATCCGGATTATGCGTTGCTTGCGCGGCCGGGCGATGTGGTGGATTACGACGATGTCGGACGTGTGGGCTATGGCGGGGCTTTTGGCCAAATCGAGTACGCCTCCGACCGCCTTTCCGCCTTCTTCGCGGCGACGGCGAGCTACACGACCTATCGGCGCATTGATCCGTACAAGTATTTCCGGTACGAAGAGACGGGGATGCAATCGGTGACCGATGTGGATCCCGGGACGGGGGAGTTGGTCAGCACCGAGACCTTTGTCTACGGTGTCAAATCCCAGCGTGCGGGGAGTTTGGGGTACAACGCGAAGGTCGGCGGCAGCTACCGACTGGGCGAACACAGCAATGTCTTCGTCAACGCGGGGTACTATTCTCGGGCGCCCTTCATTCGATATGTCTTCACAAACTTCTCGAACATTCTCAGTTCGGACCGGCTCATCAATGAGAAAGTGGCGGCGGCAGAGGTCGGGTACCGGTTCCGTTGGCGGGGCGTGTCCTTCGACATCAATGCCTACCATACGCAATGGCGAGACAAGTCCATTTTGTCCAGCCCCCTGCTCCGTCCGGATGGCACGGAGTACAGGGCGTTCATCACCGGCCTCGTCCAAACCCACGAAGGCCTTGAGATCGAATGGCGCGCCCGCCCATTTGCCGCGCTCGAACTCGGTGGCATGGCGTCCTTTGGGAATTGGCGCTGGGACAACGATGTTTCCGCGGAGATCGTCAACGAAGAGGGCGGCGGGGTTCTGGAGACGCTCGACATTTACAGTGCAGGTCTGAAGGTGTCCGATGCGCCGCAGTCGCAAATCGGTGCGTTGGCGAACATTGACTTGCCGCGCGGTTTCCGGTTGGGCGCGCAGTACGTCCAGAATTGGCGGTTGTACGCGCAATTTGCAGTCGATCAAGACAGAACGGACGAAGAACGGCGAGGTTTGCAGCCCGTCACCATGCCCAGCTATGGCTACCTCGACGCACGGGCGAGCAAGCGATTCCGCATCGGGGACTTGGACTGGACGGCGAGTGTGAACGTTCAGAATGTGCTGGACAACATTTACATGTCCGACGGTTTTGAGACCTTTTTCACGGATCCATTCACGGGTGCACGGCAGCAGGGAACCGTGGAGAATGGTCGGCTGGAGGGCTATTGGTCATACGGTCGAACGGTTTCTGCATCCTTGAAAATGCGTTTCTGACTGTTGACGGCCGCGCGTTTCTCCGGATTTTGGGTCAGTGTTAAATCTGCATTAATACACGAAACGGCGAAGCGGTTTCGTGGGTGGAAAACCGGTTTTTGTTGAGGGAAATTCGGGTTTTATAGAAGCTAGTGCTTTGATGTTGACACTTAAGTGACATTGGTTCACAAAAGATGTCAAATCCAGTCACAATTTTGCAGCGCATTTTCAAACCACTCAACATGAACAGTATGATGCGTTTTGCCCTGACAGGGGCGGTTTTGATTTGGTCTACGCTTGCCGTCGCCCAGATCACAGGAAAAGTGACAGATGCCTCCACAGGCGGAGCGCTTCCCGGTGCCTCGGTTTACATGGAAGGCAGCACATCAGGCGCCTCCACAGGCGCAGATGGCACCTTCACCCTCAATGCACAGCCCGACGGCAACCTGGTGGTGAGCTACATCGGTTACGAGGATGCGCTGCTGGCAGCGAAATCGGACATGGGTGTGATTGCCCTGGAGCCGATGGCGCTGGGATTGGGCGCAGCTTCCATCATTGCGAACGTTGTGGATGTGGCGATTGACCGCTCGACACCCGTCGCAGTGTCGACCATTGCTCCCTCAGAGATTGCTTTGAAGGTGGGGAACATGGAGTTCCCCGAAGTGATGAACCGGACGCCTGGTGTATACGCCACAAAACAAGGCGGGGGTTACGGGGATTCGCGCATTTCTCTCCGCGGCTTTGATCAGCGGAATACATCTTTCTTGATCAATGGCCAGCCGGTGAACGACATGGAAAACGGCTGGGTGTATTGGTCGAACTGGCAGGGCTTGACGGACGTTGCTTCTGGCATCCAGATTCAGCGTGGACTCGGGGCTTCTCGTCTCGCCGTTCCTTCTGTCGGTGGTACGGTTTCGATTTTCACAAAGGCAGCCCAAATGGAGCGCGGGGGCTCAGTCTCTGAGACCATCGGAAATGACGGTTACATGAAAACCAGCGTGAGTTACAACAGTGGCAAAAACGCCAACGGTTGGGCTTCGTCGTTCCTGATCAGCCAGTGGTCAGGCGACGGTTACGTATACAACACTTCCGGTGCGGGCTTGACCTACTTCGGTGCCATCGGCTACGAGCCGGAGGGATCCAAGCACGCCTTGAACTTGTCTCTCATCGGCGCCGGACAGTGGCACCACCAACGCGACGTTGAAGTGAGCATCCGCGACTACGAATTCTTCGGCGAGGAGGGCATCGATCAGCGTTGGAACAGCAACGGTGGTGTCCGCACAATGACCGACGAAGACGGCAACACGTCAGAAGAAGAATTCAACATGCGCCGGAACTTTTACAACAAGCCACTCGCCACATTCAACTGGGATTGGACCATCACCGAGAACCTGACCTTGAACACGTCCGTTTACGGATCTGCAGGTCGCGGTGGCGGAACGGGTCCACGGGGTCGGAACTACGACGTTTTGCCTTTCGGTCAAGACTTGTACTCTTTCATGTACGAGGACAGCTTGACTGCATTTCGCACGGAAGACGGCTATGTGGATTACGACGCCATTGTGGATGACAACCAAGCGAGCGCCTCACCACATGACGGCAGTGTGAACAGCAACTTCGAAGGACAACTCATCGGTTCTCACCAGTGGAGCATCGCCGCAGATACCGCTGGCACCATCAGCACCGGTGGTGGGATGGTGCGCCGTGCATCCATGAATTCGCATGATTGGGTGGGCGCGATCTCGAATTTGGAATACAAAAAAGAGAAAATCCGTGCATCTGTCGGCCTCGACCTGCGTCGCTACAAAGGATACCACTACCGCGTGATGAACGATTTGATGGGCTTTGATGCTTATTACTCCGGGGGCAACCGCAACAATGGAGGCCAAATGATCAATACCATGATCGAAGCAAGTCCTTTCAACAACACCGGCCTCAACGGTCCGAAAATCGACTATTACAATGTCGGTCTTGTGAACTGGGTGGGTGTGAACGGTTTGGTGGAATACAACAGCCAGGATGGCTTGACCGCAGTGGTGCAGGCCGGTTTCTCGAACCAGTCGTACCAGCGTGAGGACTACTTCGACCAGCCAGCCATGCCGATTTCCGATGTTGCGAATCTTCCAGGCGGATACGTCAAGGGTGGAGCGAATTACAACATCGACGAGCGGTCAAACGTGTTCTTCAATGCTGGCGTCATCTCTCGTCAGCCGAACTTCGACGCTGTGTTCCCGAACTACGCAAACAACATCAACGAAGGTCTCGAGAACGAGCAAATCACCTCATTTGAGGTCGGTTATGGCTTCCGTGGGGAGAAGTTGACCTTGGATGTGAACGCGTACGCAACAACTTGGGGCAATCGTTTCTTGAGTCAGTCTGTGGATGTGGTGGTCGACACCATCGTGGTCGAAGGCACAGCGCAGTTTGCTGGTGTCGACGTACAACACAACGGCATCGAATTGGAAGCGAACTACTACCCCATGGATGGTTTGAAGGTGATGGGCATGTTGTCACTCGGCGATTGGCGCTATACGAAGGACTTCGAGGCGGAGATCTTCGACGACAATCAAATCAACCGCGGCACTGCCACCCTCTTCACGAATGGTGCAAAAGTGGGTGACGCCGCACAAGTGACGGGCTTCCTTGGTTTGGACTACCGCATCAACCGCACGTTCAACCTCGACCTCACCGCGCGTTACGTAGATGGTCTGTACGCGGACTACTCTATTCAGAACTCCGACTTCTTGGAGGAGGACAACCTCGGTGCATTGAAGTTGCCTTCGTTTGCGCTGGTTGACTTCGGCGGCACGGCGCGTTTCAGCTTGCTCGGCGCCCCAGCAACGTTCCGCGTGAACGTGAACAATTTGTTCGACACCGTGTACATCGCAGAGTCGAACTCGAACATCCATGCTGCAGAAGACGCGCCAGAAGAAGACCTCTGGAACGGCATCGACAAGTCGAACTTTGTTTGGTTCGGATTTGGCCGAACCTGGAACGCGTCATTGCGAATCAACTTCTGATTGCAAACGTTGTCTTGAAAGGCTTGAAAAGGGTTGCCCATTCGGGTGACCCTTTTTTGTTTTCAGAAAAAAAACAGCCCTGCAGAAGGCTGTTTTTGCGTTGGAGCCGATATGCGGACTCGAACCGCAGACCTACGCATTACGAATGCGTTGCTCTACCAACTGAGCTATATCGGCGAAATTTTTGCAGCGCGAAATTACGGAAAACTCTTCCCTGCGGTTTCACTTGGACGTGAAAAATTCGGGCTATCGACTCACGGACTCTCTCCCGGCAAGAGCGAGAATTTGCATCCGGCGCATGTCGCGGTCAATGCCTTCGCGGAAGGTTTGGCGGATGATTTGGCGTATTTCCTCAGGGTCCCAAGGCTTTTCCAAGAACCATCGCACGCGCCCTACATTGAGCGCCGTTTTGACCAAATCCAAGTCCGCATAAGCCGATACCATCACCCGGTTCACATCTGGAAAATCATCGGCCATTCGCTTCAACAATTCCAGGCCTGTTGACTCCGGCATGCGGTGGTCGGTGATCAGCAAATCCACCGATTCTCGTTTCAAGGTTTCCATGGATTCATTCACCGAATTCGCTGTGAGGATGTTGCCATCCCGGCGAAACGCAGCCCGGAACGCCGCTGTGTTCGCGGGTTCGTCGTCGACATAGAGCACGACAAAGTCTTGCAGTCCGAATGAATTCAACTGGGATTGTTGCATTGAAGCAATAATACAAACAAAATCAACAAATCACGCTGCCCGCGGTCGCTTCGTTCTCCGGAGTGACAAAGGCAAGGCCTCCGCCCGGTGTGTCGGCCATGAGGACCATTCCCTGGCTCTCGACGCCTCGGATCTTGCGTGGCGCGAGGTTGACGAGAACGGTCACTCGCCTACCGACCACCTCTTCTGGAGAGAAATGCTCGGCAATCCCGCTGACGACGGTGCGCTCATCGAGGCCAGTCAAGATGGTGAGTTTGAGCAGTTTTTTCGCTTTCGGCACGCGCTCACAGGCGATGACTTCCCCGACGCGCAGGTCCATTTGCTGGAACTGCTCAAACGTGATGGGGTCTTTCGCCAGAGCGACGTCAGGCGCAGCGGTGGCATCGTCGTTTGCGCCGAGTTTCGCCCGCATCGTTTCCATGGTTTCCTCGTCGACTTTCTCAAACAGAATGGGAAGCTTTGTTGTCGCTTGGCCCGGCTTGACAATGTCGACACCGGCTTGAGACCAACCGTTGCTGTCGAGTCCGAAGGCGCCGCGAATTTTTTCTGCGGTTTCGGGAATGAAGGGAGCCAGCAAAATGCCGCAATTCGCGGCAATTTGTGCGCAGAGGTGCAGGATGGTGCGAACCCGAGCGGGGTCGGTTTTCTGCAGCTTCCACGGCTCCGTTTCCGTCATGTACTTGTTGCCCAGCCGGGCCACGCCCATCGCCTCCTGCAACGCGTCCCGGAATCGGTTTCGCTCAATG
>CBFIFE010000014.1:0-51617 GCA_965661765.1 uncultured Flavobacteriales bacterium
ATTGTACAGGCGGCCGTAAGTGGCCAGGTTCGCCACTTCATCTCCACTGCCATCGTAAACCGTGGACGAACCCTCACCATAAACCGTTTGAGCTCCAGACGACGTCGAAGTCCATTGCGCGTCGCTCAGGTTGCCCGGAATCGCATCCCCGTTCGCGTAGTGTTCTGTTCGCAGGTTTTCCGCGAACCAGCACTGCGAGCCGATGGCCACCAGGTCATACGTGTAGTCGTCGAAGGTCACGGTCGTCGCACCACCACATTCCGCTGGGCCGTAAACGCAGCTGCCGTCCTCCACAACCGCCTCCGGGTTGTAGTTGCCGGCGTCGGGGTCTGTGCAACCCGGCGTCGGACAAACGTAGCTGAACGTCGTGTCGGCGCCGACCTCGTACACGAACCAGAAATCAATCGCTTCGATGTAGGCCGAGTCGTAGAACACGACAATGTCCTCGATCACCGGAACGTCAGGACCAGGACCATTGCAGACGCCGCACTCGTCGTATTCGCCCACGCAATCGTCCACGTCGTCGCAGAGGCCGTCGAGGTCATCGTCTGTGCCCGAACCGTTGCAAACCCCACATGGGTCCTCGACCCCGACGCAGTCGTCTTGGCTGTCCCAAATGCCGTCATCGTCCGAGTCCTGTTCCTCGAATACGCCGAGGAGGGCAAGGAGGTCGGAAACGCCCACTTGGTTGTCGCCATCGTAATCGGGGTCCCAGTTCGGGTTCGTTTGGCCGAAGGCCGGTGCGGCAAACAGGATTGCAGCCAGAATCAGAAAAGAAAAGCGAGGGCGCATGCTCAAGTCAATTTGGAATTGCAATGCAATATAACCCCAAACAAACGGTTCCCAACCGCCCCTCGTTGCAGTTATCGCACGAGCAACTTGCGGGTGGCCGTGACGCCCGCCTGGGTTTCGATCGTCACAAAGTGGACGCCGGGCATCCAGGTGCGGACCAGAGATCCCGAGGCGTTCGGCAACAACGCGTCGACGAGGCGGCCCTGGGCGTCGTAGATGCGGACTTCCTTCAGCGTCATGTCGCCGGGCAGCGCAATGCGCACAGATGCGAGGCCGCCCGCAGCGACAGGGTTCGGGAACAGTTGAAAACCGGCAGTGGCCAAAATCTCCTCCTCCACCTCCACGATGCCGCACACCGTCGTGCCGTCGCACGGGAGATCGCCATCGCCCACGAGACTCCCATCCAGGATTTCCTCCCCCGTGTTCGCCGGGTCCAGGAAGTACTTGAGTTTTTCGTCTTCTGAAATCGGGTTGTTGCCGTCCCAGTGGTAACTGAGTTTGCCGTAATAATCGGGAGAGTTCAGGGCTGTGCAAAAGGAGCTCCCCCCTGTGAGCGTGCCCACGATGCGCTTGTCCTGGTTGAAGAGGGCGGAGCCTGAAGACCCGCCCTCGGTCACGCCATGATTCGTCTCGGTGGCAACCCAAGTCACGCGCCAGTGCGCCCCCGGGTGGTACACCGAGCTGTTCGACAAATTGTTCGTGTAGGTGCTGATTTTCTTTCGGTCGCCGCTTGGGTGGTGAATGCCCACACCCGAAGTGGCCGGAATCCCTGTTGCATCCCAGCCCGCGTAGTACACATCCCAACTCGACGGAATGGGGTCCTCCACCTCGACAAACAAAAAGTCGCTGCCATTGATGCTGTTGGCCGTCACGTCCTGAGAACCGGTTAGGTAAATCACACCCGTCCTGTCGTGGGAATTGATGGAAGCGGTGCCACCACATTCCAAGTACTCATAATTGTACCGCACCTTCAGCAGCGACCATTCGTCTTCTTCGACGTCATCCACGCAGTGAAACGAGCTCAGCATCAATTGGCGGCAATCTCGGGCCGTGTTGTTCACCATGGACCCAGAGCACAAGAAGATGCCGCCGTTTTGCGTCACGCGCAGCCGGACTGCAGCGTTGCGTTGGCACAGCCAATCCGCCCCCTCGGGGCAATTCACGTCGACCTGGCACGGGTCGGACCCGCGTCCCCCCGACTCCCCCAAAACATCGTAGTCCCCATCGAGCCACAAGTAGCGGAAAAAGCATCCGACCCCGAAAATCTGCATCGAAGGCTGCCCCACGACACCCGCCGGCTGACGATACACCAATTCCACAACCTCCCCCGGAATCTCGCCACTGACCCAGCGCCCGTGCGCGTTGTTTTCGGTGTGGTCAATGGGGCCTTCCATGAAGGGTTGATCAAAGACCCCCTCCGGCGTCCGCAAAGACAAAGACGCGCCGACGGGCAGGTGAAACGTTTCGAAATACACGCACAGCGCTGGCGCGCCGGGGACGGCAACCGCCATGCGCCATTCTGTTCCTCCGTTGGGCAAGTCCGAGGGAGATGCGAACTCGAAAAAGTCCACATCCGCATCGATGACCGTGCCTTGCATGGTCTTGCCCGTGTGTTGCTCGTGCCAGTCCGCTCGCGCCACCAAATCAGCGAAGTCCGGACTCGGCAAGGTGTGAACTGGGGTTTGGCCAGAAAGCGAGAGCACCAAAAAAGAAAATGCGCCAGCCCACATTGCTGGCATCCAAGATGTTGTTGACATTCGATAAAACTTGCAGGTGTGCAGAGGATTGGCAAGTTAAGACGGAATTGGCCCCAAGGTTGGGGATTTTTTGCACAACGCGCCCTTTCAGACCCGTCAGGATTCGATAACTTCGGCGGTCATTCGTGCGTAAAGGAAGAAGATGAACCGATTCAAAATGACTGCACTGCTGAGCTTTTCAGCAGTGACTTTGCTGACTGCGTCCGTCCACGGGCAGCAAATGGACCCCGAAACGACGACGCAAAAGTTTGGCACCCTTCTGCACTACATCAACCAAATCTATGTCGACACCGTCGATCTCGAGTCGCTTGTGGAGGTGGCTGTGATCAACATGCTCGAAGAGATGGATCCGCATTCGATGTACATCGCGGCGGAGGATTTGAAGGCGGCCGATGAGCCACTCAATGG
Organism: uncultured Flavobacteriales bacterium; assembly: GCA_965661765.1. Lineage (GTDB taxonomy): Bacteria > Bacteroidota > Bacteroidia > Flavobacteriales_D > Sanyastnellaceae > JBMYZL01. The sequence goes on from CBFIFE010000014.1 coordinate 2,958, forward strand.
CAACTTCGAAGGTGTGGGCATCCAATTCAACATTTTCAAAGACACCATCATGGTGGTGAGCCCGATTTCTGGTGGGCCTTCGGAGAAGCTTGGGATTTTGGCGGGCGACCGGATCGTCACTGTCGATGGGGAGGTTGTGGCCGGCAATGGGGTCACAAACAAAGACGTGCAGCGGCTGCTCAAGGGGCCGAAGGGCACCAAGGTGACGGTGGGCATCAAACGCAGCGGCGTCAACGAACTGCTGGAGTTTGAGATCATCCGAGACAAAATCCCCATTTTCTCCGTGGATGCGGCCTTCATGGTGACGGAGTCCATTGGGTACATCAAGGTCAACCGCTTTGCGAAGACCACCATGAGCGAGATGTACGAGGCGTTCGAAGCGTTGAAAAGGCAAGGCATGGAGGACTTGGTCCTCGATTTGCAGGGCAATGGCGGCGGCATGCTGCGCACGGCCACGGAAATGGCGGACACTTTCCTGAGCGACGACAAACTCATTGTCTACACCGAGGGTCGTGCCTTCCCGAAAGAAGAAACCTTCTCGCACCGCATTGGCGCCTTTGAAAAGGGACGCCTGGTGGTGTTGATTGATCAGGGCTCTGCAAGTGCCTCGGAAATCGTTTCCGGCGCCATTCAAGATTGGGATCGTGGGTTGATTGTGGGGCGGCGGAGTTTTGGCAAAGGCCTGGTGCAACGCCCCGTCAGCCTGCCCGATGGTTCGGCTGTGCGGTTGACCGTTCAGAAATACTACACCCCGGCCGGGCGATGCATCCAAAAGCCTTACGAAGACGGTGTGGATGCCTACCGCCAAGAAAAATACAACCGGTATGAATCCGGGGAATTGCTCACGCTCGACAGCCTGGAGCTGCCCGATTCCCTCAAGTACAAAACCCGCATGCAGGGCCGGACGGTGTACGGCGGTGGCGGCATTTTGCCAGACATCTTCGTGCCCTTGGACACCACGGAGAATTCGGAGTACTTCTCCAGGATTTTGCGCAAAGGCCTCGACAGCCGGTTCGCCTTGCGCTACGTGGACAGCCTGCGCGCGGAACTCGAGGTGATGTACCCGACAGAAGACGCGTTCGTCGAGCGGTTCCGCTTGTCGGAAAATGAAGTCGAGGACTTTCAAGCGTACGCTGCGGAAGATGGGGTCGAGTTTTCAGCAGAGGATTGGGCCAAATCCGGCGACGCCATCCGCCTCCGCCTCCACGCCATGATCGGCCGGAACCTCTACGAAAGTTCTACGTTCTACCGCGTCATCAGTGGGCTGAACGAGTCCTTGCAGCGCGCCATTGAAGTGTTGGAAGATGGAACGTTCGATGCGTCCAATTTGGCCCACAAGACCTTTTAACAAATCGCGCGAACATCCATAACTTTGCAGCGAATTCAATTGTCTTTCAAGCAAACATTCTAAGGAAAACTCAACCCACATGGAATTCAAAGCCCTCTTTTCCACAGCCCTGGTTGCTGCCATCGTGCTCACAAGCTGCAGCGAAACTGAAAAGCAAAAGGAAGTCACAGCCCGTCCAGCGGGAAAGACCGAAAAAGCGGTCAACGCAGAGGTCGGTCAGCAAAAGCAGTTGGATCCAGCGCGCGATCAGGCCGCAGCGCCAGCAGGGCCCACGACCACGATGGAGTTTGTGGAGTACGATCACGATTTCGGCACGCTGGATGAGGGCGACGTGGTGATGCACACTTTCACCTTCACCAACACCGGCGATGAGCCCTTGATCCTCGACAAGTGCAAGGGGTCTTGCGGTTGCACGGTGCCCGAATGCCCGAAGGAGCCCATTGCACCGGGCGAGCAAGGCACGATCGAGGTCAAGTTCAACTCGAAGGGGAAAAAGAACAACCAGACCAAGCGCGTGACCATCGATGCGAACACCGACCCTGCGCAAACCATTTTGACGATTCGTGCCTTTGTGAATCCGGCGAACACGTGATGCGCATTCGTTGAGCGCCTTCGCTGTTGTCCTGGACACGGGACGAGGCGACAAAAAATCCCAGTTGGGCAGTACGCCGGGCTGGGATTTTTTCGTTGAACAGCCGTCGCATTTCTCGCTTCCTTCCTTGTACCGCAACTCCTGATCTCCAACTCCTGATTTCCAATTGATGAATCTTCACGTCTCCACTTTCATTGCCGGCCTGCTCAGCCTTCTGCTCACCCACACAACGTTCGGACAGGACGTCCCCGAAGGCCTGACCGCTGGCGGGCGCATCGGCCTGACAACGGGGCTTTCGGTCAAACTGTACAGCGAACAGAACACCGATGCCTTGGAGGCCATTGTGGGGGTGCGCGATGAGGCGTTGGTGGTCAACCTGCTCTACGAATTCCACCGCGCGGACTTCAATGTGGAAGGGCTGCGCTGGTACTATGGGTTTGGCGCGGGCCTCAGCTTGTTTCCACAGACCGCAGAATTCCCGCTGGGCTTGAGTGCCGAGGGGATCGTGGGCCTGGAGTACGCACTTCCCGATGCCCCGCTGGTGTTTTCCCTGGATTACAAACCCGCTTTCTTCTTGATCGGGGACCCGGGACTCCAAGCCGGAGGCGGGCTGTCGTGCCGCTACGTGTTTTGAGCACTTCCTGGGCGCAGCTCAGTAGCTCATGTCGTCCAAGCGGACCTTGCCGCGGAAGGCGCGGTACACAAAAATGAAGTAACCGACAACCAGTGGCCCTCCGATGGCCGTGATGATGAGCAACAGACGCAAGGTTTGGTCACTCGATGCAGCCTCCCACAAGGACATGCCCCCATCTGGGTCCAACGCACTTGGAATCAACAATGGGAACTGCTGGGCGAAAACCAATCCCAACAAGGAAGCAATCATCAACGCAGAAGCGGCAAATGCCGTCGTGTATCGGTGGCGGGCAACCCAACGCGGAATCAAAACAGATGCTGAAAATGCCAGGAGCGCCAGCACCAGAAACCCTGGCCGACCCCATATCCGATCGAGCACTTCCGGGTTGCGCAGAAAAACAATTGCCGTGGCCAAGGCCATCGCCGCGTAGAAAAAAAACAAGGCAACCCGGTTGAGCGAGCGCACGCGGTGGAACAATTTGTCCTCCGTTTTCAGCAACAAATACAGGCTGCCGTGAACGGCGTACAGCGCGGCCACCGCAAGCCCCGTGGCCAACGGAAGCGGCGTCAACATGTCCACGAGTCCCCTGCCCTGATAAATCCCGTCGGCGTCGATGGGAATGCCCACCATCAGATTGCCCAACGCCACACCGAGCAACACGCTGATGGTCAAAGACGACAGAAAGTAGCTCCAGTCCCAAAACCCACGCCACCAGACCATGGGCTCCTTCGAGCGAAACTCAATGGAAATCGCCCGACCGATCAATGCCGCCAACAGCAACATGAATGGCGTGTAAAAGGCTGAGAAGGCCGTGGCATAAGCTTCCGGAAATCCAGCAAACAAGGCCCCGCCCGTGATGACCAGCCACACCTCGTTGCCATCCCATACCGGCCCCACAGCATTCAAGGCAATGCGCCGGCTTTCTTCTTTCCGAAGGAAGACATGCAACAAACCGGCCCCGAGGTCAAAACCATCCAAGACGGCATACAAACTCACAGTGGCGCCGATCACAAGGAACCAAACAGTCGGGAGGTCAAGGCCGAGGAATGTCATGAGAAAGCGGTGTCGCGGTGATGAGAAATTGGGCCTGCTGCCACATCCTCTTCTGGCCCATGCAAAATCTTCTTGCGCAACAGGTAAATGAAGAGGCCAAAAAGAACGGCATAAATCAGAAAGAACAACACAAGGCTGAAGAGCACCTGTTCTGCGCGGACCGCCTCACTGAGCGCATCACTCGTGCGCAAGAGCCCATACACCACCCAAGGTTGGCGGCCCATTTCTGCCGCAAACCAACCGGCTTGGTTCGCCAATTGCGGCAAGACAACGGCAAAGGTGAGGACTCGGAGAAGTCGGGTTTGGTTTTCCAACTTGCCCTTCCACCAGAACCAAAAGGAGTACAAACTCAATGCAATCAGCGCCATGCCGATGGCCACCATCAGGTGGTAGAATTGAAAGACGGCATTGACTTGGCCCGGCCGGTCCTCCGGTGGAAACGCGCGAAGCCCGGTCACGGGGGCCAGTGGGTCGAAGTGCAGGAGCATGCTCAAACCACCGGGCATGCCCAACCCCGTGACCGTGCCCGAGGCGTCGTCCACCCAGCCGAAGAGGTACATGTCGGCGGGGCCTTCGGCCGCGTAGTGACCTTCAAGGGCGGCGAGTTTGGCCGGTTGATTCACCGCAACCCCCTCTGCGGAGCGGTGGCCTGTGAACAGCTGCGCCAGACTGGCCAACACCGCCACGGGAAGTGCAATCGACATCGCCCGCCTGGCCTCTTCAAGGTGACGGCCCTTGCGCATGTACCAAGCCGCGATGCTGATGACCAGAAAACTTCCGGCGAGGAACGCACCGATCCAAACGTGGGTCAACCGATCCACACTCGAGGGGTTGAAGACCATGGCCCAGAAGTCCACAATCTCCGCCCGAGCGCGGAGGCCGTCACCGACGATGTGGTAGCCGGCTGGGGTTTGCTGCCAGGAATTGGCCACAACGATCCAAACCGCCGAAAACATCGAACCGAAAAAGACCCCCAAGGAAGCAATGAAATGAACGACCGGTCGCACCCGCCCCCAACCAAACAGCAACACCCCGAGAAAGCCCGACTCCAAGGCAAAAGCAAAGATGCCCTCCGCCGCGAGTGCCGACCCGAACACGTCGCCCACATACCGCGAGTAGACCGCCCAATTCGTCCCGAACTCAAATTCCATCACGATGCCAGTGGCCACCCCGATCCCGAAGGTCAACGCAAAAATGCGAATCAAAAAGCGGGTCAGCCGGCGCCAAGCCCCCTCCCCTGTGCGCATCCAAAACCACTCGGACAACACCAACACCAGCCCCAGTCCGATCGAAAGCGGCGGATAGATGTAGTGAAAAGCCACAGTGAATGCGAACTGAATCCGCGAGAGAATTTCAACGTCCCAATCCATGATTTTCGGGTTTGGCACAAAGAAAACGGGGAACCCTTCGATTCCCCGTAACCTTTGTCACCACTAGCGCATTCCCCTCACATTTTGCCTTTCATCATCCGATTCCAGTACAGATAAGGCAACCCGTATTTCTTCAACATCCACATGCTCCAATTCTCCTTTGTGGTGTCGACGAATTTGCTCAAAAACGGATCGCTGTCCCGAACATTGTCGTATTTGAACTCTGCCAAAACCATCTTGCCATAACCGGTCACCAAGGGGCAGCTGCTGTAGCCCTCGTACTTGTGCGCACTCAGCGCCTGGGCCTTGATCATCGTCAGGATGTTCTCCACCACCACAGGAGCTTGCTTTCGAATCGCTGCGCCCGTTTTCGCGGTCGGCAAGGCAGCCACATCCCCCAGGCCGAAGACATTCGCAAACTCGTTGTGCTGCAAGGTGAACTTGTCCACATTGAGCCATCCCTTCGAAGGGCCATCCTGATGAGACAACACACTTTGCTTGACAAAATCGGGGGCGCTTTGCGGCGGGGCCAAATGCAACATGTCGTACGGCATGATCACCGTCGTTTCGCCTTGCAGGTTCTCATGCAGCGGGTTCCCATTTTGAATCACACAACCCGATTGCTGATTCGTCCAACGGAAATGAACCTCCTTCTTCTTTGAATCGATTTTGACCGGTGCATAAAAGGTCTTGAGGTGGATGTTTTTCTTGTTGATGACTTGGGTGAGGGTTTTGGCAAATTCCTTTACGCCAAATATCACGCTGCCCGGTGTCGCAAAAATCACCTCCGACTTGTCCCGAACCCCTTGTTTTCTGAACGCCTCGTCGGCGAGGTACATGATTTTTTGGGGTGCGCCGCCACATTTGATCGGGGTCGTCGGCTGGGTGAAGACCGCATTTCCTCCCTTGAAATTGCGGATGACCTCCCAAGTCTTTTCGGGGTCCACATAATTGGAGCAAACCTCTGGGGTGTCGAGGGCTTCGCGCAGCCCTTCGATGCCATCGAGGTCCATCTGCAGACCCGGTGAGACCACGAGGTAGTCGTAGCTCAAAGTTCCTGAACGCTGGGTAGACACCGCGTTGTTTTTCGGGTCAAACGTCGTGACGGCATCCTGAATCCACTCCACACCGGCTGGAATCAACGAGGCCATGCCCCGGCGGGTGGCCTCGAAGTCAAAAGTCCCCGCCCCGACCAAAGTCCATGCCGGTTGATAGAAGTGGTCCGATGCTGGGTCCACGATGGCGATGCTGAGCGATTTGTCCTTGTTGCGAAGCTGCGCGGCTGTCATGATGCCGCCCGTGCCTCCGCCGATGATGACGACGTTGTGGTGTTTGTTCATAGCAGAGATTTGTAAGGTTTCCTGATTGGGACAGGCGGCAAAGTAGTGTCCACATGACACGAGAAATGCGACCCAAGTCACTTCCAGAGCAACTCAGGCCGCATTTTTGCAGCAATCCAGCAGCGCCAAGCAGCGCTGTCCGGCAGAATCAATTCAAATGAGGCGACGTCACCTGCTCCAACTGGTGTTGGGTATGCATCCCGCTGGCACGCCAAACCACCTTCTCATCTTTGAAAAGCATCAACGTGGGGACCCCACGCACGCCGAAGGCTTGTGCAAACTGTGGATTCCGATCCACATTGATTTTGAGGACACGAACCTTGGGGGCCATTTTCTCCGCATACGCATCAATCTCAGGCATCATGGCCTGACAGGGGCCACACCAATCCGCATACACATCAATCAACACGGGCGCCTCGCCCTTCAAAATGTCTTGCAGGCTTTCCTGTGCCATGGGGATCAAGCGTTTTGTGCTTCGTGAATGATGCTGTCGAGGGCACCCACGTTGTACACCTTGTCAAATCCGTTGGACTTCAAAAAGCGCGCCGCCTGCGCAGAGCGGTTGCCACTCCGGCAGTACAAAAAGTACGATTCGTTCGGATCAAGGGATCCAACTTCGCGTTGCATCTCCCCGCCCAGCCAGTCAATGCATTTCGCATTGGGCCATGTGCCACCGGCGCACTCCCCTGGGGTCCGGCAGTCAATGACTACACCATTTGTCTTGTCCAATTCCTGCTTGAAAGCGGCAGGGCGCAAATCAGTAGAGGGTCCGAAAAACATGATTTTGATGATTTTTTGTTGTTCCTTCTTGAGCCACAAAGGTCAACCATGCTTTTCGTTGCGAACGTGCGCCAAGTCACACGCGGCTTTCGGGCATCAAAACAGGTCTTGATTGGAAGGCATCCGCACACCCCGTTTGACCGCGTGACGCGCCAGCTCGACCATCTGCTCCTTCTCCATCTTCTTCAACAAACGGCTGATGACTTCCCGGCTGGAGTTCAAATCCGTTGCGATTTCCTGATGTGTGATGCGAAGCTCATCGCTCCCGTGGGCAGTGAATTGCTTGTTCAAATAAAAGACCAAACGTTGGTCCAACGAGCGAAATGCGACTTGGTCAATCACCTCCAGCGTCTCCTCAAACCGCGAACGGTAGGTCTCCAAAACGAAATGATACCAATCCGGAAAGTCCCGCATCAACCCGTCCATGAATTCAATCGGAACGGCCAACGCCTCGACATCTTCCTCGGCAAAACTCTTGATGATGGACGCCTTTCGCTGCGTGGCACAAATCATGCTCAGCGCACAGGCAGAGCCCGGCTCGAGGTAATACAGAAAGTGCTCCCCACCATCATTGCCCTCGCGGTAGAGCTTGGCGCTTCCGCTGAGCAACAAGATGGTCGATCGGAAATACTGCCCGGTTCTCATCATCGGCTCTCCGGCGGCAAACCGCGTCAATTCGCCCCGCGAAGCCAACACTTCACGCAGGTTGAGGCTGAATCCAGGAAACACCTCCCCCAGCCTTTCGGAGAGGATCATCTGCGCCCCGTCAAGCGGGCGTGTGGACTGTTGCATGGTGGCCATCTCTGGATTTCGTCGATCTTCAGTTCAAAATCTTGTCTATGCGCCGCGCCAATTCGTGGTCCTTCGAAGTCACCACATCTCCGGAATCATGTGTGTTCAATTCCAAGCGGACGTAATTGAAAGTGTTGTAGATGGCAGGATGATGGTTCATTTGTTCTGCCAAAAAAGCCACTCGGGTCAAAAAGGTAAAGGCCTCCTGAAAATCGGCGAACCGAAACTCCCGGACCAATCGATTGTCGCGTTCCTGCCACATGCCCGCTAAGCTAACAAAAATCCTTCGAGGCCGGGGCATTAACTTGCACCCCCGATGACCCCATCTTCTCCCCCCATCGGTTTTGCGCCGCCCCCCATCACCGAAGAGTTGGTGGAGGCCGTGGCGCGCGTCCTGCGTTCCGGTTGGATCACCAGTGGTCCGGAGCTGGCCGCGTTTGAGGCTGAACTGGCCGAATACCTCGGCGTGTCGGAAGTGGTTTGTTTGTCGAGCTGGACGACAGCCTGCGAACTGGCGCTGCGTTGGTGGGGCGTCGGTCCGGGCGATGAAGTCATTGTCCCTGCGGTGACCTACGCCGCAACGGCGAACATTGTGCTGCACTGCGGCGCCACGCCGGTGATCGTGGACATCGACCCCGCGGAAGCGGTTTTGACCCCCGCGTCCATCGCTCAGGCCATCACCGAACGAACAAAAGTGGTCATGCCGGTCGACTTGGCGGGTTGGCCGGTGGATTATGATGGCATCCTTGCCGTTCTCGAATCGCACCGGGATGCCTTTCAACCTGCGACAGACCGGCAACGCGCCCTCGGCCGTCCCTTGTTCATCGCGGATGCGGCGCACAGTTTCGGGGCCTCGTACAAAGGAAAGCCTGTCGCTGCCCAGGCCGATGTCACCGGGTACAGCTTCCATGCGGTGAAGAACCTGACGACGGCTGAGGGGGGCGGTTTGGCCTTGAGCCTTCCAGACCCCTTGAGCAACATCGAACTGCGCAAATGGCTCAAAACCATGTCGTTGCACGGAGCAACAAAAGATGCTTTCACAAAAACCCTCGGCAACAGCCCGCACTATGACATCATCGATGCTGGCTACAAGTGCAACATGACCGACATTCAAGCGGCCATGGGACGCGTGCAGCTCCGGCATTACCCGAAAACGCTTGCACGGCGCAAATCCCTTGCGCGACAGTACCACAATGCGTTCCAGCTTGAGCCTTGGTACATGCCTCCTCCCCTGCAGTCCGACGACCGCGAGTCCGCTTATCACTTGTTCATGCTCCGCGTTCGCGGATTGACCGCCACCGGAAGGGATGCCGTGATGGCCGCCATGCGCGACCAGGGCATCGCAACCAACGTGCACTTCCCGCCATTGCCCATGCTCCATGTTCATCGCTCGCGCAACACTTGTCCTGACCTAGATTCTGGCGCATACCCGGGTGCACGGAGCCATTGGCATCAGGAAATCTCCCTGCCCCTTCATCTGGAACTCAGCGACGCCGACGTGCAACGCATTGCGACCACGGCCACTACGGCCATTGAACAAGTGCTTCAGGAAGCCCCATGAAGCGGGCCTTTGACGTGGTCGCCAGTGCCACCGGTTTGGTGCTGTTCGGACTGCCCATGCTGCTGTTGGGCGCCTGGATCGTGTTCGACAGTCGTGGGGGCATGTTCTTCCGCCAAACCCGCATCGGACGCCAGGCACGCCCCTTCGAGTTGCTCAAACTGCGGTCGATGGACCCTGGCCGGGCACCCCGCGAGCAGAGCGAAATCACCATCGGTCACTCCGACCCCCGCATCACCAGGCCCGGCCGTTTCATCCGAAAAACGAAGCTGGACGAACTGCCCCAACTGTGGAACGTCTTGTGTGGTGAGATGTCCATTGTGGGCCCCCGTCCCGAAGTGCCGCGCTATGTGGACCTGTACACCCCAGAGCAGCGCAAAGTCCTGCGCGTTCGGCCCGGCTTGACAGACCCTGCGAGCATCGAGGCATTTGACGAGCCGGCCATGCTCGCTGCGGCCGCAGACCCGGAGCGCTGCTACATCGAGGAAATCATGCCGAAGAAGATTCAGGCGCAATTGGCCTATGCCGAACAAGCGAATTTTTGGACCGATTGCCAAGTGATTTGGGCGACGTTTCGTCGCATTCTGCAATCTTGAAGGATTCCAGCAGCCCGCTTCAGCGAAGAACCTCCATCAGGCGAGTCAACCGCTGAGCAACCGCCAAATGTCCTGACTCCTCACACAACCGACTCAAGTGTTCGGCGAGGCGAAAACACACCTGATGGGGATCCAGCAACGTGGGCTTCCATTGGGTTTCGAGCTCTTGTGCAATCATGGACAATTCCTCAGGTGCGACGACTTGTCCGCCGTCAAATGGGTTCACATAAAACCAAACCCTTGGAACCTCCTCGCTCGACGCATCCCAATGCGGATCGACATAGGCCAAAAAGAAAAGGCCGGAAACCGACACCGGGTGCAACGAGATGCCGAGAGAATCGGCCAAGCCCATGTAAATCATGCCGAGCCCCAGGGGGCTGCCTTTGCGCCCCATGAGCACCTGAGCCGGCGCCGCGTGCGCAGCTCCCTGTTCCGACAGCGAAGCCCGTTGAAAGCCGTACTCGGTGAACATCACGTGGTTGATGACCCGAATTTGTTCCAATGCCGTGAGTTCTTCGTTGAGCTCCAGCCAGACGTCGCGGCGAAGGGCAGCGAAAGCGATTTGGCCTTCTTCCTTCATCTGGCCAAATCCGCAAACCGACTCAATCCAAAACGCCCCTTCCATCACCGCGCAAGGGCGGCTTGCCGACCAGTTTCGCAGCCCGGCCAACGCCTGCCGCTCCAACATGCCGCTCATCAATTCGTCCAAGCGCTCGACAGACGTTTCGCAGCGCGTCACGTCCTGGCGCTCCGCCTGCAAAATCGGCAAGATCACGTCGCCTTGTTCCAACAACCGCGAACGCACATGGCTGTAGACCCCTTCATCTGGGTCGTCCAACAATGCCATCAATGCTTGAATCTCTGCGCCACTCATCAGGCCCCAAATCTATCTCCTGCATCTCCCGCACAACGGACCTCATCGCAGCACTTGTCAAACGTCCCCTGTGGAATGTTTGTCATCTGCGAGGCCAGCGCCCTTACCTTCGCCTTTGTGCCAATTCTATTCAAAAATCCCCGCGTCTACTGGGCGCTTTGGACGACCTTGTTGTTTCTCACTTGTGTGTGGGGGGCATTCTGGACCAATGAGTTGTACGACCTGGGCTGGCGTGCTTTTGGGAACCGACCTCGGTCCGTCGACGGGCTGATTGGGATCTTGACCTTCCCCTTTTTGCATGCGGATTTTGACCACCTGTGGAACAACACGGCGACGTTTTTCGTGCTGAATTTGCTGCTTTTCTATTTCTATCGGGGGATTGCCGGCCGGGTTTGGTTGTTGCTTTATGCGCTCAGTGGTGTTTTTTTGTGGGGCTTTGCGGACGGGGGCAACCACATCGGAGCGAGTGGACTCATCTATGGCTTGGCGGCTTTTTTGTTCCTGAGTGGTTTGATTCGCCGAAACCGGTTGCTGCTCCGCGTATCGCTGGTGGTGGTGTTCTTGTATGGTGGAATGGTTTGGTGGATGCTGCCCATCGAAGAGCACATCAGTTGGGAGGGCCATTTGTCTGGGGCGGCCGCTGGGGTGCTTTTGGCCGTCGTCTTTCGGAACAAAGGGCCCAAGGCGGAGTCTTTCGAATCTGACCGAGAATTGCCGGATGAGGAATTGCCGGACTGGTGGGAAGAACCAGGGGGACCAGGGGGACCAGGGGAACCAGGGGGACCAGGGGGACCAGGGGAACCAGGGGGACCAGGGGAACCAGGGGACGAGGGGACCAGGGAACGAGGGGACGAGGGAACCAAGGAACGAGGGGAGCCGGGTGGGCCAGGTGGGCCGGGTCGGCCGGGTGTTTCCCATGACCCGTTTGGTCCGCTCTGGCGAACGAACCACACCGGAGAATAGATTGTCAAACGCTTTTGGCGGTTGGGAAGTGCGGCTGACTGGCGTTGAAGGCAGCGGCACAAAAAAAAAGGAGCCTCGATCTGGGGCTCCTTTTTTTTGATGTTCGGCGAGCGATTCGGCGACCTGCGGTGGCGGGTGCTGGCTCGCTCGAGGGAGGGCATCAGCCCACCATGACCGGCATGACCAACATCAAGATGTCCTCGCCCTCGTCGTCAGACTCCGTGGGACGAATGATTCCGGCGCGGTTGGGCGCGCTCATTTCGAGGGAGATCTCCGGAGAGTTGAGGTTGTTCAGCATGTCCATCAAGAACTTGGAGTTGAAAGCAATCTCCATGTCCTCGCCTTGGTAGCTGCATGTCAGGCGTTCGTTTGCTTCGTTCGAAAAATCCAAGTCTTCTGCCGAGACGTTGAGTTCGCTGCCGGCGAGCCGAAGGCGAACTTGGTGGGTGGTTTTGTTCGCGAAGATCGAAGCACGGCGAATGGCCTGCAGGAAATCGATGCGGTTGATGACCATCCGATTCGGGTTCTCCTTGGGAATGACCGCCTCGTAATTCGGGTACTTGCCCTCGATCAACCGACAGAGAATGATGGTGTCATCAAACTCGAACCGGGCGTTCGATTCGTTGTACTTCAGCTTCACCGCTTCAGAGTGAGAGGCTGCGTTCTTCAACAGGTTCAGTGGCTTCTTGGGCACGATGAACTGCGCGCTGTCATTTGCATGGATGTCCGTGCGGCCATACCGAACAAGGCGGTGGGCGTCCGTGGCGACAAAACGAATGCTCTCTGGATAGAACTCGAAAAACAATCCACTCATGACCGGGCGAAGGTCGTCGTTGCCAGCCGCAAACAAGGAGCGGTTGATCGCACTGATCAACACATCGGCCGGCATGTCCACGACAGCGGCATCTTCGAGTTCTTCGATTTGCGGGAACTCATCGCCGTTGGCGCCGTTGAGTCGGTATTTGCCGGCATCGCTTGTGAGCTCGACGCCAAAGGTTTCGGCATCGATGGTGAAGGTGAGCGGAATATCTGGGAACGCCTTGAGAATCTCCAAGAGCATTTTTGCCGGGATGGCAATCGCGCCTGTGTCTTCCGTCTTCACCTCGAGCTTGGTGGTCATTGTCGTCTCCAAGTCACTCGCTGAAATCACCGCCTCGCCCGGACCCAGTTCGAAAAGAAAATTGTCCAGGATGGGCAACGAACTGTTCCCCCCCAACACCCCACTCAACGACTGCAAGTGGCGCAACAAAACACTGCTGGATACGATAAATTGCATGATTTGGTCTAAATGTCCTTGAACCTTCAAAGATGCAGCAAGAGGCGGGAAATTCGCCGACTTTTTTTCCACATGCAACCCCCAAGGGAATTCACAAGTTTTGCAGATGTCAACTATCTTGCACCCATGCGGAAAATTTTGTTCACACTGGCAGTTTGCGGTTTGTCTTTCAGCAATTTGATGGGCCAAACCCAAACCGCCCCCCCCACCACTCCGGAGAATGTGATGGTGGAAATCACGGCCGATATGACACGGGACGACTTGGCCGATGCCTCGAAAATGCTCGCGGAGCAGGGCATTTCGTTTCGTTACGACAACATCGCTTGGGCGAACGGCGCCCTGCAAACCATTCGGATGGCGGTGAAATGTGCCGATGGCACGATGCAGGTCAGCGACGTGCTGACGGTGAACCCAGACACCCCGACGCGGTTCGGGGTCACTTACTTGCATGGCAAGCCTCAGATTTGCTTTGGCAAGGAGTGCGATTGATTTTCAACACGATTTCAACAAGCTGCTGATCGCAGCATAGGCGCGGTCGACGGAAATGTCGGCGCACCGGAAATGCCCCTGCGGGCAGGCGTTGTGGCCATGGAGGCCGCAGGGTCTGCAAGCCAGGGGCGTTTCGGTTTGAAGGATGATTTGGTCTGCAGCCAGGGGACCAAACCCAAACGCAGGCACCGTGCTGCAGAACACCGCAACGGTCGGGACGTTCGCCCCGCTGGCGAAATGCAGCGGTGCGCTGTCATTGGAAACCGCCACAGCTGCCTCAGCGATCAACGCATAGGAGGCCATCAGCGGGAGCGTCGCAGCTTGCAAAACGAGGTCTGGGGGCGAATCCGCCGCACAAGCAGCGAGCAACCCGGCATCCTTGGGCCCGCCGAGGAGCAAAACCGGAATCCCTGCGGTGCTGAGCCGGGTGGTGAGTTCGCGCCAATTCTCAGCGGGCCATTGTTTCGTGAACCACTGACTGGCCGGAGCCAAGGCCACAAAGGGTGCAAGGGCATGAGGGGTGCCTGCCTTGAATCGGGTGGCCTTCGCTTGGTCATCCCGCCCCGGGGTCAAGGCCGGCAAGGGGGGCAGCTTGGTGGGCAACGATGGGTCTGCTGCCTGGAGCAAATCAAGCATGCGCTGGACCTCATGGCGGCCATCACCGATGGTGTGCGGAACGAGGTGGGTGAAGGCCCATCGAAATGGGTGCGTGTCGTAACCCACCCGGATCCTGGCACGGCTCGCCGAGGTCAAGATGCCGCTGGACAAATGCCGGTGCACATTGATGACCACATCGTAACGCTCGCGGCCGAGCCGGCGCGCGAGGGAGAAGAGGCGTCGGTTGCGGCCCCGGCCGGATTTGGCCCAATTGTGGACCCGATTCACATCCGGGTGATGGGCAAAAAGCGACGCATTCCCGGCGCGCACACAGACATCGCAAATGTCCTGCGAACGATGCGCCTTCCACGCTCGGATGGCGGAGGAAAGCAAAACCGCGTCACCGATGAAAGCTGTCTGGATGAAGAGCACGCGTTGCGGATGGGGGCGCATGCGGCGAAGATACGGCGGCGAATCCACCTTAGTTTTGCGGGCATGGCACGTTGGATTGCGTTGGACATCGGTGGGGTGCGCACGGGGGTGGCCGTGACAGACCGGGATGCATTGATTGCGAGCCCTTTGACGACGTGTGCAACAACTGAACTGCTGGCTTTTGTGGAGCAACTTGTAGCCGAGGAACCTTGTGCTGGTTTCGTGATGGGCCATGCCGGACCGGACGCGGACAGCACGCCGATGGTGGAATCTTGGAAAAAAAAGCTGCAAAAGGCCTTCCCTGGCAAGCGGATTGAATGGGTCGACGAGGCGTTCAGCTCGCGGGAGGCCCGGGAAGCGATGGTGTTCGGGGGGATGAAAAAGAAGAAGCGCCAGCAAAAAGGCCAAACCGACCGCATCGCCGCCGCCCTCATCCTCCAAAGGTTTTTGGACTCGCCCGCATCGCGGGCCTGAGCCACCCGTTCAATCGAGCGTGACCACAAGCCACGCTGGGCCGGTGGCTTGCCCGGTCGCTTCAAGGTACGCCGCAAACAGGTCGGCAGGTTGTGCCGTGGACGACAAGCCGTGGACAAGCTGGAACAGGTTCCATTGTCGCTCCTGGGGAATGCCGTTCGGCCGGACCAGCTGGTGAGCCGCAACGAAGCGGGCCATCGGCTCGGCGTCTTGCCGCCGAATCGCTCGGCGCATCCGTTGCTCAACTTTCCGCCATTCCTTTTGCATGCGGGCCGCCGCGGCATGGGCGGCCGCTCGAAGGGTGGGATCGATCTGTGCCGCTTCTTCGCCGAGCAACTCGGCCAACGCCCGGAATTGGGCCTCCCGCCCCGGTTGCCACGACGAAACCGAGCGTCGATTCTGAATCCATTCCGCCTCAGCCACTTCGGGATGCCGAAAGCCGGGGTGGCGGGGGTTGAAGGGCTGGAGGGTTGAGTCTGCAGAAGAAGACAGCAGTGTCACACTGTCCCGCAACCAAACCAACGGCATGCGCAGCCCATGCTGGGCAAAGGCTTGCGGCAATTGGAACCAATACGCACACTCGGTCGCGCCACCGACCATCGCCACATTTTGCAGCAGAAACTCCTGATACAGTGGCCGGAGCAGCGCATTCGGACTCAGGTGTTGCGCACCGGGAAAGGGTTCTTTTGTGGTTTGCTCCAGGGTCAATCGCTGGCGCACGCCAGCTGGTCCTTCGAGCCGAAAAAGCATGGATTTGCGGGGAAAAACAGGCGGGGTTTTGCCCAAATCAGCCAACGCCTGCGAATCCATTGCTACCGCATCGTGGATGCCGTTTCCAGTCCATTCTGCTTCAAACAAGTGGGATGCCGCGTGTTTGAGGGCTGGGTCGTCGCCATCGACAATCAACAAACCCTCTCTGCCATAAAGGTCATGCACCCAACGCCGGATGACATCGGCCAGAACGGTCGCTGGTTCAGCGCAAGCCGCCGACCAAGCGTCCCGCTCCGCACGCGACCAACCCGACGCCTCTGCCCAAGTCTCCACGAACTGCCGCAGGCCATCAGTCACCGCGATGCGGCCGACAGCCACTTGTCCGCGGAGCAAATCTTCTGGCTGCCACACCCGATGTGGTGGGACCTCACGCAACTGGCCCCAGTCGGCCGGCGAGGCAGGCAGACCCGCAATTTCGTCGAAATCATGGTCTTCCGAAGCCATCCAAAAAACTGGCACCACAGCCTGGGCCTCACCCGCTTGCATCAATTGGCGGGCCAGCCGGATAGCCGTCCAAATCTTGTAGTGAAAAAATGCGGGGCCCCCAGCGAGAACGAGTTGGTGGCCCGTGGTGATGGTTGGCGCCCCCTCTTTGAAATGGGCGAAAGCGGAGGCGGGCGGCTCCAATCCGCATTTCCGGTATTGCGCATCAATGGTTTGGGCCACATGAACCCTTCGCGATGCGTCGAGTGAAGCGGAATGTTGGCGAACGGCCTCGCACAAATCAGGCCACCGGGGCTTCGGCAGGCGATCGTGAATGCTGAAATCCTCGTGCAGCGTGGTTCGCATGCCGCAAAGGTACGCGGGGCCGAAAGAGTTTGCTTCAGCGAAGCAACGCGACTTGACCGGTCTCTTCGGTCCGCTTGCCGCTGGCATCCCTCACCTGCATTTTCCAGATGTAAACACCGGACTCCGCGCGCACCGCACCGCCGGCTATGGTCCCATCCCAACCAGCTTCTCCAGGCTGCCATTGCCAAATCACCTGTCCCCACCGGTTGAAAAGCTCAAAACGGCGCACGCTGACTGCAGCATCAACAACCGGCAGAAACGCGTCGTTGTCCCCATCGAAATTGGGCGTAAAGGCATTCGGCACGAACCAGCCAGGGCCATTGATGCCGTCAGTCGGTTCAACCGCATCATCATTCTTTTCACCTTTGACTTGGTCAGCGGCCGGGTCCATGTCCGCAGCAGCTTCAGCGATTTGGAAATGATCCACGAAATAGTAAGCCATCTGGGCATTGTTGCCTGCTACATAATACACCTGTGCGGGGTCGGGGCCCAACAGACCGATTGTGAAATGAGTCCAGTCATCGGCAGCAGTGAACACAAACTTGATTTCGCGCCAAGCAGTGTCATACAACACCGACGTCATCCTGAAGGTCGGGTCCATCGGAAGGGCCATTTGCCCCACCTGCACTTCGTTGCCTTTTGAGAAAGCGACACCGAGACCGGAAACCCCAAGGCCAGCGGCAGAGAACGCAGTCAAATCGCCATTTGTGATGTGAAAGGAAAACTCGTAGCGCTGGCCAGGCGTCAGCGGCTGGTCAAAAGTGCCGCGAAGGTATTCGCTGCTGTTCGTGCCGGCAGGGCCTGTGGCTTGAAAACCCATCAGCCCGCGCCCGTGATAGGGCTGCACAATGGCCACTGGCGTTTCCGGCAAATCCCCCCCCGCACTGCCGTCGAGGTGGTACGCATCGGGATCGGCGACGGCGCTGCCAGCATTCGACCAGCCAGGTGCCAAAGACCATTGACCAGAGTTGTTCGGCGGCGCATCCATCTGCTCAAAACTGCCATTGACCACCGTTTGGGCTTGGGTCAACACTGTGGAAGAAAGCACAACAGTTGAGGCAGCGAACGTGCGCAAAAATGTGCGGTGTTTGCCGAAAAGCCCCACGAGACCGATCTGATTCATGTCGCGTAAATTACAAAAGAATGCGGGGAAACCGCGTTCGGCTTCCCCGCACCTTAACCAAAACAACTTGAACCAAATCTTCTTCGTGCGCTGCGCAAGCGATTGTTGCGATTGCACACCCATAAGACGCCTTTGAAGTCGATTGTGTTGTACAGAATGCATGCCAAAAAAATCAAAAGGAAACCAATCGCTACCATTTCAATGCAATGCCCGCTGAAGCCGCCCAGCCGCCTGACCAGAACCGCACATCCATTTGCCAACCCACTCGGTCGGCGAATGTGTCGCGCGGGCTGGGGCGACGGCGCCAAGGGGACAGCGTGGCACCTTGGACAAAGGTCAAAACCAGGAACGGAGAGAGCCTCGGTGCTGGTGTTAGTGTTTCTTGGGCCGCATCCGAACGCGGCACTTCCACCCGGCCCAAACGCTGAATGTCCCATGCAGCGGGACGCAGGCGCCACAACGCACCAGCGCCGAGACGAATCTCTGCGTTTTCCCGGGCCCCCACGGACCAAGAGCCCACTGCCCCTGCGCTGAGGGCGAACCGCCAAGGGGCTTCGACTGCGAAAGTCAATGTATCCGTTTCGATCCCAATGGGGTATCGTTCCCAGGTCACGGCTTGCACACTGCCCGGCCCGCCCGACAACCAACCGACGATGGAGTCCCCTGCTGTGATGCCCTCGAGCCCGACCACTTTCGCCGATTGAATGGCATCGAAGGAGAAAATGGGGCGAACCGCGCCTGCAACGACCGGGGCCGCCACGTCGAGGCGCCAACCGATTTCAGCGACGACATCACTGCCCCCGCCGGCCATTGTTCCAACAGAGCGGGAGACGACGTCTGAAACACCGGAAAACCGTTCGAAAGAGGCCGGCATGGATCGCCACATGATGGCGGGTCCGGCGGTGAGGGTGAAAGCGGTTTGGCGTGAATTGCGCTGACGGAGCGTATCAAAGACAACCTCACTTTCCACCAGAATGGCCTGGCCATCCACGATGATGGTGTCCTGCAGCACGTCCGACGCCATGGCGCACAAACCACTGAACCACGCAACCGCAATGAGAAATGCACGGGCCTTCACCCTGATCAATCCTCCCTTACGTTGACGCGTGCCTTCATCCGCCAAACCCCTTCCTGCTCTCCTGGGGCCTCCATCAACATTTTGTCCGAGCCATTCGCTTTTCCGTCTTCGATGCCCGCCACGGAACGTTGTTCCAATGGCGCCACGGCCACAGGCTGGGCTGCGGAACTTGTGCTGGGTTCAGTTCGCCGCACGCCTGTCGGCTTCGCCGCCAACGCCACAGCGGGTTCAAGTGCCGCATTCTCTGCCTGTGCCTCAGCGGGCGCGGCGGGGTTCATGCGGTCAAGAACGACGGCTTCGGTTGCGGATTCTGGCGTTGCCAACACTTCTTCGGAGACAGCGGAGACAGCGGACTCCGCGACAGCCGGAACGACCGGGGCCTCAGCGGGCATTGTGCCGAAATACCAGCCGAAGCTGACCAGCAACAATGCACCCAAGCCAGCCCCGCCCAGCCGGCGCCCCATCAGAGAACGACCCGCAGAAGCTCCTGCCCCATCGAGCGCAGCAAACACCTGCGCGTCCAAGCCCGCTGGCGGCGCCACCTCATGGCTGCGCAACACGTCGGCCATATGCTTTTCAAAACCACTCATTGAATCGTCTTTTTCTTTGTTTCCTCAGCGGCCATCGGCAAAGGCTGCGCCCGCCGCGACATCCGCTCCAACACTTCTTGGAGGTAGCGCCGCGCACGCGACAGCTGACTCTTCGACGTGTTGAGATCGATGCCGAGCATCTCCGCAATCTCCTTGTGCTTGTATCCTTCTATGATGTACATCTGAAAAACCATTCCATATCCTTTCGGCAATTCCGCAATCGCTTGCATGAGTTCTTCTGCCGTAAAATCACTCTCCTTGAACGCAGCAAAGTCTGCTGGGGTTGCATGCACCTCGTCAATGTCTGCATGGTGCACGTGCTTCAGGTTGCGACGGTAATGCGTGATCGCCGTGTTGATCACAATGCGCCGCATCCAGCCCTCGAAGCTGTTGTGCTCGGTGAAACTGTCGAGGTGCCGAAAAATCTTCACCCAGGCCTCTTGCAGCACATCCGTGGCATCCACCTGGGTGTTTGTGTACCGCAACGCCACCGCATAAAGCATCGGGGTGAATCGCTCGTAGAGGCGCGTTTGGCCACGGCGATTGCCCGTTTTGCAAATCCGAATGAGCTCAAGGAGTTCAGCTTCCATGGGGGGAGGCGGGTTTGGTCTAAAACATGAAAATCATGCAGGAGGTTGCATCCATCAGCTGGCTATAGGCCAAACGCGGCTTTGTCCATCCCCAACCAAGCCAACGCTGCGTTGTGGAAGATGTCAGCCACTTGTGCCTCAGGCAATTCCATCTCCTCAATGTACGCCCCGATGTCCAAATCGCCCAGTGGGAACGGGTAATCCGACCCCAGACAAATGCGGTCGCTGCCCTGCAACTTCAACACATAGCGCAGCAAATCCGCGTCGTGCGTGATGCTGTCGATCCAAAACTTGCCGAGGTATTCGCGGGGATTGATCGGGTTGTCGATCGCCACCAGGTCCGGCCGGCAGTTGAACCCATGTTCCACCCGGCCCAGGGTCGGCAAAAACGAGCCGCCCGCGTGGCTGAACATCACCCGCAGCGCGGGCAGGCGCTCGAGCACGCCCCCGAAAATCATCGAACAGGCGGCCCGTGAGGTTTCCGCCGGCATCCCGACAAGCCAAGGCAGCCAGTACTTTTCCATTTCTTGCCGGCCCATCATTTCCCAGGGGTGAACCATGATGGCCATGCCCAGGGATTCACACGCCGCGAAAAAATCGAAGAAACGCGGTTCCGACAAGTTGAGGCCGTTGATGTTGGACCCGATTTGGACCCCCTTGTGGCCGAGGGCCTTTGCCCTTTCCAGCTCTTGAATCGCCAAATCCGTGTCTTGCATCGGGACTGTCGCAAGTGCGATGTAATGCCGGGGGCGATCCGCGGCGAGCTGGGCGAGGTGATCGTTGAGGAATTGGCCCAAAACAAGGGCATCCGCAGGCCGAGCGTCATAACTGAACATCACCGGAATCGTGCACACCACTTGAACCTGCGTCCCATGCGTGGCATACTCCGCCATCCGCTCCTCCGCATCCCAGCAATTCGACGCGATTTCCCGGAAAAATTTGTCCCCTTGCATCATCCTGGCAAAGCCTGGCTTGTGGCTGTCCTCGAGGTGAATGAACTGACCGTAGCCAAACTTCTCCGTCCACCGGGGCATTTCCCGAGGCAAAATGTGGGTGTGGGTATCAATCTTGAGCATTCCGACTGCAAGAACGGAAACTGCCGACGAACTTCGGTGGTTCAGTCGGATTTCCTGCCTTCCAGCTCGTCGAGGAGATGGGCAGCGAAGACCTGGGCCTGTCGGACGAGGGGCACGCCGCGCGCGTGCAAGCGCGTCAGCCGGACGGCGCTTCGGAACGGCCGCACCGCCGGCCAAGCCAAGACCCCTTTGTCCTCGGTAGACCAGTGGCCTCGGTAGACCATGCGTCGCCAGCGGCGCGCAGGCCCGGCACCCCCCGCATGGACCACCGCAGCAGGAAGCGGAAAATGGTGTTCGAGCAAGGTTTGGACAGCCCAATTCCACATGAACAAGCGGCCGTCTGCCTCGAACGTTTCGCGCAAGGTCAACCAAACCTCCGGCGTCCACGCTTCCGTCAATGCCTTCACATCGAGCATCCAAATCCCAGAAGACCAGGCATCCATGTAACCGTTGGCCATCACAGTGCGCACCAACGGCAGGCCCGTCATCGCCCGCAATCCGTCCGGCCACCCAGCCACTTGCACACCATCGGCAAGGGCTGCATTCATCCATGCCTCGCTGCGATGGGGTGGCATCAGGCCCCCGAGGCGCCAATGCAAATCGACTTCCATCTTCAGCGCCAAATGACGCATGGGCAAAGCGTGGTCGGTCAGAACGTAACGCTTGGGGTCCCGGTTCCAAGAGGCGGCGGCCGATGCGGCGACGACAAATCCCTGGTCCGCAAGCAGCTGTTGTGCTTGCAACAATGCACCTTCAGGCACCCAGAGGTCGATGTCGGACATGGTCCGGAGGCTGGGTTGAGCAATGGACGCCTGCACCGCCAGCCCCTTCAGGGCCACCACTGGCACACCTTGGGCGCACATGGCCTCCACCAAAGGACGAACTGAACGCTCCAACCAACGCTGGTTCAACCACCAATAGCGTTCGAACTTCTTGACCCAACCCGGGAATGGCGTCGGCAGCCCATGCCGGCGCAATGCCGATTGAAACGCCGGCATCATCCGCAAGATTCTGGGATCCAAATCCGCGATGTCCACCTCCCCGGCCCAGATGCGAAGCAACTTTTCGGCCTGACCTGGGTTGTCCGTCAACAATGCGCGGACAAAAATTTGGAACTGTGCGTCGAGGGTCATTTCCGGCCTCGTTTGGCATGGATGTGCCGGCGCAACGTTTCGAGATACGCCGAATGCTGCACCGCTGCCGTCATGTTCGCCCCATGAATCCGCCTGCGAACCAAAACCTCCGGGACATATTGAACGGAAATCCCCTTGCGAAGGGCGGGTGCAACCCACTCGATGAAATCTGCTAATCGCTGATCGGGATCCATCGGACCCAGCGCCTCCACCAAAGCTTTGCTGATCAGGGCATTCGATCGAAGGATGGCGCGTTGAGCCCCGGTTCGGGCGCGGTGGGACTGAGCGACGTCTGCGGGGAAATCCTCAAATTCCTCCACGAGTGTCCCGATGCACCATTCGGCGGCGAACGCGTCGGCGGCGAACACCTCCTGTGCTGCGGCCAGTTGCGCGGCCAATTTCGTCGGCAGCCAAAGGTCATCACTGTCGCAAAAGGCCACCGCGAATGCGTCGTCTGGCATTCTCGCCAGTGCCGCATTGACAGCTGAGGGCGCTCCGGCGTTGGGCTGGTCAATCACCTGCCAACGCAAATCCCGCTGCGCATGCCGCCGAAGGATGGCCAGCGAATCGTCCGTGCTGCCATCGTTGACCAAACACCCCACCCAATCCCTGTGGGTTTGGGCCTCAATCGAACGCAAAACATCATCGAGATAACGCGACGCATTGAACACTACAACAACAACATAAACAACTTTTCGCGATGTGATTTCTCCGCGTTGTTTTGCCGCAATTCTCGCTTTCAAAATCTGCATCATCTCACCCTTCATCTCCTCCTTTTTGTGGCTGTTGTTGTGTGGGCCAAAACGCCGATCGACCAGCACCTCCTCGACCACATGTCCAGTCCCAAAACGGTCGCGCAACCTCCCAGCAATTTCGGTGTCATCTCCATACCGAAAGGCCTCGTTGAAGCCACCGAGGCCGTGCAGTGCCACCCGCGAAATGACCCAACCGCTGGGGACGTCACATTTGTGCGGCACCTGCATCGACGGCGCCCAATTCGACGGCCAAACGAACCCATCGTCCAGCAGAGGGCGGCACCAAACCGTTCCCCATTGGCTGCCTGACGACGATGCCAAATCCGCCAACTGGCGTTCCATTTTCTCAGGGTGCCAGCGATCATCCTGGTCAAGAAACGCCACCCACGGGTGCAGCCCGGCCCGCCACCCCACATTGCGCGCACCCGCAACGCCGAGGTTTTGGGGCAGGTGGTGGGTTTGGCCTGCATCGCCCAGAATCTCATGGACATGCGCATCCAGCCATTCGCCAGAACCATCGGTCGAAGCGTCATTGACGAAAATCACCGAGGCCGCAGGCAACGTTTGTGCAGCAAGGCAAGCCAGCAATTCCGGCAGAAAGGCCAAACCGTTGTGCACAGGCACCACCACGTCGTAGGCGCGGGATTGTTGAACATCGCGCAAAGAAGGAAGGGGCGCGGGCGCACCTCCTTTCGCCTTTTCCCTTCGGCGTTCCAAAGAGCGGTGCAAGATGTCCAGCACCCCGAGGGAAGCTGCGCTTTTTCCATGAACAGAATTCCCGCCGTGGTAGTGGTAGCGCAAGGTGGTCGTGGGCAGCACTTCAAAAGCCACCCCCGCCTCACGGACACGGTTCCACCAATCAAAATCCTCGCTGAACCGAAGGCCCTCATCGAACCCACCCACCGTTTCAAACACGTTTGACCGCGCAATGATTGCCCCGAGGTGGACGTGGCTCACGTGCTTGTCTTCGTCGAGGTAGCGGTCGATGGGGTCGTCCACGCCTTCCGACACGTGGTATTGCACCCATCCACCCACCACTTGGAGTTGAGGATGGGTAAGGGCATGGCCAAACTGAATCAGCCATTTGTTCTCTGGCCACTCGTCATCGTGATCACAAAACGCCACCCAATCTGCGCCGAGTGACCGCGCCGTTGCCAGGCCGGCGTTCCGGGCTGCGGCCGGTCCGGCGTTTGCAGGGAGGCGTTGCAACCTCACATGGTTCGGATGTGCAGATGCCAACGCACGCATCCGCGACACGGCCTCAGCGTCCGTGCTTGCATCATCGATCAACAGCAATTGAACCGAGGCACGTGTCCAGTCCTGATCGCGAATCGAGGCCCAAGCGCGCTGAATTTCCGGCCCAGGGTTGAACGCAGGCATGACCACTGCGACCCGCTCCGTTTGCGCCACCTGTGCCATGGGAAAGCGCAAAACATTCCGTCTGAGATCTGGCGAAAGATGCCATTTCTGAACAGGCAAGGCGCGCAACAATTCCGTCATCTTGGACCAACTCTCTTGTCGCCCCTCCGGCAGGTGATGAAGGGTGGTCGGGGCAATGGCCAACAAGGCCTCCGCAGGGTTGATCGGCTCAAACGTCCGCGTCGGAGGTGGGTCAGTGGGCAATGCGGGCACCAAGACGCCCGCCAGCGACATCGCCGGCGCGAAGGCGCCGAGGGTCGACAGCGGTGCAACGGCTTTCGCCTCCGGGGCAGGCAATCGCAATTGGGGCCGCAATTGCGGAAAAAACCGTTCGACGGCTTCCCAAGTGAGCTTGATGGAATTGTAAAGAGGAAACACCCGGGGTGGGTCACCCAACTCCACCAGCACATAATCATCCCCCTGTGAAGCGCAACCCGCTTGAAGCAGTGAAACCACAGTGGTCGATTTGCCGCTGCCACTCGGCCCTGGAATGAGGTAGGACGTCCGGCCATTGGGGGACACGGCCGCCGCATGCATGAGTTGAAAGGACGTCCCGCGGCTCCACCAGTGCAGCAAAATCCGAAACGGAAACGTGGCTTCCCACCATGGCAATTCCTCCGGAGATGCCACCCAAAACAAACCCACACCGTCCTTGTGCGCGTGAATCATCCGCTGCCAGGGCTGAAACCGCAGGTCGAAATCAATGGGCTCGCCCTTTGCCGTCAAAGGCACGCCGGCTTCTGTGAACTGGGCATGCTGCCAATCGGGCGCCTGCAAAGGGGCGGGCAGGCCATCGTTTGAACCGGCAAAAATGGTGAAGTCCGGCGCTGCGTCCTGGTTTGCTTTCGGGTCTTCCCAGTGCCCAATGGCCGGTTCCAGTCGGGCCCAAAGTTCATCAGATGCGCAGTGAATGGCGATGGTTTGGTGGCCAAATCGGGCGGTCATGCGCAGCCTCCCTGCCGCAGCAAGCCCTTGATGCGCGGCGCTGAAAAAGCGCTCGAAGTCCTTCTTGGTCATGCTCCGGGTGCTGGTGGACCGGGCTGCGAAGGAGAATTGTTTGTGGAGGGGGCGGGTTGGATTTGGCCTTCCTCTGGCCAGCCCTGGTCATCCACTTCATGGATGATGTCCAAGGCCAGCAAATCCTGCATGTCTCCATACCTCGCCATGGCTGCGGGCTGCCGGTCCTTGAGCACCAGGGTGGTCTCCCCCGCCGGCGTTCCTGCGTTGTCCGACCGGTCTCCGATCAGGCCTTCCGTTAGCAATTCATTCCAAACCGCCAAAACTTGCGAACGCTCGTCGTCCGTCGCATTTGTTCGGGCTTGCCACGCATCCAAGGCGGCTTCGGGGTTTTGAAAGGGCATCGCATCGAGCCATTCCACGATGAGTCCGCGGATGCTGTAATACAAGCCGGTGGAGAGCTGGGCAACCACGAATTCTTCATCGAAACGGTCGGCTGCGACGGTTTTGAGCCAATTGTACATGAACTAGGGTGACTAGGGGTGACTAGGGTGACTAGGGTGACTAGGGAGACTAGGGGTGACTAGGGAGATGAGAAGATACGGAATTTCAGGGAACCGCCGTGAAGGCGCGGGGTGGCGATTTGCGCTTTTTGACCCTTCGGAGGTCCAGCCGATTCACGCCGTTGATGAACCAACCGTCAATTTCGTGGCGCACAAAGTGGATGACTTGGTCATGGAATAGCGGGATGACTGGCATGGCTTCGGCCACCAAGCTGTCCAGGTCCGCGTAGGCTTGGAGCCGCGCTTGCGTGTCGTACATGGAAGAGGCTGCCCCGCAATCGAGATCGAAGCGAGGATCGGCAAAGCGGGCGTAATTGGGGCCGGCAGGGGCCGCATTGCTGGACACGAAGAGCGCCAAGAAATTTTCGGCGTCGGCGTAATCGGCGAGCCAGGTTTTGCGGAACATCATCGCCTCGCCTTGGGCCACGCGCTCGCGGTGCACGCCCGGAGGCACAACTTCCACGGCAATGTCGATGCCGAGTTGTGCCCAATCGTGCTGCAGGGCTGCGCACAGGTCCGCGTTCTCCGCCGTGGTGAGCAGGGTGACCCCATCGGGCCAACCGCGACCGCCGGGAAACCCGGCCTCCGCCAACAGGTCCTGGGCCGCCGAGAGCGATTCGCGGACAGGCAGGGGGTGCAAGCGACCCACCAAAACCGGCGGGGTGAAGCGGTCGGTCGGCACCACAGTGCCACGCTTGAGGTGGGTGGCGAGGGCTTGGCGGTCGAGCGCAAGGGAGAGGGAGCGGCGCACGCGGGGGTCGAGAAAGGGCGAAGACGCATTCGCCGGCAAAGCGGGATCGACGTTCATGCCGATGTAATCCGTCTTGAGGTAGGGCGTGGTGATCATCCGAAAGTCGTCGGCGTGGGCGGGGTGGAGGCCCCCGTTGGGCTGGAGAAAATCCTCCATGTAGGCCGGGTTAAGGCCGCTCACAAAGTCGTACTTGCCCGATTTCAAACCAGCAGCCTCGGCGCCAGCATCTCGGACAAAATCGATGTGCACTGCCTCCAAATGCGGCAGCGATGCGCCCGCTTCATCCCGCTCCCAGTACGACTCATTGCGGTGAAGAACGAGGGCCACATCCTCTTCCCACCAAGCGAGTTTGAACGGCCCAGAACCGACGGGGTGACGGCGAAAGTCAGGACCGTAATGTTCGACCGCCTCCTTCGGGAGGACACTGGCGTAGGCCGTGCTCAAGAGGCCAGGAAAGGCCGGGAAAGGTTGGGTGAGGTGAAAGGCAATGGTGCGCTCGTCGAGGACCGCGATGCCACCATCGGCGCGGGTGGCGTCAAGGGGGTCGAGGATCCAACCGCCCGCCGAGGCGACGTCGGGGTCGCGGAGGCGTTCGAGGCTGTACCGAACGTCTTCGGCAACCACGGGGCGGCCGGATGCGAGGCCGGGCACGTCGGGCACCGCTGGGAAGCGGACATCGCCCCGCAACGTGAAAGTGTACACCGTGCCTGAAGTGTCGAGCTGCCAATCCGAGGCGATGCACGGCCGAACCTGAAGGACGGTGTCGAGCTGGGTGAGGGCGTCAAAGATTTGGTCTACGACCCACATCGGCTCCAAACTCCTCGCCTGCGCAGGGTCCAACGACAGCAAACCGGTGCTCTCATTGTAGCGAAACACCCGCGGATCGTCCAACGCCGTGCGAGGCTTGCAGCCGGGCAAAGCCGTGACGCATGCGGCGAAAACAGCGATGAAAAAAACCGCCACTTGCGGAAACATCAGACCGACCTTTGTGCTTCTATTCACGGAATTGGTTTTGGGACCGATGCAAAGTTGATGCAGCCAGTGTACAAATCTATTGAACGCGCCGTTTTCCTCTTGATGATTCTGGTGGGCTTGCCGGCGATGCTTTCAGGCCAAACCCGCGGCCGCGTCATCGACCGCGCCACCGAAGAACCGATTTTCGGGGCGGCGGTGGTGGTGCCCGGGACGGGCAGTGGGGCGATGACCGGGGCGGACGGCCGATTTTCGGTGGCGGGTCGGCCGGACACGTTGGTGGTGCAGCTGATCGGCTACGTTCAGCAGCGGGTGGCCGTGAACGGGCGGGCGGATGTCGGAACGGTGGCCCTCTCGGCCGACGTCGTGATGATTGAACAGGCCGCCGAGGTGTCCGCGGATGCTGGGGAACACCTCGCCGGCACGACGCTCGGCCGGGAAACCATCTCCGTGGAGGCGATGGAAACGCTGCCCGCCCTGTTGGGCGAGGTGGATCCACTGAAAATCCTGCAACTGCTGCCGGGCGTGCAGAGCGCCGGCGAAGGCAACTCGGGCTTTTATGTTCGCGGCGGCGGCCCGGACCAAAACCTCCTGCTCCTCGACGGCGCCACGGTCTACAACGCCAGCCACCTGTTGGGGTTTTTCAGTGTTTTCAACGCCGACGCGCTGGATGAGGTCGATTTGATCAAAGGCGCCATGCCGGCCCAGTACGGCGGAAGAATTTCTTCCGTGCTGTCCATATCGCAGCGCTCGGGGGACATGAAGCGCTGGCGGGCGCGCGGCGGTTTGGGCCTGATCAGCTCACGGCTGACGGTGGAAGGGCCGTTGGTGGACGACAAGGTGAGCGTGCTGCTGAGCGCTCGGCGGACCTATTTGGACTTGCTGCTCACGCCTTTTCTGAAGGAGGGGGCCTTTGCAGGGACGCGGTATTTTTTCCAGGATTTCAACGGTCGTTTGGATTGGAAGCTTTCGGGCAAAGACCAAATCTCCCTTTCCGCCTACCACGGCCGCGATGCTTTCGCATTCAACAATGCCCAAGCGGGCTTCGACACGGAGATTCCTTGGGGCAACGAACTGCTGAGCCTGAACTGGCGGCACATCTTCTCCGATCGGCTGCTGTTGACGACCACGGCCAGCACCTCTGCCTACGCGTTCGCGTTCGCCGCCGGGCAAGAGGATTTCCGGTTCGGTTTTGAGAGCGGGGTGTTCGATGTGGCCGGCAAGGTGCAGCTCACGGGCTACAGTCGGGACAGGAGGCACACCTTCCAGGCCGGTGCCGAGGCCATTCGGCACGACTTCCGCCCCACCGACTTCACGGTGTCCTCGGACGATGTGACGTTCGACACCGGCACCTCGGAGCGCGCGTACAGCAACGAATTGGCGATCTTTCTGTCGGATGGCTGGGACGCAACCGATGCCTTCCGGGTGGAGGCCGGATTGCGCGCTTCACAGTTCCGGCACATCGGCCCATTTGTGCGCTTCCGACCCGATGGGCCTGCATTTGCCGACGAACCGGACTCCGTGGTGTACGCCCCCGGGGAACGAATTGGCACCCACGGCGGCATCGAACCGCGATTGGCCACCCGCATCACCCTCGGCCCACGGACCAGCCTGAAAGCCGGTTGGAGCCGGAACTTGCAGTACATCCACCTCGTGTCACTGTCCGCCACTTCGTTGCCCGCAGACATTTGGCTGCCCAGCACCGAAAAGCTGGCGCCACAACGCGGCGAGCAATGGAGCCTCGGCGCGTTTTGCGAGCTTCCGTCTTCCCAACCCGGTGCTGGGGGCTGGTCCTTGTCCGTGGAGGGATATTGGAAAACGCTCGATGGCCTGCCTGCGTACCGGGAGAACATCCGGCCGGAGGACAACATCGGAACGAATGTGGACAACAACCTCGTGGTCGGCCGAGGCTGGTCGTACGGCGTGGAAACGTTTGCCAAACGCAAAAAGGGCGCCCTCACCGGCTGGATCGGCTACACGTGGTCGAAGACCGAGCGAGAATTCGCGGACCTCAACGGCGGCCGAATCTTCCCGGCACGTTTCGACCGTCGCCACGACCTGAGTGTGGTCTTGGACTGGAAGGTCAACGAGGACTGGCGCGTGTCGGGGACCTTTGTCTACGCAACCGGCAACGCCATCACGCTGCCGGTGGGGCGGTTCTTGTTTGAGGGGAGAATTGTGGAGGTGTTCGGCGATCGCAATGGCTACCGAATGGCGCCGTATCACCGCGCGGACATCGGCGCCACTTGGTCAGGCGGCAAGCGAGGAGAATGGCGATTCAGCATCTACAACGTCTACAGCCGGCTGAACCCGTATTTCATCTACTTTGATGCCGATGGCAGCCTGAACGAAGGCAGTTTCGCCCTCTCGGCGCAACAAGTTTCGCTGTTCCCCATTTTGCCCAGCGTCAGTTGGAATTTCGACTTCTGAGGGGCCGAAAGGCCGCCGTAACTTCGCCCACGCAATGAAGGAACTCTGGACGCTCACCCCCTACTTCTGGAAGTACAAATGGCACTTTGCCGGCGGCGTCCTGTTCATCCTGTTGACGAACCTCTTCGCGGTCTACGCGCCCGCCCTGATCGGCGAAGGCGTGAATCTCCTGCGCGATGTGGAATCCGAGGTGCTCGCCCCCCTTCGGGAGGGCGTTTCAGACGAGGAGGTCTTCGCCGCGGACCCCGTGGGGCTGCCCGCCTCGTTGGAGACGATCGCCGCGTGGACAGGTGGAGAGGCCGCTTGGCTGCCGACCGACGGCTGGGGATCGCGTGGGGCCGTTGTCCGTTGGGTGGCGGCAGTGGCCGTGTTGCAGGCGTTGCTCTATGTTTTGGTCTACCTCATCAAAGGCCTGTTCCTGTTCTTCACCCGCCAGACCATCATTGTGATGAGCCGGCACATTGAATTCGATTTGAAGGAGCGGATCTTTGGACAATACCAAATCCTGGACGCCGCTTTCTACAAGCGCAACGACACCGGGGATTTGATGAATCGGATCAGCGAAGACGTGTCCCAGGTTCGGATGTACCTCGGGCCGGCGGTGATGTACACCCTCAACCTCGCTGCGCTCATCGGCTTGACGGTGTCCACGATGTTGCTGATTGATGTGCAGTTGACCTTTTTCGTCTTGCTGCCCCTGCCCCTGATGTCCGTGGCCATTTACAAGGTGAGTTCCCGAATCCACGAGCAGTCCACGGCCGTCCAGGTGCGGCAATCGGCCATCTCGACCTTCGTGCAACAGCACATTGCGGGCATCCGGATTCTTCAGTCCTTTCACCGCGAGGAAGACGCGGCAGAACGGTTCACGGACGCCTCCGATGCTTACAAAACAGAGCGGCTTCGACTCGTCAAAACGGAGGCGATGTTCATGCCCATTATTGTTTTGTTGGTGGGGCTGAGCACCATTTTGACGATTTATGTGGGTGGCTTGCGGGTGATTGCCGGGGAATTGGAGTTGGGTCACATTTTCCAATTCGTGTTCTATGTGAATTTGCTGACTTGGCCGTTTGCGTCTGTGGGTTGGGTCACCTCGCTGGTCCAAAAGGCCGAAGCGTCCATGCAACGCATCAACGCCTTCATGTTGGCAGAGCCAGATGTTGTTTCGGGTGATGCGACGGCGCCTGTGTCCCCAGAGGACTGGACACTTCGGTTCAAGGATGTTCACTTCACCTACCCGGACACGGGCATCCGCGCCTTGCAGGGTGTGTCCTTTGACTTGACGCCCGGGCGCACGGTGGCCATCACCGGGCGAACAGGCAGCGGAAAATCGACGGCAGCCCAGCTGGCGATGCGCATTTTTGACCCGACGTCGGGCGACATCACCTTGGGCGGTCGGTCCCTGACAGATTGGGACCTGGAGGCGTTCCATGCTTTGACGGGGTATGTCCCACAGGAGGTCTTTCTGTTCTCCGATCGGATTGGGGCGAACATCGCTTTCGGTCTGACGGAGGAGGAGCGCGCGGATGAGGATTTGGCGGAGCAAGTTCAAGGGGCTGCTCGCCAAGCCCGGGTGGCCCACAACATCGAGGGGTTTCCGAAGGGTTACGACACCTTGCTCGGTGAGCGAGGTGTGAATCTTTCTGGGGGCCAAAAGCAGCGGATTTCCATCGCCCGGGCGTTGATTCGTTCGCCGAAATTTTTGATTCTCGACGACTGCTTGTCGGCTGTCGACACGGAGACGGAGGAGCACATTCTGTCTGCCATCGCCGACCGGGCAAGCGAAGCAGCTGTCCTGATTGTCTCGCATCGCATTTCCACGATTCGTCATGCGGATGAGGTGATTGTGCTGGACAATGGGCGGGTTGCGGAGCAGGGGTCGCCGGCGGAGTTGCTGGCGGCGAAGGGGTTGTTTTGGGAACTTTCGGAGGAAAACGAGGGAGAAAACCAAGGGGACTAGGGTGACTAGGGGGGTAGGGTGACTAGGGGGACTAGGGGGGTAGGGTGACTAGGGAGACGAGGGTGACTCGGGGGGTAGGGTGACTAGGGAGACGAGGGGGGCGAGGGAGTGGATGGATTATTTTCGTGCGGAATGCAGATTGTATTGCGATGGCTTTGGCTTTGGGGGAGCGTGGTGCTGAGCTCCTTGAGTTGCTGGGCGGCTTTGATCCCGAACGGGTCTGGCTTTCCGGACTCTTTGCACGTGGCTGCCCATCCCCACTTGAACCTGCGAAACGCAGATCGAACTGCAATCCTCGGAATGCTTGAAGATGGCACCGCCATTGCCAGCACGAGATTGGCCCGAACGGGGAGGAAAGACACGATCGGTGGATTGACCGGCGAATGGCTGGCTTTGGACGACACACTGCGCATCTTCGACGCCTACTTGTGGGTCGTCGACCCGCCCGCCATCGAACTTCTGGAATGCGCTGACGGCAGGTTTTTGTGGACAGGCGAATCCGTGGAGGCATACGGGCGGCGGGTGGTGGGGTCCCCCCAAACCCCCGTCTTCCGCACCATCAGCGAAGATTATGGTGGGCCCAGTGGGGATGCTTTCGAATTGGAGGTCCTGGCTTCGCCCGGTGCTGCGCTCAACATTTTTCGGCGCTTTCTGCTCAGCACCTTCGAGGCCCAACCCAGGCGGCGGCTAGACGAAGATCAACGCATCCAACACGACCGAATTTTTGAGGGCACCTGGGATGGAGTGCAAATGTTGGATTTCCATTGGAGCAGCGAAGGGGGAGGTTGCACGCTGTCTCTGCGGCCCAACCCCACGACCGAGGGAGGATACATTCTGTCCTTCAGCAGTGCGACTTGTTGAGGCCGTGTAGCGCAGGGCGGCTGGTCCGTTTTGCATCACATCAGAAAGCCCAGCGAATCTCTTGGACCTTCCCATGGCCGGCCATGCAGCGAATGCCGCAGGCATTTGTCCGCTCGCTGAACGCAGGCGCTTTTTGCCGTGAGCCTTGGGGGGTTACTGGCAACTGTCTCCGAAGACCGACAAAAAGCCCAAGAGGTCTTCCACGGACACCGTGCCGTCGCCTGTGAAATCAGAGTCGCAGTCCGTGGTGCAGCCGAATTCCGTGAGGAAAATCAACAAATCATCCACGGAAATCAACCCGTCGAAATTGAAATCCCCCGGACAAGGGTGCGCCTCGTTGTCGTCGATGAACCCGTCGCAGTTGTTGTCATAGCCCGTGGCCGTGGGGGAAGCCCCGGGATAGACCGCCGGATTGTTGTCGTTGCAGTCGAGGTTGTTGTCCACGTAACCCACTGGCGCGAGACAAAAGTCGACGGTGTTGAACGGGGAGCCGAAGCCATCGTTGTCGGCGTCGGCATAGAAGGTGGTGGTGGTTTGGCCTTCATTCAATTCCCCATCGCAGTCATTGTCGAACAAATCACACAACTCAGGCGCCCCGGGGTACACCGTCGCCTGCTGGTCGTTGCAATCGCCGAAATTGTCCACATAACCCGCCGGCTGCGTGCAGGCGAACTCGTAATAATTCGCATCCCCGACGCCGTCGCCGTCCAAATCCCGGTACCAAAACGACTGCGTCGTCACCACGAAATGGATGGGTTCGGTGGCCTCGTTGCCGACGGCAGCAAGGTGCAAGTTCACGTGCAAGGCGCCCTGTGCATTTTGCAGGCCGGACAAGGTGAAACTGAAGGCGCCCGGTGCGTCGAGGGTGGTGGGCAGGCCGGAAACCGTCACCCCATTCGGGACGTCCATGAGGCTCAGTTCGTAAGGGGGCAGCAGACCGGGCAACACCTCGGCCTCCACCGTGACCTCCCCTGTCGCGCACACCGAATCTGCCGCCGCTGTCACCTGAAGAAACCGAGGACGGGCGAGGTAGAGTCCGCCGCCGATGGAGGTCACTGGAATGATGCCCGATTCGAAGTACGGGTAATGCGACCAAGACCCCGAAAAGGTGGCGCTGTTCGACGAAGGGTCCACATCAAAGAAGGCGATTTCCTCCAGCTCGCCGTCCGCGACATTGCTCAAACTCAGCATGCGCAAGCCCGCTCGATAATTCGACTGAAACAGGAGATTGCCGACCACGTATTGGTTGTGGTCGATGGCCGCCACGTCCGAAAAATGCTCACCGATCAACACGGGATTGTCCAAGTCGGACACGTCCCAGATGAGCGTCCGGGTGTTGATGCCCTCGTTCATCTCATCGAGCTCATCGCCCATCAGGAGGTACTTGTGATCCTCAGTCAGCCAGCATTGGTGGGTGTAATGGACATCCGGATAATCCGCAAAGGAAATCAAGCTCGCATCGCTGGGGTCCTCTGCATCGACAATGACAATGAAATCTGCATTCGCGCTGAACACGATTTCTTTGCCTTGGTAGGCCAAATCCGGCCCGTTGTACGTCACCGCCTGCGCATCGTGCGAATACCCCCCTTCTGCGAAGTCCCCCACGAGAACGGGGCTGGCGGGGTTTGCGGCGAGGTCGTAAATGAGCAACCCGCCACCGGCGAGGTTCGAGCCGACCACGTAGAGCTTTCCGGACGATTCATTGATGACGACGTTGTGGGCCTTGCTGAATTGGTTCGCCGTCGAAGTGGGCGACAAATCCACGGGAAATGGCCCCTCCAAATCCCGCAGCAAGTTCAAATCCAACACCTGCAAACCATGACCAAAGGCCTCGCTGACGACGTACACGTGGTCACCATAAACCTTCATGTCCCGCCAAGTGCTCGCCACAGAAGCCGTGGGCATCCACCCCACCACAACCGGATAAACCGGATCGGACATGTCCACAATGCTGAGCCCCTCTCGCAAGCCCACCAGGGCATACTCCACGCCCGTCACAGGATCCGTCCAGCCCCAAACGTCATTCAACGCCGTTCCCCCGAGGGCTGCCGGCGTCAGATGAGACACGAAATCCATTCGTTCGCAAGGGAATCCATCCGCCAAACCGTCCACACAATCGCCCTGGGCCTGGGACACCGTTGCCGACAGCGCCCAACCGCACGCAACAACCCAACACAACACCCCCAAACGAGCCGACCTCATCCAATTGACCTTCACAACTTTTGCGTCCATGGGAAAATTTTGCGATTTCAACGAATATACCGCAATCGAGACCAACATTGTTCATTGGATTCTGTTGCTTAGGGTATGAAACGGAAGAAAATCGTCATCACCGGTGGGTCCGGCTTGATCGGTCGGGCAGTGACGGAGCGCTTGTTGGGTGTTGGATATGAAGTGGTTTGGTTGAGTCAATCCCAAACCCCGTTGAAAGCCTCCGAGAAGAAACGCCTTTCGATCATTCCGTGGGACCCTACGGGAAAGACCGCATTGGACCCCGATGTGTTGAGCGCGAGGAACGGCGTTTCCAGCGTTGTCCACTTGGCGGGGGCCCGGGTGGACCAAAGGTGGACAGCACAAGCCAAGCGGGCCATTCGGGACAGCCGCGTCATCAGCACGCAGGTGCTGACGGATGCCATGGCCGCCCTTCCGCAGGAAGACCGGCCGGCCGCCTTCATCGCGGGCAGTGCCATCGGCTGGTACAGCACGGGCGAAGAGCGCTTTGATGAAAACAGCCCGCATGGGCATGGGTTTTTGTCCGACGTCGTCGTGGATTGGGAAGCCGCCATCGCCCGTGCCGCGGGGCTTGGCTTGCGGGTCGCCATCGTTCGGACGGGGCTCGTCCTCTCCGCATCGCACGGGATGCTGGGCAGGCTTTTGCCGCTGTACCGTTGGGGCTTGGGAAGTCCGATCGGCAGCGGCCAGCAATGGCAAAGTTGGATTCACCTTGCCGATTTGGCCCGTTTGTTTGTCCACTTGCTGGAGGACGCAGAAACGCATGGCGTTTTCAACGGCGTTGCCCCTGAAGGATCAGCCATTCGGCAAGAAGGGCTGAGCGAAAGTTTGGCCGAGGCCCTGGGCAAACCCCACTTCCTTCCTCGCGTTCCCGAATTTGCGTTGCGCCTTGTTTTCGGAGACATGGCGGACACCATCCTCGCATCGCAGCAAGTCATCCCCCGACGGACGGCGGCCACGGGGTTCAAATGGGACTTCCCGGATTTGGCCTCTGCATTGAGAGATTTGGTCACTTCCTAACAAAAAAAAGCCGCCCTCCCGAAGGAAGGCGGCCCAGTTCAATTCTTGCAGGCAATTGCCCTTATCGAATGCTAAACGCCCGCGTGTTGCGAGAGGTTGCATCACCCCAAGAAAAAGTGTAGATGCCCGGCGTCCATGAGGACACATCCAACACTTTGCGACCGTTTGTCCAGTTGCCGTTTTCCACGACGCGGCCAGTGATGTCACGAATCTCGAAGAACACATTTCCTTCAACGTCCAAGACAACATTGACAACGTCGTCCGCGGGAACAGGGAAAATGTTCACTGCTGCGGCAGCTGCCTCGTCTACGCCAGATGAAGGCAAAAGCACCGCATCAATCACATGCACCACCCCGTTGTCGGCCGTCAAATCGGCAACCACAACCAATGCTGTTCCATTGATGGTCACGCCCTCAGCGGTGATGTTGATTTCGATGCTTTGACCGTTGAGGGTCTCGGCGATTTGGCCATCGCTCAAATCTGTGCTCAGCACGTTTCCACTCACAACATGGTAGAGGAGAATGGAGGCCAAATCTGGGTTCGCCAACAACTCATCCGCCGTCACTTCCAACGCCTCGAGCAACGCAGTGAACGCCGCATCGGTCGGAGCAAACACGGTGAAAGGACCCTCAGCACTCAAATCATCCGCCAAGCCCGCTGCAATC
This sequence comes from uncultured Flavobacteriales bacterium, assembly GCA_965661765.1. Taxonomy (GTDB): domain Bacteria; phylum Bacteroidota; class Bacteroidia; order Flavobacteriales_D; family Sanyastnellaceae; genus JBMYZL01. The sequence goes on from CBFIFE010000014.1 coordinate 39,858, forward strand.
ACTGCCGCTTCAAGAACCGTGTGATCTGGGCTCTCCACGATGATGTCCACCACCGTTGTGGTTTCCACCGGCGCAGGCACCAGCACTGCATCAATCACGTGAACGACACCGTTGTCTGCAGTCAAATCGGCAACAACCACAAAAGCCGTTTCGTTGATTTGAACCCCTTCCGCGGTGATGTTGATGGTGATGTCTTGACCATTCAATGTGGTCGCCATCATCCCATCGGTGATGTCTCCGCTCATGACATTGCCACTCACAACGTGGTAGAGCAAAATGGAGGCCAAATCTGGGTTCGCCAACAACTCATCCGCAGTCACTTCCAACGCCTCGAGCAACGCGGTGAACGCCGCATCGGTCGGAGCAAACACTGTGAAAGGACCCTCGGCGCTCAAATCATCCGCCAAGCCCGCTGCAATCACTGCCGCTTCAAGAACCGTGTGATCTGGGCTCTCCACGATGATGTCCACCACAGTGGTGTTCATCGGTGGTTGTGGCAACAAGACAGCGTCAATCACGTGCACCACCCCGTTGTCCGCCGTCAAATCGGCAATCGTCACCAGGGCGGTTTCGTTGATGACTACACCTTCCGCCGTGATGTTGATCGTGATGTCCTGGCCATTGAGCATGGTCACCATCATGCCGTCGGTGATGTCACCGCTCATGACATTGCCACTCGCCGCGTGGTAAGAAAGAACCTCCGTGAGAATGGGGCTTGCCAAGAACATCTCCAACGTCACGCCCAAATCAGCGACCGCCGTTGCCAACGCATCATCTGTCGGCGCGAAAACCGTGAAAGGTCCTTCGCCATTCAAGGCCTCATCCAATCCCGCCTGAATCAAAGCCGCCTCCAAAGACTCGTGCACGACGCTTTCGCTGATGATGTCCATCACCGTGGTGTTCGCATTCGTGCCTGGCAGCAAGACAGCATCGATCACATGCACGACGCCGTTGTCTGCTGTGATGTCCGCGACGGTGACCATCGCCGTGCCATTGATGATGACGCCATCGGCCGAGATGTTGATGACAACATCTTCACCGTTCAAGGTGGTTGCTGACATGCCATCGCTCAAGTCCGTGCTCATGACATTTCCGCTCACAACGTGGTAGAGCAAAATGGAGGCCAAATCTGGGTTCGCCAACAACTCGTCAGCCGTCACTTCCAAGGCCGTCAAAAGGGCCGTGAACGCGTCGTCTGTCGGTGCAAAAACCGTGAAAGGACCTTCGCCCATCAGGTCATCCGCCAATCCGGCCTCGATCACAGCTGCTTCCAGCACCGTGTGGTCTGGGCTATCAATGACAATGTCGGCGACCGTGGCAGGCTGCGCTGGTTCCGTCACCGTCACTGTGGCCACCATGCCGTTCGCAGCGTGTGAACCGATGCTGCAATCGTAGTTGTAGACGCCAGGAACGTCGAACGTCGTGGTTCCCATGCAAACGCCAGCCGCAGAACCATTGACAGTGGGGTGGGAGAACGTTTCGGGGTTGCTCCACATGTCGCCGAGGGTGCTGGACACACCATTCACATCGTGGGTGCCGCCGATGTTGACCCACACCACGGTTTGGCCTGCTTCAATTTCGACAGCAGCAGGCGAATACATGAAATTGGACGCCTCAACGACCACGCCTTCTACGCCGCATGGGTTTTGAGCGAAGAGTGACGAAGGCAAAACCGCCATCATCAAAATGGCCATGAAAGACCATACAGGGAACATTTGTTTCATTCTACAGGGTTTAAAAGTTTCTTTCTGAACTACCAATCAACCGACAAAGACCGCTCATGTTCAATCCTTTTTTGACTTTTTTGCAAGTGCATCGAACAATGCAACCATCCGATTTGTCTTAGAGTTGTGTTCCGATGGGAGCATGAGATCGTAAGGTGTTTTGACCCGCTTGAGACGCGGGAAGAAAGGACGGCTCAGCAGGGATGCTGGGCCGTTTTTCATCCATCTTCGTTCGCCTCGTTCCCTGGTCACCCCTCGTTCCCTGGTCACCCTCGTTCCACAGTCACCCTCGTTTTTCGCATGATTCCCATCGCCATCCACTGGTTTCGCCGCGACCTTCGCCTCGAAGACAACGCCGCCCTGCACGCCGCCCTCGACAGCGGCTTGCCCGTCTTGCCTGCATTTTTGTTTGACGCCCACATCCTCGGCCAACTCGACGACCGCCACGACCGGCGGGTCACCTTCCTTCATCAGGAAGTTTCGCGGTTGAAAGCCGAGTGCGAGCGAGTCGGCGGAACAATGCTCACGGGGCATGGTGAGCCGATGGCGATTTGGCCACGTTGGGTTGCGGCACTTCATGCCGAGGGCTTCGACGTGCAGGCCGTTTACGTCAACCGAGATTATGAGCCCTACGCGAAAGAACGCGACGCGGCAGTTTTGGCCTATTTCCAAGAAGCAGGCATTGCCTTTCACGGCAGAAAAGACAGCGTGATTCTGGAAAAGGACGAGGTGGTGAAGGACGATGGGAAACCGTACACTGTTTTTACCCCGTACAGCAAAAAGTGGCGGAAAAACGTCACCGAGCGCGACCTCGCCGAACGCCCGTCTGCCCAATTGCTCGACCGGCTGCTCTCTCATGCTGCGCCACCGATGCCCACCCTGGCAGAGATGGGGTTCAGCGCGGCAACGGACGTGGTCTTTCCGGATCGCGACATTCGACCCGACATCCTCGCGGGGTACGCAGAGCAGCGGGATTTGCCGGCCGTTCCGGGCACCTCTCGGTTGTCGCTCCACTTGCGGTTCGGCACCATCGGCATTCGACAAGCCGCACGAGCGGGCTTCGCGCACAGCGAAAAATGGTTGACGGAATTGATTTGGCGAGACTTCTACCAAATGATCATCCACCACTTTCCCCACAGCGTGGACAGTGCCTTCAAGCCGCAATACGACCGCGTGCCCTGGCGCGACGATGCTGAAGGCTTTGCGGCGTGGCAGGCCGGCCGAACGGGCTATCCCTTGGTGGATGCCGGCATGCGCGAGCTCAATGCGACAGGTTTCATGCACAACCGGGTGCGCATGGTGGTGGCGAGTTTTCTGTGCAAGCACCTGTTGATCGACTGGCGGATGGGCGAGCGCCATTTTGCGGCGAAACTGCTGGATTTTGATTTGGCTTCCAATGCGGGTGGGTGGCAGTGGGCAGCCGGGTCGGGATGCGATGCTGCGCCGTATTTCAGGGTGTTCAATCCGGCATCGCAACAGGCCAAATTTGACCCCGACCTCCGCTACATCCGCCGCTGGGTGCCAGAATACGGCACGCCATCCTACCCGGCGCCCATCGTGGAACACAAGTTTGCCCGACAGCGCGCCTTGGACACCTACAAAGCGGCCTTGAGCTGAAGCCCTTCCCTGCCCTGCCCGGAGGCGCGTAACTTCGGGGCACCATGTCTGGAACTTCCCCCAACACCTCCCCCCTTCCCTTGGAGGGCATTCGGGTCCTTGAATTGGCCAGTGTGCTGGCAGGCCCCTTGGCCGGAACGGACCTGGCGGTCCGTGGCGCGAACGTCACAAAAGTGGAACGCCCGCCACACGGCGATGTCACCCGCTCCTGGCGAACCCCTTCCGAACCTGCTGTTTTCGATGCCGACGGTCACCCCGCGTCCGCCTATTGGGCGGCGGCGAACTGGGGAAAAACCGTGGCCTGGGTGGACCTGACCACCACCGCCGGCGCGGCGTGGTTGGAAGACGCCCTGGCGACCCACGATGTGGTGATTCAAAATTTCAAGGCGGCGGATTTGGCCAAATTCAACCTCTCCCCCACCGACGTCTCTGCCCGCCACCCCCACCTGATCCACGTTCGACTGGTCGGCTTTCGCCACCAGCCCGAAAGGCTGGCCTATGATGTCGTGGTCCAGGCGGAGACCGGCTGGATGCACATGAACGGCGCACCAGGCAGCGTCCCGACCCGCATGCCGGTGGCGTTGATGGATGTTTTGGCCAGCCATGCGATTCGCGAGGCGGTGCTCGAAGGGCTGTACACCCGACTGCGTGACGGCAACAACAAGGGCGCGTACCGTGAAATCTCGCTCGAATCCTGCGGTCTTGCCGCGCTGGCGAACCAAGCCACCAACCACCTCATCGGCGGCCAGTCTCCGGGCGCTTCCGGCAACGAGCACCCGAACATCGCCCCGTATGGCGATTTGCTGCGTTGTTCTGATGGGCATGTGGTGCTTGCCATCGGATCCAATCGGCAATTCGCCGCGCTGTGCGAGGTCTTGCGCCTGCCCGAAATCGCCACGGACCCGGCCCATACAACGAATGCCGAACGGGTGGCCCATCGGTCAGCGCTGCTCGACCGGCTCAATGCCCAATCCCAAGGCTGGAAAAAATCTCAGCTGGTCGATGCCCTCACGGCTGCCGGGGCGCCAGCCGGCGTGGTGCGCACCCTGCCCGAAGTGTTCCAAGCCGTTTCCGGTGCAGATGTCCTGCTCGAAGATGCCAGCGGCCGACGTGTTGCTCCCTGAGCTTCAATGGCTCAGCGCCACTTCAGGTGCTTGACAGACCGACCTTCAGACTGCAATTCCACCAGGGAACCTATCCCGATGTTGACATGCAGGTCCACAAAGTTCGTGGTGACGAGTTTGTCGCTGGCTTCCGTCTTGACGCCAGCTGGCGTCATCGGCTCATCGGACACCAGCAACAAAGCCCCAACCTGCATCCGATTCGCAAACCCCACCGAGAACAACGTCGCCGTCTCCATGTCGATGGCTTGGGCGCGTGTGGCGCGCAGGTAATCTTTGAAGTCGGCATCGTGTTCCCAGACCCGCCGATTCGTTGTGTACACCGAGCCCGTGTAGTAATCCTGATTGAAGTCGCGAATTGTGGATGACACCGCCCGCTGCAAGGCAAAACTCGGCAGCGCTGGGACCTCTGGCGGGAAGTAATCGTCCGATGTCCCTTCCCCCCGGATGCCCGCGAGCGGCAAGATGAAATCCCCGATTTTGTTCTTCGACTTCAACGCCCCGCATTTGCCGAGGAACAACACCGCTCGGGTCTCAATCGCCGAGAGCAAATCCATGATGGTGGCGGCATTTGCACTGCCCATGCCGAAATTGATCATGGTGACTTCGCCACTGGTCGCACTGGGCATCGCCCGGTCTCGGCCGACGATGTCCACCCCCCGCTGCTGCGCAAACAGCTCGAGGTAGTTTGTGAAATTCGTCAGCAGAATGTAGTCACCGAAATCCTCCAGCGCCATCCCCGTGTAGCGGGGCAGCCAATTCTCAACGATGCTTTGTTTGTCTTCCATGGTGATCGATCGGGGTTGAATCGGATGTGAATCAGGCGTTTTTCGGCAGTCGAATCGTGTAGCTGTTCCCGACCGAAATGGGCAGGCGATCGTCTGTCAACCAGGGATTGAGCGTCTTCAAGGCTTTCAAATGGGTGCCTTGTTGAGTGGCAAATGAAGCCAAATCCTCAATCGTTTCATCCACCACAATGGTTCTTGTTTCGAACGGCGTGTACAAGGCATCACTGGGCAGGTCAAACCCGTGATCTGCAGGGGATTCGAAAATGTGCTTGATGGCCAACAACCGAAAAACGTAGCGGGCCGTCTCGCTGTTCAAGTGCAAATCCCAGTAATTGTCGACGCCCTGTTCGGCCAATGCCCGCTTGACCCCCCCGCGCCCCATGTTGTACGAAGCTGCGGCAAGGGCCCAACTGCCAAACTCCGCTTTCGCCTCCTTCAAATACGCACAAGCTGCATGAGTCGCCTTTTCCACGTGGTAGCGCTCGTCCACTTCCCGATTGACCTCCAAATCGTACTGAGGCGCCGTGCCTTTCATGAATTGCCAAAAGCCAGCGGCACCGGCAGGCGAAACCACCTGAGCCAAACCACTTTCAATCACCGCCAGGTACTTCAGGTCATCCGGCACGCCTTCGGCTGCAAGAATGGGTTCGATCACTGGGAACCAGCGCGCGGCCCGCTTCATGTACAGCATGGTCGAACTGTGGTGGTACGTGTTGACAATCAATTCCCGATCCAAGGCCTCGCGCACGCCGAAGGCGTTGAGCGGCACGGCTTCGCCCGCCAGGTCGACGACGGCCGGAACTTCCGGGGCGGGGTTCTGGAGACGCCCATTGACGACGAGTTTGGCCAAATCATTCACTTCGGTTCTCTCCACTGCCGGCCCTGAACTGGTCAGGGTGGCCAACAGCACGGCAGCACCTCCGAGGAGAGGCGCCCAAATCAACATTCGCTTCACGTTCTTCATCATGGATAAGGTAACGAAAGTTGCGCTGGAAAGCATGCCCGCAGGAGCCCCTTTTCGAAAAGAAATCAAACGCCCCTTGTTTGCTCAGAAGGGCGACACAAAGTCTGCCAACAATGGCGCGGCGGCGTCCTTCTCGCTCAAGACGGGGCGGGCACCGGCCAAATGGCTTGCCCAATCCACGCCGATGGCCGGATCATCCCAGCGCACAGCGCCTTCAGCTGCCGGGGCATACAGCGCCGTGCATGCGTACTCGATCACTGTGTCATCTTCGAGGGCCAGAAACCCGTGCGCAAAACCGGGAGGCACCCACAGTTGACGGCCCGACCGCAAGTCGAGCTCCACGGCGTGGTGCTGACCGTAGGTCGGCGAGCCGGAGCGAATGTCCACTGCCACATCGAGGATGCGACCGCGCGCCACCCGCACGAGCTTGCCCTGGGCATGCGGCGGCGCTTGAAAATGCAATCCACGGATCACGCCGCGGGTGGACGTGCTGAGGTTCGTTTGGACAAATTTCACATCCACCCCCGTGGCATCGCGGAACCGATCCTCGCGCCAAGTCTCCATAAAGAAACCGCGGTCATCTCCGAACACCCGGCTTTCCAATTCCCAGAGCCCTTCCAAGGGCGTCGCGCGTGCTGTCAACATCGTGGCGGCTTATGGGTTGTTGTTCGCGGACAAAATCACCGCCCAAAACACGGACAACGACGACACAATGGAGGCCACCGGGCTGATGTCATTCAAGACCTCTCTAGCGATTTCCGGAACCGGCTCCACATAAATGATGTCGTTTGCCTGAACAATCGTCTGGGCATCCTGCAACCCCTCAATGGTGGAAAGGTCCATGAAATAGATTTGGTTGCCTGCGTCGGTTTTGCGGATGAGCTTGACCTTCGCTGCATCTCCCCGCCCAGACACCCCACCGGCCAGGGCAAGGGCCTCGAGCAATGTTGTGTTCATGTTCTGCAGCGTAATGACAACAGCAGCCCCAGATGCCCCCGGAAACACCAAAACCCGGTTGTTCAACACCCGAATGATCGCGTAAGGGTCGTTGTAAAGCGATGCGTATTTCTTCTCCAACAAGGTCTCCGCTTCATCCAGCGTCAAGCCCTCCAACGCCACCCAGCCGATTTCGGGAAACTTCACCCGACCATCCGGCTGCACCAGATAGCGCATGCCCCCGTTTTGTTGCTGTTGGAACATTTGGTTCATGTTCGCCCCTTGCCCGCCTTCCATCGACCCTGCCGTCATCGCCAACAACCGTTGTCCATTGCCAGAAAACAACTGGAAACTCAAAAAATCATTCGCCGCAATCCGGTACTCCGCGTCCACGGAAGCCACCAGCTCATCGAAGTCGAAATCGTCGCTGGTTTGGAACAAAATGTCCCGGTTGATGGTGCATCCCTGCCCCAGCACCATGAGCGCCACCACAGCCAGCCCCCAAACCGCCGTCCTACTGCTATTCTTGAACATGGGCCGCAATTTCGCAATAATAATTGGCACTTGGACGCCGAAAATGCTCGTTATCTTCGCCGTCGTGATGTTGCAGGAAGGAAACCACAGCTTGCGCGCGCTCGAGCCGGCCGACGCCGAGCCGATGTTGCACTGGGAGAACCGGTCTGAAGAGTGGTGGTTGGGCGCCACGATGGGGCCTTGGAGCCGGGCTGCGATGCAAGCCATGGCAAGGGGGGAACAGGACGTTTGGGCCACAGGCCAAATCCGGCTCATCCTCACCCACAACGCCCAGCCCCTCGGGGCTTTCGATCTGTACGACGTCAACGCGCGCAATCGCACGGCGGGCGTGGGGGTGCTCATCGACGCCGAGCACCGCAGCGCTGGCCATGCATCGGCCGGCCTCCAACTCCTTCACCGCTACGCCCACGACCACCTCGGCCTGCTGGTGCTCCGAGCGGACGTCCCCGCCAACAACCCGCCGAGCATGCGCCTCTTCGCTGCCGCGGGGTACCAACAAACCGGCCACTTGCCCGGATGGATTCGCCAAGGCAACGCCCGGCATGACATCGCCATCTTCGTTCACCGCAACCCCGCTGTCGCATGAAGCGCCCCTTCGCCATTGTCTTGCTGGTCCTTTTGGTGGTGGTGAGCGCAGTCGGCGCATTTGCCTGGCGCACTTGGCAGACCATGGAAACGCCCGTGCTGTCGTCCGGTTGCTTGGTTTGGACCGGCTCGGCGGAGGAACCGCCGGTTTGGCTGAACGGGGAAGGCCAAACCGTGGAGGCGAGCGGCTGGCTGGAAACCCAGGCATGGATGGCCTTTCGCGATGTGCCGATGAAGCCCGGCCGGTTTTGCGTCGACAGCGCAGAAACCGCCCGAAGTTTTGCCCGAAAAATTGCAATCGGTGGAAAATCCGAGGTGCGCGTGGTGGTCCCGGCCCACCGCGACCTCGGGGTCATCGCGGCCACCATCGCACGCCCGCTGCAGCTCGACAGCGCCGCCATTCACAATGCCCTCGCACCGGATTCCGTTCGGTGGCGCATCATCCCGAACACCTACCGGATGTACTGGTCCACCACCGCCGAAGAACTCGTGGCACGACTCGGACGCGAGCACGACAAATGGTGGACCGCCGAGCGCCTCACTCAGGCCGCCGCCGCTGGCATGTCGCCGCACGAAGCCATCACCCTTGCCGCCATCGTGCAGGAGGAGATTGCCGTTCGGCGGGAGGCGGCGCGGGTGGCGGGGCTGTACAGAAATCGTTTGGCCCAACGCATGAAATTGCAAGCCGACCCCACCCTCAAATTCGCCCTCGGCGACTGGAATGTCAGGCGATTGCTCAATGACGACAAATCCGTCGATTCGCCTTACAACACCTACCTGCATCCCGGCCTGCCCCCCGGCCCCATTCGCACGCCAGAACCCGACATCATCGACGCCGTCTTGCGTGCCGAACGCCACGACTTTCTCTTCATGTGCGCCAAACCCGACGGCAGTGGCGAACATGCCTTCGCAAGCAACTACCGCGACCACCAGCGCAACGCGCGTGCCTATCAATCCCATCTGAACACGCGCCAAATCTTCAGATGACCGTACTTTTGCGGCCGTGTTGAAAATCGTCCCCCCCTTCGTCTGCTTGGTCGGACTGATGTTCCTCAGCCAGGGCATTCAAGCCCAGCGGCTTCCGCGGGAAATCCATGCAGTGCGCGGCACCGCCAGCATCGACGGCAGCCTGGACGAACCCGCGTGGCAAGACGCCCCGGTGGCCGGCAACCTCACGCAGTACACCCCACAACCGTTCGGACAACCCAGCCAACGCACAGAAGTTCGTTTCCTGTACGATGACGCCGCGCTCTACATCGGCGCACGGATGTGGGACAACGCCCCCGACTCCATCCTCCACCAAATGTCCGAGCGCGACAACTTTGACAACACGGACAACTTTGGGATTTGGTTCAGCACCTTCAACGACGGTCTCAATGGCGTCCGGTTCTCCACCACCCCGGAAGGCATTCAGATGGACGAGCTTCTGACGGCAGACAACGCCGATGCCAGCTGGAACGCGGTCTGGGATGTCGCCTCGCGCATCGACAGCGCGGGCTGGGTGGCCGAATTCCGAATTCCTTGGATGGCCTTCCGCTTCCCCGACAAGGCCGAGCAAGAATGGGGGATGAACTTCTACCGCACAATCCGGCGTCACCGGGAAGACGACGTTTGGAACCCCATGGACCCCACCCAAGAGGGGCTCATGAACCAAGGCGGCATCCTCAGGGGCATCCGGGACATCGATCCACCGGCGCGCATCAGCCTCTTCCCCTATTTCAGCGGCTACGCCTTGCGCGACGCCGAAGGCAATCCGGCGAGCGAATACCGCGGTGGCATGGACCTGAAACTCGGGCTGGGCGAGGCTTTCACCCTGGACATGACGCTGATCCCGGATTTCGGCCAGGTCGTCAGCGACAACCTCGTCCTGAACCTCTCCCCTTTCGAGATTCAATTCGACGAAAACCGGCAATTTTTCCGCGAAGGCACCGAACTCTTCAACAAATCGGGCGTCTTTTACTCCCGCCGGGTGGGCGCTGCCGACACCCAGCTCCTGAATGCCACAAAGATTTCGGGGCGCACCGAATCGGGCATGGGTGTGGGGCTCATGCAGGCGGTCGCGCGCGAAAATGCTGACAGCAGTTTGACGGGGTATACGGTCGCGGTTTTGGACCAAAACCTGCCCAACAATTCCTTCATCAACACCACCACAGCCCTCACCACCCGTGAGGGCGACCGGTACGACGCCTGGGTTCAAAGCCTGGATCTGCGACTTCTCGACAAGGAGAACAAATGGAGCCTCATGCTCGGCGGCGGGCTCAATCGGAAGTTCAACGCCGAACCTGGCGAGGACGATGAGGGCGACACCTGGAGCGTTCGTCTGGCTCGCCTGCAAGGCAACCTGACCTATTACGTCGGACATTATGAGGAATCAGAACACTTCGACCCGAATGACCTGGGCTTCCTCCAAGCGCCGAACGAGGTCGTCACGTATGGCGGCTTGGCCTATCGCATTGTGGAGCCGTTCGGGCGGATCAACCGAATGAATTGGTCCCTCGATCTTTCCCGATTGATGATCGAAACCCCGCGACTGGTGAGCGCCTGGAACTTGAGCGCCGCCTGGCGTTTCACCACCCGCTCCTTCGATACTTGGAACTTCGACTTCAGCTGGAACCCCACGACCACACAAAACGTGTTTGCCTCGCGGGTGCCGGGCTTGATTTGGCAAGAACCGGCGTGGTGGATGATCAACGGCTGGTTTTCGAGCGACTACCGCCGGCGTTTCGCGCTCGACCTCGGGGCCTGGCACGCTTCCGGCCCGACCTTCCGGAATTGGGACGAAACCACCCTGCGAATTGCCCCGCGCTTCCGCGTCAACGACCGCTTGATGACCACGTATGTATGGAAGGTGATTCACCGCGGCCACGAGCGCGGATGGGCCGACGTCCTCGGCACCAGCGAGGACCCCATCAGCCTTTTCGGCGACCGCACAAACCGCGAAATCACCCAGGTCCTCACCGCCTCCTACATCTTCACCAACCGGATGTCCCTGACCGCTCGAATCCGGCACTCCTGGTCCACCGTCCGCTACCACGACTTCCTGGTCCTTGACCCCGACGGCTTCATGATCCCCACGGACGTGGTCACCCTGCGCCCCGACGGGACCTCCGACTACGACGTCAACTACAACGCTTGGAGCGTCGACTTGGTCTACCGGTGGATTTTCTCCCCCGGCTCCGAGTTGGCCGTCGTTTGGAAAAACAATTTGGTCCAACAGGTGGAGGGCCGCGACATCCCCGAGGATTATTGGACCAATTGGAACCAAATGGTGGAGACGGGATTCATCAATTCGCTCTCCCTCCGTGCGACGTTCTTCGTGGACTATTCTCGGTTCAAGCAGGGGTTGAGGGGGTTTCAGGAGTGACCCGGAGTGACCAGGGTGACCAGGGTTGACCAAGGTGACGAGGGTTGACCAAGGTGACTAGGAGACGAGGAGACGAGGGAGGCGAGGGAGGCGAGGGGGACTAAGAGACTAGGGGACTAAGGGGACT
>CBFIFE010000015.1:0-51613 GCA_965661765.1 uncultured Flavobacteriales bacterium
CTGGGCACGCCGCACGCGAACGTTCCGAACAAACTCTCCTGGCTTCACCCCATATTCCTCCATTCGACGATACAAAGTGCGCAAGGAAATGCCAGATGCATCGGCCAACTGATCCACACTCAAGTCCGGCAAACGGGAAATCACAATGGATTCGAGTCTCTGAAAAAACAACTCCTCCTCCGATTGCGCTGCCCGCTTCAAAAGTGACCGCGAGCGCAACGACTGGGCAACAATGACGAACAAAGCAACGAGCAGCGCCACAGGAAGCAACCACGACGGCACCAAGGCTTCGTCTTGAGATGCTTCCGCCGTCTGGATTTTCGGCTTGGGAAAATCGTCGAGACGGGTTTCATACAGCCCATCGATGGCCCCCCAGAAATGGACGCCATTCTCTGCATCGAAATGGTGGGCAAAGCGATTGAATTCCACCTGAGGAAGAAACGCATCGACATAACCATGCGTGAGCGACAAACGGACCAATCCAGCATACGTGCTCGCCCACAAATGGCCCCAAGCATCTTGGGCCAATCCACAAATCATGTTGCTTGGCAGCCCGTCTCGAATCGAGATCAAATTGAAGTCCCCCGACTTCATGTCCCAAATCCCGATGCCCCGATCGGTCGCAAATGCCACTGAGGTGGGCGCTGAGGTGACGCCCCGCAAGGCCAAGGCGTCATGATATGTGAGCTCTTGCGGCAGGTCCGGATGTGCCGTGAACTGCCCTCCTTCGTCCCGAACCATCACGCCTCCCCACCGAAGAAAGGCGAAAAGTTCTTCATGAACCACCGCTAAACCCGAAACATTCACTCCCTCCAGCAAGGGGACGATTTCTGCTTTGCCATCCCAATGCCCCAAGCCGCTGTGTCCGCACACCCAGAGGGTGTCCCGGTGGGGAATGCCTTGCATCACCGCTTCCAGCGAAGTGGTCGAAAACAGCCACGTGGAATCCTGCATCGGACGCGCCTCGGCAAAATAAAGGTCGCCTCGCTCTGCATCCTTTCGTCCAGGCCATTGGTGCATGCCATGACAAAAGGAGTACAGGGTGTCTTTCCATGTGATGATGTTCCCCGCATGCAAGTCTCTCGTGGCCCACTTCAACGCCTCTCCCACATGCCAACCACTATAAGAATTCGCGTACACAACAGAATCATCCACACAAACGCCGCGAATCGACTCGCCCTTCAAATGCCTCTTCGGCACCGGCCGCAACTCGAACGTGTACAACTCAGCACCAGTACAAACCCAGATGGCGCCGCTGGCATCTGCCGCCGCAGTGTAACGTCCAGTATTGACAGCAAACTGTGTGCGCCAATGCAGAAACGAATTGAACAAGTGGGCCTCCCGAAATTCCCCGTCTCTGGTGCACTCCTGAGGCGCGCCATCAACGATGCAAGGCATTTGTTGAAAATCCGGATCGACCAACTCAAACGTGTCGCCCGCCAACCGCTTCTCGAGGCCGCGGGCGGTGAGAATCCAGATTTGGCCCTCCTCATTGCCCACCACAGCCCGGACTGGATACCCCAGCCGAATCACATCGGTCATCACAGTGTCCATCAAAGCCCATCCAGGCAGTGTAGCGCCCAGACTCAACAGCAACAGCAGACAACACGATTGCCAGCGCATCGCTTCAACGACTCATCATCTCCTCAATCGCCTCCGCCTCGACTGGAATGTTCCCCATCAAATCCACATGACCGTTCTCCGCAATCAGGATGTCATTCTCCAACCGAATGCCCAACTGCTCTTCCCGAATGTAAATGCCAGGCTCCACGGTGAACACATGCCCTGCCCGAATCGGTTCGTGCCAGTTGCCCACGTCGTGCACATCCAGCCCGATGAAATGGGACGTGCCATGCATGAAGTACTTTTTGTACGCAGGCCAGGCCGGATCTTGCTTCTCCACATCGTGTTTCGTGATCAAGGCCAAATCCAACAGCTCCTTCGTCATCAGCTCCCCCACTTCGATGTGATACTGCTGCAAAGTGACGCCCGGCTTGAGCAGCCCCATCGCAGCCCGCATGACCCGAAGGACAGCATTGTAGACGTTGCGTTGGCGGTCAGTGAACCGCCCGCTCACCGGCACACAACGGGTCATATCGCTGGCGTAATTCCCATATTCTGCACCGACATCCATCAAAATGACATCCCCTGCCTTGCACTCTGCGCTGTTCTCGATGTAATGCAACACACAAGCATTGGAACCGCTTCCAATGATGGGCGTGTAGGCAAAACCTCGCGACCCTCGGCGCAAAAATTCGTGCATGAATTCGGCCTCAATCTCGTATTCCATCACCCCCGGCTTCACAAACTTCAGGACGCGTTCAAACCCCGCGTGGGTGATGTCACAGGCCCGCTGCATTTGGTCGATCTCTTCAGGCGACTTCACGGCACGCAAACGGTGCAGAATCGGAGCCGCTCGCTCGATCTCGTAATTCGGGTACTTCTCGCGGATGGCCCGGTTCTCTCGTTCGGTGCGCGTCTCCACAGTGATGTCCGCACGGGTGTGTTGGTTGTCGTTGAGACAAATGGATTCCGCCTCGGCCAGCAACCGGTGCAAGGTGCGCTCAAAGGCTTGCGTCCATTGAATGTTCTGGATGCCGGTCTCGCGTCGGGCCTGGTCCTTGTCCAGTTTCGCACCTTCCCAAATCGCAATCTCGTCGTTCGTCTCGCGCGTGAACAAAATCTCCCGATCCGCTGGGTTGCTGGCATCAGGGAACAACAAAAGCACCGTTTCTTCCTGATCTGCTCCTGTCAACCAGAAAATATCGGTCGCTTGCTTGAAAGGCATCGTCCCATCCGCGCTGGTGGGGAAAATGTCATTGCTGAAGAACAAGGCCAAACCTCCGCGCTTCATCTCTCCCGCAAACGCGGCCCGGTTGCGGATGTACAGCTCTGCTGGCAGTTTCGAATATCGCATGCCCCGAAGATAACACCTTCTCGCAGGCCCCGTATCTTCGCTTCATGAGTGATCGCATTTCCACCACAGACGCCCCAAAACCCGTCGGGCTGTATCCGCATGCAAGACGCGTGGGCAACTTGCTTTTCCTGAGTGGCGTGGGGCCCAGAACTGCGGGTTCCGGACCCAACGACAGCGGTGTTCCCGGCCTCTCGCTCGACCACAATGGAAACTTCAAGGCGTTCGACTTCGAAGCGCAGGTGCACAGCGTCTTTGCGAACGTCAAGGCCGTCCTCGAGGCAAGTGGGGCTCGTTGGGAAGACCTCGTGGACGTGACCGCATTCCTCGTGGACATGCGGCGAGACTTTCAAACATTCAACCGCATCTACGCGGAGTACTTCCAGGACAACCAGCCGTGCCGCACCACGGTGGAGATCAATCGCCTCCCTACGCCGATTGCCATCGAACTGAAGTGCATCGCCGTCATCAACGCATGATCGTTCTGGGGCGAGATTTGGCCCCATTTTTGAAACGTTCTGCGACATGATTGCCCGATGGACAATTGCAGGCATTGCTGCAGCACTGGCGGCCCCAATCGGCTTTGAATTCAGCCAATCCCTGCAGACCCTGCCCAAAGCAGCTGCCATTCCCTTGGCGCCAGAGGATTTGTCCCGGGGAACGAAACGGATCTCCGCATTTCAACCTGGGGAATTCCTGCGCTTCGATATCGACTATGGCGTCATTCCGGCGGGCACGGCCACTTTGAAAGTGAAGCATTCCGAGTCCGGTTTGTGGGAAATCCGCGCGGAAGGAAGGTCACGGCGATTTTACGATTGGGTTTTTCCTGTTCGTGACACCTACATTTCAACGTTTGACCCTGAAACCCAACTGCCCGTGCGATTCGTTCGCAACATCAGCGAAGGAGGGTATCGGCTCGAACAAGATTACCGCTTCAATTGGTCTGCGGGTTGGTGTGAGACGGAGGAACACCGTCGCCGAACCCCTGACGTGGAGGACGCTTTTCAAATGCCCGGACGGATGCAGGACATGGTCAGCGCATTTTGCGTGGCGCGCAACATGGACTTCAGCGAACTGGAGATGGGCCAAACCTTCAGCATTCCCACCTTGGTGGACGGAGAAACTTACGATTTGCGCATCGCCTATGGTGGAAAAGCATTGAAGGAAGCTGCCGGGCGGGAATGGTCATGCTTGGTGTTCCACCCTGTGATTCAGGAAGGGCGGATTTGGTCATCCCCAGACGACCTCACCCTCTGGATCAGCGACGACAGCAGGCACCTTCCCATTTGCGTGGAAAGCGACCTGCTTGTCGGCACGATTCGAATGACTTTGAAAGACTGTACTTTGCCTTAATCTTGGCAGGGAACGCATGGAACCAAAAGCCGTGCAGGCGCTGGGTCAACAGGCGGAAGTGGTGTCGTCGCAGGCTCCAAATTCATACAGCCCTTGACATTTGTGTACCCCTGAATCATGTGCACCGCGTTGGGCAGTTGGGTGATGCCATTGACAATCTGTTGGTCATCCTGACCGATGATGTGCATGGTCACCGGTTGATCGTAACTTCCTGTCAGCGTGACTTGCAAGGCACCATCATCAGCCCCTGGGAAAGATGCGGCAAGCGCCTTCAATTTCGAAGTTCTCACCGGATAGTCCGCCTCCTCCAGGTACACTGCCAGTTCATGACTGGCGCCTGACGTAGAGGCACTGATGGACAATGTGTCCACTCCCACCCCTTCACCACTGAAGTCGAGGGTCAAAATGTTTCCTGAAATCGACGCACTCGCATAACTGCCAGTCGTTCCGCTGGTCAAAGTGTATCCTGTCACACCTGTGTGGGCATGCAAGGTGTCCAAGTCAATCGTCACGTTGTCCGCCCCATTGCAATACACCAAACTGTCATTGAGGGAAGCAGCGCCATAATTGCAATTGGGATTCCCCGCGTCCTCATAATTCGTGGCTGAGTTGTCATCGCAGTTGTCTGTGCTGTCTGCAACGTAGCCCACGGGCTGAGTGCAACTCGTGCTGTCAGACAACAAAACGCCCAAGCCATCGCCGTCGGCGTCCAAATACCACGACGAAGCATAGGTGCACGCGGCGTTCGAACCTCCACTGCCGTCGTAGTTGCACGCCGTATTGTCATCGCAGTTGTCCGTGCTGTCTGCAACATAGCCCACGGGCTGAGTGCAATTCGTGCTGTCAGACAACAAAACGCCCAAGCCATCGCCGTCGGCGTCCAAATACCAGATCGTAGATGCAAAAGATGATGTTACCTGAGCGTCGATAACCTCGAGTTCCTCAACCGTGAGGGCACCACCATAAATGCGAGCCTCTTCGATTTGACCAATGAAATTGGCCTGAATTGGCGCAGAACCGCTTGTATGTCGAGCGCCAAAAACAGCTTCCGCATCTCCACCAGCAATCCAATTTGCCAGACTTCCTTTTGTGTAGGTGCCGAGGAGAGCACCATTTCTGTATCCTGAAACTGTTGTCAAACCTGAACCATTGTCTGCGTAGGTGATTGCGATTTGAACCATCTCACACCCTGTCTCTTGGTAGCCAGGAGAGAACGGTTCTGTGCGATCCCAGTTAGAACTGCCACTCATGTATTGCGTGGGAAAACTCGCATTCTCACCATAAACGATGCCATCAAATTCATCTGTCCCCACTTTGTCCAAAGTCAAGGCGGAGCCTGCTGTGGACGAGATGTCTTCAAGCGCCACCCAGGCAACCAAGGTCTTTTCGACGATTCCAGGTCCTGTGTAGGTCGTTGTGTTCGCCCAGTCACCGATTGATCCCAGGACCAAACGGTCATTCGATACAGACGCTCCACCATTCAACGTCAAATCAGCAAAGTTCCCTTGCGCATCAGACAGAGAACCTCCATCAAAAGTCCATTGCGCCACCAACAAATCGTCACAAATGCCATCTGAATTGACATCATCGCAGACCGCTGGTGCGTAACCCGTAGCAAACGAAACCGATGGGGTATTCTCAATCACGGTTGTGAAGGCAGCATCGTCATCTGAAAGAACAGGATCACTGTCATCCACACCGCCAATATCAGAGGCAGAACCCCCCAATGCTGTGCTTGGCGAAGACGAGGTGGCAAAGACAAACCGAAGCGGAGTGGCAGAGGTAATCCCAACGGGAAAGTCATCCATCTCCACGTAAAAATCGATGAAGATGGGGTCATCTCCTGTGCAATTCGTGAATTTGGCATAGCTCTTTTGGTCGTGCGTTCCAGCATCATAAAAGGCCAACTCCGTAAACCCAGAGGTCTTGCCGTCCACATCTTGAATCGTCACCCCTGCGGAACCACCGCCGGAGCCGTACAAAACTTCCATTTCGAAACCGGGGTTGCCAGAGACTGGGTTTGCATCGGAAGCACCAAACCCAGCGTCGGAGTCGATCAAAATGCTGAACCCAAAAGCACCAGAAGCTTGCTTTGCCAATCTCACCCGAAAAACCAATTGCTCGTTGCGATTCGTCGGGTCCGAATCTGGATCAATGATGCGATAGAAAGCGGCATGTTCCCCCGTATTCGGGTTGTCAACGATATCCGTTGCACTGCAAGTTCCTCCCGTATCGGTGTCTCCAATAGGTTCAGCCTCATAATGCCAAATCACGTTCCAATCGTCACTCTCAAACTCCTCGGAATCCTCCGAAATCGAAGCAGAAAAGGCGACGCCTGTTGAAGTGATCCACCCGTCTCCATTCGGATCCAGGGGAGATGCACCCACCAAATTGGGGTCCACCATGGGCTCATAAATCTGACCCGGGACAGCCGTGGTGGGCGGTTGAAATGCTGAAAGCGCCAAAGGCAAAACGAACAAGACGCCCAATCGAGATAGATGCATGATTTCTCCAATAAAAAACCATATCAAATCTAAAGACTATTGATTCAGCATTTGCATCGACGAAACAATTAATTTCGTCGCCAAACTCAAATGAGATGATCAAACCCTCGCGCCATCCATTTCTGCAGACTGTAAATCAATGACTTACGGAAATAAGACACGTGGAAACTGCGCAGCCTTCACTCATGTTGTCACACAATTTATGTGATATTTTTGTGACAAGCAGAGCCCGGCTTGGTTGAAAAAAATGCCACAAGCGCCTATTCGGCCGTCCTTTTTCCGAATTTGCACCCATGCCAGCTAGACACGACTTCGATCAAACCGTTCTCGAGAAAATCGAGTTGCTCCAGAAGAAATATGCCGCCATGGGGCAGGACCTCAACGCCTATCTGGATGGCCTTCTGTATGCGGATTACCTCACCTATTGGGACTACATCAACCTCGACACACTCCTGAGTCTCCAAAATCCCATTACGCCTTTTCCGGACGAGTCCATTTTTATCATTTACCATCAAATCACGGAACTGTATTTCAAGCTCAGTCTGCATGAATTCGATCAACTGGCCGAGGAAGCCCCGACAACGGCACAGCCGATGATTGAGCGAATTCGTCGCGTGAACCGGTACTTCGAAGCGCTGACCCATTCGTTTGACATCATGGTCGATGGCATGGACCCCGCACAGTTCATGAAGTTCCGAATGTCTCTCTTGCCCGCCAGCGGGTTTCAAAGTGCCCAGTACAGAAAAATCGAAATCCGAAGCACCACCTTTGACCGGCTTCTGCATGCCGATCACAGGGAACGCCATGTGAACCACAGCGCAGGCGACCTCGAAGCACTTTTCGACCACATCTATTGGAAGGCTGGCGCCGTCGAACTCGCCACTGGCAACAAGACCCTCACGCTTCGACAATTTGAAAAGAAATACGGCGGAGAACTTCTCGAGCTGGCCGAGAACAGCTTTGAGGTCAACGCGCGGGCCTTGTGGAACGATTTGGCCCGAGAAGAACAAACAGACGAATTGCGCGAACAATTGCGTTGGTTGGACATTCATGTCAACATCAATTGGCCCCTCTCTCATTACAAAAGCGCGGTGCGCTACCTTCAGCGCGATCCAGAAGACATTGCCGCAACAGGCGGAACGAATTGGCAGAAATACCTGCCGCCCCGCTTTCAAAAGCGTGTTTTCTTTCCTGAATTGTGGACCGAACAAGAACTTTCAGAATGGGGAAAAGCATGGGTAAAGAAAGAAGTGTTCGGGCTCGCCTGAGCGTTCAGGTTGGGTGCATCGCACTGGTTTTCGGGGCGATGGGTTGCGCTGAATCCGAAACGCCTGGACCCATTGCACAAGCATCTCAAGGTGCAGAGCACGCAGTGAACGTTGTGGAAAACAAAGCTTGGGAAAGATTTGGTCTTCCTTGGGGAGATGGGGCGTGGGCTCACATCGATTCTGGTCGAGTGCAACCGGGCCAATCCTTGTCCCACCTGCTGGGGCCGCATGGCATTGGCGCCTCCACGATTTATGCACTTGCGGATGCGTCGAAGCCAGTTTATGACGTGCGAAACATTCGAAGTGGGCGTCCTTGGTGGATTGGATATGCGGATGACACGACTGCGGCTTGGTTTGTCTACGAAAGAAATCCGCGGGAGTTTGCGGTGTTCAATCTGCGAGACTCCCTGGGCGTCCGGCTGGGGCAATACCCCACTGAAACACGCACCCAACGTGTGACCGGGGTGATTGACAACAGCCTCTATGTCGACCTCGAAGAAGCCGGAGCCCCTTCAACACTCGCCCTTTCCATGGCAAATGTCTACGCTTGGACAGTGGACTTCTCGAGACTTCAGGATGGCGACGCTTTCGACGTCTTGTACGAACGAGAATACGTCAATCAGGAACCCGTCGGCTTGCCACGCGTGATCGCTTGTCACTTTTCTCATCGGGGAAGGGACATTCCCGCTTACCGGTTCGATCAAGGAAATGGTGAGGATTATTTTGACGCCAATGGTGGCTCCCTCCGCAAAGCCTTTCTGAAAGCACCCGTGGAATTCAGTCGAATCTCAAGCCGCTACAACCTCAAACGCTTCCACCCTGTGCTGGGCCGAACAAAAGCTCACCTGGGCACAGACTATGCCGCCCCTCATGGCACCCCCATCATCGCTGTCGGGGACGGCGTGGTGACAAAATCTGGCTATACGTCCGGCAATGGCAACTATGTGAAGATCCGGCACAACAACACCTACGAAACCCAATACCTCCATATGTCCAGACGCGCTGTGAAAGCCGGAGAATCGGTGCGCCAAGGCCAAACCATCGGATACGTCGGCGCCACAGGCCTCGCCACTGGACCTCATGTCTGTTTTCGGTTTTGGAAAAACGGACAGCAAGTCGATCACCTTCGCGAAGAGTTTCCGCCTTCAGAGCCCATTGCTGAAGCCGTTCGACCCGACTTCGAGGCGCTCAAGTCGCAATTGGAAACCGAACTCGCAAAGAAGTAATCAAGATTGCGCAGCAAACACCAACCCGTAGGTTTTCATTTGCTTGATCATGGCCAGCAAGCCATTGGCGCGCGTGGGACTCAGGTGTTCTTTCAATCCGATTTTGTCAAGAAACCACAAATCCGCACCGGCGACCGTGGCTGGCTCCAGCCCATCGAGCACCCGAACCATCAACGCCACCAAACCCCGCGTGATGATGGCATCGCTATCGGCACTGAACCGCACCTGTCCGTCTGCGGCGTGCGCATTGAGCCACACACGGCTTTGGCACCCTTTGATCAGCAAATCCTCTGATTTCTGAGCATCCGGCATCCGGTTGAGCGCCTTGCCGATTTCAATGATGTGCTCGTATTTGTCCATCCAGTCATCGAAGCAGCTGAACTCTTCCACGACTTCTTCTTGCCTCTTGTTGAGCGTATTGACTTCCATTGTCTTTCTGTTTTTCTGGCTCACGCCAAATCAAACCAGCATCCCCACCGCCCGCCGCACCCCCGCCGCAAGCGCATCCACCTCCCCCAGAGTGTTGTATGCCGCAAACGATGCCCTGACCGTTCCTGGCAGACCCAAACCATCCATCAGCGGCTGCGTGCAATGTTGACCGGTCCGCACGGCAATCCCCATCCCGTCAAGCAAGGTTCCGATGTCGTAAGGGTGCAGCCCTTCAACAACAAAACTCACCACACCAGCACGGCGCTCGGCCTCCCCGACAAACCGCATGCCCGGAATGTCCTTCAACAATTTCCGGGCATGCGCACCGAGCATCTCCTCGTGCGCCGCAATCTCCTCGACCCCCACCCCCTCCATCCATTTCAAAGCCACCCCCAGCCCAATCGCCTGGGCGATCGGCGGCGTTCCCGCCTCGAACTTGAACGGCGCCTCTTGAAACGTCGTGCCACGCTCCAAGTTCACGTCCGCAATCATTTCACCGCCCCCGCGCCAAGGCGGCATCTCCGCCAAAAGCTCGGCGCGACCGTACAGCACCCCCACCCCCGTCGGGCCGTAGGTCTTGTGACCGCTGAACACATAAAAGTCCGGCCCCATCGCCTGCACGTCAATCCGCTGATGCGGCGCACCCTGGGCGCCATCGAGGACGACAATCGCCCCCACGGCGTGCGCAGCGTCGATCCATCGCTTCACGTCATTGATCGTGCCCAACGCATTGCTCACGTGACTGAAAGCCACCAACTTCAACTTCGGGGTCTCCAGCTTTCGCGCAAAGTCCGCTGCGTCCAAATCCCCTTCGGGCGTGACCTCCACCACGACCAACTGCGCCCCCTTCTCCGATGCAAGCATCTGCCAAGGGACGAGGTTCGCATGGTGGTCCATCCGCGTCACCAAGATGACATCTCCGGATTGGATGTGGGTTCTGCCCCAGGTTTGGGCCACCAAATTGATCGCATCCGTCGCACCAGCAGTCCAAACAATTTCCTTCTCAGAAGCCGCATGAATGAATCGCTGCACGATGCGCCGGGCCTCCTCAAAGGCATCGGTCGCCTGCTGCGAGAGGGCATGCACTCCACGGTGCACATTTGCGTGCATGTGGTTGTAATACTCCCGACAGGCCTCAATCACCGCCAATGGCTTTTGAGACGAGGCTGCGCTGTCGAGGTAGACGAGCGGCTTGTTGCCGTGCACCTGCCGTTGGAGAATTGGGAATTGGGCACGAACGCGTTGAACATCAAAACTCATGGGGTGCAATTTGGGTCGGTTTTCGAGCCGGGTCTGTGACGTACAACACCTGCGAGGTGCTCGATGTTGCCATCGCCACCAGCCACCGGGCTGACCGATTCCATTTCCACGGAGAATCCAGCCGTGGCGATGGTGTCCAAGGCGCGCCGGATGGCCTGCTGGCGAAGTTTCTCGTTTCGAACAATGCCCGCTCGGGACAACCCCGATGGCCCCACTTCGAACTGGGGTTTGATGAGGATGCACCCGCAGGCCCCAGGCGCTGCCAAATCCGCAACCGCCGGCAAAACATGGGCCAAACCAGTGAATGACACGTCAACCACAAACACCGAGGCCAACACGCCCCATTTGTCCATCAACTCCGATGACGAGAAATCCTGGATTTTGCGCTGCTCCACCGACCAAACGGCTGGATGCGTTTGGAGCTTCGGGTGCAATTGGTCCCGGCCAGCATCCACTGCACACACCGCCCTGGCGCCACATTGCAGCGCCACTTCTGTAAAACCACCCGTCGAAGCCCCCACATCCAAAACATGGGCGCCGTCCAAGGCATTGCGCAAGGCCGGCCACGCCTCCACCATGGCCATCAACTTCAGTGCGCCGCGACCGACGTACGCCAACTCCTCCCCCAGCGGTTCGAGGCGGGCGTCGGCGGGCACCGGTTTGCTGGGTTTGGTCTCCACCTTCAAGCCATTCACCCGGACGCCGTGTTCAACAATCAATGCCTCCGCCCTGGCACGTGAGGAAGCCAATCCGCGCTCCACCAGCAATTTGTCCAAGCGAACCGCGGCGTCCATGGCTCAACCTTCGGTCTGCCAGCCGTGCCGCTTCGCCAGCAAATGCATCACTTCTTCGCGCAACTCCGCATGACCCAATCCGTGGACGACATCCGCAATGAACGCCTGAACCAACAAGGCCCGCGCCTGATCGGCATCGAGCCCACGCGCCTGGCAGTAGAACATCGCATCGGCGTCCAACTGGCCGATGGTGCACCCGTGGCTGCACTGCACGTCATCCGCATAGATTTCGAGCTCTGGCTTCGCGTTCATCGTCGCTTTCTCACTGGCCAAAATGTTGTTGCTCTGCTGATAGGCGTTCGTCAACTGCGCATCCGGTCGAACAAACACCTTGCCGTTGAACACCCCACTCGATGCGTCGTGCAGCACCCCGCGGTACAATTCGCTGCTGGTGCAGTGCGCCGCGCGGTGATCGACGGTGGTGTGGTTGTCCACCCGCTCCTGCGCCACTGGCAAAAACGCCCCATGAAGGACCGCATCAGCCCCCTTTCCGTTGAGGGCGATTTTCAAGTCATTGCGCACCCACCCCCCAGAAATGGTCGCTGTGTGAATCCGGAAACGGCTGCTCGCGGCTTGGTCGACGTCCACATACGTGAGCCTGTGCATGCCATCAGCATCCCGTTGCACACAGTCCATGCCCAAACCTGCGTTTTCTCCAACGCGGATTTGCCAAGAACCAGACGCAAAACCAGAAGACGTGCCCTCGGAAGTCACCCAATGCATCAGGTCCAACTGGGCATTGCGCGCCACGTCCACTTGAAAACTGCAAAATGCCGCTGCATCCACGCCGGAAAAGACCTCATGGACCAACAAAGGCCGGTCAACCACGACGTTTGCCGCAACATCGATGCGAACGCCAGTAGGGGCAATCTTTGCGTGCACGGACGAGAACCAATCTTCTGACTGGGTTTCAACCGCCGTTGAAGAAGACAGCGTCAAGCCTTCAACCACGGGCAAAACACTTGCTGCCAAATCCACAGAACCATTCACCAGGACCAAACAATACGCGTCAAGTCCGGGAACAGGATTCGCCGGCACACCCTCCGGCAAGGCCTCTGCCTCGGCATGGTGCAGGGGCGCAGTCAAAATCCCTTGGACGGGGGTATACTTCCAACGCTCCAAGCGCCGGTGTGGCGCGGGGTACTGGACATCGGAAGCCGCAACGCCGAGGCGCGCCAAAAACGCCTCTGCCTGACCCGATACCGCCGCTGGCGCCGGGACGTCCACTGGCACCTTGTGCGTGCCTGCTGTGCTCAAATCTGACTGCATCACACTGCTGCGGATTCTTCGGATTTGATCCAATCGTACCCCTTCGCCTCGAGCTCCAATGCCAACTCCTTCGGCCCAGATTTGACAATCCTGCCATTCACAAGCACATGCACCACGTCCGGTACGATGTAATCGAGCAAACGCTGGTAGTGCGTGATCACGAGAAAACTGCGATCGGCCGCCCGCATGGCGTTGACCCCATCAGCAACAATGCGCAGGGCGTCGATGTCAAGACCCGAATCGGTTTCATCGAGGATGGCCAGTTTGGGTTCAAGCATCGCCAGCTGAAAAATCTCGTTGCGCTTCTTCTCACCACCTGAAAAACCCTCATTCACTGAACGGTTTCGCAAGCGCCCATCGAGTTGAACGAGCGAGGACTTTTCTTTCACCAAATCCAGAAAGTCCTTGCCGGCAATCGGCTCCAAGCCCGCGTGTTCGCGCTTGCCATTCAGCGCCGCCCGCATGAAGTTGATGTTCGATACGCCGGGAATTTCCACTGGATATTGAAACGCCAAAAACAAACCGGCGCGAGCGCGCTCCGTGGCATCCATCTCCAACAAGTCCTGCCCATCGAATTGCACCTCCCCCGCTGTGACTTCATAATCCTCTCGGCCCGCGAGGACAGATGCGAGGGTGGACTTGCCGGAACCATTCGGTCCCATGATGGCGTGCACCTCCCCGGCAGGGATGGTCAAGTCGAGTCCGCGGAGGATGGCGTTGTCCTCGATTTGGGCTGAAAGGCCCTTGATATCCAATATGTTCATCATAATCTTGCTCTTTTCCAGTTGATTAACCCACAGATCCCTCGAGCGAAATGCTCAGCAGCTTCTGCGCTTCAACGGCAAATTCCATCGGCAATTTGTTCAACACCTCCTTCGCGTAACCGTTGACAATCAAGCTGATGGCCTGTTCTTCGTCGATGCCACGTTGCAGGCAGTAAAAAATCTGGTCCTCGCCGATTTTCGATGTGGTGGCCTCATGCTCAACTTGCGCAGAAGGATTTTTCACCTCGATGTAAGGGAATGTATGCGCGCCGCTTGTATCCGTCATCAACAAGGAATCACACTGACTGAAATTCCGTGCGTTGTGGGCCGAGGGCTGAATTTGGACCAAACCCCGGTAGCTGTTGTGCGACCGGCCTGCCGAAATGCCCTTGGAAATGATGGTCGAGTGGGTGTTCTTCCCGATGTGAATCATTTTCGTTCCAGTATCGGCTTGCTGGGCGTTGTTCGTCACCGCAACGCTGTAAAACTCCCCGATGCTGTGATCGCCCTTCAAAATGCATGACGGGTACTTCCAAGTGACAGCACTTCCCGTCTCCACTTGCGTCCAACTGATTTTCGAACGGGTGTGGCAAATGCCACGCTTCGTCACGAAGTTGTACACCCCCCCTTTGCCTTCGCTGTCGCCAGGGTACCAATTCTGAACCGTGCTGTATTTGATTTCTGCGTCATCCAACGCCACAAGTTCAACCACGGCAGCGTGCAGTTGGTTCTCATCGCGCTGCGGGGCCGTGCATCCCTCGAGGTAACTGACCATGCTCCCTTCATCGGCCACAACAAGTGTGCGCTCGAACTGCCCCGTGCCCGCTTCGTTGATGCGGAAATATGTGCTGAGTTCCATCGGACACTTCACCCCCTTGGGAATGTAACAGAACGAACCGTCCGTGAAGACGGCAGAATTCAATGCCGAGAAGAAATTGTCGCGAACTGGCACCACGCTGCCAAGGTATTTTTTCACCAATTCCGGGTGTTCCTTGACCGCCTCGCTCATCGAACAGAAAATGATGCCCAATTCCCCGAGCTTTTCCTTGAACGATGTGGCCACCGACACACTGTCCATGACAAAGTCGACTGCCACGCCCGACAGGCGCTTTTGCTCCTCGAGCGAAATCCCCAAGCGGTCCATCGTCTTGCGCATCTCCGGGTCCACCTCATCGAGCGAATCAAGTTGCGGACGAGATTTCGGCGCAGAGTAATACGAAATGGCCTGGTAGTCCGGCCGGACATAGTTCAAATGGGGCCATGCCGGCTCCTCCATTTGCTGCCATGCCCGAAACGCTTCCAATCGCCACGCCAACATCCACTCCGGCTCGTCCTTCTTGGCACTGATGAACCGAATGATGTCTTCATTCAGCCCCGGAGGCGCCTTGTCGGCCTCAATGTCCGTGGTGAACCCAAACTCGTACTTCTTCCCAGTGACTTCTTCAAGCACCGCGTCATTGCCATCATATGCCATCTCTCCTATCGGTTTTCAAAGTGAAAAACTCTCGCCGCAACCACATGTTCGATTGGCGTTGGGATTGTGGAACTCAAACCCCTTTCCGTTGAGACCGCCACTGTATCGAAGTTCTGTCCCCACGAGGTACAAATAGCTCTTCTTGTCGACCACCACCTTGACCCCGTTGTTCTCGAAGGTTTGGTCGCCATCGTTCAATTCGTGATCGAACGTCAGCTCGTACATCAGCCCTGAGCAACCGCCGCCTTTGACGCCGACGCGCACAAAACTTCCGTCGGGCTGGCCGTCCTCGCTCAGCAGTTTGCGAACTTGCTCTCTTGCGCTGTCATTGACTGTGATCATGCGGATGTGTTCTACCATAAATGTGGTAGCAAAGATAGGGGAATTCCCTTGCTATCTGGATTGATTCTAGATAAGTCCAGGCCAAATTCAGCGACCTTTTCAGCATCTTTGTGCCTTCCACACCCCATGAAAGGCTCCTCCTTCACTACGGCGCTCACCACGGCAGTGGGCCTGACGCTCACGCTCATCCTGATCGGTGCTTTGGGCATCATCGGGTTCTTGGGCCATCAATTCGAGCAAGACCTCCGATCGGCTGCCCGCGTCCAAGTGTACTTTCTGAGAGACATGGACGAGGCCGCCTTGGCCTTGGCCCAAGAAGCCCTCCGCACCGACGAGGCCGTCGCCGAAGCGCGCTTCCTCGATGCCGCCACCGCCAGCCGGCAACTCGAAGCTGAGCTCGGGGAGTCCTTTGTCGACTTCCTCGGTTATGTTCCGCTGCCCGAAGCCATGGACTTGACCTTGCACGCCAGCCACTCCAACGTCGACTCTCTGACCGCGTTGGCCGCTCAGTGGGAAGATCTCGCTGGGGTGGCTGAAGTGGTTTGGCCGGAGGCCCTCCTGACCTCCCTGGACAGCAGTGTGGAGCGCATCACCCGGCCGCTTCTGCTCATTGCCGGGCTCTTTCTTGTGATTTCCGTGTTGTTGATGAACAACACCATCCGGTTGTCGATTTTCGCCAAACGGTTCATCATCAAAACCATGCAACTTGTCGGCGCACGGCCTGGGGCGATTCGCGCACCGTTCATCTGGTCGGGCATCGGCCTCGGTGTCATCAGTGGTCTCTTTGCCTTTGCGGCACTGGTGGGGCTGCTGAATTTGCTCGGTGGGGCGATGGGCGAATTCGGGCAGTGGTTTGGGTTGAGCAATCTATTGGCGCTGGGTGGACTGTTGGTGGGTGCGGGCGTTT
Source organism: uncultured Flavobacteriales bacterium (assembly GCA_965661765.1). Lineage (GTDB taxonomy): Bacteria > Bacteroidota > Bacteroidia > Flavobacteriales_D > Sanyastnellaceae > JBMYZL01. Next base: position 16,505 of record CBFIFE010000015.1, read on the forward strand.
TGGTGGGGTACGGTTCGACGCTTTTTTCGGTCAATCGGTTCCTGAGAACGCGGCACGACCGACTGCACTGAGCGGACGGATGTTGTACCTTCGCGTGTCATGGCAAACAAGACTTCATCATCTTTTGGGGGGTTTCCTTTGGAGCGGGACAATTTTGTTTGGCTCGGGGCCGGGTTGGTCACCTTGCTGGTGGGCTACTTGCTGATGGCCGGTGGCGGTTCTGATGATCCCGAGGTGTTCAGTGAGGCCATCTTCAGTTTTCGCCGAATCACCCTGGCCCCAGTCGTGGTGCTGACAGGTTACAGCTTGATTTTCTACGCGATTTTGAAGCGCAAATGAGCGCATGGCAGGCCATCATCTTGGGACTGATTCAAGGACTGACTGAGTTTTTGCCTGTCAGCAGTTCGGGCCACTTGGAACTGGGCAAAGCCGCTTTCGGACTCAAAGACCTCGACTTGACCTTCAGCATTCTCGTGCACGGCGCGACGGCCTTGAGCACCATCGTGGTGTTTTGGCAGGACATTGTGGGGCTTCTGCGCGGTCTGTTTGATTCGCGCTCCTCCGGCAGCCGCCAGTACATTCTGTTCATCGTCTTGTCCATGTTGCCCGCCGGGTTGGTGGCATTCACCTTGCGCGACACGCTGGAGGCCACCTTTGTCGGACAGCCGTCTCGGGTGGGTGGCATGCTGGTGCTCACGGGATTGATCCTGTGGGTCTCGCAGCGATTCCCGAAACGGGACCTGCCCCTCGGCGTTCCCAAGGTTTTGGCCATCGGCCTCGCTCAGGCGTTTGCCATTTTGCCCGGCATCTCCCGTTCGGGCTCCACCATCGGCACAGCCATCGCCCTGGGCGTGTCTCGCGCTGAGGCGGCACGATTCAGTTTCTTGATGGCTCTGCCTGTCATCTTGGGGGCGACCGCTCTGGAAATGAAGGATTTGCTGGACGCCCCTGCAGCCCATTCTGGCCTCTCCTCAGAATTGCTCTTGCCCTACATCGCTGGTTCCATCGCTGCATTTGTCAGCGGTGTCATTGCCTGCAAGTGGATGGTGCGATTGGTTCAAAACACCAGCCTCAATGGGTTTGCCATCTACTGCATCGTGCTGGGTGGCGTGGCATTTTTCGCCCTGTAGACGTAACATTTGGGCCCCTGCGGCGTCTTTTCACAACATCAGAGACACGAAAATGAAACTGAACTTGCTCTTGACGCTTGGCCTCGCCTTGTTGATGACAGGCTGCACCGAAGTCACATTTGATCAACCCCAGCCACCCAAGCGATGGGACCGCAGCCACATGCCCAAGAGCTGGCAGGGCACATGGGTGGCTGATGATGCAAGCCCACAGGAGATGGACGACAACAAGATCGTCATCTCCGAAGAAAAAATTCACCTTGTTTCCGAGGACATCACTTTGACGATCGGTGAGGACACGCACCTTCGTTGGTTCCGGGGCTACTTGGTTTTCAGCATCCGGCAGCAGGAGAAGGATGGCTATTTTGTTCGTCTGGCCAAACGCAACAAAGACACCATTGCCCTCTATGAATTCGACGGGACGGATGAAGAAAAAATCGCCCTCTGGGAAGCGGCACTCCCCAACGAGGTGGCCCAAACCCGAAACGATGACGGGGAGGTCAAATCCATCCGGCTGACGCCGGTGAACAACGCCGCTTTCGGCGAACTCATCAAAACAGGCGGGTTGACACGAACGACAACCCTGGTGCGCTGGCCGGCTTGAGGCCTCAGCCTTTGTTGGCTGACCAAACCGCGGCCGCCTCGTCCCAATTCAAAAGGGACGTGAAGCCCGCCAGGTAATCGCCGCGACGGTTCTGGTAATTGAGGTAATAGGCGTGCTCCCACACATCAACGCCGATGATTGGGCGGCCTTTGACTTCCACAATTTGAGACATCAATGGGTTGTCCTGGTTCGGCGTGGACGTCACAGCGAGGCGACCCTCTGCCGTTTCGATGAGCCACGCCCAACCGCTGCCAAATTGTTGGGCACCCGCAGCGCGCAACGATTCCAGCATGGATTCCGTGCTGCCAAAATCCCGTTCAATCGCTGCTTTGAAATCGCCAGAAGGGGACTGGGCACCACCGGGCTTCAGCAACCGCCAGTACAAACTGTGGTTGAAGTGTCCTCCGCCGTTGTTTCGCAGGCCCAGGTGTTCTGGCACATCCGTGATCTGACCGAGCAATTCTTCAATTGCCAAACCTTCGAAGGCGGGTGCCTGACGAACCGCCATGTTCAATTTGCGCACATAGCCCGCATGGTGCTTCCCGAAATGCAGTTCCATGGTCTCCGCGTCAATCACTGGCGCCAACTCACCAAATCCGTAACCCAACGGCTCCTGCTCATGAAGTTTCATTTTCGGCTTTTTGCCGTCCTCGGATGCGGCCGACCCCTCCGTCGCGTCCCCTGCAACGGCAGCATCGCCCTCCTGCGTTCCGCACCCACTGAGCATTGGCGCCACAAGCAACCCCGCCCCCGCGGCACCAGTCAGCTTCAAAAACGTTCGCTTCTTCATGACGCAAAGATGGGCATTTCGACGTTGTCTTGTGAACATCCCGATGCAATTCCATTCCCTTCGATGCGTTGATGGATGTAGCTTTCCGTCATCTTTCGTCAGTTCCACGACCCATTGAAAACCTTCATCCGCTGCTTCCTTTGGGCCTCCGGTCTGCTGCTTGCCCTTGTCGCCTTGGGCACCGGTTGGCTGTACACGCACGAGGAAGAAATTGAAGGCCTGGTCCTGCAGAGCATTGCCGAGGGCCTGCAAACCGATGGACACATCACCGATCTCCAATTGCAGTGGTGGTCCTCGTTTCCACAGATTTCCGTCGCGCTGAAGGGGGTTTGGCTCAAGGGCTCATCCGGCGCGCAGGACGACATGTTGCTGCGGGCGGAGGAGATTCGGCTCAACTTGGACTTGCGGCAATTCTTGGCGGAGGACTTCAAGGTGGAGCAAGTCCAAATCCAGGACGCCACCATCGCCCTCAAGGCGGAGCGTGGGGTGTGGAACACCTCGGTTTGGTCTGCAGGCGCGCAAGACCCCAAATCCGAATCAGGGTTCAGCCTTCAACTCGCCCAGTGCGACCTCCAGAATGTCGACATCCGCATCGACAGCGAAAGCCAAAGCAGATTTTTCATCACCGATGTGCAATGTGCCTTCACCTCAGCGGCAGATGGGGGCCTGTCGGTTCTGGCGAACGGCGAGGCGCAACTTTTGTCCTTGGTTGACCTTGTCTTCCCCTCGCCCTTGCAGATGGAATTGTCGGTGGCCGGCGAGCAAGCCCCCAGTGGCGATTGGGCGTTGGAGATTCGCGAATGGAACGCCGAAGGACTTTTGCTCTCCGGCGAGGCGCACAGCAAAGGCGGGGATTGGCGCGCCGAAGGTTCGTTTTCAGAATTGGGTGCTGGTTTCGCGGACGCTGTCTGGCCGGAATGGCGCGACGGGCTCCGTACACTCAGCCTCGATCACCGCTTTGCCGGCACCGTCTCTTACGAAACAGGGGTGTTCACTTTGAACGGCGCCGCCGCCCCAGCGGATTGGTCATGGGGTCTGATGGCAGGAAGGGCTGAAGCCCGTGTGGCGCTGACCCACGCGAAGAACAAATGGTCTCTGCTGGCGCAAGACATTGCCGTACAACTCCCTGGGCTATCCGCCAACGCATCGCTGCGATGCGCGGATTTGGGGCAAGGACAGTGGAAATTCGACGTCGCTCCCGTCGCAACGGTGGCGGAAATCGAAGGCTTGGGCTTGCTTCTCCCGTCGCCGTTGGACCTGAAGAGTGGAACGATTTCTGGCCAAATCACCACCACCCTCGACCTGCCGAAAAACAAGTGGTTGCAACTCGATGCGCAGCTCTCATGCCGGAATTTGGTGGCGACCTCAGGGGATTGGCCCCTCGAAATCGAATCGGCAGCCGTGCACATCAAAGACTGGCAAAATTGGACAGCAACGGACATCCTGCTTCACACATTGGGCCAAACCTTCACCGGCGCCGTCTCCACTTCGAAAGGCGCCACCGCCGTTGAATTGGCATGCGACGCGCTGAGCATCCCGACCGACTGGCCAGATTGGGGGGATTGGGGCCGTTCAGATGAGGAGACACCTGCTGCGTTCCGTTGGACCCAGGCAACCCTTCGGGCGGAGCGGTTGCAATGGCCGGCGTTCGGCGAAGGCGATTTGGCCTACAACAACATCATTTCCCTCGCCCCAGCTGACACCCCAGCTGCCTACGACATCCGTTGGAACGGCAACATCGCTGGCGGAACCGCCGCCGCATCGGGCACGTTCGATGCCAGCCAAACCGACCGATGGCCTGTCCAGCTCAACTGCACGGCAAGCGGGCTGGAACTGCAGCCCATGTTTGCCACCTTCCGAAACTTCGGACAAACCACCCTCAGAGCGGAACACCTTCGGGGCCAGGTATCTTGGACGGGGGATTTGGCCTTCGAATATGACATGGCCGCTGGCATTGTGGCTGCCTCTGCCCAAGCGGAAGCTTTTCTCGACTGGAATCAAGTGCGATTGGACAACGTCGAAGCCCTCCAAGAGATCGCAGCGTACCTGCGCGACAACCGGTTGATGGCGCCGCTGGTGGATCCAGATGATTTGGCACAACGCCTCAGGCGGATTGACATTGAGCAGGCGACAACCCACTTGGCCATCGTCGAGGGCGATTTGCAAATTGAGCCGATCACCATTGCCTCGTCAGCGATGGACGTGGACATCGCCGGAGGCCAAACCTGGGCCGGTGCTCTGGACTACACCCTCGGCTTTGCCTTGCGCGACTTGAAGAACACGCGCGAAGACGCCTTCGGCACCCTCGAAGACGATGGGCTGGGTCATCGCTTCTTTCTCACCATCGGTGGGACGCCTGACAACCCCGAATATGGGTGGGACCGAGCCGCGGGAAAAGATGCACGGAAGGCGCGGTTTGAAGAAGAAAAAGCCGTTTTGCGCAACATTTTCCGGCGCAACAATGCCAGCAAACCCTAAAGTCTCCTTCAGAATTTCTCAGAAAGCAGTTCATGTTGCATTTGCCCGCTCAACGAATTGGCAAGAAACCCAACTCGCTGTCACCTTTTGACATCCTGTCTTCAAATTGCTGATTTGCAATGTTTTGATGTCAACTTGTGTGACATTTTTGTGTGAACATCGTGAGAGATCCCATCAACCCGTTTCCTACTCATATTGAGACGAATGCCCATTTTTTGTTGACTAAAACAATATGAAGAGCTATATTAGAGTGACTTAAGTAGACCAGCTTGACCAATTGAAAACGCCAACTTCCAACGGGAAGCTTGGCGTTTTCTTTTGCCCACTCGCTACCTTTGAAGACCATGACCCAACACCGCGAAACGGAATCACTCAACGCCCTTCTCCGATCCCTTGCCCAGTCCTTGCAGCGACTGACCCAACAAGAAACGGATTTGACGGAACTCGATCGGGCACTGGAATTGTCGCGTGAACTGCACGAGCGAATGGCCATTTTGCGGTATCGGGTCATCGACGAATGGGAGGAAGAACCAGAGAACCAAGGAACCAAGGAAGCAGGAAAGCAGGGAAGGGAAGAACCCGGGAACGAGGGGGCGGCGAGGGGATTTGATCGGCCATTCTTGTTTTCCTTCGGCGCAGCATCCCCAACCTCAAAGATCGCGAGCGACCCCAAATCAGAAGACGACGATGCTTCAACGGCTGTCGCAGAGAAGCCTGCTGTGCTTCATGAAGATGCAGCGGCAGAAGAACAGCCCCGCACAGCAATCGACGCCACCCCACCAAATGATGACGTCATGAGCCTGGCGGAACGGCTGCAACTTGCGCCATTGAAACGACTGACCGATGCCATGGGCATCAACGACCGCGTTCGGTTTGCTTCGGATCTGTTCGAAAGCGACATGAGCGCATTTTTGGCGGGTTGCAAGCAAATTGAGGATTGCCAGACCGCGTCTGAGGCCATCTTGTTGGCCAAATCGCTGGCCGAAGAAGGCATTGACTGGTCCGTTGAAAAGGGGTCACCGCACGATTTCTTGATGCTTGTGACGCGTTTGTTCCTCGCTGATTCCGGTCGCTGATGCTGCCCAATCTGACCCTTGTGCCCACACCGATCGGCAACCTTGGGGACATGAGCCCTCGGGCGCGGGAGGTGCTGGCAGAGGTCGACGTGGTTCTTGCTGAGGACACCCGAACAACGGGCAATTTGATGCGGCATTTTGAAATCGATACGCCGCTGCAGCCGTATCACATCCACAACGAGCACGCCTTGGTGGAAGGCATTGTTCGGCGCATGCAGGGCGGCGTCCGGTTCGCATTGTGTTCCGACGCAGGCACGCCGGCGATTTCTGACCCCGGTTTTTTGTTGGTGCGGGCGGTGGTTGAGGCGGGCCTGGCCGTGAACTGCTTGCCGGGGCCCACGGCGTTCGTCGCGGCACTGGCGAGCTCTGGCCTCCCTTGCGATCGCTTTGTTTTCGAAGGATTCTTGCCGCACAAAAAGGGACGCAAAACGCGCATCGAGGTGCTGCTTGATCGAGCAGAGACGACAGTCCTCTATGAGTCCCCACATCGTGTGGAAAAATTGCTGGACGCCATGGTGGCAGCAGGAGCTGGCGAACGCCAAATCTGCCTCTCCCGAGAACTCAGCAAACTGCATGAAGAGCATGCCCGAGGAACGGCCGTGGAACTCCTTGCGAAGTTGAAGGAGCAGCCTGCCCGTGGTGAATACGTCGTCGTCGTCGCTGGTGCTTAGAAGAGCTTTCCATGCAGGTCGCTGACCCGCTTGACGAAGACGAGCTCCATTTTCTTCGTGCCCAACTCCCCGGCATGCCCACTGACAAACATCCGCTTCATGCCCATTCGCTCGGCTTCCGCAATGCGCTGTGGCAAACGCGACACTGGACGGATCTCGCCACTTAGACCCACTTCGCCTGCAAAGACCGTCCCGATGGGCAAGGCCACATCGAGCGTTGAGCTGAGAATCGCCGCGACCACGGCCAAATCCAAGGCAGGATCTTGAAGGCGCAATCCCCCCGCCATGTTCAAGAAGACATCCTTCGTGCCGAGTTTGAAGCCGTTGCGCTTTTCCAGAACCGCAAGCAACATGTTGAGGCGGCGCATGTCAAAACCCGTGCCGGAGCGCTGGGGGGTGCCGTAAACAGCAGTGCTGACGAGGGCCTGCACTTCCACCAGCAAAGGTCGGGCGCCCTCGAGGGCCGCGGCAACCGCAGATCCACTCAAATCGTCGTCCTCTTCGTCGAGGCGAAGCAACACATCAGAAGGGTGGTCCACCACCGCCAAACCCGTGCCCCGCATCTCGTAAAGCCCCAGTTCGGATGTCGTGCCAAACCGATTTTTCACAGCTCGAAGCATCCGGTAGGCGTGGTTTCGCTCGCCCTCAAAAGACAACACCACATCCACCATATGCTCCAAAACCTTGGGTCCGGCGATGGATCCTTCCTTGGTGATGTGCCCAATCAGGAACACCGGGATGTTGCGCTCCTTGGCCAACCGCGTCAAGGCTGCCGCCGATTCACGGATTTGAGAGACCGATCCTGGGGCTGCCTCAACGGTCGGGTGGTAGAGGGTTTGGACGGAGTCCACCACCAAAACATCTGGCGAATGTGTCGTCGCTTCTTGCAAGACCAAATCCGTGTTCGTCTCGGGCAATACCCAAAGATGATCCGACAGCGGCCCCAATCGCTCAGCGCGCATGCGAACTTGCTGTGGACTCTCCTCGCCTGCAACGTAAAGGACCGTTTTGTTCGATTGAGTCATGGCCATGGCTGCCTGCAGCATCAACGTGGACTTGCCAATCCCCGGTTCACCCCCGAGCAACACCACACTGCCCGCCACCAGCCCCTCTCCCAACACGCGGTTCAAGTCCCGGTCTCCAGCATCGAGCCGCTGCAAAGAAGATGCAAGCACTTGCGAGAGGGGCTGGGCCTTGGCCGGCTTTCGGTCCGGCTCAATCCCTCGGCGGGCAATGGCAGGTGCCACATCCGTCCGCGTGAACTCCTCAAGCGTTCCCCATTCCTTGCACCCTGGGCACTGGCCCACCCACTTGATGACCTCGTGACCGCATTGGTTGCAGGCAAAAGCAGATTTGGTCTTCGCCACTGGGAAACAATCAGCGCAAGATTGTCAGAGATCCTTGATAATCCTTGCCATTCGGAAGCAAGAGGGTGTACCAATACGTGCCATCATCTACATCATTCGCAAGCCAATCGCCCGAGCGGTAGTCCTCACTCTGGAAAACCACTTGGCCCCATCGGTTGTAAACGCGAACGATGACATCGTCATAGACATCAAGCCCATCAATCTGGAAGGATGGGTTCGAGGCATCTCCATTCCCAGGCGTGAACACGTTGGGGATTGTGATTTCGCAAAAATCCATGATCACTTGCCATTCTTCCCGCACACCCCAGACAGCACATGGGTTCAAGGCCGATCCGGTCAACGTCAACTCCCCACCCCAACAGTCTTGGGGCAAGGCGCTGCTGACCAATGTCAGGTGATCGTCCGTGCCATCAAAGTAAATGTTCTCTCCATTGCATTCAATCCACCACTCGTATTCGCCTGCCCCTTGGGCGCCCAGATCAAATTCATATTCCACCTCCGGGCAAAGCGTGAGGACATTGTCCAAGGTCGGTGAAGGATTGATGGTCGGCGGCACGCCGATGAACAGGAACGTGCAGGCTTCCGAAGTCGCACAATTGAACGGATCGGTGTACGTCAAGCAGATGTTTGTGCCGTTGTAAGGACTGGTTTCCAACAATTCCCAGGCAAACTCAGTCGAACCATCGGGCCAAATCGTTTCATAGTCTTCGGGCATGTCTGGCACCACAACCCCACTTCCATCGCCATCGCAATCCGCTGTCACGTCCAGCAGCACATCCGTCAAAGGCACCACAATGTCAATCTCCGCGCAAGCCTCCTCTGTGCCGCATTCGTTCTCCACTTCGACACAGTACTCCCCTGTGGTCAACGCTGTGAACTCTGGAGAGCTCGCGCCCAGAGGGTTGCCATCAAGCGTCCAGGTGTACGTGTCAAATGGCTCGTTCGTCGGCAAAGGATCCAACTCCACTTGCCCACCATCGCAGAGCATCTCGTCGGACAATTCCGGTTCTGGGGAATAGATGGACACAAGTTCAATGGTCGCCTCATCCGTCCCACAACCATTTTCGATGGTCACCGTCAACGATGCCTGAGCATTCGAAGTGTACGCGTAATTGTTCGCCAGAACATCATCATTCCCAGGGTTGGGCCAATCAATCGTTGCCGTGCCTCCAATGTCTACAGTGTCCGCCACGACTTGGAACGTCTCACCGTCACAAAGCAAGGCCTCCGATTCATTCAAGCTGATTTCTGGGGTTTCCGTGATTTCAATGTCGTAGCAATAGTCGATACCGCAGGTTTCATCGTTGAAACAGATCTCATACAACCCGTAGGTGTTGGGGGTGAATTCGGTGTCGAATTGGTCCAAATTTGTGAACACCCCATCATCTGGCCCGCTGACTTGTGTCCACTCTCCAAGTGCTGGAGAAGCCGTGCAGGCAACCGGACCGTCGAAGACAATGCCCGGGGTCAAATCCTCGACCGGGAAAATGTTCGAGAAACCGCATGTGTACAACGTCAAATCCAAAAACTCGGTATTCGTGGAAGGGTCTTGCACAAAATTGATGGTCACCTCATCTCCTGCAACAACCGCAAAATTGTAGGGCTCAAAGGCATCCAAACAAGTCATGATGGTCGTCGTCGATGGATCACCATTGACCGTAACTTCCAAATACGACCCGCCCCATCCGTCCGACGCATTGCTGGACATATAAACGAGGAAAGTGCCCTCCTGAGGGCTCGCATACCCACCTTCGAAGACGACGTTTTCTGGAATGCCGTCACAAAACGGATCGAGGTTCACCTCGGGGATGTACGAACCCACCGTTTCGATCACAAAGACCCGTTGCCCCTGGCAACCTTCGTCATTTTCCACCAACAACCTGTACGTCCCTGCTGTCACTTCAGCCTCCGGTCCATTCTCGGTGACAACGTCACCACCGCCACCATTCCAATCCGCTTCCCAAACGTAATCATCATAGAGTGGCTGCTCATCCTCATCGACCAAAACGACCGAGGTTTGGTCGGGACAAACGGCAGGTGGGGTAATGGTTACATCTGGCAAGAAGTATGGGGTTTGCTCGATGGTGAAAAACGAGAGCGCCTCGCACTCATCGATAAAACCTGTCACAAAAAACGTCCCGCCAAACTCAAACGTGCATTCGTTCGTCGTGCTGCCAGGTGACCACAAAAAGCTGTCGAAATCGCCCTCGACAGAAAGGGTCGTTTCTCCACCTGCACAAATGGCCAAATTTCCCGTCACCTCCAGAGGGGGAATGACCGTTTCCAAGACCTCGAAAATCAAAGTCACCTCCGTCGTTTCTGCCGGGTCTCCGTTGTCCGTGGCGGAAATGGTCACCTCCTGCGTCCCCAGATTGTCTGCGTTGGCGGTGAATACCCCTGTGATGTTCGGGGTGTTCCCGGGCGTGATGGCGTAATCCCAACCCGGCAAATCGTTCGTGGCGAGCTCGACGGTCTGGTCGCTTTCCGGCCCGAGGAAACTCAAGTCAATTTCATACGTGCCGCCTTGGCACAAGAAAATGGTGTCACAACCCGGGTTCCCCGAAGGCAATGGGGGCGTGTTGCCAGAGGACGCAGCTGTGTTGATGTTGAACGTCTTTCCGTCCAGCCAATTCACACCGTCGTCATTTCCAGGCCCTGTTCCGTAAGGGCCATTGTACGTGTCGTCGAGGAGGTTGAATCGTCCATATTGGATGTGGTCACCCGTGGTGGGTGCCGCATCGCAACCCACTGTCGCAGGAGACGTGCCGCCTTGTCCGCCCGAACCGCCCACATCCCCGTGAGCCCAGTTCATGTCCAAGTAACACATCTGCGTATTGGCGTTGTCCGGCAAAATGGCCGCATCGGAAGCAGTGATGATGATTTGGTATGAATTCGTCAGATCATCGTGGTTGTTGTAATACCCCACATCCACGAAGTTCACATAGGCAATGCCATCCTCCACCTTGTATTGAATCTCACCGGAATTGCGGTAATCGGAATCTGCCCAAAAACCTGCGATTTGCCCAGCGCCTGAAGTCGTGTTCGGAAACTCCTCAGGCGTCCAATCGATGATGTAGTTGCCAAAAGAAATCGAGCCCTTTGAATTGATGTAGAATTCGGTGAATTGCTCTCCGTAAAACTCAAACGTCCAGCCCAATGCAATGGGACCCACGGAACAATCGACGTCGACACCTGCACCGCCCTCAAAATCCCAGTCGTCCGTTTCGATGGTCGTATAAGACGCATCTGGCTCTACCCAGCAATCGCAACCACCGGGGGGGAACATTTTCACGCCGCCAGCAGGTTCCGTCTTCCGGCGCTTTTCCTTGGCCACCTTCCGAATGGCTGTCACCCGCGACGCATCGTAACCCGCCCACTCTCGAAACACTTGCCATTCCGCTCGACTCATTTCATGAACCGCACGTTCGTAGGTCAAGTATTTCTCAACGATGGCTTCCCCCGTCACTGGGATGGAAGGCACTTGTGCGGACGCTGCCAGTGGCAAGTCCTGAGCAATCAGCGAGTTGCCAACGGCAACGGAACACACGAGGAGGAGAGAACGAATCATTAGAGCGACTTCAGTTTTCACAGGCAGGGTCAAATATAGTCAATGGAGAAAGGTACCAACCAAACCGCCGAATTGCGACGTATTTTTGAACTTCCGATTTCCCAGCACCCGCATGGACCACATCCGCAATTTTTGCATCATCGCCCACATCGACCACGGCAAAAGCACGCTGGCCGACAGACTGTTGCACTCCACAGGAACCATTTCCGACCGAGAACTGCAAGAGCAGACCTTGGATGACATGGACCTCGAAAGGGAGCGTGGCATCACCATCAAAAGCCATGCAATTCAGATGCAATACACGGCAGAAGATGGGAAATCCTACACCTTCAACCTCATCGACACCCCAGGTCACGTGGATTTCAGTTACGAGGTCTCGCGGTCCATTGCGGCATGTGAGGGGGCATTGCTGATCGTCGACGCCACCCAAGGCATTGAGGCTCAGACCATTTCGAATTTGTATTTGGCCTTGGAACACGATTTGGAAATCATTCCGGTGTTGAACAAAATGGATTTGGACTCTGCAGATCCTGAGGTGGTAGGAGACGAAATCATGGACCTCATCGGTTGCTCCATGGACGACATCATTCCAGCCAGCGGCAAATCTGGCCTGGGCGTGCCTGAGATCTTGGAAGCCATCGTTCGCCGGGTTCCCCCACCGACCGGAGATGTGAACGCCCCGCTGCAAGCCATGGTGTTCGACAGCGTATTCAATTCGTTTCGTGGCATCATCGCGTATTACCGCGTGCTGAATGGCACGATTCGGAAAGGTGACAACGTCAAGTTTTTGGCGACGGGGAAGGAGTATGGAGCGGACGAAATCGGCATTCTTGGGCTGGACCTCAAGCCGCGCAAGGAGGTCCTCGCTGGCGATGTCGGTTACATCATCTCGGGCATCAAAAACGCGAAAGAGGTCAAAGTCGGTGACACGCTGACCTTGCGGGAACGCCCCTGTGAAAAGCCGGTTCGTGGATTCGAAGACGTCAAGCCGATGGTGTTTGCTGGCATTTATCCCGTCGACACAGAAGACTACGAGGAATTGAGGGCTTCGATGGAAAAGCTGCAGTTGAACGACGCCAGTCTCGTGTTCGAACCGGAATCGTCAGCGGCACTCGGGTTTGGTTTCCGATGCGGATTCCTCGGCATGCTTCACATGGAAATTGTGCAAGAGCGGCTCGAGCGAGAATTCGATATGACAGTCATCACGACGGTCCCCAACGTGAGCTACCATGCTTTCACAAAAACGGACGAGATGATCATCGTGAACAATCCTTCCGATTTGCCGGATGCCAACAAACTCGACCACGTCGAAGAGCCTTTCATCAAGGCGCAAATCATCACGAAGTCGGATTACATCGGCCAGGTCATGAGCCTGTGCATCGAAAAAAGGGGGGTCTTGCTCAACCAAGTCTATCTGACCTCCGATCGGGTGGAGCTCAGTTTCAGCATGCCGTTGGGTGAAATCGTTTTCGACTTTTACGACAAGTTGAAGAGCGTCTCCCGCGGCTATGCGAGTTTTGACTACTTCGCCGACGAGTACAAGGCATCGCACCTGGTGAAGATGGACATCCTGTTGAATGGAGACCAAGTGGACGCGTTGAGTGCGCTGATTCACCGGGACAACGCCTTTGATTTGGGCAAGCGAATTTGCCTCAAGCTCAAGGAACTCATTCCACGACAGCAATTCATGATCGCCCTACAGGCAGCGATTGGAGCGAAGATCATTGCTCGTGAAACGATCAAACCTGTGCGAAAGGACGTGACAGCCAAGTGCTATGGCGGGGACATCACCCGAAAGCGCAAGCTGCTCGAGAAGCAGAAAAAGGGAAAGAAACGCATGCGCCAGGTCGGAAACGTAGAGGTTCCACAAAGCGCCTTCCTGGCCGTTCTCAAACTGGATTGACGAGCGGCGTGCCTTTGCGCTCGCTGTCGAACCCTGGTTTGTTTTTGTTGGCCAATTGTCCACAGGCCGCATCGATGTCCTTCCCGCGCGAGCGACGAACATTGACCACGAGGTTTTTGCTCTCCAAAAAGTCCACAAACGCCGTGGTGCGCTCATCCGATGCGCGCTGAAACACCCCATCATCAATCGGGTTGTATTCAATCAAGTTGATCTTGCAAGGGACATGACGGCAGAATTGGGCCAACTCCTGAGCGTCCAACAAGCTGTCGTTGAAGCCGTCAAACAAGATGTACTCATAGGTCACGCGCGTGCCTGTCTTTTCGTGAAAATGCCGAAGGGCATCGGCGAGAACCTCGAGGTTGTTCGTCTCGTTGATCGCCATGATCTCGTTGCGCTTTTCGTCGTTCGCAGCGTGAAGGCTCAGGGCCAAATTGAATTTGACTTCGTCATCCCCGAGGCGCCGGATGGCCTTTGCGATGCCCGCCGTGCTCACGGTAATTCGCTTCGGAGACATCCCCAAGCCCGGGGTCCCTGTGATGCGGTCCACGGATGCCAAGACGTTCTTGTAATTCAACAGCGGCTCGCCCATGCCCATGTAAACAATGTTCGACAGTGGGGTTCCATAGTGCTGCTGGGCAAGGCCCGCGATCCGTTCCACTTGATCATACATCTCCGCAGCGGAGAGGTTCTTCATCAACTTCAGCTTTCCTGTCGCACAGAACTTGCAAGCCAAACTGCACCCGACCTGACTGGAAATGCAAGCCGTCATCCGGCGGGTGGTGGGAATCAACACCCCCTCCACCACACGACCTTCCCCCACGCCAAAGGCGCATTTGATGGTCCGATCTGAACTGATTTGTTGCTCCTCCACCGTGATGCGGTCCAGGCCATAGGATTCGCTGAGCCGATCCCGAAGGGACTTGGACAAATTCGTCATGTCCTCAAAGCTTCCGGCACCCTTGGACCACAGCCACTCCTCAATCTGCTTCGCACGAAAAGGCTTTTCCCCCCATTCCCCCAGGGCAGTTTTGAGGGCTTCGCTGCTCAACGCGCGAATGTCCGGCTTGTCCATCATGACCCCCAAAGATACGGGGCCTCAATCGTCGATTTCATTTCCAGCACGTCGGATGAACGGAGCGGGGTCATCCGCGGCCATTTGCGGCACGCTCTGGCGCCCCACATCGACCATCAATGCCGCAAGCCGGCGACGCACCTCCTCCCGGCGACGCGTGGACATCTGAATTTCCCGTCCATTGCGAAGGGACAAGGTGTTCTTCCTGTAATTGCATCCGTCGACGGAAGGCAGGCGAACCAAAACGGAGTTGTGCACCCGGAAAAACAGGTCATCGTCCAAAAGCTCTTCGACCTTTTTCAAATTCTTCGAGATGGTGATGCGACGGCCATTGGCCAAATAAATCTCAGAGTAGGACCCGCAAGCCTCCACACATTCAATGTCCGCATATCGAACAAAATGACGCTGTCCTGAAGTCTGAAATTCGACCTTGCGATCCGCGTGCGAAACGCCCTCGGTGCCTCGAGGACGCTCCTCGAAGAAATGCCTTGAAACTCGCCGGGCACAAGCCTTCAATTCCTCGGGGTCAATCGGCTTGAGCAAAAAGTCGAAAGCTTGTTTGCGAATGGCCTCAATTGCATAGTCGCGAAACGTCGTGCAGAACACAACATAGAAGTTTCGATTTTCAAATCGTTCGAGAAATTCCAAACCGGACTCGCCAGGCATCTGAACGTCCAAGAACACCACATCGGGTGCGTTGCTCAAAATGGCATCATAAGCCTCCGAAGCACTGGAACAAGATTGCAACACCCTGATGGAAGGGCAGTGACGCTCCACTTGACGGCACATGGACTGTCGAGCTGGCAATTCATCATCGACAACAACACAGGTGAGAAAATGAGACATGCAACAGTTTTTTGATGTAAACGATGCGCTGAAAGTAGAATTCCTACTTGAAAACTACCGAATACAATCAACAAACGTGGTGCATTAATTCATAAATGTTAAAATGCGGCCACCAACCGGCCCAGTTCAATGCACCGAAATGCGGATTCCGGCAGATGACCGCGTTTTTCCGCCCGGCGCTCATACCCCGTTCGGACGACGACCAAATCCAACGCCGGAATGGACAAGACGAACTGCCCACGGTGACCTTCAAAGCATGAAAAAGCCAAGCCGTCGGTGGTGGTGCCCAGCCAGATTTGGTATCCATAATGGCGCGCATCGCAATCATCGGTCAAATCCGCAATGGGTGTCATCATCCGACGGATGTACCCGCGACTCACCAATTGTTGATCGCCCCAAGCCCCACCATCGAGCATCAACTTGCCAAACCGAGCAAAATCTCGCGATGTCGCATAAAACTGAGCAAAGCAACGCTCTGCGCCGGATTCCTCATCGATTCCCCAAAAGGCATCGTTCGCTGCGCCCATGGGCTGCCACAATCCATCTTCAACCCAATCTGAAAGGGTCATGTCATCTGGACTGACCGTTGCGAGAATCTCCTCAAGCAACATCGTGTTGCCGCCCTGATACTTCCACTCTTTTCCAGGAGAAGTGGCCGGCAGGAAGGGGTGAACGAGGGACCGGACGTCGTCGCGGTAGTAGGCCTTGGCCATAAAGGCAAAAGGGTTTTTGTAGTTTTCGCCAAAGGGAATGTGCGAACGCATTTGGAGCAAGTGCTCCACCGTCACCCCGCGCCCTGCCTCGCCTTGGAAGCGAGGCAGGTACTCGCCCACCTCTGCTTGGGTGTCCAGCAATCCACGATCTGCTGCCAGCCCCACCGCCAACGCCGTGATGCTCTTGGCCATCGAAAAGCTGTTCGTCCGCGTGGACGCGTTGTGACCTTGCCAGTACTGCTCGTAGCGAATCGTATCCCGATGGATGACCAAAAAGGAAGCCGTGAGGCCTTCGGCGAGCCATTGGCGGTCCGACGCCGGCAACGCATCAATGGGCTTCATGCGTTCTGGCCAAGGTTGGGCTTGGGCCGGTGCTTCGATGGTCCGCAACGCCCGATACCCCATGTCGTCAATGTTTGAGTTCTTCCAGCCACGGAAATAAGTCTCTTGCATGCCGCTCCAGATGTAATCGTATCCGGTGACAAAACTGAGGGCCACAATGGAACCCAAAACAATGAGGAGGTTGCGGAGTGCTTTCATGCGCATGGAATGTAACGCGCAAGGTGCGCAATTTTCAAGTGATTTCAACACCTGAATCGGCAGGCGAAAACCCACCCAGCAATTCGCTCAAGTGGCCTTGCAACCGGTTCACCGCCTCTTCCATCTCAATGGTTTGGCCCAATTCTCGCTCCAATGAAGTGACCCCTCGATCGGCGATGCCACAGGGAACGATGAGGTTGAAGAAATCCAAATCGGTGTTCACATTGAACGCCAAACCATGCATGGTCACCCAACGCGAAGTCTTGACGCCGAGCGCTGCGATTTTCCTTGCCCCCAAACCCTTTTCTGGTTCAATCCATGCCCCCGTCAATCCATCTACACGCCCCGCCGACAAACCAAAGTCTGCACAGGTCCGAATGACCGCCTCTTCCAGCGTGCGCATGTACCATCCGATGTCTGGCTTGAGAAGTTCGAGGTCGAGGATGGGGTAGGCGACGATTTGGCCAGGGCCGTGGTAGGTGATGTCGCCCCCGCGGTTGATGGGCACGTACGCCACGCCGAGTTCCTCGAGACGGGCCTCGCTCACCACAAGGTTGGCCGCATCTCCGCTCTTGCCAAGCGTCAACACGTGGTCGTGCTCGACAAACAACAAGTGATTGAGCGGCCGATCCGGGGCATCAATCGTCTCGTCAAGCCCCGCGCGCCGGCGGGCGATTTTCCAATCGACAATGGCCTTGTGGTGCCGCGTCTGCAAGTCCCAAACCGGTCGGTAGGGCTGACGGCCGAGGTGGGTGATTTGGACCCGCATTTGGTCTGAAGGTCAGAAAGGCACCTTGCCCAGCTCCCCTTTCAAATGGTCGATGTTCCGAATGTCCACCGGGTCCACCTCCGAACGCTCCGCAAGCAGCAAGCTCAACCAATCCCCAACGGCCACTGCGTCGAAAAAGCGCTGCAACGGAGTATCGCCTTCGGGCTCCAGAATCACCACATCCGCGCCACGAACCTGGAAAATCTCGGTGCAAATGTCCATTCGCATCCGGCTTCTCGGGTGATCTTCAGGCATTTGAATGATGACCGCCACATCGTCCTCGCTGCCGCTTTCCCAGCCCACAAGTTCATTGTGGTTCATCTCAGGGAACACATGATGAGTGACCAGGAGCTTGCTGTTTTCGTTGAGTTGCTGGCGCCAGCGGGTGATGAGTCCTTCTTGGGCGGCATCTGAATAGAGCCAAACCCGCCTGTCCTCCAGCACATCCGCCACCTGGGCAGCCCGCTCAATCGCACCTGCCTGTCCGGCTGCCAGGAAATCCCCCAACCCTGCAAAATCTTCGTGGACCTCCTCGGGAACCAACCCCGCCGCATGGAGCACGTGCATCACACAGGTGAATGCATAGCCGAACTGCGAGCGAGGCGGCTGACCGCCTGGAATCTTGACCGTGGGCCAGGCCGCGTCCGCAGCACGCGCACCCAACTGGCCTCCCGAAGTGATGGCCGCAACACGCGCGCCAGCCGCAACAGCGGCATCAAGGGCAATCAACGTTTCCTCGGTGTTGCCGCTGTAGCTGCAAGCCACAACGAGGGTCTGGGGGCCGACCCACGCAGGAATCGCGTAGTCCGCATTTGCAGCAATGGGCACTCGCGCAGTCCCCGCGAGCATTTTCGATGCGATCACACCGCTGATCCCACTGCCCCCCATCCCGAGAATCAACACCTGTGCCGGCGCAAAATCGCCAAAGTCAATGGGTGTGGAGGACGTGATGCGATGGGCATCGCGGATTTGGTCTGGGAATTCAGTGATGAGGCGGCGCATCAGCTCCATGGCGATTCAGTTTTCATTGGACAATGAGATGTCAAAGGTAACGCCCACTCGCCACCAACGACCCGGCTGAACCACATTTCCAATGTCAATGATTTGCTGATCCAACAAGTTGTCAACGCGAAGGAAAGTGTGCATCGGCAGCCCTTTGATGGTCCAGTGCCGGCGAAGCGTCACACCCAACAACGTCACGGGGTCAAATCCCTCCCCACGGCGTTCTTGATGACTCAGCCGGACATCCAAGAGCAAGCGCTGCGGAAACGCCAAACCCAAGCGGCTGTCCACCTTTGTCTGAAGGAAGTCCAGAACATAAGCGCTGGTGTATCCCTCGCTCTCCCGGTCGGCGTCCATCAATGCGGCGGACATTTGAACGTAACGGAGGGTCACCTTCCGGCGCTGCGGCGCTGTGGTGTCCCGAAAAAAGGCCACCGAGGCCTCTGCACCCCGGAAGGTGGTCTCCCCCAAATTGACCGCTTGCCGGTTTTCGCTGTCGTCGTATTGCACCCAATCGATCAAGTCTGCCCCACGGCGCAAAAAACCCGCCATCTCCCATTCCAATTTGTGCGCGATGTAACGCTGGTCACGCCGTTGAGCTGGGCGAACGTGGCGGAGTCCGAGTTCGATTTGGTCTGCAAATTCTGGCAACAAATCCTCGCTGCCTGTTGCCCCCCCCACGGTGTAATACAAATCCGTGAACGAAGGATGCCGCAACGACCGACCGGCGGAAGCAAAGGCCTGGAACGCCCGCTGCCGGCCCAAGCGCTGCATCGCCTCCACCGCTGGCAAGGCCCGCGCTCCATAGCGAGAATTGACATTGCCACCCAGCGTCAACCCGATCTGCGTGTCCCATGTCGGCGACACCCAACGCGCATTCGCGTAGCCATCAAAGTTGAACCGTTCGTCACGCCGGGACAATTCCTCAAACGCCGCGTCTTCCAGGAACATCTCGCCCAAAGCATTGCTTCTGATCCGCTCATACCGGCCATCCACACCGGCGCCCCAGCGGATGGTTTGGCCCCGGTGCTCATAGCGGGTAGAGAGCGCCGCCGTGAGCGACCTGTGGCGGTTGGGACCACGGTACCATGTGGCCGCCGTATCTGTGTCATTGACGAAAAAACCATCATCCGTCCAGGTATAGGCATTCGTGCCTTCCCGATACAACTCGAATCGATCCCGATGATGCCGGACATGGGCGCCCGCAAACCAAACCCCCTGCGCAAAGTCCTTGCGCATTGTCAATTGCGCCACCGCGCTGCGGGTCACTTCGTACTGGTGGGGGAAGGAAGAAGTGTAAAAGTTTTGGGCACCAAAAGCCTTGTCCTCCAACCCCGCCAACGCCCGCCACAACACATCGCCCTTCCTGTACTGCTGTGTCCACAATGCCCTTGTGATCAACGCGTCCGTGTTTTCAATGTGGCCATCTGTCCGGGCGTGAGAAAAGGCTGCAGTATAGGAACCGCGCTTGCCGGAGCCATTCGCTGCCAACCGAGCCTTCATCCACCCCCAGGCCCCAGCCTCCAACCCCACCCGCGCTTGGGGTTCGTCCTCTCGCTGCCCAAACGGCTGGACATGCAATGCACCCGTCATCGCGCCGGAACCTGTGAAAGCACCTGTTCCCCCACGAAGCACCTCCACTTGTCGCAAATCCTCCGGGTCAAATGGAAGATTCATCAAATGGTGAGCGGTGTGCGGCGCACTCCAGCGCATGCCGTCCACCACCAGCGCAGCCTGCTCAAACGTCCCACCGCGGATGCTGACATCCGACTGAATCCCAGCCACCCCGCGCGCACGAACATCCACACCCGGAGCAAACTCCAAGGCATCTCCCAACGCCGCAGTTCCTGTGTTGTGCAGCACTTCTGGCGAAAGCACGGAGATGGCGTGGGCGGTGAGGTTCAACGGCAGCCGATCCAAAGGAACTGCCACTTCGACAATCGTCACCTCGGGGATGGGCAGCCAGGGCGTCACCGTCACCGTCGTCGCGCCGCGATCAGGCAGGGTATCCAACGGTTGAACCGCCGCTTCCTGAGCCTGCAAATCCACGCTGCCCAACAACACGAGCAACGCCATCGATGTCTGTGCAATTCGTCTCAACATGCCTGCAAACCTACTGCAGCCGACGCGTACCTTTGTGTCATGCAACTGACAGAACAGGAACGGGTTCGCCGGGCGTCGCTTGCGCAGCTCCGGTCGTTGGGCATTGAGCCCTACCCAGCAGAGGCTTTTGAAGTGACCCATCAGTGTGCTTCTCTGGCCAAATCCTTCACAGACCACGCCCCTGTGGTCCTCGCTGGACGCCTGATGTCTCGCCGAATCATGGGCAAGGCGTCGTTTGCGGAACTGCAAGACAGCACAGGCAGCTTTCAAATTTATGTGAATCGGGATGAGCTTTGCCCAGGCGAAGACAAAACCCTTTACAACGTGGTTTTCAAGAAGTTGCTTGACCGAGGTGACTTCATTGGCATAACAGGAGAAACCTTTACGACCCAAACGGGCGAGCAAAGTGTACTCGTCAAGTCGCTCACAGTCCTCTCCAAATCCCTGCGCCCGCTTCCCGCCGTCAAAGTGGACGAAGACGGAAAGGTGCACGATGCGTTCAACGATCCTGAGTTGCGCTACCGCATGCGCTACGTGGACCTCGTTGTCAATCCAAATGTCAAGCGCACTTTCGAGGCCCGATCTCGGGTGATTCGCACCATCCGTGAATCCTTTGACAGGCGTGGCTGGCTGGAAGTGGACACCCCTGTCCTCCAAGCCATCCCCGGTGGTGCTGCGGCCCGACCGTTCGTCACCCACCACAACGCCTTGGACATCCCGCTCTATCTCAGAATTGCAAACGAACTTTACCTCAAGCGGCTCATCGTGGGCGGTTTCGATGGTGTGTATGAGTTCTCCCGCAACTTCAGAAACGAGGGCATGGACAGAACCCACAACCCCGAGTTCACGGTCATGGAGTTGTACGTGGCCTACAAGGATTACCATTGGATGATGGAGACAATGGAAAACCTGTTGGCCGAGGTGTGCCAATCCCTGCACGGCGCCACAAAAGCCACCCTTGCCGGCAACGAAATTGACTTCACCCCGCCCTTCCGTCGCGTGACCATGCGCGACGCCATCCTCGAGCACACCGGTGTGGACATTGACGGCCTGGACGAAGCAGGACTTCGCTCGGCCTGTCAAGACCTCGGCATTGAAACCGACGCAAGCATGGGCAAGGGGAAGCTGATCGATGAGCTGTTTGGCGAGCGATGCGAGCACAAATACATTCAGCCCACCTTCATCATGGACTACCCCATCGACATGTCCCCACTGACGAAGGCGCATCGCTCCAAGCCAGGCTATACCGAGCGCTTTGAACTGATGATCAATGGCACCGAAGTGGCCAACGCCTACAGCGAGCTCAACGACCCCATCGACCAGCGCGCCCGTTTCGAAGAGCAAGTCAAGCTGAGCGAACGCGGCGATGACGAGGCCATGTTCATCGATCAGGATTTCCTCCGGGCGCTCGAATACGGCATGCCTCCGACTTCCGGCGTCGGCATCGGCATCGACCGGCTGGTGATGATGCTGACCAACCAAACCTCCATCCAAGAAGTCCTGCTCTTCCCGCAAATGCGGCCCGAGGCCTTCGCCACCGGACCCGATTTGAGCGCACTGACGGCCCTCGGTATCTCGGCCGATTGGGCTGAACATGTGGCCGCTGCCGGGTTCGACACCCCTGAAGCCATTCACGCAATGACGCCAGCCGGGCTGCGCGAAAAGCTCAATGGCTTCCGAAAAAAGAACAAAATCGACTTGCCGGCACTTCAACTCGAAGACGTTGAATCGTGGTTCGCCCACACACCCACCTAATCCCGGAGTCCCAATGCCCGAATCACCAGCGCAAAGCCCATCCTTTGACCAATCCACGGTCATCGCCGTCCTCAAGACCATCTACGACCCGGAGATTCCTGTGGACATTTTCGAACTGGGCTTGATTTACGAAGTCAAGATCACTGGCGACAATTTCATCCACATCGAGATGACCCTCACCTCACCAAATTGCCCGGTCGCCGAAAGCCTCCCCGCTGAAGTCGAGGAAAAGGCTGCGTCCATCAGTGGCGCGACGGGCGCGAAGGTGAACATCGTGTTCGACCCGCCATGGTCGCAGGACATGATGAGCGAGGTCGCCAAACTCGAATTGGGATTCCTGTAGAACCAGGGGGGACTAGGGAGACTAGGGTGACTAGGGAGACTAGGGTGACTAGGGGGGCTAGGGGGACTAGGGTGACCAGGGGGGGTGAGGCCATCCAAACCCAAAGCCCCTTCATTCGGTGTTCTGTTCCTGCTTCCATTCTCGACATCGCCCCCTAACTTGGACATCCCTAGTTGCACATTTCTTTCGTTCCCTCGTTTTTCGTTCATGCTGAATCCTGAAACCACCCAAACAAAAGGCGTTGCCATCCTTGGATCCACTGGATCCATTGGTACACAGGCCCTTGAGGTCATCCGCGAGCAAAGCGCACATCTGCACGTCGAAGTTCTCAGTGCGTACAGCAATTCCAATTTGTTGATTGCCCAAGCGAAAGAATTCCAACCCAACACCGTCGTCATCGGGGATGAACAACGCTTGGCAGAGGTGCGAGACGCCTTGTGGGCGGACGACATCAAGGTATACGCTGGCGCAGAAGCCCTCGAGCAAGTCGTGGAGATGGAGGGCATCGACATCGTTTTGACCGCTCTTGTCGGTGCTGCAGGCCTTCGGCCAACTCTTCGCGCCATCCGAGCGGGGAAGGACATTGCTTTGGCCAACAAAGAAACCCTTGTCGTTGCTGGCGCCCTGGTGATGAGCGAGGCACGACAGCGCGGGGTGAACATCCACCCTGTCGACTCGGAGCACAGCGCGATCTACCAAAGTTTGGCAGGAGAAATCCTCAACCCCATTGAAAAGGTCATCCTGACAGCGAGTGGGGGCCCATTTCGAGGTCGACAGCGAAGCTCCCTGGCCGGTGCCACGAAGGCGCAAGCGCTGAAACACCCGAATTGGGACATGGGCGCAAAAATCACCATCGATTCCGCTTCCATGATGAACAAGGGCCTCGAGGTGATTGAGGCGCATTGGCTCTTTGGAACGGCCTATGATGACATCGAGGTGGTGGTTCATCCGCAATCCATTGTGCACAGCGCAGTGCAATTCGAGGATGGCTCCATCAAGGCACAATTGGGGTTGCCAGACATGAAGTTGCCGATTCAATACGCGCTCGGTTACCCGCGGCGACTGCCGTGTGCCTTCGAGCGATTCAGCTTCTTCGACTATCCGGAGTTGACGTTTGAACGGCCGGATTTGGAGACGTTCCGGAATTTGGCTTTGGCGTTCGAGGCTGGTCGGGCAGGCGGCAACATGCCTGCGATCTTGAATGCCGCAAATGAGATTGCTGTGGCGCGATTCCTGAGAGATGAAGTGGACTTTCTGGGCATGACAGACATCGTGGCGGGTGCGATGGCGAAAGTGGATTTTGAGGCCAAACCCGACCTCGCCAACCTCATCGCTTCAGACGCGGCGGCACGTCAAGTCGCCGCAGAGATTTGATTGATTTTTTTCGTAAATTGGAGCATGCGGTCAATGCGATTTCATGCGTGGGTTTGGAGCATTGGACTGCTGTTTTTTTCAATTCAGCCCTCATTTTGTCAGAATTGGCCATCCGATCATGTGCCAGGTGATTTTCTGTTGAAATTGCAGGAAGGCGCGGAACTGGAAAGCACATTTCTAAGTTTCAAAACGCATGCGGGACCACTCCCGATATCCGAATTTGAACAATTGAATCGGCGCTTGAACCTTTGGCGCATCCACATGGAGGTGAATCAGGTGGAAGAAGAGGCTGTTTTGGGGTTGATTCGTCGATTGCCTGAGGTGGATTTGGCCCAGTTCAACCATTGGATTCATGATCGGTCCGTTCCCAATGATCCTTTCTTCGAAAACCAGTGGCATCATGACCAAAGCGCCGATCATGACATCGATACGCCGGAAGCATGGAACTTGACAACTGGCGGAACCACGACCGATGGGCATCGGGTGGTGGTGGCGGTGCTGGAAACGGGAGGAAGCAATTACAACCACACCGACCTCATCGGCAACCACTGGGTCAATGCGGGTGAAGTTGACGGCAACGGCATCGACGACGACGGCAACGGTTACATCGATGATGTACACGGATGGAACAGCGGCACGGGGAACGACAACATTTCAGCAGGCGGACACGGAACCGCAGTCTCGGGCATGATCGGGGGGGTGGGCAACAATGGCACGGGCGGAGTGGGGGTGAATTGGGATGTCGAAATCATGCAAATCCAATTGGCCTCCCTCACAGAGGCTGCTGTCATTGCCGCGTACAGCTATGCCTACGACATGCGCCAGCTTTACAATGAAACCAATGGGGAGGAAGGCGCCTTTGTGGTGGTCACCAATGCTTCCTGGGGCATTGACGGTGCCGCGCCAGGCAGTTTCCCGCTGTGGTGTGGATTCTACGATGACCTCGGCGAAGTGGGCATTCTCAACTGCGGCGCCACCGCCAACAACAACGTGAACGTCGATGTGGTGGGCGATATGCCCACGGGCTGCAGTTCACCTTACATGGTCGCTGTCACGGCAACAAACAGCAATGACATCCGCACGTTTTCAGGCTATGGGGTGAATTCCATCGACTTGGCCGCCCCAGGGGAAGCTGTCTATTTGCCTACGGGTGCCAATGCGTATGCCTCAACGTCCGGCACCTCTTTCGCGAGTCCTTGCGTGGCGGGGGCCATTGCCTTGCTTTACGCCGCCCCGTGCACCGGATTGGGAGAAGAGGCACTCGATGACCCGCAAGGCGTCGCCGATTGGGTGCGTTCTGCAATTCTCGAGGGTGTCGATCCCGTGGACGGGCTGTCTGACCAAGTGGCCACTGGTGGGCGCCTGAATGTCCGCCAATCCTTGGACATTCTGCTGGATGGATGTGCGGCCTTCACTGGGTTTGGTTGCACCGACGCCGAGGCGTGCAATTTCAACCCGGACGCGATCGAAGACGATGGGTCTTGCACCACTGAGGATGCCTGCGGGGTCTGTGGAGGCAACGACGCCACTTGCTCAGGCTGCACCAACGCCGAGGCGTGCAATTACGACGCTGACGCATTGCTCGACGATGGCAGCTGCGTCCTTCCCACAACCGAGACACCGTGCAGTTGTGAAACCGAAATCGAGTGGTCTGCGGCCCTTGCCGCCGGCGCTACCAACGACTATGCCATCGGCCTCACGGGCACGCTCGAGAGCTTTGACATGGAAGTGAATTTCAACAATGCCAATGCCGCGGGTGCGTGGGCAGCGGATTTGGTCCTGTTGATTGAAGCCCCCAACGGAGCCTGCTTCGAAATCGGTGGATACAACATGACACTTGGATGCGCCGCTACAGGAGACTTTCCTTCCAGTTGGAATTCTTCAACCTCTGCTGACTACAATGCATCTTTCGCCCCAAGCGACGACCTATTCGGGGCTGGCATATGGACCTTCACAGCCATGAATGGCTGGTCAGCCTCAGGCGTTGCCAGCTATGACATCGAGATCGAGCTCTATGGCCCATGTGAAATTCCGGTTGTGATTCCTGGATGCATGGATCCGGAGGCGTGCAACTTCAACCCACAAGCCAACATCAGCGATGGCACTTGCGAATACCAAGCCTGCGCCAATGCTGGATGCACCTACGATGCTGCCGAAAACTTCAATCCTGCTGCCACCTACGACGACGGCACTTGCATTTTCTTGGGCTGCGACGACCCTTGCCCGGCTGACATCAACGGCAATGGGGTTGTCACCGCGGGAGACCTGCTCCTGCTATTGGCCGCTTTCGGCGACCCCTGCCCCTAACCCCTAGTCTCCCTCACCCCCCTTGTCACCTTAGTCCCCCTAGTCACCCGAGCCTCCCTAGTCTCCCTAGTCTCCCTAGTCCCCCTAGTCTCCCTAGTCACCCTAGTCTCCCTGGTCCCCTAGTCACCCCAGTCCCCCTGGTCACCCTAGTCCCCCTGGTTCGTTAGACCGTCATGATGTCCGCCTCCTTTGCGGCGAGGACTTCATCCACCTTCTTTGTGTATGCGTCTGTGATTTCCTGAACTTTCGTTTCAGCCACCTTGACCAAATCCTCGCTCAAACCGTCCGATTTCAAGGACTTGATGTCATCCATGGCGTCCTTTCTCGCCGCGCGGACACCCACTTTTGCATGCTCACCTTCCGCGCTCGCTCGCTTGGTCAGGTCGCGGCGACGTTCCTCCGTCAGGGGCGGAACATTGATCATGATGACCTCGCCATTGTTCATCGGGTTCAATCCGAGATTGGCATTGATGATGCCCGTGCAAATGGGGTCCAGCATGGATTTTTCCCAAGGCTGAACGACCAACGTCCTGGCATCCGTCGAGTTGATGTTGGAGACTTGCCCCAAGGGGGTCGGTGAACCGTAATAATCCACCTTGACACTGTCAAGCATTGCTGGGTGCGCCTTCCCTGCGCGGATTTTGGCCAGTTCTGCCTCCAAATGCTTGACGGCTTTCACCATGCCTTCCTTCGCGGAATCCAGGACCAAATCGATTTCCTCAGTCATTTTTTCTTTTGTGTTCTGCTTCGTTATGCCTCAAAGTCCACCAGCGTTCCCACTTCCTCTCCTTCCACCAGACGCAACAAGTTGCCAGATGTGTTCATGTCAAAAACGATGATCGGCAATTTGTTCTCATTGCAGAGCGTGAACGCAGTCATGTCCATGACGCGCAAGCCCTTGTCGAACACCTCTTCAAAGGTGATGCGATCATAGCGCTCAGCTGTCGGGTCCTTCTCGGGGTCAGCTGTGTAGATCCCGTCGACACGCGTGCCCTTGAGGATCACATCCGCATCAATTTCGATGGCTCGCAGCGACGCCGCTGAATCCGTCGTGAAAAATGGATTGCCCGTTCCGCCACCGAAGATCACAACCCGGCCCTTCTCCAAATGGCGCACCGCCCGCCGGCGAATGAACGGCTCAGCAATTTGCTTCAGTTCAATGGCCGATTGCAAACGCGTATCCATCCCTTCCGCCTCCATAGCGCTCTGAAGGGCCATCGCGTTGATGACGGTCGCCAGCATGCCCATGTAATCCCCTTGCGTCCGCTCCATGCCACCCTCTTCCGCTTGCACCCCTCTGAAAATGTTCCCTCCCCCAATCACAATGGCGACTTGAACCCCCTGATCCACAATGGCCTTGACCTCTCGCGCATATTGCGAAAGGCGCTCATTGTCGATGCCAAATTGCTTCTGCCCCATGAGGGCCTCGCCGCTGAGTTTGAGGAGGATCCGCTTGTACTTCATTTCAACCGCGAATATCCGAATTATTCAGGCCAAATCTGACGCCCGTCCGCATTCTTCCCACAACCTTCGACCCCGTTTCGCCCCTGCCCCACCCCACAACAACAAAAAGCCCCGACCACAAGGGTCGGGGCAATGCTCCTGCTGGAGATCAATTCTTCTTTCAATCAATCCAAAGCGGCACGACGGAAACCCGTGATCTCCGCACCGCTGGCCGCAGAGGCCACGTACTGCGCAACCGTGGATTTGTTGTCCTTGATGAAGGCTTGGTTGACCAGAGTCACTTCCTTGAACCACTTCTTCAAGCGGCCCTCGGCAATTTTCTCGGCCATCTCTGCTGGTTTGCCCTCTTGAATGGCCAAATCCTTGCCCAATTCACGCTCCTTCTCAATCAAATCAGCGGGGATTTGATCCTCGTTCAAAGCAACCGGCGCCATCGCCGCAGCCTGCATGGCCACGTCACGACCTGCATCGGCCACGTTCGCGGAAAAGCCAACGACTGTCGCCAAGCGGTTGCCCGGGTGAATGTAAGCAGCTACGTGAGGCGCTTCGATGGTCTCAAACGTACCGATTTCGATGCGCTCACCAATCTTTCCTACCTCCTCAATGATTTTCTCGGCCACCGTGATGGTCGCTCCTGGGTAGTTCTTGGCCAACAAATCATCCTTGCTGGTCAGCTTGTCCGCAATCGCCATGTCCAACAACGTCTGCGCAACACCAATGAAGTCAGCATTCTTCGCAACAAAGTCTGTCTCGCAATTCAATGCCAGCAATGCACCAAACGACCCATCTGCGGATGCTCCAGACAAAATTGCCCCTTCACCCGCTTCGCGATCGCCGCGCTTGGCTGCAACCTTCTGCCCTTTTTTGCGCAGAATTTCAATGGCCTTTTCAAAGTCTCCCTCGGCTTCCTGGAGTGCCTTTTTGCAATCCATCATGCCGGCTCCTGTTTGCTTCCGGAGCTTGTTTACATCTGCAGCTGTGATGCTCATGATTCTCTAATTGTGCCAAAAGCCCACTGGCTATGGGTCTTGGGCCTCTGGCGGTTCAATGTGCTCTCTTGTGGTCTGGAATAACTCGGTTAGGCTTCGGCCGCAGGTGCATCTGCTTCGCCTTTTGGAGATGCAGGTGCTTCCTCTGCCGCTTCTGCCGCAGGCGCCTCCGCAGGAGTCGCTTCAGCAGCAGGTGCCTTGGCTGCAGCTGCAGCATCTTCAGCTGCCTTGTCTGCTACCGCCTTGTCTGCTGCCGCTTTGTCCTTGTCGGTCTTGCGCTCTTGCAAACCTTCGGCCACTGCCTGGACGACAACGTCCATGATGGCCACAATGGACTTGCTTGCATCGTCGTTCGCGGGAATGGGGAAATCCACAGGACGTGGGTCCGAGTTCGTGTCCACCATGGCAAACACCGGGATGCCCAACTTCTTCGCCTCGGCCAACGCGATGTGCTCTTTCATCACATCCACGATAAAGATGGCCGCTGGAATCCGGGTCAAATCCGAGATGGACCCCAAGTTGCGCTCGAGTTTCGCCCGTTGACGGCTCACCTGAAGACGCTCGCGCTTAGAGAGCGTGTTCAACGTTCCGTCCGTCTCCATCTTGTCAATCTGAGACATCTTCCGAACGGCCTTACGAACCGTTGCAAAATTTGTCAGCATGCCACCAGACCAGCGCTCCGTGACGTAGGGCATGCCCACAGCCTTCACACGTTCTGCAACAACTTCCTTTGCTTGTTTCTTCGTAGCAACAAAGAGAATTTTCTTGCCACTTTTGGCAATTTGCTTCATTGCCGCAGCAGCTTCATCGAGTTTGACTGCAGTCTTGTGCAGATCGATGATGTGGATGCCTTTCTTCTCAGTGAAGATGTACGGAGCCATGTGGGGGTTCCACTTCCGCTTCAGGTGACCGAAATGGACACCGGCTTCGAGCATTTGCTCAAAATTGACTTTCGCCATTGTTTGCGTTCCTTGAGTAAGCAACCCCCTGGTAGCTCGGCGATCGAGGTCCAGGACGTTTGGATGCTAAACGATTGAATAAAAAAGAAAAAGCGTGGCAACCGAGGCTGCCACACTGAAAAAATCTTGGGAATTAACGCTTCGAGAACTGGGTCTTCTTCCGCGCCTTCGGCTGGCCAAACTTCTTCCGCTCCACCATCCGGGGATCGCGCGTGGTCAGGCCCACCTGCTTCAGGGTGGGCTTCCACTCTGGATTGATTTCCACCAGCGCCTTGGAAATGGCCAAACGGACAGCCTCAGCTTGACCCGTGATGCCACCGCCATCAACATTGACCTTGACATCGTACTGACCGGTTGTTTCAGTCAGTTGAAACGGCTGGTGAACCTTGTATTGCAGAACAGACGTGGTGAAGTAATTCTCCATGTCCTTCTTGTTCACGGTCACCTTGCCGCTGCCTGGCGTCATGTACAAACGCGCTACTGCGGTTTTCCGACGTCCGGATGTATTGATTGTGTCCATTCAGGTCGTGATTCTCTTGTTCAAGCGTTGATGGTCATAGGGGTCGGCTGTTGCGCCTCATGCTTGTGGTCTGGACCCACATAAACATGGAGGTTCCGGAACAAAGCACGTCCCAAGCGGTTCTTCGGCAGCATGCCACGAACAGCATCCTCTACCATGGCAAAAGGCTTGCGTTGCATCTGCTCTTTTGCTGTACGAACACGCTGTCCGCCGGGATAACCTGTGTAGCGGATGTACTTTTTGTCATCCCACTTGTTGCCCGTCAAAACAATTTTGTCAGCGTTGACCACGATGACATAATCACCACAATCGGCATGCGGTGTGAAGTTGGGCTTGTGCTTGCCCCGCAGGTGCGTCGCGACAGCGGAGGCCAAACGACCAAGCGTCTGTCCCTCAGCATCGACGATCAACCACTTCTTGTCGGCATTCTCCTTGTTCACGGAGAGCGTCTTGTAGCTCAATGTATCCACGGTCAAAGTCTGATTCTCAAAATATCACCCCACTATTGGGGGCGCGAAGATAGCGAACGAATGTTTACAACCCAAGGCATGTTGTGAACAAATTCCCACACAATCATTGACAATGCCAAATCCCACCCACCCGCAATGTCCCCACCGACCCTGAAGAAGCTGGGGAAAGGGCCCACTCGGTTTGGTGTCCCACAAAAACCGATTGACGCTCAGTCGGCTTCCAGTGCAGGTCCAAACGAACGCGGAGTTGGGTGGATTCAAAACGATTCGCCTCAGCAGATCTCCGCCAAAACCACTCGCCATTCGCCTCCAACCGCCAGCGACGCCCTCCTGACACCATATATATGTCACGGGCAATCGCCAGTCGAACCCGCAACGCCTCATTCGCCGGCGGTGGCGACCATGCCGTGTCATGGGATCGGGCGGGCAAGGCACGGGCGTGCTGGTACATGCCTCGGATTCGGATTTGGCCATGAACGCCCAATGCTTGCTTTCGAAGCATGCGAAAGGCCAAACGCCGCTCCGGCCGATACACCCCCTCACCCAAGTGGGTTTCCAAAAGACGGAGCTGACCGTCGGCCCACCACCCCGAACCCTTTCGGACCTCTCGCCCCAAGTCGAGGTCGACAAAGGCCGAGGCATGCCCTGTGGCCGACCAACGCGACTCCACGGACATCAAACCCTTGAAGGACCAAGGGAGGTCGGTGTCGGCGGCGAGGTTGAGCCAGGTTTGGCCTGAAGCGGGCAAAGCAAAGACCGCGAGCACAAGCCCGATGAAAAGGTTCCTACGCAACATCGCAGCGAAAGTAGCTTCAGAACTAACTTCGCCATTGTGACAGAAGTCCCCTCCATGACACATCTCTCCCACGGCGAAGGCCGACTCGAAGTGATTTGCGGCCCGATGTTCTCGGGCAAAACCGAAGAATTGCTGCGGCGTGTGCGGCGTGCCCAAATCGCCAAACAACCCACGGTGGTCTTCAAGCCCGCGACCGATACGCGATGGGATGCCCATGCCGTTCGATCCCATGACGCGAATGAATCCCCTTCGGTCATGGTGCGGAGCAGTGCGGAAATCGGGGCGTGGATGGCGGGTCAGCCGAGGCACATTCCTGTGGTGGCGATCGACGAGGCCCAGTTCTTTGACAACGAACTGCCCCGCCTGTGCGCGAAGCTCGCCGATGCAGGACACCGGGTCATCGCCGCAGGCCTGGACCTCGATTTCACCGGGGAGCCTTTTGGCTGCATGCCTGAATTGCTTGCCCGCGCCGAGGAGGTGGCCAAGCTCAACGCGGTGTGTCTCGAAACGGGCCGGCCAGCGCATTTTTCTCACCGCATTGCCGGGGGAACAGCGACGGTGGAGGTCGGTGAAAAAGACCGGTACATCCCATTGACGCGACAGGCCTTCGTGGCGGCCCGTGCTGTGCGAAAAGGTCCGTCAACAGGCCGAGAGGAGACGGAAGCAATCGATGGTGCCGACCGCCCATGAACGAGGGGTTCCTCAAAACGTGGGCGCATGAAAACGCAGTGGCGGTCCGGTGGGATCGCGCGGAACGCGCAGACGTTCTCGGATTGTCCTTTGACACCCGCACGATTGATCCAGGCGACCCCAAGCCACTGGTCTTCGCCGCGCTGAAAGGAGACTGGCGAGATGGGCATGCGCATTTGGCCGAAGCACACGAACGAGGCATCCGCCTGTTCATGGTCCAGGAAGACCCGGGACCAGACACATTGCCTGACAGCGCTGTGATTGTGGTCCAAGACACCCTGCTGGGACTGCAACAACTCACTGGGGCTTGGCGAATGGCCTTGCCTGTTCAAGTCATCGGCATCACGGGCAGCAACGGAAAAACCATCGTCAAGGAATGGCTCTCCACCCTGCTCGGAACCGATTTGCTCATCTACCGAAGCCCGCGGTCTTTCAACAGCCAACTCGGCGTGGCCGTCAGCCTTTGGGGATTGCGACCCGAACATGAGTTGGCCCTCATCGAAGTCGGCATTTCCGAACCCGGCGAGATGGCTGCGCTGGAGCGCTGCGTTCGGCCCGACTTCGGGGTATTGACGCACCTTGGGGAAGCGCACATCGAGGCCTTTCCCGACGCTCCGGCACTGATGCGCGAAAAAATCGCCTTGTTCCGAAGGTCTCAATGGGTCGTGATGCCCCACAACCTCTCCGAAGCGGCGGCGGCGTTGTGGGCCGACGGCATCGCGGTTCACCAATGGGGTCCACTTGGCGACCCCGCCGCCCAATGGCAGTGGACCGACCGCCAGCCCGCCGATGACCCACAGTCGTTCGTCGTGGCCGGTCGTGGGGTTTGGCACTTGCCCGCCAGAGGCGAAATGGCCTTCCGCAATGCCCTGACCGCACTTGCCGCGGCATGGGCCATTGGAAAATCGTCCGACGCGGCTTTGGCCCAACGGATGATGGCCCTGCGCGACATCGACATGCGCATGCAACGCCTCCAAACCCCTGAAGGTTGTTGGGTGCTGAGTGACGCATGGACAAATGACTGGGGCGCTTTGACCCTGGCCTTGGAGGACCTGCGCAACCTGCCGGAACAACGCCCCAAAGCGCTTGTGCTCGGCCCCCTGCCCAACATGGATTCCCTGACCGCCGAGCGCCTCGGACAATTGGCGTCTTCGGAACGAATTCACCGGGTTTGGCTTGTGGGGGAGGGGTGGGCCGACATGGATACGGGTTCGCTGCCCACCCAGCGTTTCGCTGGGGTCGATGATGTGCTTCAGCATCTGCGGGCACAACCGAACGCCCTGCAAGGACACGACGTGTTGGTCAAAGGGCCACGCCGTGCCGCTTTCGAGCGCATCTCTGACCGGCTGATTCGCCACGGGCACGCCACCACCCTCACCATTGACTTGGAGGCCGTCACCCAAAACCTGCGCATCCTCCGACACCACGTGCAAGCGGCCCTCGACAAACCCGTCGAATTCTTGGCCGTCGTCAAAGCCTCGGCATACGGCGCAAGCGCTGTCGCCATTTCGCACGCTTTGCGCAGACAGGGCGTGCGCCGGTTCGCGGTGGCTTGCACCGAAGAAGGGGTCGAACTGCGGCAGTCGGGCATCGATTGCACCATCGTGGTGTTCAATCCAGATCCGGGGACGTTTGCTGCACTGGTGGACCACGATTTGGAACCGGAAGTCCATGATTTGGCCCAAATCCAAGCCCTCATCGCCCACCTTCGCACCCGGCCAAGCGCCCAACGAAGCCAGCCCTACCCAGTCCACCTCAAGGTCGACACCGGCATGCACCGCCTGGGGTTTGCCACTTCCAGCCTGCAGACGTTTCTCGATGCGTGGAAATCGGGCGGTTGGGCGGATTCGCTTCGGATTGAAAGCGTCTTTTCCCACCTCGCGAGCGCCGACGACCCCAGCCAAGATGCCTTCACCGCGGCTCAAATTCGTGCATTTGACCAAGCCGTCAGCACCTTAAGGGCGGCTTTGGGCAATGCGCAACCCCTGCGATCGCACATCCTGAATTCGGCAGGTGCGATCCGGTTTCCGCACGCCGGTGGGGATTGGATTCGGCTCGGCATTGCCCTTTACGGCATCGCCCCCGAAACGCCCTTGAATTTTTCCCTGCACCCCGCCCTTTCCTTTGAAACGGTGGTGTCCGCGATTCGCGACTTGCCACCTGGCGAAGGGCTTGGTTATGGCCACACGGATGCCGCCCCTCGGCCGCGCCGCATCGCCACCTTGCCGGTCGGTTATGCAGATGGTTGGCCCCGCCATTTGTCGCATGGCAAAGGCTGGGTGGTGATTCATGGTCAACGAGCGCCCGTTGTGGGCAAGGTGTGCATGGACATGACCTTGGTGGATGTCACGGACATTGAAGCGGCGCAATCCGGCGATGAAGTGCTGCTCTTCGGCCTGAACCCCACAGTTGAAGAAGTGGCGAACGCTGCAGGCACCATTCCCTATGAAATCTTGAGCCGCATTCCGCCGCGGGTTCGCCGCTTGCAGAAAGGAAGCTAGGGGAGGTCAGGGTTTGGAGAGGCGGATTTGGCAAAAGCCAAACCCATTCTCCCCAAGCCCCAAGCCCCGGTCCGCCATCAAACCGGCAACTTCTTGCCATACTTGTACCCCATCCGGTTGATCCACCAGTACATGACGGGCACAATCACCAGGGTGAGGAAGGTCGCAAAGGTCAGGCCGTAAATGATGGCCCAACTCATCGGCTTCCAGAAGACGTTGTTGTCTCCACCGATGTAAATCCGCGGGTCGTATTCCGTCACCAGCGTGACAAAGTCGATGTTCAAGCCGATCGCCAGCGGCAACAAGCCGAGC